>CAYVWB010000005.1:66906-92632 GCA_964455395.1 uncultured Desulfovibrionaceae bacterium
TTGGCAATCAGCGGCCTTGCCAGTGCTGTCCCAAGCAGGTAGCGGCCTTCGTACTGGGCGGCGCTGCGCAACATGGGGAAGACGAAGTCGCGGGCGAACTCCTCGCGGAGGTCCTCCACGAAGGCTTTGGTCGCGCCTGTGGCAAGGGCTTTCTCCTCAAGACCGTCGAGCTCTTCCTGTTGACCGAGGTCCGCCGTGAGGGTGATGACCTCGGCGTCGTAGGTCTGCGCGAGCCACTTGAGGATGATGGAGGTGTCGAGCCCTCCGGAGTAGGCGAGGACGATCTTCCTGATGGCGGTCATACCGTATGCTCCCGAAACGTGCGTGTGTGGATGATGCGTGGGCGACTTGGCGGATGATCGACGATGGATTGACGGCGTCTTGACGGTTGATCGGCGATGGTTTCGCGGCTGTCGCCTCCACGCGGGTTGTATGGCGTTGTCTATGGGCGTCCGTGTCCGTGGTGTGACGCGTCCCGGACCCGGCGGCATGCGCTCCCGGGGCGTGTACCGGGTCCATGCCAGACGCTGACGCGTCCGTCACGGTCGTTCGCGCCGGTTCGGACGACGCTTTGCAGCGGCCTCGGCTTCCAGTCAAGATGCCTGCGACAGCCCCTCGAATCCGTTGAGCCCGTCAAACCTGTCAAGCCTGTTCGCGTTGCGCGTTGCGCCCGAGTTCATGGAACATCCATACGGGGGGGGATCATGACGGCGACACGACATGTCCCCCCCTTCCCCGTTTCGCCGTTCGCCGCTTCCGAAAACCTTTGAGAATGATTCCGGGGTTGATATCTTCTCTAACAATGCGCCATGCACCTGTTGGCCATGTGGAGCGCAAGCGGGAACGCCCTTGCCGAAGGGTCCCCCGAGCGCCGCTCGACACGCCGTGTCGACAGGTTCTAGACAGCGCCACCGTGACCGACGAACAAATGCTCGATGAGTGCTTTCTGTGCGTGGAGTCGGTTCTCCGCTTCATCCCAGACGGCGGAGTCCGGCCCTTCCAGCACTTCTTCCGTCACCTCCTCGCCGCGGTGCGCCGGCAGACAATGGAGGAAGACGGCTGCAGGATCGGCTGTGGCCATGAGCGCTGCGTTCACCTGATAGGGTTCGAAGACTTCGCGGGTGCGGCTGGCTTCCTCCTCCTGCCCCATGGAGACCCAGACGTCCGTGGTCACGCAGTGGGCGCCGGCGGCGGCTTCCGCGGGGTCCCGCGTGAGGTGGATGCGCGCGCCGAGTTCCCGGGAGGTCCGCAGTACGGCTTCCTCCGGATCGAAGCCTTCGGGGCACGCCAGGCGCAGCTCGAAGCCGAAGAGCGCCGCGGCGTTGCACCAGGAGTTGGCCATGTTGTTGCCGTCGCCGAGCCAAGCGACCACGAGGTCGTCCATCGTCTCGAAGCGTTCGCGCAGGGTCATGACGTCGGCGAGCAGCTGGCAGGGGTGGAAGCGGTCCGAGAGCGCGTTGATGACGGGGACGGTCCCGAAGCGCGCCAGATCCTCCAGGGTGCGTTGGGAGAAGACGCGCGCCACCACCAGATCCACGTACCGGGATAGGACGCGCGCCGTGTCCTGAATGGGTTCGTTGCGGCCCAGCTGCGTCTCGCGGGGGGTCATGAAGAGGGCGTCGCCCCCCAGGTGACGCACCGCCACTTCAAAGGAGAGTCGGGTGCGGGTGGAGGCCTTTTCGAACAGGAGCGCAGCCGTCTTGCCGGCGAGGAGGTCCGAGCGCTCGTCGTTGCGCTTCATCTCCAGCGCGCGGTCCACCACGGCGGCGGCGCGTTCGCGGTCCAGATCCAGCAGGGAGAGGCAGTGTTGCGTCATGATCGATAAATCCGGGTGTGCCGGCGGCGTGCGGCCGCGGCGGGCTCGCTACGCGCCGGCGTTGTGCGGCGCCGGGCCGGAAGAGCGGTTATATACGGTGTGACGGCCGGCTTGTAAAGGATGGAAGACGACGCCGAGCCGGATGGAAGGAGCGCGTCTCGCGCGGCCTTGCGTCTTGCCGAGTGGGCGTGCGCAAGGCAGGATCGATCATCCACCCTGTCATCCTTGTACTCCGGAGGCGTTCCCCCTTGCCGCCAGCGTGTCTTTCCATGCGCCTGACGCATTGCGTCCTTGTCGTGTTCCTTGCGCTGAGTCTTTCCTTGTGCGCAGCGTGGGGCGATTCGCGCCCACACCCCGCGGACGTCGTGGGCGTCTACGCTCTGGAGAATCCGAACGAACCCGCCGCCGTACTGACCTTGCTTGCGGAGGGCTCGGGCTCGTTCCGTTCCGGGAATCGGACGGCGCCGCTGACGTGGAGCAAGGAGGGCGACGCGATCATGCTGGTTTTCGAAGGGAGGTCGATACGAGCGACGTATCACGGTGACGCCTTGGACATGCCTGTGGGGACAAACGTCCTGCCATTGCAGCGAGGCTGAGGGTCGATCGTGGGCTGTCGGACGTATCCGGAGTCGGTTCGAGCTGATAATTGTTCCTATTTTTTTGGGACTGTCTCCGCCATCCCACAGTCCTGTCACGCAATCTTCACACTGTTTGGCTACTGTCCAGCCTCGATTCCTGCACAGGCGCAGCCGGCAACGCGCCTCCATCGGGGGGTTTCGTTCGGGGCGTCTCGGCGTGTTGCGCGGTCTCGCCGTCGTTGCGATGCCCTTCGGATTCCCGCACATCCATGTGCACACCCTTGTCGCCCCAACAGAGCAGCGGTCATGACGCAGTCTCCCACCACTTCGCCCAGCTTGACCTCCACCGCCATCGGCGAGCTCGTCGAGGCGGCGTACGCCGTTTCTCCGGAAACCATCATCCGCGACATCAAGCCCGCGCTTGAAGGGGACGACCCCGTCAGCTGTCTGGTGGTCATCAAGGACAAGCGGCCTCTGGGTTTGGTCATGTCCATCCATCTGGACCGCGCGCTGAGCCAGCAATACGGCGTGGCGTTGTTCTACAACAAGGCCATCTCGTCGATCATGGACACCTCGCCGCTGATGGCGACCACCGGCGACCCGGTGGAGAGCGTGGCGGCCTCCGCCATGAGCCGGCCCCCGGCCAAGATTTACGACCACATCATCGTCACGGACGACAAGGGATTCTACAAAGGCATCGTCTCCGTGCAGGAGATCCTCATCACCTTGTCCTCCATGCAGCAGCGCCGCACCCTGCAGATGATGGAGATGATGAACAAGCTCAAGGAAGAGGTGAACGAGAGAAAACGCGCGCAACAAGCGCTGCTGAAGTCCAAGAAAACCACGGAATACATGAACAAGAAGCTCCGGCTGGCCTACGAGCGCCTGCAGGAGCTGGACAAGATGAAGACGGACTTCCTCTCCACGGTCTCGCACGAGCTGCGCACGCCGCTTACCTCGGTGCTCGGCTTCGCGGAAATGGTGCATCTCAAGCTGAACGAGACCATCTTCCCCCTCATTCCCGAAGACGACAAGAAAGCCCAGCGCGCCGTGACCGCCATCGACCGCAACGTGGGCATCATCCAGAAAGAGAGCAAGCGCCTTACCGACCTCATCAACGACGTGCTGGACATCGCCAAGATGGAAGCCGGACGCATCGAATGGAAGTCCGAAAACATCATCATCAGCGACATGGTCCAGCAAGCTGCAGACGCCACCAACGCGCTCTTCGAAAAGAAAGGCCTTGTGCTGGAAACCGACGTGGGCAGCGGCATCCCCATCATCGTGGGCGACACGCACCGCCTCGTTCAAGTGGTCATCAACCTGCTCTCCAACGCCGTGAAATTCACGGAGGAAGGCGGCGTCACCCTGCGCGCCTACCTCACCGAACATGGCCCCGAGGAGAACCCGGCCGTGCGCGTGGACGTGGTCGACACAGGCATGGGCATCGCTGCGGAAGACTGCGACAAAGTCTTCGAGAAATTCAAGCAGGTCGGCGACACGCTTACAGGCAAACCCATGGGCACGGGCCTGGGCCTCTCCATCTGCAAGCAGATCGTGGAGCACCACGGCGGCGAGATCTGGGTGGAGTCCGAGCTGGGCAAAGGCGCCACCTTCTCCTTCGTGCTGCCCATCACCCCAGCGGAGACCAAGCGCGAACGCAAGGTGAACCTGGACCCGCTGCTCAAACGCATCAAGGCGCACAGCGACCTGAGCGCGCAAGCCGAGTCCGCGGAGAAACTCAGCGTGCTGGTGGTGGACGACGACGAAGCCATCCGCGAATACCTCAGCGAGCTGCTGGTGGATGAAGGCTACACCGTCCGCCAGGCCAAAGACGGCGTGATGGCCCTGGAGAGCATCGCCGAGGAAAAGCCCGCGCTGGTCATCCTGGACTTGATGATGCCCAACATGGGCGGCATGGAGACAGCCAAGCGCCTGAAGGAAAACCCCGAAACCGCGGACATCCCCATCGTCATCCTCACCATCGAAGGCAGCGAGGAAGAAGGCTTCCGCGTGGGCGTGGACCGTTTCTTCAACAAGCCCATCGTGCGTAACGACTTCCTTGGCGAAATAGCCAACCTCACCCGCCGCACCGGCTCCAGCAATGTGCTGGTGGTGGAGGAAAGCCCCTCCCGCGCTGGCGTCTTCTCGGACGCGCTGGCGCAGCAAGGCTACGATGTCCACGAAGCGTACTCCGCTCAGGAAGCTCTGGAGAAAGCCGAGGTGCTGCGGCCCGCCGTGGTGGTGGCCAACGCCGGCCTCGCCCGCTCCGGCGACCTGGCCCGCAAGCTGCGCTACGAAAAAGGTCTTGAAACCACCTACATCATTCTTATAGGCGAGAAGAAATAGCCGTAACCGGATCATCCATGAGCGCACCCATCAAACGACTCCTCGCCAAGAAGGACCTCGCCTCCCTCGTGGAGGAAACCGCCGAGGCCCTCGGCGTACGCGCCACCGTGCTGGACGCGGACGGCGCCCACGTCTACGGCGCCCCCTTGCTCGCCAGCAACAGCGCCAGCAACACCAGCTACGCCATCTCCGTGGACGGCGAAATGCTTGGCTCCGTGCACGGCTCCCAAGTGCTGGCGGACCTCATCAGCTTCGCCGCTTATCGGGAAAAGCAGCGCAAATCCCTCACCCAGGACGGCCTTTCCCGGCTCAACGAGCTCACCCTGCTCTATGAAGTGACGGAGAAAATCGCCCACGCTTCGGACCCCGTCAACGTCGGGCGCATCGTCATCGACGCCGCCAAACGGCTCATCAGCGCAGACACCGTCACCGTGTTCGTGCTCACTCCGGAGGAACGCGGCGGCGAGCCCGCGCTCGCCACCCTCGCCGCCGAAGGCGAGCTCCCGGCAGACGCCCAGAAACACGCTGCCGTCGTGCTGTCTCAGACGCTGGCCAAAGGTCGCTCCGAGATCATCAACCGGAGCGAAACCACCGCTGGCGGGTCGTCTTCCGCAGCGGAGGCTTCCATGCTCTGCGCGCCACTCAAGCGCGACGGCGTTGCATGCGGCGCCATCCTGCTGACGAGCCTCGCTCCCCACGAATACGCTTCCCAGGAACTCTCCCTGATCAACACGCTGTCGCATCTCGCTTCCATGGCGCTGGAGCGGCTGCAGTTGCGGGAGAGCATGCAGAAACTTTCCCCTGGCCTGCGCAAGAGCGCCGCCGTGCTCAAAGCGCTCGCCACGGAAGCGCAAGACGCGCTCGCGCCCCGGCCCCCGTACAGGACCTGATGGAGATTTGGTCATGGCCCAAGGCAAGCAAGTACTGCTCATAGAAAAAGATCGCATCCAGCAGAAAGTGCTGGCGAACCTGCTTTCGTTCGGCGGTCACAACGCGGTGGTCCTCAACGGGGACCAGGAAAGCCTGGCGCGCACCCTCCAGCACGAACATATCGACATCGTCCTGGTGGACTGGAAGCTGCTGGAACGTAACGACATGGAGTTGCTCACGCAGATGCGCGAGCTCGGCGTGGGCGAAAAATACGGCTTGCTGACCATGCTGCCCGAAGTGGACCGGGGCGAAGCCGAACAAGCCGCCAACGCCGGCGTGCTCCACCATATCCCCAAGCCCTTCGGCGGGGAGACCCTGGACGAAAAAATTCGCGCCGCCGCCGAGAGCGAGTCGGATGCCGCCGATACCGAGGATAAAGCGCAAGCCGCGGAGACCGCCGCCGGCTCAAACGCGCCCTCAGCCGCCTCCGAAACGCCCGCTTCCGCCGAAGAACAGGCTGCGCCCAAGCTCTCCCCCAAAGACACACACACGCCCAAGTCCATGGAGGAGTTCCTCAAATCCGGCGTACGCCCCAAGTCCAAGTACACCCCGGAGCAGGAAGCCCGACTGCGGTTCCGCCGCGGCAAGAAAGCCCTGGAAGCGCGCAAGTACAACAAAGCCGGCGCCGAATTCGCCGCCGCGCTGAAGAACAAACCCCTTTTCCCGGACGCGCACAAAGGGCTCGCCATGGCTTACCAAGGCGTGCGCGACATCTCCAAATTCCGCCACCACCTCATGAAAACGGTGGAGACCTACCTCCGCCTGGGCATGATGGAGCGCGCGAAGAACTTCTTCCCCATCGTCAAGCGCCACCACCCGGACGCTCCCAACATCTTCAAGACCTACGCGCAGAGCCTGCGGCGCAAAGGCAACACCCAGCATGCGGCGGACGCCCTTCTGGTGGCGGAGGAGTTCTTCCCCAACGACATCGACGTGCCCATCGCCCTCGCCGAGCTCTACCAGGAAGCCGGCCAGAACGAGGAAGCCCTGCAAAACGTCACCAAAGCCCTCGAATCCGGCGGCGGTGAACGCGCCGGCGAGCTCTACATGACGCTGACGGGCAAGCAATGGTCCACCGTGCTCGGTCCAGAAGGCGCACAGGAGGAAGCCCCCGAAGCCGCGCCGTCTGCGCCCCCGCAGCAAGGCGACGAGGACGACTACATCACCGTGGAGGCTGACGACGTCACACAAGCCGTGGCGGACGCCCTGGCCGGCTTCGCCGCCAAGGACACCAAAGCTGAAGCTCCACCGCCTGAAGAGGAAGTGGTGGAGATCGCCACCCTGGAGGACTCCTACGTCAGCCCGCAGCAAGCGCCGGAGAACCCCACCCTGCTCATCGTGGACGACGAACCCCACATCCGCATGCTCCTGGAGGAGGCCTTGGAGGAGCTCGAAGACGACGATGTCAACATCATCATGGCCGAAAACGGCCTCGAGGGCCTGGAGACCATCAAGCGCGAACGGCCCAACCTCGTCTTCCTCGACGTCATGATGCCCAAGATGAACGGCTTCGAAGTCTGCGAAACCGTCAAGAAAAAGCTCGTCATGGACGACGTCTTCATCGTCATGCTCACCGCCAAAGGCCAGGAGTTCGACAAGGTCAAAGGCCGTGAAGCCGGCGCGGACATCTACATGACCAAGCCTTTCAGCCCGATGGAAGTGCTCACGCTGGCGCGCAAGATTCTCGGCCTCGTCTGAGGCGCGCATCGCTGCGCGCCGCTGCGCTCCATTCAGATGCGCCGCCTTCACCCGACGCTTTGCCGTCTTCCGGTTTTGCCGTCGGGCCTCTCTCCGGAAACGGCTCCCCACCATTTTGCCGCGCCGACAAGCGTTTCGCCGTCTTGACGCCGGTGCGTCATCGCCGAGCGCTGCCTGTGGAGCGCCCTTCGCCGGTCCAGGAGATGACTTGGCCGAGCCCCCCGCGCCAAGGAGCATCCAGGCGCCAGCCCTCTTGGCGGGTCGCGCGTCATCTGGCATGCGGTCGCAGCGCCCCCGGCTCGGACGCGCACACGCGACATGGGTGTCTTTCAATCAAGATTTGAAGGAGACGCCTGAAGAAATCGTCATTTGTCATCGGAATGGAATGTGACGTCTCGACGGCGGCGACGCAGTGTCTCCGCGTCCTCGAAGGCGCCTTTGTACATCATGGGGAGGGTGCAGAACTTGCCGGCGATGCGCGGCGCGCCCTCCGGCAGCCAGCAGGGGTCGTCCATGAGCAAGGCGTAGGCTTCCGCCACGGGGAGGGGTCTTGCGAAGTAGTAGCCTTGTCCGAACTCGCACCCCATGTCCCGCAGCAGCATGTACTGCTCGCGCTTCTCCACGCCTTCGGCGATGATTTCCTTGTCCATGTCCTGCGCCAGGCGCACGATGGTCTGCACGATCTTCCTGTTCTCGCTGGTGCGGTCCTGACTATCCAGGCCGCGGACGAAGGACTGGTCCACTTTCAGGTAGTCGAAGGGGAAGCGGTGGAGGTAGGAGAGCGAGGAGTAGCCGGTGCCGAAGTCGTCGATGGAGAGGCGGATGTCCATGGCGCGCAAGGCGTTCATGAGTTTGAGGGAGGATTCCGCGTCCTCCATGACGCCGCTTTCGGTGATCTCCAGCTTGAGGTTGGCGGCGGGGAAGTCGGTCCAAGCGAGGATGTTGGCGATGTCGTCCAGGAGACTCGGGGAGCGGAACTGCCGCACGGAGAGGTTGACCGAGAGCATGAGCTCGTCCCAGGCGCTGGAGAGGGTGCGCCACTCCGCCAGGGTTTTGCACGCTTCGTAGAGCACGAAGGAGCCGATATGCATGATGATGCCCGTCTCCTCCGCCAGAGGGATGAAATCGTTGGGCGAAATCATGCCGCGCACGGGGTGGGCCCAGCGCACCAGCGCCTCGAAGCCGTGCAGATGGCCGGACTCCATGCGCACGATGGGTTGGTAGTAGACTTGAAATTCGTCGCTGTTGATGGTGCGTTTCAGGTCCATTTCGATTTCGAGACGCCGCTTCGCCGTGAGCTGCATTTCCTGTGTATAGACAGCCACTTCGGCTTTGCCCTTGCCTTTGGCGCGGTACATGGCGGTGTCGGCGTCGCGGATGAGTTCCTGCGCGGTGATGTAGTGCGAATCCCCCAGCACCACGCCCACGCAGGAGGAGGTGTAGAGCTCGTACCCTTCGTAATGGAAGGGCTTTTCCAACGTTTCCTGAATGCGAGCCACGGCGGCGAGGACATCGTCCAGATCGTCCATGTGTTCCAGCAGCACCGCGAATTCGTCACTGGAATACCGACAGACGGCGTCGCACGGCCGCAACACGCTGCGGATGCGTTCGGCCAGCTCCTTGAGCATGGCGTCGCCCACGTCGCGTCCCAGTGAATCGTTGATGAGCTTGAAGCGGTCCATGTCCATATACGCCACGGCGAACTTCTTGTCGCGCTGTTCGCGATGCACGCTGCGCTCCAGCAGCTCCAGAAAGGCCGCGCGGGAGGGCAGCCCCGTCACGGGATCCTTGGCTTCCTGGAGGGTGGCGTAGGCGTTTTCCCCAAGGGGTTCGCGCAATTGCGCCTGGACGATGCCGTGGTCCTTCAGGGGAATGTAGCTCCAGTAAAGCCGCCGGCCCGCCACCTCGCGGAGGATGCGCTCACTGCGCGCGTCGGTCTGCAGGCAGGCCCTCGCATGCCCGGCGTGGCCCTCGGGGAGTATGGCCTCCATGGCGAGGCCGGTCTGTTCGAGAAATTGCTCCAACGCGGTGGTGGAGCCGATGAGCACGCCCTCGGCGTCCATGGAGACGACGAACCGCGGCGGCCCCAATGGTTCCTGACTACGTTCCAGCTCGGCGTGGGCGTGCGCTGCTTCGAGCCGTTTGGCGCGCACGGCGAGACGCTTCAGCGCGGTGACGTCGAACACGGCGATGCTGGCGCCGCCGCAGACGCCGTTGCCCACGAAGATGGGGGAGACCAGAAAGCGCGCCACACGATACCCCCGCAACCCGGAGACGGGCAGCTCCCGGGAGAGCGAGGCGCCGCCCTCCACAGCCTCCTTGGCCAGCTCGAACAACTCCGGCGGCTCCTGGATGACCTCCTGCAGTCGCCTGCCCATGATGGACTCCACCGTGGAGACGATCTTGAAGAAGGAGAGCGCCGCGGGGTTGCACGTGAGGATGCGACTCTCCGCATCCACTGCAAGCAGAGGCGTGGTGATGGAGCGCAGAATGGCGGAGAGCAATTGCGTCTCCGCAGCGAGGGCTTCTTTGGGCAAGACGAGGTACTGCGCGATATCCATGCTTTCCCCCAGGAGGACGCCACACTTCCACGCGACTTGTCGTCGTACGCCGGTGACGCTGCGCCACAATGACGTCGGAATGCGCTCCACCCAGACAACCGGATGACACGGACATGGGAATCGAAGCCCGGACCGATCCGGAGATGAGCTGCAAAGGACGATGAAGCGGTGCGGCGGCGTCATAACGAGTCGCCGTACATGAATGCACGACGACGCTGCATGACGAGGCGTCTCCATGCGTATGCTCACACGCACATACTACAGACATGCATGGTTGACAATGGAGAACTTCCGCAATCATTCTTCCAGGGGCGACGGCATAAGTCAGCCCTGATCCGTGCACCTCCCGGACTCGTTGAGCGCCCATGCATTCGGAAATACATGACTGCAGACGACCGGAGCGAGTGAATGCGGAACAATGGCGATGCGGACCGCGGACGTCATGATGCGCCGCCTGTGGATGGCGCCTGTTTTGGAATGACGCCGACGGTCTTTCATGAACCTACGTCTTTCGGATGACAGGCTGAAGACGCCAATGTGCAGAATATGGCGACCCCCCGTGAAGTCGCCATAGCCAATCATCAGCCGTACTGAACGCGACAACACGAAAGGCCAAGCGCGGAGGCGTCTTCAGAAGCGTCCGGCGCAGAGGCGCACCCGCAAGCGCGGCGAATCCGATGCGGCGAAGGCTCGGGAGGGGAACGGCGTCAGCGCAGGGCGGAAGACTCGGCCAGCACGGCCTCGGCGTGCTCGTCCATGGCGGGACCGTGTTCGAAACCGGCCAAGTGCAACAGACCGTGGCACAGAAGCCGGGCGAAGGCGTGCTCGAACCCCGCGGCGCCTTCCCCGTAGAGCGCCGCTTCCCGGCGGGCGGCGTGCAGGGAGACGACCACTTCGCCGAGGTAGCGCGCGGAGGGGCCTGCGTTGGGGGCGTCCGGGCCATCGGGGGGCTTGCTCGAATCGGCCGCCGGCTGGTCCACGGGGTCGGCGCAGGCGTCGGCGTCCCCTTCGAACCCCCAGTCGGCCAGCGCCGCCACGTACTCGTCCAGGTCGGCGCCCTCTGGGGATACAGCCACGTCGAGATCGATGTCGTCCTGGGCGAAAGCCTCGGCCACGTCCGGGAAGTCCTCGGCCGTCACGCCGGGGAAGAGGCCTTCCTCAGCTGGAAAAGCAAGCACGTTGGTGGGTCCGGGCAGACGCAGATGATCGCGGTTGAGGGCCTCCAGCGCGGCGTCGCCCGCCAGCAGGATGTCCACGGCAAGGGGACGTTGCATGGCCATGGATGCGCCTCCACAGGCGCGCGCCAGCACCTCTTGGGCGAGGCGGCGCACTGCGGCGTTGGCCAGGCCCACGCCCTCGGCGAGCCCGGTCTCGCGGCTCACCCGGACGATGACAACGTCGCCGTGGTGGTTCGCGTCAGCCATGGTTCAGTGAATCTCCCCCGGTCGCGGCGGCGGCGCCACCAGTCCCGGATGCGAGGATTGCGAGGATTGCGAAGACTGCGAGGATTGCGAGGATTGGCCAGCGGTCTTCTCCCCCGGCGTGTTGCAATGATGGGAGCCCGGGGTGGCGTGGTTGCCGCTCTGCTTGCCGCCCGGGTATTCGATGCGTTGGTGGAAGATGCCGGTGAGGATCCGGCTGAAGGTCTCGGCGAGCTGGTTGAGATCCTTGAGGGTGAGCTCGGATTCGTCCAGCTGGCCAGCGGTGAAGATGTTGCGGATGATGGTCTGCACGTGGTTCTTGATGCGGCTCGGCGTGGGCTCCATGAGCGCGCGGCTGGAGGCTTCCACCACGTCCGCCAGCATCACGATGCCGGCTTCACGGGTCTGGGGCTTGGGGCCGGGATAGCGGTACTCCTCCTGGGAAGGCGGCTCGCCGCCTTTGGCCTCGGCTTGTTCCTTGGCTTTGTTGTAGAAGCAGGTGATGAGCGAAGCGCCGTGGTGTTCGCGGATGATCTCGACGATCTCGGGGGCGAGCTTGTGCTGCTTGGCGAGCTCCACGCCCTTCTTGACGTGGGCGATGAGGATGAGCGAGCTCATGGAGGGAGCGAGCTTGTCGTGTCGGTTGCGGCCGCCAGACTGATTCTCGATGAAGTACTCGGGATTCTTCAATTTTCCGATATCATGATAGAGCGCCGCCACCTTGCAGAGCAAAGCGTTGGCGTTGATGGCGCGGGCGCCGGCTTCCACCATGTTCGCCACGATGATGGAGTGGTGGTAGGTGCCCGGCGCGGAGACCATGAGCTCCTGCAACAGCGGCTGCTCCAAGTTCATCTGCTCCATGAGACGGAAGCGCGACGTGTAGCCGAAGACGGTCTCCGCCACGGGGGAAAGCCCCATGGTCAACAGCAGGGAGACGAACGCCGCCATGCCCACGAAGCCGACCTCCGTCCAGATGTCCGTGGCCAGCCGCGGGTTGAGCAGCCGCAACGCCAGCCACCCCAACACCAGCCCGCCCAGCAGGGGCAAGACGCTCTTGAGCACGTCCGTGCGCGTCTGCGCGCGCTTCACCAGCACCGTGCAGAGCATGGCGCCGAAGAAGTAGTAGGCGAAGTACTCCAAGCCCTCCCCCACCAGCTGCGCGCTGACGAAGGCAAGCAAGATGTTGGCTGCGATGCAGACATTGAGCGGGAAACACAACGCCAGCACGCCTGCGCCGCCCGCCACAGGCAAGATGAGCGGGATGGAGCCCTCCTCCAGAAAAGCGATCTTGTCCACCAGAGGAGATTCGATGGCCCCCAGCAGCAACGCCGCGCCTCCGAAGAGCAGGAGCGTGACGCTGAGCAACATGACATCGCGCAGAGGCGGCGGTTCGAAGACGCGGCCCGTGGGTGAAAACGCCAAAGCCGAGGCCAGCAGCACACCCGCCAAAAAGACGCCCAGCGGCCGCCAGTAATCGTAGCGGCGGGGCTCCTGGCTGTAGAGGGACTGCAGCTTCAGCTGGATCTCCGGCGTGACCCGCTCGCCTTTGCGCACCAGGGTCTCCCCGCGTTGGATGCGATGGTAGACCGGCTCCAAGGAGGAGACCACGGCCTGCACCCGTTCCTCGCTGGCCTGAGCGTTGTAGATCAAGCTGGGCGACAGCAGCGGCCGGACCACCTCCAGCAGGGCCTTGCGCGAACGCAGGGAGAGGCCCAACTCCGCACGCATGAACGTTTCCAGATCATCAGCGAGCATGCCGAGGTCTGCGGCCTTGGTGGTGTCCAGTCGCAGACTCTCGCGGCCGTCCTGGCTGTCGCGCACGATGACGCCGTGGTCGAAATCGCGCAGCAAGCTCTGGTCCAGGATGACGCCTTGCGCCAGCCGTTCTCGCACCCAGGGAACGACTCGAATGAAGGCGAGGTTTTTCAGCATGTTGTTGCGCAGCGTCTGCACGGTGCGTACGTCCACCTCGCGGTTGAGCACTTCGGAGACGTTCCAGCGCGTTTCCTCCAGGGAGGTGGGGTCAGCCTTTTCGAGGATGGCGAAGACCTGCTGCAGGCCGTCTTCCAGGCGCGCGGCGTCCACCACGAGGTCGAAGACCGGGGGCTGCGCCGAGGCGATGCGGTCGATCTTGTCCAAAGTGGACTGTCGGTCTTCCACGAGCAGGTCTTGCCCTGCAGTGACGTCCTGCTGGGCGATTTCCCCCGCCATGTACACGGTGACGCCGGGGTTCAGACGCACGCCGCTCAGCAGACTGAGGATCGCCATCACCCCGCAAAAGCAGAGGATTCCCATGCGTCGCTTGCGGTAGAAGGGAACCTTCTCCTCCACCTTGCGGATGGGGGCGGCTTGGGCCTTGCGCGCCTGCGCTTTGCGCGCTATGGACTTACCGCTTTTCTTGTCCGATTTTTTCGGCATGCTCATAAGCTTTCACTATACGCGCCACCAGATCGTGGCGGATCACATCGTCATCGCTGAAACGGATGAAGGCCACCCCTTGCACGCCTTCCAGGATACGCACGGCCTGCACCAGGCCCGAGCGCTCCATCCCCTTGCGGGAGGCGACTTCCGGCAAGTCGATCTGGGTGACGTCGCCGGTGACCACGGCCTTGGAGCCGAAGCCCATGCGAGTAAGGAACATCTTCATCTGTTCCGGCGTGGTGTTCTGCGCTTCATCCAGGATGATGAAAGCGTCGTTGAGGGTGCGGCCGCGCATGAAGGCCAGAGGCGCGATCTCGATGACGCCGGTCTCCAGCATTTCCTGCACGCGACGGAAGTCCAGCATGTCGTGGAGGGCGTCATAGAGGGGCCGCAAGTAGGGGTTCACTTTTTCCACCAAGTCGCCAGGGAGAAAACCCAGTTTCTCGCCGGCTTCCACCGCCGGACGGGTCAGCACCAGCCGTTTGATGCGCCGCTCCAGCAGCAGCCGTACGGCCATGGCCACGGCGAGATACGTCTTGCCGGTGCCGGCGGGTCCCACGCCCAACGTCAAGTCGTGAGTCAGCATGGCCTTGACATAGGCCTTCTGCTGCATGGTTTTGGGGGTGACCGTACGTTTCGGCGAGCTGATGGCGACGGATTCCTTGAAGAGGCTCGCCAAATCCGCGCCGGGGTCGTCGCGCAGCAGGTCGTAGGCGTAAGCGATGTCGCGACCGTGTACGGCCCGGCCGTTCTGCAACAGCCCGTAGACTTGCGCCATGACGCTCGCCAAAGCGCTGGCCGTGACTTCGTCTTTGGCGCGGATGGTGAGCTTGGCGCCACAAGACTGCAGCTCTGCGCCGCTTTTGCGGCTCAGGAGCGCGAGATTGTCGTTGCCGGGACCGAAGAGGTCCCTGGCGAACCTGGAATCGTCGAACTCCAGTGTACGTTCGATGAATGCTGATTCATTCATGGGTCCCCCCAGGAAGCTGAAGGGCGACGTGGCGGCGTAGTCGTTGCTCCATCCTTGCTCCGTGCGTCGTCTCCCCCGCATGCCGCATCGGCCCTGTTCTTCGGAGCCGGTTGCGTATGTAGGCTGCGAGCTAGCGCCCGCAAGCCCATGTCGGGGGGGGAGGTTTCTGGTCGCGCAGCGTGCGGGGTTCGTCCCACACGCCGTCGCATTCATCGCTGCGGCTGGCGCATCCTGTACGGGCAGGCGCGTGAGCAAGGCGCACAACGCCTCCGACGCCCTCGCGAAGCAGATGGAACACCACGCGTCAGCTCCAGTGGGGAGTCTGCGCACGGCGCTTGGGGCGGCGGTTGGATTCTGACTACATGAGACTTCCGTGGACGCCTGTCAAGCACGAAAGCACGTTACGCACAACCCATCTGAATATCAACATATCCTAGGGCAGCTCATCAGCCAGTCGGGACTCCAGCTCGTCGTCCAGCGCCACATCGAAGCGCATCAGGACCTCGTCCACCCGCACCTGGCCCGGCGCGCCGCCTTTCACCGGCCGGACGTGCTTCACCAGCGCGCACATCACCCGGGCCTTGTTCTCGCCGGCCTGCCAGCTCTTCAGGCCGGCCAGGGCCGCGGCTTCCTCCAGGCTCTGACGAGGCGGCTCGTGGCTGGGGTGGTCGCGGCGGAGCACCACATGCGCGCCGGGGCCGTCCTCGGCGTGGAACCAGTAGTCGAAGGCGTTGGCCATCCGGGTGACCAGCGCGTGGTTGGCCTTGGCGTTCTTGCCGCGCAATGCGATGAAGCCGTCGCTGGTGCGGAACCGCGCGACCTGCTCCCCACCATTCGCTCGCTTCCGTGAAGATTTCCCCTTGGCGAGCGGGGTTTCGCTCCTTTGTCGCGGCGGCGGCGTCTTGCCCTCCTGCAGGCGCTCCACTTGCTCCGAGAGCGCCTCCCGCCGCGCGGCCAGCGTCGCTGCGCCCCGGTCGCCTTTGGCGGCGCGCGCGAAGAGGCGGTCCACATTCTCCGCCACCGTACGACGTGGATCCAGGGGGATGACCACGGCTTCGCCCGTTTCTCCCGGCACCGTGACGGACACGCGCTTCTCCCGCGTGGGCAGCAGATGGTAATGCCTTTTCAAAAGCTCGGCCGTGGCGCGTTCCCGACGCAGGGTCTCCACGCGCGAGGCCTCTGCAGCCAAGGATTTCTGCGCGCGGCTCAGGCGCTTGCGCTGGGCCTTGGCGTCGGCGCGCTCCTCGTGGGAGGCGGCTCGCTCCAGCACCTCGGCCAGCAGGGTCTCGCCCCGCCACGCCGTTGCCATGAGGACGTCCCCGAAGGACGGCTCGGCGGGTGGCGCAGCAGGTTCGGCGGGCCAGGGGACCAGCTCGTCATCCCACACATGAAACGCTTCGCAGACCGGCAAGGCCAGGGCCTCCACCAGCGCCGCCGCAGCGCCCGGCTTCTCTTTCCCGAGCGCGAGCGCCTTGCGCAACCGCGGCGTGATCCCCGCCTCGGCGCGCCAGCTGGACGGATCCTTGAGGTCGGCGCCGTGGGCGGCTGGCTCCCAGGGGACTTCGCACCCCTCGCTTTCCCAGGCGCCGCCGGCTGGCTCGGGCAGGGTTTCCACCACATCGATCCCGTCGCGCAGACAGAGCGTGATGAACTGCGGCCCTGCCTCGGGTTCGGCGTCGTCTTCCAGGGGACGCGGGGCCAGCCGCCACGCGAGGCGCCGGCCCATCCAGTCCCAGTAGGGCTCCAGCAGACGGCGATGCTTGAGACGCTTGCGCAGCCACATGACGCGCGCCGGCGGCGTGGGGGGATTGGGCGGTTTGACGTCGGTGAGGAAGAGCCACGGCGTTTGCCGGCGGGCGATGCAGCAGACCCGGGAGGCGCCATGCGCCCGCAGCGCCGGGTGGCTCAACGTGAGGGTGACGACAGCCATGCCGCGCTCCATTCGGGGGGCGTGGACGGCGTCCAGTCGTGCGCCTTGACACAGGGGGCCGAGACGCCGGGCGAGACAACGGAAGAGGTGGGAGTCCAAGAGTCGGGTCGCAGGAATGGCCACGGACGATCAGTCGCCGCGGACGCTCTCTTCCTCTTCCTGCTTGCTCTTGCAGTCGATGCAGAGCTTGGTCACAGGCCGCGCCTTGAGTCGGTTGAAGGCGATGTCTTCTCCGCATTCCTCGCAAATGCCATACTCGCCTTCTTCGATGCGCCGCAACGCGTCCTGTATTTTCTTGATGAGGTAGCGCTCCCTGTCACGCAACCGCAAGGTGAACGCGCGATCGGATTCCGCTGTGGCGCGGTCGGCTGGGTCGGCGTACACTTCCACGTCGTCGTTCATGTCCTCCATGGTGGCTTCGCCTTTGCGCAAGGCTTCGTCGAGCATGGTCTGGAGCATGTTGCGGAAGTAGTCCAGTTCCTTTTGATCCATGATGCTTCGCTCCTTCTCATTCCAGCAGCAGGGGCGGCGTATGTCGGGGGGGGACGCAAGGCGCGTCTCTCGGACTGGTCGCGCCATTCGCGCAGTCACGCATGAGCGCACGCCGCGCCATGTCGCGGAACCGCCAGCGGTGAGCCGGCATGAAACATCGCCGAGGCGATACGCCGCCGCAGCGAATTGCGCTACATACGCAGAAGGCGGCGTTCTCGTCAAGTCACAACGCATGGCGTGTCGAGACGTGCTCGCGCTTGTTCCTGGCGGTCGAAGAGGATAGGCTTTCAGCGAGCCAATCGCACACTGCAAGGAAACGCCCATGCCCGATGAACCAACGAATGCGCACGCGTCCACCGCCCACACGGCGCTGCTGCGCGCCATCCTCGACGATGTGGGCGCCCGCGCCGACCCAGCACGCCTCGCCAGCGACGCTAACCCCGCGGTGGTGGCGGGACCGAGCTTCGTGGTCGTGGCCGGCGCCCAACCCGGGTTGGCCTCACGACTGCCGGAGGCCGTCGCTGCGCCATATGCGCCGCCGCCCTCCCCCACCCTCCAGGCGCTGGCCCGGATGCTGCCGTCTCAGGCGGGACGCACGCCACCCACCGTGGATGTGAGCGTGGCCATGGCCGCCGTCAACGCCCTGCTCCCCCCGCCTGATGTCGACGTCGTGAAAGGGCAGGACCTGCTTGGAGAACGCGGCCGCGGCAAACGCGTTGCGCTGGTGGGTCACTTTCCCTTCGTGGACCGCATGGAACACGACTTCGCGCGCGTCACCATCCTGGAGAAGCGACCTCGACCCGGCGATGTGACGGCCGCCGAGGCCCACCGCGTGCTGCCGCAAGCCGAGGTGGTCGCCATCACCGCAACCACGCTCCTCAACGGCGCCCTGGCCGAGCTGCTGCCCCTGTGCCGACAGGCTTTCGTCATGCTCCTGGGCCCCACCACACCCTTCGCCCCGAGCCTCTTCAGAACGGAGCCGGGAGCCCCCGGGGTGGACGCCCTGGCCGGCGCCGTGGTGACGGACGCCGAGCAGGCCCTCGTCTCCGTGCAGGAGGGCGTGCCATTCTTCAAACTGCGCGGCGTGGAGTCCCGAGTCTGGCTGAGGCCGGGCGCGTAGACTTGTTCGACTGGACGCCCCCCCGTGCGGCGTCGCCCTCGAGCTTCGACCCGACCATCCGCAGTGCGTCGAATGCGTCATCACCCACGGTGCGCGGCGCCGTGCAGCGTCGCTGCCAGCTCCCCGGCGACCACGTCCAGGGACGTGGGGTGATCCCGCAGCGCTCCACGACGCGCTCCGACTCTTTCGGGATATCCGTAACGCCGCCGCCCCCTCATGGAAACACGCGCAGGAGACGGCGACGCCTGCGCGGGGCGTCTACTTGCCGAAGGGACACTTGGGGAACGTGCACGCCTTGCATTGCAGGCAGAACCCGCCGGAGGCAAGGCGGGCGAGGTCCCTTCGGCTGATGGGTTCATCCGCCAGGACCCGGGGAAGCACCAGGTCCAGGCTGGTGGTCTTGAAGAAGAGCGCACACGCCGGCACACCGATGACAGGGACGTCGGCCGCGCCGAGCCGGCCGAGCATGAGCATGGTCCCCGGCAGCACCGGCGCCCCGTAGAGCACCTCTCGCAGGCCGGCGTCCACCATGGCTTGGCGGGTCACATCGTCCGGATCCACGGAGAGGCCCGCGGTGGTCACCACCAGCTGCGCTCCCGTGGCGAGGAGCTCCTCCGCGGCTTCGGCGATGGCGGCGCGGTCGTCCGGGGCGATGCGCACGCCGCTGACGGCGCAACCCAGCGCCTCCACCTTGCTGGTCACGATGGGCGCGAACCGGTCTTCGATGAGTCCCTGGAAGACTTCGGCGCCGGTCACCAGCACGCCCACCTTGCGGGGCCGCAGGGCCGCCACGCGGAAGAGCGGCTCGGCGCCCAGCACGTCCAGCGCTCGTTCCAGCCGGTCACGACGGATATAGAGGGGGATGGCGCGCACGCCGGCGAAGGGTTTGCCTTCATCCATGAGCACGCCGGCATGCCTGGCGGCGCAGGCCACGTCCGGGACGCAGTTGAGCTGCTCCAGCCGGTCCCGGTCGTAGAGCAGCACCCCGCGACGGGCGGCGTGCAAGGTCAGCTTGCCTTCATGCGGTTCGTCTTCGCAGGCCACGCCCTCGCCGGCCAAGGCGTCGGCCAACGCGCGGGCTGCGTCGTTTTCATGCACGAGCGAGGCGTCGGTCTTGTCGGCTTCCTCCCGCACGAAGACGGTGTTGCGGCCCATCTGCTGGAGTCGGCAGACATCGCCGGCGGTGATGATCTGGCCGGCGGCCACCGCCACCTCCTTGACCACGCCGGGCTCCACGCGGGTCATGTCGTGGAGGGCGGTTCTGCCCACGGCCTCCGCAACGGGCACGGCGCGCAGCCCCGCCCGTGCGTGGTGACCGGAGACGGGGGCGTCCCCCCCGGACGAGGGCTCGGGAAGGCCCGGGTGGCCGGAGAGCTCGCGGTAGTCGTAGGGGCGTTCGCCCTGGCAGGCGCGGCAGAGGGCGCCGTCCTTGTGGGGGAAAGCCTCACCGCACGCCGGGCAGAGAGCAATGTCGCCCATGGAGTTCTTGCCCAGGAAACGCGCGCCGACCTGCACGGGAGCTACGCCGAGGATGGCGTCTCCAGCGGTTTCTATTTCCTGGAAGAGCGCTGCCGTGTCTTGCTCCCGCTTGGGGACGAGCTTGAGATACCATCCCTTGATCTGGGGATAGGCGTCCAGCCGCGCGGGGTCTATCCAGACGCGGAACCCCTCGCCGGTGTGCTTGTCGAAGAGGGTGAGTCCGTAGCGGCCGAGGTTCAGGAGCTTGACCCAGCCGTTGCCGAAGCTGCAGAGGGTGAGCAGCTGCACGGCGTCCGGCAGGCACTTGGGCGTCTCCACCAGCGCTTCGAAGAGTGTGCCTTCTGGCAGGCGGGCGCGTGCGGCCTCCACCATGTAGCCCCCCACCAGCAGACCGGGAGCGGGGTATCCATGGAACGCCGCAGCCATGTCCTTGAACTCGGCGAAGGTGTATTGTCCAATATTCATGCACCATTCCTTGTGTGAAGGGGCTATGCGCCGGCTGCGCCAACGTCTTCCTCACGTAGACTTTTGCACGAGAAAAGGGAAGGACCGCGCGAACGGCCCTTCCCCTTCGGTGTTCGGATGCAAGACGCCCCGGGGCTAGGCGGCGGGCTTGGCGACCTTGATGAAGTGCTCCTGCATGGAGATGGCGCCGCCGGCTTTGTCCCAACGGCGGATGCCCTTGGGCATGAGCAAGTTGTCTGCAGCGCCTTTGCCTTTGGCGCGGCTCTCTGCAGGGAGGTCGTGTCCGAAGCCGTGCACCATGAAGACGCACTCGGGGTGGATGAACTGGGTGCGGTAGGCTTTGATCCTGGCGCTGTAGCCGTTGTTTTCCACCGTGACGTAGTCGCCGTTTTTCACGCCCATGGCGTCGGCGGCTTCGGGATGGATCCAGAGCGTGTTCTCGGGCATGCGCTCGAAGAGCAGCGGGTTGTTCACGGTGTGGCCCTGGGTGTGGAGGGCGCAGCGTCCAAAGGTGATGCGGAAGCGGCCTTCCGGTGGGCTGGCCGGGGCTTCATAGGGTTTCAGGGAGGGGCAGCCGTCTTTCTCCAAGGTCTCGCAGACGACTTCCACTTTGCCGGAGGGCGTCTTGAAGGTCTTCTCGTCCACTTCCTTGTAGAGTGGTTTGTCCGCGAGTTTGACGAAGCCGGTCTTCTCGAAGTCTTCCAGGGTGACGCCTGTGCCTTCGAGCTGGAAGTTCCAGACATCCTCGATGGTGTCGAAAGCCATCTCGTTCAGCCCGAAGCGTCTGGCCAGCTCGGAGTAGATCTCCCACTCGGCTTTGGTGTCGTACTTGGGGGCCTGAGCGCGGTTGCGCTTGAAGAACTGCGGCGCCACGCCGGCTTTGGTGGCGATGATGGAGTCGCGTTCCAGGTAGGGCGAGAGCGGCAACACCACGTCTGCGTTCCAGGCGGTGTCCGACCACGTGAACGTGACTGCGACGAGGAGCTCCAGGTTGCCCCACCGGCTCAGCACGTCCGCACGATCCGGGAAAGCCATGAGGGGGTCGTGGCGGTGGACGATGTACGCCTTGATGGGATAGGGCTCCCCGGTTTCGATGGCGTCGTAGGCGAAGTTCACCAGGCCGGGGCCGGCTTCGAAGTGCTCGCGGCCTTCCTGCCAGCCCACGCCGTCCACGCGTTTGCCTTCGGGCTTGGGGTAGAGATCCATGAACGCTTTCAGGCCCTTGGCGCCCACGTCTCCGGGCTTGCAGACCAGGGGCAGGCCGCCTTTGGCGCCGATGGCGCCCATGAGCGCGTTGATGAGATAGGCTGTGCGGGAGACGTAGAAGGAGTCCGAGTAGCGCGCCGTCATCCAGCCGGGGTGCCAGATGACGGCTGGAGCAGCTTCGTGGAGTTGTTTCGTGAAGGCCTCGATCTGCGCGGCGGACGCGCCGGTCTCCTGCTCGGCCCATTCCGGGGTGTAGGGTTTGACGAATTTCTCCAGCGCCTCCAGGTCCTTGAACCACTTGGCGGCGTATTCCTTGTCGTACAGTCCGTCGCGGAGCATGACGTGGAGCACGGCGAGGTTGAAGGCGTAGTCCGAGCCGGGCTTGATGATGAAGACGTTGTCCGCCTTGGCTGCGGGGATGTTGGCGCGGATATCGATGACGGTGAGCTTGCAGCCCTCGTCCATGGCGTCGAGGAGGTTGTTCACCTCGGCGACGTTGATGGCTTCAAAGATGTTGCGCGTCTGCAGCACCACGTGTCTGGCGTTCTTCAAATCGTAAGAGACGCCCTTGCGGCCGAACCCGAAGAGCGAGAGCGCCGAATGCTGCACGTTTCTGGCGCACGCGGAGTCGTGGTTGCAGTAGTTGGGTGTGCCGATGCCTTTCAGGAAAGCGCGGTAATGGTCGCGGAACGGACCGCCGCGGTCGGAGAAGAGCACGGACTGCTTGCCGTGCCGCGCCTGGATATCCTTGAGTTTTTCGGCGACGTAGTCCAGAGCTTCATCCCAGCTCACGGCTTTCCACTTGCCTTCGCCGCGCTCGCCTTGCCGGATGAGCGGCGTCTGCGGTCGTTCCTTGTCCTGGGTGAGAGCCACGCCCGCAGCGCCCCGGGGACAGAGCGATCCCTTCAGACCGCCAGCGTGGGGGTTGCCGCGCACGTACGTGACTTCGCCCTTCTGGACGTACGCTTGCGCCGGACAACGCACAGTGCACATGCCGCAGATGGTGTAGACTTTCTGGATATCCTTCATGACGCGATGCTCCTTGGATGCGGGGGTCGCGAGAAAACCCGTGTCGGGAACGCGCCGAGCGCAAGCCTTCGCCTGGGACTGCGCGCGGCGGAGCGTCCGGTCGGCGGAGCGCACCCTGCCAGACCCGACGCACGACGCATGATGGGGCCTACCAAGGCCAGCCCCGGGTGGCAAGCAGCCCTCGCATTTGTGAAATTAGACACATGAATCCTCGCTGACTGGCGCCCTGCAGCGCCCTCCAAGCGACTGCTCATGTGAAATCCCGCACAAGAAGGCCCGCCCTTTGACTTTCCACCTTGATTGGGGGCATGGCTACTTCCACGAGCGCACACTACCACCCGCGCCCTTGCGTCGGCGCGGTCAACGCTACAGGACCACGCCCATGCCCTACAAGATCCAGTTCAACAAAGACCGCTGCATCGCCTGCGAGGCGTGTCTCGTCCACTGCAAAGTCAAGAACAAGGTCCCCAAAGGCCTCTCCTACAACGAGATATCCATCAGCGACTACAAGGAAGAAGGCGGCCTGCCCCGCCTGACGCTGAACTATCGCGCCTGCTACCACTGCGAGGACGCTCCCTGTCAGGAGACTTGTCCCGTGGAGGCCATCTCCACCCGCGAAGACGGCATCGTCCTCATCGACCAGGACACCTGCATCGGCTGTCAGGCCTGCATCGAAGCGTGCCCCTGGAGCGTTCCCGTTTATGAGGAGAACACCGAAAAAGTCTTCAAGTGCGACTTCTGCGTGGACTGGGTGGACCAAGGCGAAGAACCCGCTTGCGTGAACGGCTGCACCGCCAAGGCGCTGGCCTTCGTCCAGGTGTGACAGGACAGCGGCTGGCCTTCCAGATGAAGAGCTGGTAATTTTCGACGCCCCCCCTAGCCAAGACCCCCTGACTGGAGTATGGTGAAACAACCGTAATCCTGGAAGGTCCTCCTCACGAACAGGGCTGTCGCGTTTCGACGTGGCGGCCCTGTTCCACGTTCACACAGCCCGGTTCCAAATCCCACGTCCCCCGATTGTTTCATGGTCCCCCGCTGCATGTCCCCTTCGTGATCTTTCGCGAGGGCGGCGGCGGTCCGCGCATGGCCCCCACGTGAAAACGCCCCGCCGCATCCCCCTTCACGACGGGGACGCCACAGGGCGCTTCCGAACGGACGTGCGCGCCAGCCGGAGGCCAACGCCGCGCGCTACACCATCGTGTTCAGCACACTGCCTGTGCCGGCATACGCGCCGAGCACCTGCTGGTTGAAGTCGAAGGACTGCGCCACGGGGTCGGCGCCTGCCATGCCCGAGGGCGAACCGTAGTTCATGGTGTTCAGGGTGCCGGTCACCACGGAAGCGCCGATGGTCTGTTTGTCCATGGGCGCCATGGGCGACATCATGCTCGGCCCCTGGCTGTTCATCATGTTCAAGGTGTTGGTCACAACGGACGCGCCGAGTGTCTGCGAATCGTAGGGGGTCATGCCCCCGCCAATGGGATCGATGGGCATACGTCCCTCCCGGGTCGGTGATAGGTTGCGCTAACGCCCGTATCGCATCATATCGGCGCGGGCTGGACCGGACTTGAGGGTCGGCAGACATTTTTCTAGCACACCCTCGGCATGCCGCCAAGCGCCTGCTCCGCGGAGGCCTCTGTTCGCGGGCGTGACGAACGATGCTAGCCGCGGCCCGGCTCGTCCCACATGCGGCAGTACCGGCGCAGATCCGCCTGGAGGATGGCGTCCAGTTCGGCGGTGGCGTCCACGGCTGTCTCCGTGAAGAGGAAGGCGAAGGCGGAGTAACGCGTGAAGTCCACCCGGCGCAGTTCCAACGGCGCGGAGAAGTTGGCCAGAAACGCCTCGTAATCCACCTCGACGATGGCGCTGCGGTCCAGGTCCTGCGGCAGGTCCGCCACCACGATGTGCCATGCGCGGCCCCGGCGTTCCCGCAAAATGCTCTCCCAGTCCGGGGCGGTCTGTTCCAGAAAACAGCGGTAGGGATTCACGCCATAGGCGTGCTGGGCGATGTCCGTGCAGCACCATCCGGCGAAGCGCATGGGGTTGATCTCGATGAAGCCGAGGGCGCCGTCATGGTCCACGCGCAGTTCGGCGTGGACGGGAAAATTGCGCAAGTCGGCGCGTTGGCCCACATCAGCCAGAGCCCGGGCGAAACGCTCCCGGTAAGTCTCCACGACTTCGCAGGAGGTGGTGTAGACGCGGTCGCTCACGTCTTCCTCGCCGCCGAAGTGGTGCGCTAGGATGTTCACGACGACAGGCCGACCCGCTGCGTCGTAGTAGGCGTCCACGGCGTATTCGTCGCCCGGGACGCACTCCTCCACGATGAAGGCGTCGCAATCCAGCACCTGGGAGGGATACTGTGTGCGGATGGCGCGGGCGTCGCGCTGCAGCGCTGCGGCGATGGCCGGCCACGCCTCGTCCGAGAGCACCTTGCGCACGCCCAGACTGAAGAAGCCCACTGCAGGCTTCACGATGAAGGGCTTGCACATGGTTGCGGGGTCGAACTGATGGAGCGCGTCGCAGGGGACGCTGGCGAAGCGGTGGTCCGGGTAGAGATCGCGCAGCAGCTCGCGGAAACGGCGTTTGTCCTTCAACACGTGGACCTGCGCGGGCAAGGCGGTCCGGCGCAGGGTCGTCTCCACCCAGCCGATGACGTTCTCGGAGTTGGCGTAGACCAGCGCGCCGGCTTCGGCCATGCGCACGAAATCCGCCTCTGACGTGAGCTGCGCCGACGTCCCGGCGAGGAGGCTGCGCGCCACGGCGTTGTCCAACACGGGGGCTTGCGTCTCGATGACGGTCTTTTGGAGATAGGGCGAGACGTACGGCTCTTCCAGCACGAACATGGTGGGCTCCTTTCAGACAGGGCGACCGGCCCAAGGCGCTCGGCCTCAGGCGTTCTCGTCCCAAGGGATCGGAAGATGGCGCGCGCCAGGGCGTAAGCGCGTTTTCACGACGTCGCGGAAACAGCAGCAGGGGATACGCGTCGCCGCAGGTTTCGTCCAGCGCGCACCGAGGCCGCCAGCATGCGCACGGCGGACGGGAGGAGCGCCTGACGGCGTCGGCGTCACGCGTAGTCAAGTTTTTACCGTGTTTTATTTCAAATGGTTATCGAGATGATCCACATTTTCCGGCGCATCCATGTTGACAAGCTCTCCGTCTCCCGCTAAAAACTCGTTTCTCTCGTGAGCGGGAGTAACTCAGTGGTAGAGTGCAACCTTGCCAAGGTTGAAGTCGCGGGTTCAAATCCCGTCTCCCGCTCCAGAC
>CAYVWB010000006.1:0-86534 GCA_964455395.1 uncultured Desulfovibrionaceae bacterium
CAGCGGGATCTGCGGAGCCGGCGGGATCTGCGGAGTCAGCGGGATCTGCGGAGCCGGCGGGATCTGCGGAGTCAGCGGGATCTGCGGAGCCAGCGGGATCAGGGGGATCTGCGGGATCAGCGGGACTGGCCAAGCGGGCGGCGCCGGAGAGGCAGGGGCGCCCTGCTCCGGCGCAGTCCGCCGGTTCGGGAAAGCACGGTCACCAGCGGAAGACGACGCGGCTCACGCCGCCGCCCACGCGCACGGACTGGCGCTTGGCCACGCCGTCCAGACTCGCCGTGAGCGCGTAAGACCCGGCGGGGAGCCTGGCCAGCAGCCAGGGGCCGTCCACCATGGTGTTGATGGCCACGCCGTGGCCTTCCACCTGGATCTGCGCGCCGGCCACATAGGGTCTGCCGCCTTCGGCGAACTCCACTTTCAGGTTGTAATCGGGCAGCGCCTGGACCATGGCGTTGCGCTCGTCCACGCCGAAGCCGCCGGTCACGAAAGGCGCGCCGCCTTGCTGGCTGGTCTGCACGGTGACGGCGAAGGCCGGCAGCGCGGCGAGCAGCGCCAGGAACAGCACGGGGGCTGCAAGGGCGAAGAGAGGGTGGATCTTGGCGTCGCGAAGGGGAGTGTCGGGCATGGCGGGACTCCTTGGTTTCAGCTTTCGTCCGGAGGTCTGTGCGCTGAGGAATGCTCCAGAGGATCAAGCATAGCACGGCGCGGGCGTTTCGGTAAACCGTTGCGGAGAAATTCCCGACGGCTGGACGGACCGCTTCGCCGGCCTCACCCGGGCTTGCCCCTGGGAGTTCATCACCATGGACGCCGACACCTTGCCCCCGCGGGCTGTTTCCGCATATGATGGCCGCCATGCTCACGGTCCCCTGTTTGTGTCGCGAGTTGCAGCCCCGGCTTGCGTCCGGAATCGTGTCTCCGGCGAGCGCCGGAGGATTGCGTTCGAGACGAGCTGGGTCTCGTCCCGAAACACATGAGACCGTGTGGGATATGCGACAGGCTCTGCATCGGTCCCGGGCATGGTGAAACACACGAAGGCGACATGGCCGCCCCACGCCGGGACGTGGCGCATGCAGCCGGTATCCATACAGCCAAGGAAGAATTCATGGTGTTCGCTCGTCTCGTTCTCTGCATCGCGCTTGGGTTGATCTGCCACGTTGCCGCGCCGGCGCGCGCCTTGGAGCTGGGGTCCACGACCCACGCCATGGCCATGCACGCCACGCCCAAATACGGCCCGGGGTTCTCCCATTTCGACTACGTGAACCCCGACGCTCCCAAGGGCGGAACCCTCACCCTGGCGGCCGTCACGCCCTTCGACAACTTCAATCCCTTCATTCTGAAAGGCGTCTCCGCGCCGGGGGCTGGCCTGCTCTACGACACGCTCACCACGCGCTCCGACGACGAGCCCTTCTCGGAATACGGTCTGGTGGCCGAATCCATGACGCTTGCGCCGGACAACGCCGCCATCACCTTCCATCTACGACCGGAAGCGGTCTTCGCCAATGGCGACCCCGTCACGGCGGAGGATGTCGCCTTCACGTTCAGGACGCTTCTGGAGCACGGCGCGCCCCTCTACAAACGCTATTATGCGGATGTGGCTGAAGTGGTGGTGGAGGACGAGCAGACCGTGCGCTTCGCATTCGCCACCACGCAGAACCTGGAGCTGCCCCTCATCCTGGGCCAGCTCCCCGTGTTGCCCAAAGCGTACTGGGAAGGCCGGGACTTCGCCGCCGTGACCCTGGACGTCCCCTACGGCAGCGGCCCCTACGCCATCGAGGAGTTCAAGGCGGGACAGGAGGTGCGCTACCGCCGTCGGGAGGACTACTGGGCCAAGGACCTCCCCGTGAACAAAGGCCGGCACAACGTGGACGTCATCCGCCATATCGTCTTTCTGGACGACGCCATTGCGCTCACGGCGTTCAAGGCCGGGGAATTCGACTTCCGTCTGAACCGCATCGCCAAGGCCTGGGCCACGCAGTTCGAAGGGCCCGCGTTCGACAAGGGACTCATCGTCAAGGAAATGATTCCCCACAGCATCCCCGCGGGCATGCAGGGGTTCGTGATGAACACCCGCCGCGAAGTCTTCCGGGACCCCCGGGTGCGCCACGCCATGAGCCTCGCATTCGACTTCGAGTGGACCAACGCCAACATCTTCAATGGCCTCTACACGCGCACGCAGAGTTACTTCGCCAACTCGGAGATGGCTTCCGAAGGCCTGCCCGACGCAGCCGAGCTCGCTTTGCTGGAGCCTTGGCGCGGCCAGATTCCCGAAGAGGTCTTCACCACCGAATATCACGCGCCGAAAACCGACGGCTCCGGCCGCAACCGGGAGAACCTCAAACAGGCCTTGGCCCTGCTGCAGGAAGCCGGCTGGCGTTTCGAGGACGGTCGGATGATGAAGGACGGCAAGCCCCTGGAATTCGAATTCCTGCTGCGCGACCCCGCCTTCGAGCGCGTGGCGCTGCCCTACTTCAAGAACCTGGAGCGCATCGGCGTGCGGGCGACCCCGCGCATGGTGGACGATTCCCAATATATCAACCGCATGCGCGCCTTCGATTTCGACATGACCACCATGGTCTTCCCACAGTCCAACTCCCCGGGCAACGAGCAACGGGACTTCTTCTCCGCCGAAGCAGCCGAGATTCCCGGCTCCCGCAACTTCATGGGGGTGGCGGACCCGGCCGTGGACGCCTTGGTGGAAGCCATCATCACCGCGCCCGACCGCGACGCTCTGGTCACGGCGTGTCGCGCGCTGGACCGCGTGCTGCTGTGGAAACGGCTCGTGGTGCCGCACTGGCATCTAGGCGCCTACCGTGTGGCGTACTGGAAGCAACTGACGCGCCCCGAGACGACCCCGCCCTACGGCCTGGACCTGCAAGCCTGGTGGATCGACCCGACAAAGGCCGCCGAGGTGCGCGCAGCCCGCGGCAAATAGCTCCGCGTCGTCGCGTTTTCCCGCAACACGTCCAGCCATGCTCGCTTACATCATCCGCCGCCTGCTGCTCATGATTCCCACCATCCTGGGCATCATGACCATCAGCTTCTTCATCATCCAGGCTGCGCCGGGCGGCCCCGTGGAGCAGATGATCACCCGGTTGGAAGGCACGGAGGTGGGCGCGCTCTCCCGGATGGGCGCCGGCGGCGGCGGCGGGGAGACGGCTGGTCCGCAGGTCTCCTCCGAGGGCCAGACCTCCCGGTACCGCGGCGCGCAGGGGCTGGACCCGGAGATGGTGGCGGAGATAGAGCGCCTCTACGGGTTCGACAAGCCCCTCTGGGAGCGCTACCTGCAGATGCTGGGGAGCTTCGTGACGTTCGATTTCGGGGAGAGCTTCTTCCGCGGACGCTCCGTGACGACGCTCATCGCGGAGCGGCTGCCTGTCTCCATCTCGCTGGGGTTGTGGTCCACGCTCATCATCTATGCGGTCTCCATCCCCCTGGGAATAGCCAAAGCCGTGCGGCACGGCTCCCGTTTCGACATGTGGTCCAGCGTGGCGGTGGTGGTGGGCTACGCCATCCCGGGATTCCTCTTCGCCATCCTGCTGGTGGTGCTCTTTGCAGGGGGGGAGTACTTCCAGCTCTTCCCCTTGCGCGGGCTCGTCTCCCCCGATTTCGACGACTTGAGTCTGCCAGCCAAAGTGGCCGACTACGCGTGGCACATGGCCCTCCCCGTGACGGCGCAGGTGGTGGGAGGTTTCGCAACCCTCACCATGTTGACGAAGAACTCCTTTCTGGACGAAACCGGCAAGCTCTATGTGGCCACGGCGCGGGCCAAGGGCCTCACGGAAACGCGCATCCTCTACGGACACGTCTTCCGCAACGCCATGCTGATCATCATCGCGGGCTTCCCCGGCGCGTTCATCAGCCTCTTCTTCACGGGGCAGCTGCTGGTGGAGGTCATCTTCTCCCTGGACGGCCTGGGACTGCTCGGCTTCAAGGCCACGCTCCAGCGCGACTACCCCGTGATGTTCGGCTCGCTCTACATCTTTTCGCTGCTGGGGCTGGTCATCAAGCTCGTCAGCGACGTGACGTACACCATCGTGGACCCCCGCATCGACTTCGAGGCCAGGAGCTGACCCCCCATGCGGCTGCTGCGCGTTCTGGACAACCCCATCAACCGGCGGCGGCTGCGCGCCTTCAAGGGGAACCGGCGGGGGTGGTGGTCCCTGTGGCTCTTCTTGCTGCTGTTCGGCGTAAGCCTTCTGGCGGAGGGAGTGGCCAACGACAAGCCCCTGCTTGTCCATGTGAATGACGGCTGGTACGTCCCCGTGCTCAAGACCTACCCCGAGACGACCTTCGGGGGGTTCTTCCCCACGGAAGCGGACTACCGCGACCCCTACCTGCAGGAGCTCATCGCCGAGCAAGGGGGGTGGATGGTGTGGCCGCCCATTCCCTACAGTTACGACACCATCAACTACGATCTGCCCCAGCCCGCGCCCAGCCCGCCCACCACGTCCAACCTCCTCGGCACGGACGACCAGGGCCGCGACGTGCTCGCGCGCGTCATCTACGGATTCCGCATCTCCGTGCTGTTCGGCCTCATCCTCACGGTGTTCAGCAGCATCGTGGGCGTCGTCGTCGGCGCCGTGCAGGGATTCTACGGCGGGTGGACGGATCTGCTGGGTCAGCGTTTCCTGGAGATATGGTCCAGCCTGCCCACGTTGTTTCTGCTCATCATCCTGTCCAGTTTCGTGCAGCCCAACTTCTGGTGGCTGCTGGGCATCCTGCTGCTCTTCAGCTGGATGAGTCTGGTGGACCTGGTGCGCGCGGAGTTCCTCCGCGGCCGCAATCTGGAGTACGTGCTGGCGGCGCGGGCGCTGGGGCTTTCCAACCGGGCCATCATGTTCCGGCACATCCTGCCCAACGCCATGGTCGCCACCGTGACGTTTCTGCCCTTCATTCTGAACGGCTCCATCACCCAACTCACGGCGCTGGACTTCCTTGGTTTCGGGCTGCCCATCGGATCGCCCAGCCTGGGTGAGCTGCTGGCCCAAGGCAAGGAGAACCTCCACGCCCCCTGGCTGGGCGTCACCGCCTTCGTCACCCTGGCGGTCATGCTCTCCCTGCTCGTCTTCATGGGTGAAGCCCTCCGCGACGCCCTCGACCCCCGCCACGAACGTCATGGATAATCCGTGCGTCTCGCTTCCGGGAGGGATGACGCCCTCCGGGCCCCGGCGGTTCTCGGGTGGATGGCCCGCAGCCGGCCTTGGCGCAGCGGCGCGGCTTGGGGCGCCGTGTTCGTTGTCGAGGGAAGAGGACCGCGTCCAAGGTTTGCTGGATATTCGGGGAGCTGCAAGGCAAGCCAACGCCCCGTGGAGGAATCGTCCATCATCTTCACGCGCCAATCGCGAGAGACAGGCGCCGCCCTCCTCCTTCGCCCTCCCGTCTTCAGCAGTCCGCCAGACTCGCCCAGCTGACGACGCCTTGGACGATGGTCGGCGATCACAGCGCGCGGAAGGTGGGAACAAGCGCCCCCCCTGCCCGCCGGAGGTTTGCTGCTGATGACTCCCATCGTGCGCATCGAAGACTTGCGGGTCGCCTTCGTCAGCGGCGGACGACTGGTGGAAGCCGTGCGGGGCGTGTCCCTGGAGACGCCCCGGGGCGGCGTCCACGCCTTGGTGGGGGAATCCGGCTCAGGCAAGTCGGTCACGGCGCTGTCCATCCTGAAGCTCTTGCCGCCGCGCACGGCGCGCTATCCCACAGGCCGCATCGAGTTCGACGGCCGCGACGTCTTCGCCATGGCCCCGGCCGAGTTGCGCCGACTGCGAGGCGACCGCGTGGGCGTGATCTTCCAGGAACCCATGAGCTCCCTGAACCCGTTGCACACCGTGGGCCGCCAGATAGGCGAACCCCTGACGCTGCACCGCAGCCTGCGGGGGGACGCGCTGCGGACCCGGTGCGTCGAGCTCCTGGAACAGGTGGGCGTGCGCGACCCCGCCGCACGGCTCGATGTCTATCCCCACCAGCTCTCGGGCGGACAACGCCAGCGGGTGATGATCGCCATGGCCATCGCCAACGAGCCGGATCTGCTCATCGCAGACGAACCCACCACCGCGCTGGACGTGACCGTGCAGCGGCAGGTGATGGAGTTGCTGGCGCAACTGACCCGTGAACGGGGCATGACGCTCTTGATCATCTCCCACGACCTGGGCGTGGTGCGCCGCTATGCGGACACGGTCACCGTCATGCGCGAAGGTCTGGTGGTGGAGGATGGCCCCGCCACGCGCGTCTTCCAAGCGCCGGAAGATCCTTACACGCAGTTGCTGATGCGCACGGACGCCGGCGCTTCGCCGGTCCCCTTGGCGGCAAGCGAGCCTGTCATCCTGAAAGCGGAGGACGTGCGCGTCTGGTTCCCCGTCAAGCGGGGCGTGCTGAAACGCACGGTGGATCATGTCAAGGCGGTGGACGGCGTCTCCCTCATCCTGCGCAAGGGCATGAGTCTGGGCGTGGTGGGCGAATCCGGCAGCGGCAAGACCACCCTGGGTCTGGCGCTCCTGCGACTGAACGAAAGCCGCGGCGTCATCCGCTTTGCGCCCGATGGCGAGCGCGATGCACAAGCCGTGCGGCTGGACCTGTTGGACCAGAACGCCATGCGGCCCTACCGCGCGCGCATGCAGGTGGTCTTTCAGGATCCCTACGGAAGCCTCTCCCCGCGGATGACCGTGGGCGACATCGTGGCCGAGGGACTGCGCGTTCAAGGCGTCGCCGCCGAGGAACGCGACCGCCGCGCCGCCGCCGCCCTGGAGGAAGTGGGACTGGATCCAGACGACAGACGGCGCTACCCTCACGAGTTTTCCGGCGGCCAACGCCAGCGCGTGGCCATCGCACGAGCCATGATCCTCGAACCCGAAGTGGTGCTGCTGGACGAACCCACCTCCTCACTGGACAGAGCCGTGCAGTTCCAGGCGCTCCAGCTCCTGCGACGACTGCAGGCGGACCGCGGTCTGGCGTATCTGTTCATCACTCACGACCTGAAGCTCGTGCGCGCGCTCTGCCACGAGACCATCGTCATGCGTGCGGGCGTGGTGGTGGAGTCCGGCCCTGTGGAGCAGGTGTTCACCACCCCGCGACAAGCATACACCCGGGAACTGGTGGAGGCGGCGCTGGGCGACGGCGCCTCGTCTGTCCCCGGCGCCTCGGCCTGAGTGAAGGTTCGCCCTCAGCCGGGTGGGGACCGTACGAAGCGTCGAAGGGGTCTTTCCCGCATCACGGGAATTGCCGTTGTCCTGCAGGCTGCGCTTGTGGTAAGGTGGGGCGAAACGGCATTGCAGTCCGTGTCCCGGATGTTCCGCCGGCCATGCGCCGCGCGGAAACTCTCCGGAACACGCTCCCTGCGCACTCTACCGACGAGCCCGAAGAGACGCCCATGCATACCCCCCACGAGTCCACGCACGCCCACGGCGAGGCCATGTCCATTCCCCTCATCGCGCACCGCACCATCTATACGTTGCAGGAATTCTACGACCTGATGGCGCAGACCCGCGCCGTGAAGAAAGCCATGGCCGAACGCATCTTCGCAGGCCGACCCGGCATGGAGCAAGGCCGCGAACCTCTGGAGAACGCCCTGCTGACGCTGGACGACCTCCCCTTGGACGGCGCGGACCCCTTCATGGAGCGCAACACCCTGGCCCTGGACGGCAAGGCCATGACCGTGGACCTCCATTACGAGGTGGTGGAGCTGCTCAAGGACCTCTTCTTCATCGAGCTGAACGAAGACGATTTCCTCACCTACCTGGGCTGCATGCATCAGGATTTTCTGGAACATGTGGAGCGCCTGCTCATGGCGCTGCACGGCAAGCAGTGGGGCGTCTTCATCACGGACCGCGACGGCACCGTGAACAATTACTGCGGCCGGTACCGCTCCTCCATCCAGTCGCTGTACAACGCCGTCTACCTGACGCGATTCGCGCGCAACGCCTGCGAGCTCCCCGTGATGCTCACCTCGGCGCCGCTGGCTTACCCCGGGGTGGGCGACGTCTGCGTGATGCCGGACGGCGCCATGGTGCTGGCGGCCTCCAAGGGTCGGGAATTTCTGGACCTTGCGGGAGAGCGTCACGCGTACGCCATCGACGGCGCCAAACAGAGCGTGCTGGACGCCTTCAACCACGCCATCACCGAGCATCTGGACCAGCCGGGCCGACGCAAGCTCCTGCTCATCGGTTCCGGGCTGCAGTTCAAGTTCGGACAGACCACCATCGCCCGGCAGGATGTGAACCGCTCCATCCCGGAGCGCGAATCCTTGGACTTCCTCGACGAAGTGCGCGCCATCGTCAGGGAGATCGACCCCTTGGGCGGCGAGTTGCGCATTGAGGACACGGGCCTGGATATCGAAGTCATCCTCACCTTCGAGAGCGAAACCGGCGAGCTGAAGGATTTCGACAAAGGCGATTCCGTGCGGTACCTGAACCAGGCGCTGCCCATGCAGCTGGAGAAAGGCTACGTGCTTATCTGCGGGGACACCCCCTCGGATGTGCCCATGCTGGAAGCCGCCATGGAGATGCATCCCCATGCGGAGGAAGCCGTGCACGCCGTCTTCGTCACCCGCCGGCAGGATCTCGCGGATCGGGTGACGGCGCTGTGCCCCAACACCGTGGTGGTCCCGGAGCCGGACATGCTGGTCGTCGCGCTGGGCATGCTTGCTTAGCACGTCGTGTCTGCGCCTTGGAGACGAGAGCCAACACTGGGCCGCCGGACTGCCCGAGGGGCCGAGGGCGTTGACATACGAATCATGATGCGCCCATGGCGCGGCGCCATGCGGCCAACAGACGACGCGTCTGGAACGGAGCGCGAAAGCGCGGGACCACAGCCGCTGATCCTTCACGAAGATCACCAGGTCCCTGCGTGCAGCGTCGACTCCCCGCCATGGAGTCCCGCACCACCGACCCAGCCGCCGCGCCACGCAAGAAACGCGCGCCGCGGGCGCCGCCCGTGCGACGCAAACGCCAAAGGATACCCGCCGCCATGAGCCATGAAGTCTGCAAAGGCGTCGTCTTCGACCTCGACGGCGTCATCACCGACACAGCCAAGGTGCACGCCAAGTCCTGGGAGCGCATGTTCAACGAGTATCTGCGCAAACACGCGGAAGCCAAAAAGAAAAGCTTCGTGCCCTTCGACCCCAAGGACGACTATCTGGAGTACGTGGACGGCAAGCCCCGGTATCAGGGAGTGAAAAGCTTCCTCCAGTCCCGGGGGATAGAACTGCCCTTCGGCCAGGCCTCGGACGCCCCGGACCAGGAGACCATCTGCGGGCTCGGCAACCGCAAGAACGAGCTCTTCCGTGACGTCATCGCGGAGGAAGGCGTGGAGGTCTACCCCTCCTCCGTGGCGTTCATCAAGGCCCTCAAGGAGGAGGGCTTGCGCGTGGGCGTGGCTTCCTCCAGCCGCAACTGCCTGCTCATTCTGGAAGCTGCAGGCATCACGTCGCTCTTCGAAACGAGGGTGGACGGCGTGGTCTCTGCCGAGCTCGGTTTGAGCGGCAAGCCCGACCCGGACATCTTCGTCACCGCTGCAGCGAACCTGGGCCTCTCCGCAGCGCAGTGCGTGGTGGTGGAAGACGCCATCAGCGGCGTGCAGGCTGGCAAAGCCGGGAACTTCAGCCTGGTGCTGGGCGTGGCGCGCGACATTGACGGCGACTTGCTTCGGCGCTTCGGCGCGGACATCGTGGTGCGAGACCTCGCGGAAATCTCCCTGGCGGACATCCGGGAGTGGTTTCGGGTCGGCTTGCAGGAGGACGGCTGGAACCTCCGCTACGAAGGCTTCGACCCTGGTGACGAGAAACTCCGCGAAACCCTGACGGCCGTGGGCAACGGCCTGGTGGGCGTGCGCGGGGCCTTCGCCGGGGAGTCCGCCGGCTTCCACTACTACCCTGGGACGTACATCGCCGGCGTGTTCAACAAGCTCACCAGCCAAGTGGAAGACCGGGATATCGTCAACAACGATTTCGTTAATTGTCCCAATTGGTTACTGCTTGAATTCAAGATAGGCGCCGGGGAGTACGTCAGCCCCATGTCGCAGGAGATCCTCAGTTACCATCAGAATCTGGACATGAAGCGCGCCCTCATGGAGCGCACCATCGTGGTGAAAGACCCCTTGGGCCGCATCACGCGTGTGAAGAGCGCGCGGCTTGCTTCCATGGCGGACCCCGGCCTGCTGGCGCTGCGTTACGAGATCACCCCCGTCAACTACTCCGAGCGGGTGACGGTGCGCTCCTCCTTGGACGGCAACGTCATCAACGACAACGTGGCGCGCTACCGGGCGCTGGCCAGCAAACATCTGGAGCTGGTGGACTGCGGCCCCGTGGACGACGCCGAATCCATCTTCCTTCATGTGCGCACGGTCACTTCCCGCTACGAGATCGTCATGGAGCAGCGCACCACGGTCTACGAAGGCGACCAGCGCATGGAGGTCCCCCGCAAGCTGGCGACGGACATGGCGCGCATCGGCGAAGAGCTGGTCATCGATGTCCAGGAGAACGTGCCATACCGCATCGAGAAGATGGTGGGTCTGGGCACGTCTTTGCACGAAATCATGGAAGGCGTCTCCTCCCCGCGTGACGAAGCCTCCCGCTGGCTGGCCAAGGCGGACAGCTTCCGCGCCGCGCTGGGACCCCACGTGCGCGCTTGGGAAGCGCTCTGGGACAAGTGCGACATCCACATCAAAGGCGACCGCTTCTGCCAGAAGGCGGCGCGGCTGCACCTCTACCACCTGCTCGTCACGGCGTCTCCGCACAACCGCCGCCTGGACGTGGGCATGCCTGCGCGGGGTCTGCACGGGGAGTCCTATCGCGGCCACATCTTCTGGGATGAAGTCTACATCATGCCTTTCTACGACCTCCATCTCCCGGAGATCGCCAAGGCGCTGCTCATGTACCGCCACCGACGCCTGGACGCCGCCATGGAGTACGCTCGGGAACACGGCTACAAAGGCGCCATGTACCCTTGGCAGACCGCGGACGACGGCCATGAGGAGACCCAGGAAGTCCATTACAACCCGCAGAGCGGCTCATGGGGACCGGATCTCTCCCGCCGCCAGCGCCACGTCTCCATCGCCGTCTTCTACAACTTCTGGCGCTACGCCGAAGCTGTCAACGACACCTCCTTTCTGGCTGAAGCCGGGGGCGAAGCGCTCATGGAGATCGCCCGCTTCTGGGGCGACATCGCTGAATACGACGAAGCCGACGGCCGCTACCACATCCACGGCGTCATGGGGCCCGACGAATTCCACGAAAAGCTCCCCGGCTCCGACGAGCCCGGCCTGACGGACAACGCTTACACCAACGTCCTCACCGTGTGGTTGCTGGAGCGCGCTCTGGAACTGCTGGACGCCAACATCCTCTCCGCAGACGTCATGGGACGCCTGGAGGAAGCGGGTTTCGACCGCAAGGAGGTGGACAAGTGGCGCGACATCACCAGAAAAATGCACGTCATCATCACGGAGGATGGCGTCATCAGCCAGTTCAAAGGCTACATGGACCTGGACGAGCTGGACTGGGACGACTACCGCAAGCGCTATTACTCCCTGGGCCGCATGGACCGCATCCTCAAGGCTGAAGGCGACTCCCCGGACCACTACAAGGTCGCCAAGCAAGCCGACGTGCTCATGATGTGGTACCTGCTGGAGCCCGAGGAGGTCTCGCGCATCCTCACCCAGCTGGGCTACGACCTCGGCGACCCCGTGGACCTGCTCAAGCGCAACTACGAATACTACGTCCAGCGCACCTCGCACGGCTCCACCCTCTCCAAGATCGTCCACACCGTCATCGCGTGTTACGTACGCGGCTGCGACCAGGCTTGGCGGTGGTTCCATGACGCCATGCAGAGCGACATCTACGACACCCAAGGCGGCACCACCACGGAAGGCATCCACTCGGGCGTCATGGCCGGCTCCATCGAAGCCATCACCCGCTACTTCGCCGGAGTGGACCTCTCCGGCGAGCGCATGCGCATCAACCCCAGCCTGCCCCACCACTGGACCGAACTCGCCTTCAAACTCCAGTGGAAGAACGACTGGTACGGCATCCGCATCGACCGCGACTTGGTGGCTGTGCGCGTGGAAGGCAAGGCCAAGAAGGAAGTCCCCGTCACCGTGAACGGCCAAGCCCTCACCCTCGCCCCCGGGGTGGAGAAAAGCGCCAGCCACCAGTAAGCGATCAGCACGGAGCTCCGCGTGACAATGCTTATCATCAATGCCGACGACTTCGGCCTCTCCGAGGGGGTCTGCCGCGGCGTGGTCCGCGCCATGCGCGCGGGCGTCGTCTCCTCCACCACGGCCATGGTCTGTGTGGAGGATGCGCCGGCAGTCATCCGCCGTCACGCTCTGGATCCGGACAGCGACGCCGCCGGTCGCGTGGGCCTTCACCTGCAGCTCACCTCGGGCGCCCCCGTGCTCCCCGCTGCGGAAGTGCCCACCTTGGTGGACGTCACGGGCCGCTTCCCCAAGCGTCGCAAGGCTATAGAGTCCTTGAACACGGACGAGGTTCTGCGGGAGTGGCGCGCGCAGGCGGCGCGGCTGCAAGCCCTCGGCGTGACCATCTCCCATCTGGACGCGCACCACCACATCCACCGTCGGGAAGACGCCTTCCCGGCGTTTCTCACCCTCGCCCGGGAACTGGGTCTCCCCGCCCGCGCCAAAGACGACTCCATGCGCGACGCCCTGCGCGCCCACGGCGTGGCCACGCCCGACCTCTTCATCGGGAGCTGGTATGACGGCGAGCTCACCCCGCAGACCCTCGCCGACGCCGTGGCCGAGGCCGTGGCGGCTCATGGCGCGCCGCTAGGCGCGGAGAGCCTTGTCGCCGAGCTCATGTGCCACCCCGGGGAGGTGGACGAAGCGCTCGCCACACGGACCGGCTACGTGGCCCAGCGCCAAGCCGAGCTGGAAGCGCTCCTCCACCCGGAGACGCGGCGGCTGCTCACGGCCATGGGGGTGGCCATTGCGCCGGGGTTCGTCGTGTAGGCCTCAGGAGATGGGACCCGGCGCAGGGTTCGAGATGAGCCAGGCGAGGAGAATCGCGCCCCAGAACAGCACGGTGAGCGCCACGGCGGCGATGGCGCCGAGTATCGACATGGGATGGTCCTGGAGCGTTGCGGCGCCGAAGACCCTGTGCAGCAGGTGCATGCCCCACTGCAGGCTGCGCCATGCGTCCACGGGAGCCGCCGTCCCCAGATAGAGCCACAACCAGATGGACGTGAGTAAGGTGGTGGCGAACGCCGGGAATGCAAAGAAAATGAACAGAGGGCCAACGCCAAACCATGCAAGGTCCATGACGAAGACATCGAATCCGAAGTACAAGAAGGACAAGTAATACACTACTGCAAAGAAGAAGAGGAATACAAGACACGTCAACAACACATCAACAATCCACATGAATACATTCCTTGCATGACTGGAGCGTTGCATACGTCGAATGACAAGCCGTGTCTCCGCACAGGATATGCAATCAGGAATAACGCTCAAGGCAAGGAACCAACGGGACGAGTACAAAACGACCTGAGAAGGAATCCATACTTCAAGACGAGATCGGCGCGCAGCAAGTCGCCCGAGGCATGCAGCCCACACGCGCCGCCGGCCCCCCCAACCACGCGCCGAGCAGCCGCCACAACTCCGGCGTATAGCCAATCAGATCCATGCAACGCCTCCTTGTCATGCAGCGCTGTCAAATTGATATCGACCACGCCTCCATGGCGTTCCGTACCCGTTTCTTCAAGCCCCGGCCCGTTCCCCTCACCGGCGTCTTGGTGTATGGATGAATCGTTCCCCATAATCTTTCCCGCTCAGGAGGAGTCTCCATGCCCGTCCATCCCCTCGCCGGCGCACCAGCCCCCGAGGACCTGCTGCCCAACGTCCCGCGGCTCATGGCGCATTACTACGCCCTCTCCCCGGACCCCGCCGACCCGGACCAGCGTGTGGCCTTCGGCACATCCGGCCACCGCGGCGTATCCCACAAGGCCAGCTTCAACGAAGCGCATATCCTGGCCGTCACCCAAGCTGTCTGCGAGCACCGGCAGGCGGCGGGCGTCACGGGGCCGTTGCATCTGGGCATGGACACCCACGCCCTCTCCGAAGCGGCGCTCATCACCGCGCTGGAGGTCCTTGCGGCCAATGGCGCGCACACCCGCATCCAGAAGAACCTCGGGTATACGCCCACGCCGGTCATCTCTCACGCCATTCTGAGCCACAACCGGCTCCACCCCGGCGTCCCGGCGGACGGCGTGGTCATCACCCCCAGCCACAACCCCCCGGACAACGGCGGTTTCAAGTACAATCCGCCCCACGGCGGTCCTGCGGACACGGACGTCACCAAAGCCATCGAGGCCCGCGCAAACCGGCTGCTGGAAGACGACCTCAGGGGCGTCAAGCGCATCCCCTTGACAAAGGCCTTGGCTGCGGCGACCACCGAGGAATACGACTACGTCCAGCCCTACGTGGCGGATCTGGAACACGTGGTGGACATGGGCGCCATCGCCAAAGCCGGCCTCACGCTCGGCGTGGACCCCATGGGCGGCTCGGGCGTCGCCTTCTGGGAGCCCATCGCGGACCGCTACGGTCTGGACCTCACTGTGGTGAACCGCCGCGTGGACCCCTCCTTCGCGTTCATGCCGCTGGACAAGGACGGCGTGATCCGCATGGACTGCTCCTCCCCCTACGCCATGGCGAACCTGCTCGCGATGAAGGACCAGTTCGATCTCGGCTTCGGCAACGACCCGGACTACGATCGTCACGGCATCGTCACCCCTGCCGGGCTCATGAATCCGAACCACTACCTGGCGGCGGCCGTGGCGTATCTCTTCGCGCACCGCTCCGGCTGGGGGCCGACCCTCCAGGTGGGCAAGACAGTGGTCACCAGCGCCATGCTGGACAAGGCCGCGGCTTCCATGGGCCGGACCGTCTACGAGGTCCCCGTGGGCTTCAAGTGGTTCGTGCCCGGTCTGCTGGAAGGGACCTTGGGTCTGGGTTGCGAGGAAAGCGCCGGCGCCTCCTTCCTGCGGATGGACGGCACGGTCTGGAGCACGGACAAGGACGGAATCATCATGGATCTGCTCGCCGCGGAGATCAGGGCCGTGACAGGGAAGACGCCCCAGCAGCTCTACGACGAGCTCGCCGAGCGCTTCGGCGCGCCTGTCTACGAACGCCGGCAGGCGCCCGCCAACCGCGAGCAGAAAGCCGCCTTCAAGACCATGACGCCCGCGATGGTCACAGCCAAAGAGCTGGCTGGCGAGCCCATCACCGCCATCCTCACCACGGCGCCCGGCAACGACGCGCCCATCGGCGGCTTGAAAGTGACCGCGGAGAGCGGCTGGTTCGCGGCGCGGCCTTCCGGCACGGAGGACATCTACAAGATGTACATGGAGAGCTTCAAAGGCCCGGACCACCTGGAGCAGCTTGCGCGGGAAGCCCAAGCCCTGGTGGACGCCGCCTTCAAGGAAGCAGGCGTGGCGTAGGGACGACAGGCCGCCGCCTAGACGATTCAAGTCGTCTTGAATGCACGGAGGAGCCTGCAGTGCGGGCTCCTTTACTTTTTTTTGGGCAGGCGGCGCCACACGCGGCCGGTTGTCCTCCGGGGCGGCTTCTGGTACCGTCGCAGCCGTCTTCTCCGAGTCCGTCACGGCGTCCGTCGCGCCCTCCGGAAAGCGTCCGCATCGCGCCGGGAGACTGCGCGGGCCGGCGCCGCTCCCTTCCTCCAACATGCCGGATACATTGCCGTATGGCCGACTTCGTCCACCTCCACTGCCACACCGAGTTCAGTCTCCTGGACGGCGCCATCCGCATCAAGGATCTCTGCGCCAAAGCCAAGGAGCACGGCGCCCCGGCTGCAGCCATCACCGACCACGGCAACCTCTACGGCGCGCTGAACTTCTACCAGGAGGCCAGGAAGCAGGGCGTGAAGCCCATTCTCGGCTGCGAAGTGTACGTGGCGCACCACCGCCACGACGACCGCGAAAGCCGCGAAGCCAAGCAGCGCTATCACCTCATCCTGCTGGCGCAGAACCTTACGGGGTGGAGCAACCTCGTCAAGCTCGTCTCCCACGGGGCGCTGCACGGATTCTACCACAAGCCCCGCGTGGACAAGGAGCTGCTGGACCGTCACAACGAAGGTCTTGTCGCGCTCTCCGCGTGTCTGGCCGGGCAGATACCCCGGGCCCTGGAGCACGGTCTGGAGGACGAAGCCTTCGCGCTCGCCGGGGAATACGGCGAGATATTCAAGGATCGCTTCTTCCTGGAGATCCAAGCCAACGACCTGCCTGAACAAGCCCAGCGCAACCGTCAGCTCCACGAACTCGCCAAACGCGTCAACATCCCCTTGGTCGCCACCAACGACTGCCACTACCTGAACGCCGGGGACGTGGACGCCCATGACATCCTCCTCTGCATCCAGACCGCCAAGACCGTGGACGATCCGGGCCGCATGCGGTTCGACACGCGCGATCTCTACTACAAATCCCCGGAGGAGATGGCCGCGCACTTCCGCGAGTTGCCCGAAGCGCTGACCAACACCGTGCGCATCGCGGAGATGATCGACGACATCGAGATCGACCTCAAGAGCCTCCACTTCCCCATCTACGAACTCCCCGAGGGCAAGAGCATCCACGAGGAGTTCCAGGAGCTGTGCCGCGAAGGCTTGCAGGAACGGCTGGAGAAAGCGCCGTACCCCGTGACGCCGACGGAGTACGCCGAGCGGCTGCAGACGGAGATGGACATCATCGGGGACATGGGCTTCGAGAGCTACTTCCTCATCGTCCAGGATTTCATCAACTGGGCCAAGGACAACAGAATTCCCGTGGGGCCGGGGCGGGGCTCCGCTGCGGGCTCCCTGGTGGCGTGGGCGCTCAAGATCACCAACATCGATCCCCTGCCCTACAACCTGCTCTTCGAGCGATTCCTGAACAACGAACGCGTCTCCATGCCCGACATCGACGTGGACTTCTGCGAACGCCGCCGCGGCGAAGTCATCAAGTACGTCACGGACAAATACGGCGCGGACTCCGTGGCGCAGATCACCACCTTCGGGACCATGAAAGCCAAAGCCGTGGTGCGCGACGTGGGCCGGGCGTTGGGTCTCTCCTTCGGGGAGACGGACAAGATCGCCAAGCTCATCCCCGAAGACTTGAAGATGACCATCGACAAGGCGCTGCAGCAGGAGCCGGAGCTCACCGTGCTGATGGACGAGGACCCGCGGGTCAAGCGCCTCATCGACGTCTCACGCACCCTGGAAGGCCTTTCCCGCCACGCCTCCACCCACGCTGCGGGCGTGGTCATCGGCGACAAGCCTCTGGACGAGTATCTGCCCCTCTACCGCGGCAAGAAAGACGAAGTCGTCACCCAGTTCGACATGAAGATGGTCGAGAAGATCGGCCTCATCAAGTTCGACTTCCTCGGCTTGCGGACCATGACTGTGGTGCAGGACACGCTGGACCTCATCGAGCGCAGCGGACAGACCCCGCCGGATCTGGACGCGCTGGATCTGGACGGCGCCGACGACGACCAGGAAACCTACAAGGCCATCTATTGCAAAGGGGACACGGACGGCGTCTTCCAGGTGGAATCCTCGGGCATGCGGAAATATCTACGCATGCTCAAGCCTTCATGCTTTGACGACCTCATCGCCATGCTCGCCCTCTACCGGCCGGGGCCGCTCAATTCCGGCATGGTGGACGAGTTCATCAAGCGCAAGCACGGCGAGATCCCCGTCACGTATCCCCTGCCCTCCCTGGAGGAGACGCTCAAGCCCACGTACGGCGTCATCGTCTACCAGGAACAGGTGATGAAGATCGCGCAGGTGGTGGCCAACTACACCCTGGGCGGCGCAGACCTGTTGCGGCGGGCCATGGGCAAGAAGATCGCCGAAGCCATGGCCGAGGAGCGCGTGAAGTTCGTGGCCGGCGCCAAGGAAAACGACATCGCCGAGAAAAAGGCCAACGAGATCTTCGACTTGATGGAGCAGTTCGCAGCCTATGGCTTCAACAAGTCCCACTCCGCAGCGTATGCGCTCATCAGCTATTACACGGCGTATCTGAAGACGCACCACAAAGCCGAGTTCATGGCCGCGCTCATGACCTCGGAACTCTCCAACCAGGACAAGCTGCTCAAATACATCAACGCGTGTCGGGACATGGGGCTGGAGGTGGCGCCGCCGGACGTCAACGTGGGCCGCCGCGAATTCAACGTAAGCGAGGGCAAAGTCATCTACGGCCTGGGCGGCGTGAAGAACGTGGGCGACGAAGCCATCCACGAGATCGTCCGGGAACGTGAAGCCAACGGGCCCTACGCCAGCTTCCTGGACCTCGCCTCGCGCATCAATCTGCGCAAAGTCACCAAACGCGTCTTCGAGAACCTCATCAAAGCCGGCGCGTGCGACTCCCTCTTCGGCGAGGGGCTCCCTGTCACGCGGCAGGGTCTTCACGCGTCCTTGGATCAGGTGGTGGCCCGTGCGCAGAAACGCGCCAAGGACCGCGACTCCGGCCAGACCTCCCTCTTCGCCTTGGCCCCGGAAGCCGAGCCCGCCATGGTCCCCGGCGTGGGTTTCGACTGCGAAGAACAGACCATGGAAGAGTGGAGCGACGAAGCGAAAGCCGGCTTCGAAAAAGACGCCCTGGGCTTCTACCTGACCTGCCACCCCTTGCTGCCCTTCCGTCGGGAGATAACCCGCCTGCAGCTGAACACCTTGGCCGACTGCGCCGAGCTGGCCCCCGGGACCCAGGTGAGCGCACCCGCCCTGGTGACCTCCAAAAAGGAGATCATCACCAAGCGCGGCGACAAGATGGCCTTTCTCGGCGTGGAAGACCTCACCGGGCACGGCGAAGTCATCTGCTTCAGCGAGCCGTGGCGCGTGGTCAAACCCTTGGTGGAGTCGGACAAGCCCTTGCTCATCAAAGGCCAGATCGCCGAGCCCCGCGGCGAAGACGCCGAGGAAGGCGGCCCCAGGCTCGCCAAGATACTGGTGGAGTCCATCAGCTACCTTACCGAGGTGATGGCGGACAGCGACCTCCCTGTGACCTTGCGGTTGCCTAGCACCGTGCTGGAGCACGGCGGCCTGGAGGGATTGCGCCGGCTGGTGCAGGCGCACCCGGGGCCCTCCGCCATCGACCTGCATGTCCACTATCCGGACGCTGTCTGCCTGCTCAAGCTCGGTCCCGGCTGCCGCGTGCTCTCCTCCCCGCAGTTCTGGAAAGCCGTGGACGCTTTCTTCGCTGAAGCAACCCGCGCTTCCACCCATGCGCCCCACCCACGCGCCGCGTCGCAAGGACACACCGCCCATGCCTGAAGGCCTCTACCAACTCACCATCCGCGAAGCGTTCTCCGCCTCCCACTGCCTGCGCCATTACGGCGGCAAGTGCGAAGCCCTGCATGGCCACAACTTCGACGTGGAGGCGACAGTGCAAGGCCGCAAGCTGGACCCCAAAATCCACATCCTGATGGATTTCAAGGAGCTGCGAACCTTGCTGAAAGAGACGCTCGCGCCGCTGGACCACGCCCATCTCAACGATTTGCCCGCTTTTCTGGAGCGGAACCCTTCCTCCGAGAATCTGGCGCAGTTCGTGTACGAAGGTCTTGCTGCGCGGCTTGCCGGCACAGACGCCGAGCTCGTCAGCGTCACGGTCAGCGAAAAGCCGGGCCAGTCCGCCACGTACCGTCTGGGGTGAGCCGGGACGCCAGCCTCTTCCCGCGAGGCGTTCCCCTCCGCTGTCAGACCACGTTTCTGGCGACCAATGTGCGGACCACCGCGCCGCCTGCGGTCAGCACGACGCCGAACAGCAGGGCCTCGGGAAGCCATTTGGCGAAGCCGATCACGAAAATCGGAGCGCCCACAGCCACCATGCCGATCCAAGCGCCCATCCAGCGCGCCTTGTACTCCCGCCCCAAGCGTTTGTAATGGAACCGCTGCATCGAGACGCCGAAAAGACATATCGCCACCGCCACGATCATTACCAGCAGCGCGCCCTCCTCCGACAGCGCCGCAGCTGACGCGCCATTCATCACACCCACGATGCAGACGCCAATCGCGATGAGAAAATCCATGTCGCACCTCCTTATCTTGTTCTTTGTCTGTCTCTATTTTTTTCATGTTCCATGATTATTGCATGCATGTTTCAATATTAAAATCGGTCAAAAATTTTTCCAACGCTGCCCAAACCAGCACAGCGCTTCGAAATACGTGACATTATATCAAGCGCCGTCGCCTCCCGGGTCGAGCGTCTGCGGCATGGCGCGTGTGAGGACCGGCTGATTCGTGCGGTCGCGTCCATCCCGGGAGACCAGACCCGGCGGCGCGTCGACCCCCCGTAAAGTTCTTCCCGCAACACGCCGAACCACTCTGCAAGGGCGTCCCTCCTTGCGCGAAGGCTTTACCTCCGTGCGCGCTTTGGGTAAGTCTTAGCAAAGGCGTTAGATTTCGGTCGCCTCGTGGCGTCATTCAGGGGAAGGAATGTCTCGTCGGCGGCGAGAGGAAACGGCGAAGGATTGCTATGCGACTGGTCGCGCAGCGCGTCCGGGAGGCGCGCGTCACCGTGGAGCGTGAAACCGTGGCGACCGTGGGCGAAGGGCTCGCGGTGCTGGTGGGGTTCGGCCGTGAAGACGACGCGGCCTTGCCCACGCGTGCGGTGTGGTCCACGCTTCTGGACAAGCTCGTCCACATGCGCGTCTTTCCCGCGCTGGAGCAGCCGACGAAGCTGGACCGCTCCTTGACGGACGTGGGCGGCGAGCTGCTGCTCGTCTCGCAGTTCACGCTCTATGCGGACTGCCGACGGGGCAGACGACCTTCCTTCACGCCGGCGGCCCCGCCGGAAACGGCTGCGCCGCTTTTCTCGCAGTTCGTGGAAGACGCCCGGACCCGGCTGCCGGGCAAGGTGGCGCAAGGCGTGTTCGCCGCCTCCATGGAGCTTTCCCTGACGAACTGGGGACCGTTGACCATCATCCTGGACAGCGAGGCCTTCGCATGAGCCCCTCCGACGCCGCCGCCGGGGACGCCCACTGCCCGGTTCTGCCATTGGAGCCCACGTCGCCCAACGCGGTGCGGGTGCTGGTGGTGGACGATTCCCGCACCATGCGCCAGGCTCTGGAGCGAATTCTCGCCCAGGACTACGTGGTGCGCACCGCCATCGACGGCCAGGCCGCCATCGACGTCTTCCGACACTACCAGCCGGACGTGGTGCTGCTGGACATCAACATGCCCCGCGTGGACGGCTTCGGCGTCATCGACTACATCCGCCGCGGCGAACGCGCCACGGACGTCTTCATCATCGTGCTCACGGCGGAAGAAGCCAAGGATGTGAAACCCAAAGCGCTGAACATGGGCGCCAACGACTTTCTGCTGAAACCCTTCGACAATGTGGAGCTCGCCGCCCGCGTGGGCGTGGCGGCGCGGCAAGTGCTGCTGACCCGGGACCTGCGCCGCTCCATGGCCCAAAGCCGCAAGGAGCTGGCCATGGTCTCCAGCCTGCAGACGCGGCTGTTGCCCCGCACCAGCCCCTACCTGCAGGGTGTGCAGGTGCAGAGCCTCTACCGACCTTCCGGCCAGGCCAGCGGCGACTACTACGACTTCTTCACCCTGGACCGGGACCACATCCGCCTGGTGGTGGCGGACGTCTCCGGACACGGCGCGCGCGCCGCCTTCCTCATGGCCATCGTGCGCACCCTCTTCCGCATGTCCCAGCGCCACTACCTGGGTCTGGTCGAGACCATGACCGCCATCAACACCCACCTCACCGAGATCATCGGCGACGAAAGCGACTTCATCACCGCGTTCGCAGCGGATCTGGATTTTCGCGCCAAAGAGCTGCGCTACGTCAACGCCGGCCACTGCCCCGGTCTTGCGCGCACCGGCGCTGGCGTTGTCCACCGGCTCCACGCCACGGCGCCGCTCATGGGTTTTTTCCCCATCCAGTTCTCGGAAACCGCCATCGCATTCGAACCCGACGATCAGCTCTTCCTCTTCACCGATGGTTTCTACGAGTGGGAGTACAATCCCGGCGAGCTCTTCGAACTGGATCTCTTCCTGGATCTGGCGGAGCGCGCCTTCGATGTGGAAGGCGACTACCTCGAAAACCTCATGAGCGTCCTCTTCGGCGCGGGGCAGACGCCCCCACGGTTCCGTGACGACCTGACCGCCTTGTGGATTCGTGCGGAACAGGACGCTTCCCGGGAGGCCCCGGATGGTTGAAACCCGCCAGTGCGACGAACGCATCCAGACCTACGTGCTGCGCGCCCAAGCCAGCCCCGTGGCCAGCCGCAGGCTCTCCAAAGCCGTGGTGTGCATCCTCTCGGACGCCGTCATGGACAAGGACCTCCTCTACAATCTGGACCTCGTTCTTTCGGAAGCGTGCGCCAACGTGGTGCGCCACGCCTATGCCGAGAAACCCTTCCACCCGGAGCAGCAGCTGGAGATAACCCTGACTCTGCGCGAAGGCGAACAGCTGGAGATCGAGGTGGCCGACTGGGGCCGCGGCTTCCCGGTCTGGCCCATGGACATCAAGAACGCCAGCCCCGAAGCCGAGGGCGGCCGAGGCCTTTTCATCATGTCCGAGCTGGTGGACCACTTCGAGCTGCGCCAGCAAGACGGCAGAAACAGCGTCTTCATGACCTTGCGCGTTAAGGAGCGCCAATGGAACCTTTCCGCCTGATCTCGCGCGGGGGCGTCATCCGCGTCACCCTCTCCGGGGAGTTCGGTCTGGAAATCACCGAGCCCCTCAAGACTCGTCTCCACGAAGCCATCCAGGACCCGACGTACCGCTTTGTGGTGGTGGATCTGGCGGACATCACCTTCATGGATTCCTCGGGCATCGGCTTCCTCGTGGCGTCCAACACCCGCATCCACGCTCAAGGCAAGAAGATGTATCTTTTCAAGCCCAGCCAGCAGATCCGCCGCATCCTCGGCCTTGTCCAGTTGGAGTCGTTCTTCGATATCCTCGATGACGACAAAGACCTTGCCTTGCTGGATTCGGAGTAACCCATGGCTTTCTACCTGCGCTGCCATTTCGACCCCGACTTCGACCATACCCGGCTGACCCCCCACGAAGGGGAGGGGGGCGACGTGGACCACTACGAGCTGGGCTACGTCCAGAACGTCGTGAAGGACCAGGTGCTCGCGGAGATCGTCCCTCTGGAAGAACACACGGCTGCGCATGGCGGCGAACCGGAGGCGCGCTTCGTGTTGCAGGAGCCCCACCTCCCCGCCGGCAAGAATGTCCTGCCCCACCCTGAGAACCCGCGTCAGCTGATCGCCGCCGTCACGGGCTACGTTTTTTTCCACGAGGGCCTCATCCACGTCCACAACGTGCTCAACGTGCGCCGCGACGTGGACTTCCACACCGGCAACATCTCCTTCGTGGGGGACCTCGTCGTCCATGGCGGCGTCCGCAGCGGGTTCTCCATCAAAGGCCGCAACGTGCGCGTCATGGGTCCCATCGGCGGGGCCGAGGTGACGGCGCAGGGCTTCCTCCTTGCCGAAGGCGGCGTCAAAGGGCAAAAGAAGGCGACGCTGACGGCGGGACAAGACATCCGCTGCGCTTTCTGCGAAAACGCCAGGCTCACGGCGCGCCGCCATGTGCGGGTGGAGAGTTCGTCGCTGCATTGTGTCATCTATGCGGGCATGAAAGTGCTGGTGGGCGGTCGCCTGCAAGGGGGCGAGACCGTGGCCGGCGAATCCGTGGCCGTGGGCGAACAACTCGGCGGGGGCGTGGGCACGGTGACGCGTGTGCTGGTGGGCAAGAACCCCAACGCCGTCCGCGCTGTGGAGCGCATCGAGATGGAGCTGGAAGAACTGGAGGAGCGCATCGCCTACTACGCCGAGCGGATGCAGCACGGCGCTGCTTCCGTACGGGAGTTCAGCCCCAAGAAGGAAGCCGCCGAACGCAAACGCCAGCTCTTGAAGGAGAAGCGCCTGCAGAAGCTCGGGGAGGTGGATCAGCACGGGCCGGGCAAGGCGCGCATCCTCGTGGCGGGGGTGGTGAAGCCCGGGCTGGAGGCCAGGCTGGGGGACGCGTCCTGTTACATCGATGAAACGCTGGGGCCCACGCGCTTCACCCTGAATGACGAGGGCGAAGTGGCGCTTGGCCCTTATACCGGCATAAAGAAGTAGAGCCCCATGGATATCGCTACTCTTATCGGCGTGCTCAGCGCCTTCGGCCTCATCGTGGGCGCCATCGCTTTGGGCGGCGGCATGGGGGGCTTCGTGGACCCGGCCTCCATCCTCATCGTGGTGGGCGGCACCTTCGCCGTGGCGTTCACCATGTTCCCCCTGAAGGTGGTGCTCAGCTCCTTCAAGGTCGCGATGAAGACCTTTCTGGGCTCCTCCCCGGATCCCGGCAAGAACGTCCAGCAGCTGCTCCAGCTGGCGGACACCGCCCGTCGCGAGAGTCTCGTGGCGCTGGAGAAGGTCTCCGTCTCGGACCCCTTCATGGCCCGCGGCGTGCAACTGGTGGCGGACGGCGCCGAAGAATCCATCGTGCGTTCGGTGATGGAAGCGGAGATCCAGTCCATGCTCAAGCGCCACCGCATCGGGTACAATGTCTTCAAGGGCATGGGCACGTTCGCGCCGGCGTTCGGCATGATCGGCACGCTCATCGGTCTGGTGCGGATGCTGCAGAACCTGGACGACCCCTCCGCCATCGGTCCCGCCATGGCCGTGGCCTTGCTCACCACGTTCTACGGAGCCGTGCTCTCCAACGTGTTTTTCCTGCCCATGGCCAACAAGCTCTCCGAGCGTTCCGCCGAGGAAGCCCACCATATGGAGATCACCATGGAAGGCGTCCTCTCCATCCTCAACGGCGACCATCCCAACATCCTCAAGGAGAAGCTCGCCTCCTACCTGTCCCCGGGTCAGCGGGAGAAGAGCAAGTAAGCCATGGCCAAGAAGAAGCAAGCCCTCCCGCCGCCGAAGAAGAAATCCAACGAGCCCCCCGTGGAGGAGGGCTTGCCCCTGTGGATGGCCACCTTCGCGGACATGGTGACGCTGCTGCTGTGCTTCTTCGTGCTGCTGCTCTCCTTCGCCAACCAGGACATCACCAAATTCAAGACGCTCATGGGTTCCATCAAGGACGCTTTCGGCGTGCAGATCGAACGACCGGACGCTCCTTACGCAGCGTTCTCCCCCACCAAGTTCGATCGACCGGAGATCAAGCTCGAACAACAGGAGCAAGCCACCCTCGCCATGGTCCAGCAACTCAAATCCCTGACGGAGACCCTGGACCTCACCAAAAGCGCCAAGATCACCACGGACGACGAAGGCGTCATCATGCGCGTGCCCAACGACGAGCTGTTCCTCCCCGGCACGGCGGAGCTCAAGCCCACGGCGCAACAATACTTCCAAGCCGTGCTGCGCATTCTTGAAGACCACAACTACAACATCGTGGTGCGCGGCCACACGGACGACACCCCGGCAAGCGGCGCCCTCTACCCTTCCAACTGGGAACTCTCCTCAGCGCGGGCCGCTTCGGCTCTGCGCGCACTGATTGAACAAGGCGGCGTGCCGCCCACCCGACTGAAAGCCGTCGGCTACGCGAACTCGCTGCCCCTGGTGCCCAACAACACCGAACTAAACCGCGCCGTGAACCGCCGCACCGAATTCTTCTTCCACCGGCCCGACACCCGGAGCTGGTGAGGACGCCCCCCCGCCCATGCCCGCGCCAACGTACCGTGCAGAAGCCGTCCGCGACGGCGATGACGCCCTGGTGGACCTCATCCTCCACCTGGAAGGGGAAAAGCGGCTGCGCCTCGGCGGCCCCCATGCGCCTGCTCGTGAACGCGCCCTGCTGGAGCCCTTGCGCAAAGCACTGGCCGAAACGCCGGAACGCCCACCCCTGCCCGTGCTGCTGGGCGCCGGCATGGGCGTGGCTCTGGCGGAACTCGCCGGCGAAGGCCCCGGAGAGACCCTCGCGCCGGGCCGACCTGTCATCGTCGTGGATCGGGAAGCCGCCCTCGCCGAGGTCTCGGGTTTGCGCGCACGCTACGCCGACCGCGAAGACGTCCTGTGGCTCTCGCCTACGCCGGACGAAGATCCCCAGCGCGTGCTCGCAGCGCTGACGCGGCTCCAGCTGGACAACGACGCCGCACCATTTTCACCCATCGTCAACCCCACCTACCAACGGCTGGACCCCGCCTTCTACGGCTCGCTGCGCCACGCCCTGGAGGCCTCCACCCAGGCGGATTTCTGGAGCCGCGCGCGCTACCCCCGGTTCACCAGCCACCCGCCTCGCGTGTTGCTGCTCACCAGCAAATACTTCCTCATGGGGGAGATCACCGCGGCGTGCGAACGGCTGGCGATTCCCCACCGCCTCATCGCCCTCGGGCAGGAGGAGGTGGGCTCCACCCAGTTCGTGGAGGCGCTGCTCACCGCCGTGCACGAGTTCAAGCCGGACTTCGTCTTCACCATCAACCACCTTGGCGTGGACCGCGAAGGCGTGCTCATGGAGCTCATGGACAGGCTCAAGCTGCCCCTCGCTTCCTGGTTCGTGGACAACCCCCACCTCATCCTCTACTTCTATACGAACGTCGTCAGCGAACGCGCGCTCATCTTCACATGGGACGCAGACAACCTGGAGACTCTGCGCGCTCTGGGCTTTCCCCACGTGCGCTACCTGCCACTGGCCACGGACCACCACCGCTTCACCCCCCCCGCGCATCCCGAAACGCCTCTGGCGGATGTCGCCTTCGTGGGCAACTCCATGGTCTACAAGGTAGCGCAGCGCATGGCCGCAGCGCGGCCGCCCAAGGCGCTGCTGCGGGGATACCGCGACCTGGCCGCACACTTCGCCGACCACGAGGAGCGCAACGTACGACGGTTTCTGGAACGCGAACGGCCCGAGCTCGAGCCCCACTTCCTGGCCATGCAGCCGGCCGAACGACAGCTCGCCTTCGAAGCCATGCTCACATGGGAAGCCACCCGGCAGTACCGGTTGCGCTGCCTGCAAGGCGTCATGGACTTCAACCCCCTCATCGCCGGCGACCGTGGCTGGAAGATCACCCTGCGACACGAAACAAGGCCGTGGCGACGCCGGACCGAGCTCGCCTACTACGACGAGCTGCCGCGCTTCTACCCCCGCGTGGCCGTGAACTTCAACGCCACCAGCAAACAGATGAAAGGCGCGGTGAACCAGCGCGTCTTCGACTGCCCCGCCAGCGGCGCCTTCGTGCTCACGGACTGGCGCGAGCAGATGGACCGCCTCTTCGACCCCGGGACGGAAGTCGTCGCCTACCACTCCCCCGAAGAAGCCCACGAGCTGGCCGCCCGCTACCTGCGGGACGTCCCGGCGCGGCGCGCCGTGGCGGCCGCAGCGCGCGCGCGCATCCTCGCCGAGCACACCTACGACCACCGCGTCATGGACATGCTCGCCGCCATGCGCGACACCTTCGCCTGAACGCGCCTTCCCGCACGCTCCCGAAGGGTGAACCGACCCGAGGCGTGAGCCCTCCTTCCCTTCTGCCGACGAAGCGCGGCCACAGGGCCGGAGTTTACCCGCCCGCGGGAACACGCTAAGCAGAGCTCATGTCCACCCCGGCCAAGCCGCCCATCCTCGTCCTCCAGATGCACCGCCTGGGGGACGTCATCCTCACCTACCCGTTGCTGCTGTGGTTGGCGCGGACGCACCCGGGCCACCCGGTCTGGGTGGCGGGCGAACCCGCCTTCATGGAGCCCTTGGCGGCCTTCAGCCCGGCGGCGGAACACCTCCCCTGGCCGGAGCTCCAGCGCCGCCGCGACGTGCGTTTCGAGCTGGCCATCAACCTGAGCCACCGGCCGGAAGCCGCCGAGCTTGTCGGCGCCGTGACCAGCAACCGGGTCGTCGGCCCCGTGCGCACGGCCGCCGGCGTCTACATCCACGGCAAGGCGCAGCTCTACCGCGCAAGTCTCGTCAACAACAACCGCCACAACCGTTTCCATTGGGCAGACCTCAACGCCCTGGACGTCATCCCCCGCGCCATGATGGCGCAGACGCGGCTGGACGCCCCCCGCCGTCTCCCGAACGGCCGGGCCATCGGCCTCTTCGTCGGCGCGAGTCAACCCGAGAAGCGTCCCACGCCGCAGTTCTGGGCCGCACTCGTCCACGCCCTGAGCCGCAAGGGCTACCACCCCATGCTGCTGGGCGGCCCCGCGGAAGTCCCCCTCGCCGCGGAGATCGCGCAACGCATCCGGCAGAGCTCGGGCGCGCCTTTCATCAACATGGCCGGCCGCTTCTCCCTGGATCAGCTCGCGCGCGCAGGGCAGACGCTGGCCATGCTCGTCACGCCGGACACGGGGCCCATGCACCTTGCCGCCTGGACCGGGGTGCTGACGCTCAACCTCTCCATGGGGCCGGTGAACCCTTGGGAGACGGGCCCCTACAACCCCGGCCACTACGTGCTGCAGAGCGCCCGCAGTTGCGTGGGCTGCTGGAGCTGCCCTCATCCGGAGCCACCCTGCCGCGGTTTGCACCCGGGTCGGGTGGCGCTGCTCGTCCAACAGCTCTTGGCCGCGCCCGAGACGCCTTCCCTGGAAGGCGTACGACTCCCCGGCGCGCGACTCTTCCGCACCGGCAGGGACGCCATGGGGCTCGCCACGCTGGAGCACGTGGCCGGGGCCCAGCCGCCTGCCGGCCGGGCCGCCGCGAGCGCCTTCTGGCTTGCCGCCTTCGGGACGTTGCTGGACTTCTGGGACGAGGACCGCCTGCACGCCGCCGCCGTGAAGCTCATGGCGGACCAGCCACGTCTCGCCGCAGCGCTGGTGCGTTCACTGCGCGGCCTGCTCCTGGAACTGACCGCCCTGGCCCGGCGCGCCCCCGCGCTTCCCCCCCCGGACTTCTGGAGGAACCGACCCCCCTTGACGCGCCCCCTGGCGGGGTGGCTCCAGATGGTCCTCGAAAACGGCGACGGCGCGCCCGCCGCCTTCACCGAAACCCTGATGGCGGTAGAGCGCGTCCTCGCTCCCTTCGCGTCCTCCAGCGCTGCGCCATAGCCTGCTCCCGCTTCGACGCCTGCCCCTGCCCGCTCCCGCTTCGACGCCTGCCCCTGCGCCACCGCCATTCGCGCGGGGGGCGTCTTCCGCTCGTGAACGATTCGCGCCACAGCCCCGCTCCAACGCCGAACGATTTGGCACGACTCTTGTTCTATTCCCCCGCGAGGAGACCACGCCATGCAATTTTTGCCCAACGTCACCGAGAAGTCCCTGGCCAACACGGCCACCTCCACTTTGCTGGGCGGCCTGAGCTCGACGAGCTCCAGCGACGCCTTCGGCGCCGTGTTCGATTCCATGTTCTCGGCAAGCGAGACGGCCGCGCGCAGCGTGCTGGACGAGCTGACCGCCGCGCCATCGACCGTGTCCACCGCCTCCACTTCCGGCAAGGACGCCTACCCGACCTCCACCAGCGAGGCCCTGGGCGGCGGCGCAGACCTGCGCGTGAGCGAGGAAGATTTTGCCGACTTGCGCGAAGACCTGCGCGGCTACGGTCTCGACGAATCGGATCTCGACGAGCTCGAAGACAAGGTCGCCAGCGACGAGGGCATGACCTGGCGCGAGCTCATGAGCGAGGTGAGCGCCATGGCCGACGAAAACGCCAGCACGGGCGGCGCCGATCTGGACGAGGAGTCCCGGCGGCTCATCACGGGATTTCTGGATCGCATCGGCTGCACCGACGGCGAGACCAAGGAGCTGCTCGCCGAGATGGACGACGACAATCTCGACCCCGTCTGGGAAAAGATTGCGGAGAAGCTCGCCCTGCTGCCTGCGGACGCCACGGTCACCATTTCCAAGGACGAACTCAGCGCCTTGGCCAAAGGGTTCAACATCCCGGGCATGGACGAGGCCTCCCTCACCGCCATGTTCCAGGGCGGCGGCAAGGCCGAGCTGGACGTCAACGGACTGCGCACCGTCTTGTTGATGTTGAAACAAGCCTCCGCCGCGGCCAACAGGCATCTGGAGGAGAACGCCGCCAAAGGCGAGGCCTCCATGCGGGAGAAGCTGCTGGAAGCCGTCCGGAACGCCATGTCCCGCGCGGAGCGCGACGAGCTGGCCGACAACCGGGAGACCAAGGACGTCGCTCAGGCCAAAGTCCGCATCAAGGACGCCGCCGAAGACAACCACGGCCTCGCCGCCAAGCGATTCACCAAACCGGAGTCCGGCGACGTCGAAAGCAAGGGCCTTGCTGTCGGCAAGGCGAGCGAGAAGGCCTCCGGCGACCATGCCGCCACTGGCGCTGCGGAGACGGCGGACGCCGCCGAACGGCTGCGTCAGAAGACGAACGACGCCCTGCTCGGCAAGTCCGACGCGCGCGCCGAGGAGGCCGCCAAGAGTCTGGGCAAGCAGGACGGCGGGAAAGTTGATGGCGACGGCGACGCGAACCGGCTGAACCCCGGCGCCCTCGCCGCGAACACAGCGCGCGCCGGCGAAGCGGGTCAGGCCTCCGGCCAGAACGGCGCCGGCAGTCAAGGACAGGATTCGTCCCGCCACGACGCGGAGTGGCGCGCTTTCATGAACAAAGTGCAGGTGGACAACAGCGCCGCCGGTCGACCCTCCGATCTCTACGCGAGCCTGCGCATGGAGAGCCTGAACCTCGCCGCCAACGGAGGGGCCCAGGCGGCCCAGGCGGCGCAACAGGCGGCGCAACAGGCGGCGAACACCATGCACCGCGCGGAGAGCGCCATGCGGCAGGAAGCCCTGCCCCGCCAAGCCATGCAGAGCGTGGAAACAGCCATGCTGAAAAACCTTTCGCAGGGCAGGCAACAATTGCACCTGCGACTGGATCCGCCCACCCTGGGCAGAGTGACCGTGATGCTGACCATGCACAAGAACGAAGTCAGCGCCGTCATCCGGCCGGAGCGTCACGAGACGGGCCAGCTTCTGGCCGAACAGATGCAGCAGTTGCGTCAGACCCTGGAGCAGCAGGGGCTGAAAGTCCAAAAGCTGGATGTGCAGACCCAGACCAACGCCGACGCCTCCGCGCAGGAGTGGATGGGCGCCGACTCGCACAACGCCGCCCGCGAACAGGACGCGCGCCGCCAAGCTCTGGAGACCTGGAAATCGCTCCACGGCGGCGAACGAGGCGACGTGATGGCCCAAGAGATGCAATCATCCGGCAAGGCGGCGGAAAATTCCCAGAGCGGGTTGCACATCATCGCCTGACACCACCCAGGTCCGATCCACCAGGCGCGCTTCGTGCGCGAGGAGACGCTTCCATGGCATATATCAACACCAACGAGATTCTCGGCCTCACCAGCCCTTACGCTTCCGGCAACAAGGATGAGCCTTCCAGCGAGCTGGACAAGATGGACTTCCTGACCCTGCTGGTGACCCAGCTGCAGAACCAGGATCCTCTCAATCCCATGGAGGATACGGAGTTCACCTCGCAGCTGGCCGAATTCTCCAGCCTGGAGCAGCTCACCGGCATCAAGGACGGCGTCGACTTGCTCAACGAAGGAGGCGGCGATCAGGAGATGATCAACGCCACGAGTTTCATCGGTATGGACGTGGTGGCTCGTGGCGACGCCATCAGCAAGTCCGGCAGCGAGATCAGCACGCTCTACTTCTCCCTCGACGACAGCACCGCCAGCGGCTTCGTGAACATCTTCGACGAAGCCGGCGGCATCGTGAACACCATCCAGCTCGGCGCCATGCAGCCCGGCGACTATCAAGTGGAGTGGGATGGCACGGACTACGACGGCGAGCCCGCCCCTGACGGCGTCTACTATGTCTCCATGGCTGCGGAGAACCACAACGGCGCCCCCGTGTTGGTGGAGACGGAAGTCAGCGGCGAAGTCACAGGTGTGGAAAACCGCGACGGCGTCCACTATCTGCGCCTCGCTGACGGCCGGGTGGTCGAGTTCAGCTCCATCTCCGAAGTCGTCAGCAACAAGAATGCGCCGAACCAGGACCAACAACAGCAGCCGGATCCGCGCCAGAACCAATCGCAGCAGCAGGCCTCGGCTCCGGCCGACTCCACCCCCGACGCCCCAGCCGACTCCACTGAGGACACCACCTTTGGAGACGACGCCTTGTCTGCTGCGGAATCCGCAGTCGACGCTTTGCTCGGGCAGGCGGCCTAGACGAATGATTTACCCCGCGCCCTCGCCGGCGCGACCAGAAGGAGGCTCTCCATGAGTTTGTCAGCATCCATGTGGACCGGCGTTTCCGGCCTGCTTGCCCACGGCGACCGAATGAACGTGATAGGCAACAACATCGCCAACGTGAACACCGTGGGCTTCAAGGGCTCGCGCATGCACTTCGCCGACTTCATCAGCCAGGACATCGGCACCACAGGCAACTTCGCCTCCCAGGTCGGCCGGGGCGTCTCCATCCACGCCGTCTACACGGATTTCAGCCAAGCAGGCTACGAGACCACCAACGAAGCCACGGACCTCGCCATCGCCGGCAGGGGGTTCTTCGGCGTCTCCCCCAAGGATGAGCAAAGTCGATTCTACACTCGCGCCGGCAACTTCCGCTTCGACCGCGACGGCTACCTGGTGGACCCCAACGGCCACGTCCTGCAAGGCTGGCGGCTGGAGTCCCGGCCGGCAGAGCCCGCGCAGGACATTGTCTCCACGGACGCGGACACTTTCACCGAGGAGGTGAACCGCGTGGGCGCCATTGGTGACATCCGCATCGGCGCCGGCGGCATCGCCGAGCCTTCCCACACCAACACCATCTCCCTCATCACCCAGCTGGACAACGGCCAAGGCGGCAACAACTCCCTGGACGCCACCGACCCCTTCTTCGCCCTGGCCAAAAGCTGGAACGGCTCCCTGGACACCCCCCTGGAAGACACCCAGTACGCGTATTCCACCAGCATCCTCGTCTATGACGAAGCCGGCTCCGCGCACGACATGACCGTCTATTACGACCAGGTCTCCAACGCCGACGGCAAGAACGTCTGGGAATACATCGTCACCATCGACCCCGACGAAGACCGTCGCAACCTCGGCGGTGTGGACGTGGAAGGCGAAGGCAAAGGCCTGCTCATGTTCGGCACCATGGAGTTCAACTCCGCCGGCCAGATCGAGGATATCTCCGCCTACACCCCGGCTTCCAACGCCAACATGGGCGTGGGCCAGCCCCTCAACCTGGCGGAGTGGTACCCCACCGAGATATCCAACAAGGGTTTGCCCCTCATGGCCGCCAACTTCACCGGACTTTCCAACGCCAGCGCCGTGCTGGACAGCGCCGGCCAGCCCATCAATCCGGTTCCGCCCAATGCAGAGGGCAAGCTCATCGAGCTGAACTTCGGCCTCTCCACGGATCCCTCCAGCACCTGGGACTTCGGCGTCGACGGTTTCGGCCCGGCGTCCTCCATCGGCAACGAGACCGGCAACCCCGACGCTTTGGAGGACCTCCCCGGCTTCGGGACCAGCGCCAAGCGCTCCGCATCCTCCACCACGGCTTTCGACGCCTCCTCCGCCACCCTCTTCCAGGCGCAGGACGGCTACACCTTCGGCTTCCTCCAGACCATCAACGTGAACCAGGACGGCGTCATCGAAGGCCGTTTCTCCAACGGCGTCACCTTGCAGCTTTTCCAGGTCACGCTCTTCGATTTCGCCAGCGACGTGGGCTTGCGCCGGGAGGGCAACAACCTCTTCAGCGAGACCCGGGAATCCCCCCTCTCCACCTCGCAGCCTCCGGGCTCGGCGGGACTGGGCTCCATCGCCTCCAGTTCCCTGGAGCAGTCCAACGTGGACCTCGCCAAGGAGTTCGTGGACATGATCGCCACGCAGCGTGGTTTCTCCGCCAACGGCAAGGTCATCACCACCACGGACCAGATGCTCTCCGAAGTCATCATGCTCAAGCGTTAACGCCACGACTGCAACGCCTCGGGCCCACGCCACAACAGAAACCGCCCTCTCCCGGCAGCAGGAGGGGGCGGTTTTCTTGCGTGTACGCGGAGGCAAGCGCGGCTCTGGCGTTTTCTTTCCTCAGAACACCTTGCTGTAGAGCGCGCCATGGTCGCCCTCTTCCGCGAGTCGCTGGGCCAACTGCACCGCTTCGTCCGAGGGGATCTTGCGGAGCACTTTGCCCGTGGCGGCGTCGCGCAGCTCCACTTGCACCAGCTCGACGTCGTCGTCCAGATGGAACTTGAGATCAAGGCCGTCTGCGTGGAGTCGTTCGCGCAAGGCGTCCAGGGTTTCTTCCAGGGACTGTTCCCTGGCTTGCTCGCGGGCTTCTGCTCCAGCTTCGTCTTCCCTGGCGGCGGCGCCACGGTTCTGTTGGGCGAGCGCGCCGGCGGCGGCGTGTGTCGCGCCAGCCGCTGCGCCGTGGTGGCTGTTCTGGAGCGGTTTTGCTTCCAGCCCCTGCGCGAGGCGTGTTGCGGAGGCCTCCCGGGAAGTTTCCACCGGGACGCGCTGGGCGCCGACGAAGGCTTGCAGGGTCACGAGTGCGTATGGTGAATTTTCTATTTTCATGGCGGCTCCCTCCTGCATCGAGGGGGTGAGAGAACTCGGGGCCTCGCATGCGCCTATCGGCGTCTGTCGTCCCGAACTTGAGGGGTGCGCGGTAAAAAACGCCGGTTGCGTGGCGCTGCGTGGTGGGCAAAGGCTTCCGGCTGGCGGCGTCGTGGCGTGTGGGGTGGCCGGAACTTTGGCGCATGGGGCAGGCGGTGGCGTGGCAATATCCGCCGTCTGCGTTGTGTTTGCAGGGGCTTGAAACTCTAGATTATATTTAACGAATTGTTTTTCCGAACAAAGATTCTTTTGGCGCCGGCCTTGCTTCGAGAGGGGCAACCAACAAGGAGGTTACCCCATGTCTTTGGTCATTAACCACAACATGATGGCTATGAACGCCGCGCGAAACTTGGGGACGAGCTATGGACGGCTCGCTCAATCCACGGAGCGCCTTTCTTCCGGCTTGCGCGTCTCCTCCGCTGCGGACGACGCCGCAGGGCTCGCCATCCGCGAGCTCATGCGCGCCGACATCGCAACGCTCAACCAAGGCGTCCGCAACGCCAACGACGCCATCTCGATGATTCAGACGGCGGACGGCGCCTTGCAGGTCATCGACGAAAAGCTCATCCGACTCAAAGAGCTGGCTGAACAGGCCGCCACCGGCACGTACAACTCGGATCAGCGTCTGCTCATCGATTCCGAGTTCCAAGCCATGGCTTCGGAAATCACGCGGATCGCCAACGCCACGGACTTCAACGGCATCTACCTGCTCAACGGCAACCTCTCCGCTGCAGGCAGTCTGTCTCTCGCTGCGCAGCACGACGGTTCCGGCGCCACTTCGGAGGGTCCGCTGAAAGTCCACTTCGGCACTGGCAACAGCTCCGACGAAGACTACTATTTCATCGCCATCGGCGGCTCCACCGCTGCGGATCTCGGCCTTGTCCAGGGTTCCAACATCAGCACGCAGCAACGCGCGCAGGAGATGCTCGACACCTTGAACGAAGCCATCATCTCCAAGGACACCATCCGCGCACAGCTGGGCGCCTTGCAGAACCGCCTGGAGAACACCATCACCAACCTTTCCATTCAGGCGGAGAACCTGCAAGCCGCCGAGTCGCGCATCTCCGACGTAATCCGCCGTGGCCATGCTTGCGCAAGCCAACAGCCTGCCGCGGATGGCCATGCAGCTCATCGGCGGCGGCTAGACCGCGCGGTAAGCAGCGCGTCTTCATACGGACGCGCCATCCATCCGACGGCCTGCGACGGATCGCCGGCCTTGTGGTCAGACCAAAGGCGACGCGGTCGGGAAGCTCTCCGAAAAGGGCTTTCCGGCCGCCTTCCGGCGTCGCCTGTCGCTCCCGCTGCAGCAGCGTTCGTCCCCGATGCGGCGTATTCCGTCCCCTCTTGCGTCCGGGGCGCGAGTGCGCAGACAGAGCGTCTCAGGACGAAGCGTCGTTCTCATCCTCCAGCATCGCCAGCGCCTTGCCAGCCGCCTGCTGTTCCGCTTTCTTCACGCTGCGGCCACGGCCTGTCAGCCGTCGGTTATCCGGCAGAATCAACGTCACTGCGAATTCCTTGGCGTGCTCCGGTCCGGAGCTTTCCGCCAGCGCATAGACCGGTCGGGCCTTGTAGCGCAGCTGGGTGAGTTCCTGCAGCGCGCTTTTGTAGTCTTTCACGGTGCGTTGATCCGGCGCGCCGGGCCATTTGCGGGCGTAGACGGCGCGCGTCCAGGCTTGCAAGGCTGCGAAGCCGCCATCCAGAAAGACGGCGCCCACCACGGCTTCGAAGACATCCGCCAGCAAGGAGAGTCGTTGGCGTCCGCCTTGGCTTTCCTCCCCTCTGCCCAGCAGGAGATGGTCGCCCAGCTGCAGTTCCTTGGCCAGTTCGCCCAAGGCGGTGCGGCTCACCAGTTTGGCGCGCATGCGCGTCAGCTCGCCTTCGCGCACGTCCGGAAAACGTCTGAAGAGCTCCTCGCTGACGCAGAGCTCCAGCACCGCGTCCCCGAGAAACTCCAGTCGTTCGTTGTGCGCCATGGCGTCTTCCCGCGGCGGCGGCGCGCCTTGTTCTTTGGCGTCCGGGGTTTCCGTGGCGTTGGCGGCCCATTCATTGGCGGCCCATTCATTGGCGAAAGACGAGTGGGTGAGGGCGTTCCTGAGAAGCTTGACGTCCTGGAAATGATAGTTGATACACTGTTGAACAGTGTCCAGGTTTATTGTGTTCTTCACGCGCACCTCCTGCGCCTACTGGCGCTGTCATACCGCCGTATCGAGGCGACCATGGTCTCCAAAGCATCGTTGACCGCGCTGTTCTCCCCCCAAAGCGTCGCTGTGGTGGGGGCTTCCGCAGAACGCGGCAAGATAGGTCACAGCATACTCTCGAATCTTATCGAAGCGGGATATACGGGAAAAATCATCCCGGTCAACCTCAACGAGCGCTCCATTCTGGGCTTGCCCGTGGTCAACGACGTGGCGGAGCTGCCCCCCGTGGACCTGGCTGTGGTCTGCATTCCCCGTCGGTTAGCGCCCGAAGCCATGGAGACCCTCGCCGAGGTGGGGGCGAAATCCGTCATCGTCATCTCCGCCGGCTTCAAGGAAGTGGGCGGCAAAGGCTACCACCTGGAGCAGCAGCTGGCGGCCATCGCCCGTCAGCACGACATGGCCATGCTCGGACCCAACTGTCTGGGTCTCATCAACACGGCCGGCAAGCTGAACGCCACCTTCGCGGCGGGGTTTCCGGAGGAAGGCGCCATCGCCTTCTTCTCCCAGTCCGGCGCGCTGTGCGTCTCCATCCTGGATTGGGCGCTGGGCAACAACATCGGCTTTTCAAAATTCGTGAGCCTTGGCAACAAGGCCGTGCTGGATGAAGCCCACATGCTGGACGTGCTGGCGGATGACGACGCCACCCGCGTCATTCTGGGGTACGTGGAGGGTGTGGAGGACGGGCCCCGTTTCATGGCGTCTGCCAAAGCCATGACCATGAAGAAGCCTGTGGTGATGATCAAGTCGGGCTCCACGGCTTCGGGGGCGCGGGCAGCGTCCTCCCACACGGGGGCCATCGCCGGCTCGGACCAGGCGTACGAGGCGGCTTTCCGTCAGTGCGGCGTGATCCGCGCGCCGGACGCCGCCTCCCTGTTCAACTTGGCGGCGTGTTTCTCCACCCAGCCTTTGCCGCAGGGGCCGAATCTCGCCATCGTCACCAACTCGGGGGGACCCGGCATCCTCGCAGCAGACGCGGCGGAGAAAGCCGGCGTGAACCTCGCCACGCTCACGGGGCCCACGGTTTCCCGGCTCACGGAGTTCCTGCCGGCTTACGCCTCGCTCTACAACCCCATCGACATCATCGGTGACGCCGACGCCGAGCGTTACCGCAAGACCATGGCGATCGTGGCGCAAGACGAGATGGCGCATGCGCTGCTGGTGCTGCTCTCCCCCACGGCTTCCGTGGACGTGGAGGCCGTGGCGCAAGCCATCATCGAGGTGCACAAGACCATCGACATCCCCCTCTTCGCCTGTTTCATGGGCGAAAAAGTGGTGCACGCCGGCAAGACCATGCTCAAGCGCGCTGGCGTGCCCGTCTACGCGTTCCCGGAGCCGGCCATCCAGGGTCTGAAAGCCATGTGCGATTACGCGACCTGGAAACGCCGGCCCACCCCGGCCGAATGCTGCGTGCTGCGCGACCAACCCCGGGCGCGCCGCGCTCTGGACGAAGCCCGCCGCCACGGGTGGCGCGAAATCGTGGAGTTCCAGGCGCAGGACCTGCTGCAGGCCTACAACCTGCCCCTGCCCCAGACCAAGCTCGCGCGCACCAGCCAGGACGCCATCAAAGCCGCCGACGCCATGGGCTACCCCGTGGTGCTGAAGATCGCCTCCCCGCAGATTTCCCACAAATCCGACGTGGGCGGCGTCAAAGTGGGGCTGGAGAACGCAAGCCAAGTGGCTGCAGCCTTCATGGAATTGACTTCCCGCGCGCAACGCTTGCGCAAGGACGCCTTCATCTCCGGCTGTCTGGTGCAGACCATGGCGCCCAAGGGCTCCAAGGAGATCATCGTGGGCTTCAAGCGCGACGCCCCGTTCGGTCCCCTGGTGCTCTTCGGGCTGGGGGGCGTCTACGTGGAAGTGCTGCGCGACGTGGCGGCCCGGCTGGCTCCCTTCACCCTGGACGACGCCCGGGAGATGATCCGCGAAATCCGCTCCTTCCCCCTGCTGCGGGGCGTGCGGGGCGAACCTGCAGTGGACTTCGACGCCTTGGTGGAGATCATTCTCGTCATGGGCCAACTCGCCCTGGACTTCCCCGAGCTCGAGGAAGGCGAGTTCAACCCCGTGCTCGTCAACGAGAACGGCGCCGTGGTGGCGGACGCGCGCTTCATCCTCAACGGTTCCGATTCTTCCATTGATTCCGAGGGCCACGCCACGGACAACTCCACAAACGGAGCCGGAGACGACGACTCCACAGGCGACCCCACGGACAGCGCCGCGCCCACGCATTCCTGAACCGTTCCCGAACGCTCCCCGGGGGCGCCGCCATTTTTCCCGCTGGCGCCCACCGCCGTGCTGCGGTATACCACACTTACGCAACAGCCAAGGGCGCCAGACGCCAGACAAGGAGGAAGGCATGGCAGGCGGCATCTACATAGGCTCCACCGCGGGCTACTCCGGCAAGAACATGGTGGTCATGGGGCTCGGCATGCGCCTTCAGAAGGAAGGCTACAACGTCGGGTACATGAAACCCGTGGGCGCCATGCCCATGGAGATCAACGGCAAACTCGGCGACGAGGACGCCCATTTCGTTCAGGAAGTGCTCGATCTCAAAGAGGATCCAGAACTCGTCACCCCCGTGGCAGTAACGCAGGACTTCAAGGTCCGCGCCTTTTCCGGGCAGATCGAAGACGCCATGCCCAGCATCAAGAGCGCCTATGAGACCCTCGCCGCCTCACGCGACTGCATGCTGGTGGCCGGCTCCGGCTCCATGTACTCCGGCCGCTACTCCCGGCTGGATGGCGTGCGCGTGGTGCAGGAGCTGGGGTTGAAGTGCGTGGTCATCGACCGCCTCCAGAAGGAGCTCAACTACGACTATCTGGTCGTGCTCAAGGACACCCTCGGCGACGCCATGGCCGGCGTCATCCTCAACGACATCCCCCAGAACTTCGTCCAGGAGGTGGAAGGCCTCATCAAACCCTTCCTGGAAAACAACGGCGTGAAGGTCGTCGGCGTCATCCCCAAGGATCCGCTCATGGGCGCCATCAAGGTTTCGGACCTGGCGGAACGCCTGGGCGGCAAGATCATCAGCGCGCACAACAAAGCGGACAAAGTGGTGGAGAACTTCCTCATCGGCACCATGCAGGTGGAGAACTTCATGACCCACTTCCGCAAGAACAAGAACTCCGCAGTCATCGTGGGCGGCGACCGCTCGGACGTGCAGCTGGTGGCCCTGGAGGGCAACTGCCCCTGCCTGGTGCTCACGGGGAACCTCTACCCCAACGACATCATCCTGACCCGCTCGGAAGTGCTCTCCATCCCCATCATCGTCGTCCGGGACGATACCTACTCCGTGGCCAAGAAGATGGAAGCCATCCTTTCGCGACACAAGCTCCGCGCCGTCATCAAGATCAAACAAGGCGCGCAGCTCGTCTCCTCCTCCGTGGACTTCGAGTACATCCGCGAGGTCATGGGACTCGGATAGAAGACATTCACAGCGGCGGGAGTCCCTGACGCAGCCGGGGGGCTCCGCCGCTCGATGCGCTACCCTGAACCGGTCGCGCCCCCGCGCAGCCGGCGCTCACCCCTTGCAGAGCCACGCCGCGAACTCCGGCGCGCCCTTCCAGCCCACGCCCACCGCACCCTTGTGCAAGTAGAGGCAGAAGGCCCAGTCCGTCTCGTAGCCGCTGGTTGTGGCGCTCCAGTACGCTTCCTGCGGCTGCACGAATGGATGCTCCGCCGGCAGAGCCGGGTCGTGCGCAGCGCAGTCCACCAGGCTTTCCAGCTCGTTGATGGTCGGCAGCCGCCACCCCTCCCCGATGTCCGGCCCCAGGCGCAGCGCCTCCTCCCACGACATGAGCACTCCCTCACGCGCCGGCGCGCGCCGCCAGTGCAGCCCCGTCAGGCGGTCTGTCACGGCGGCGTCATCCGCCTCCACGAACCGGGGTTCCGGCCACGGGACGCCCTGTCGCGCTGCGCCGTCCATACCCGAGACTGCCGCCGCCGAGGCGTCCTCGCAGGAAAGCGGCCGGCCCTGCTCGTCCCAGCATGTGCTCTGTCCCGTGCGGGGCAGGATTCCGCTCGCCCCCGCCACCGGCCAGACCATGGATTCTTCCCCCTTGTGCCCGTAAAACATCCGCGCGCCTGCAAGGTGAATGCGCCACGCATACGCCGGCGCCCGCGAGGCCGTTGTACTGGTCCAGCACCAATGTTGAAAGACGTTATGGAAGGGTGACCGACCCGCAGCAGCCTCGAGGTCTGCATTGCCGGCGAGCGCGGGCTTGGACGCGGCATGGTCCATGAGGCTGCGCAGCTCGCGGCGGTTTGGGAGCCGCCAGTCCGTGCGGTCGTGGGCAGCTTCAGCGTTCATGGCGGCCACAGCCGCCAAGGCCTCGCGCCACGGCAGGGGGAAGCCGAAGGGGTTGGCGTTGGCCGTCCAGAACAACCCTGTGAGTCGGTCGCGCACCAGCTCGCCGAGACTTTCGAAGCGCGACGCGTCCGCAGGCCGGAGGCCCCTGGGCGCGTCGTCGCCCAAGGGGTCCTGGGAGGGGGCCTCGTCACAGGGGATGACCCGGCCACGTGCGTCATAACACCGGAGTTGCCCGGTCCAGAGCGGCGGGGCTGGCGAATCGAAGTCTGCAGCAGGGGGGGAAGCAGGCGCGGGGGGCATGGGCGCGGTCTCCTCGTGGTCTGGCGGCTCGGCACACAGAGGGCCAAGACCGCACGGGAGACGGAAGCCTACCACGACACGGGGAGATTTGCACGACCGGTGAAAGGCCGTGGTTGCATCCCGCCGAAATCGAGGCCATCGCACAGGGCGTGGCGCGCGCGTGACTGCGGCGTGGCGCACGTTCACAGACGCCGGGGCTGTGCTTTCCCCCATCGCCTGCGCCTGGGGACGCCTGGGGACGAGACCGCCTCGTCCCCGGGCGCCCAGGGTGGGGTGGGGGTGGAGAACGCCTTCTGGACGCCGACACCGCGAGGCACGCAGCTACCGGAAGGCGGGTTGCGGAGAAACTCCTGCTAGTCCGCTTGCTTGCGGATAAAGGACGGAATCTCGAACTCGTCCTCGTCGAAGATGAAGTCGTCTTCGCCGGGGGCGTGGTGGTTCATGCCGCCCATGTTTTCCTCTTGGCTTTTCTTGAAGCGCAGGTAGCTGGGGATGTTGAGATCCTCATCGCTCAGCGGCCGGCGACTGTTCATGCGCGGAGGCTGCTGCTGTTGCGTCTGGGGCCGGGCCTGCCCGCCGCGGGGTTGTTGTCCGCGGGAGTGCAGCTGCGTCACGTTGCCTTGCCCGGCGGCGCTGGCGCGGTTCTTCAGGTCCTTGGCGGAGACGCCTTGCTGGAAGCCGGCGAAACCGTGGTCCTTGGGATTGCACATCTCCTCCACTTCGATGCCCGTTGCGATGACGGTGATGCGCATCTCGTCGGTGGCGTCCTGGTCGAAAACCGTGCCGAAGTAGATGCGGGCGTCCTCGTGTGCGGCTTCGCTGATGGTGGAGGCGGCTTCGCTCACTTCGTCGATGGTGAGGTCGGGGCCGCAGGTGATGTTCATGAGCACGCCACGGGCGCCGTCGATGGAGACATCCTCCAGCAGGGGGCTGGTGATGGCTTTCATGGCGGCTTCGCGGGCGCGGGATTCGCCGCGCGCAATGCCAGTGCCCATCATGGCGAGACCCATTTCGCTCATCACGGCCTTCACGTCGGCGAAGTCCAGGTTGATGAGACCGGGCACCATGATGAGGTCCGAGATGCCTTTGACGGCGAAGTAGAGCACTTCGTCGGCTTTCTTGAGCATCTCGATGAAGGTGGCTTTCTTGGAAGCGAGGGCGAGCAGCCTGTCGTTGGGAATGGTGATGAGGCTGTCCACGTATTCCTTGAACTCGATGATGCCCTGTTCGGCTTGCTCGCGTCGTTTCTTGCCTTCGAAATAGAAGGGTTTGGTGACAACGCCCACGGTGAGGGCGCCGCAGTCTTTGGCCACTTGCGCGATGACCGGCGCGGCGCCCGTGCCCGTGCCGCCGCCCATGCCGCATGTGACGAAGACCATGTCGCAGTCTTGCACCACGGCTTTCACCTGGTCGATGGACTCCAGGGTTGCGTCCTTGCCCACGTCCGGGTTGGCGCCGGCGCCCAGGCCCTTGGTGAGCTTTTCGCCGAGCTGGATCTTGAACTCGGCGCGGCTGCGGTTGAGCGCCTGGATATCCGTGTTCGCAGTGCAGAACCGGACGCCCTTGAGCGCGGAGTTGATCATGTTGTTGACGGCGTTTCCACCGCCGCCGCCTACGCCGATGACCTTGATTTTGGCCATTTGATCGTCATCGATTTCCATGAATTCCATCACGTCGATTCTCCTTCCCACTCCAGTTGTGTTGTTGCGTCTCGTCTCCCGGGAGTTCTCCGGCTCCTAGGAGATATCCGAAAACCATTTACGCATCCGCGCAAGGATGCGGTTGAACACGTTGGCGTCGCGGATGCGGAACTTGGCGTCCACGCCCTCCTTCTCTGCGCCATACATGAGGAGGCCTACGGCGGTGGCGTACATGGGGCTGTTCACCACGTCCTTCAGGCCACCCACGTCGCGGGGGTAGCCCACGCGAGTGGGGATGTTGAAAATCTGTTCACCCAATTCGGCGATGCCTTGGATGAGCGAGGTCCCCCCCGTGAGCACCACGCCTGCGCCGATGAGACTCTTGAAGCCGCTGCGCACCAGCTCCTGCTCCACCAGGGAGAGCATCTCCTCCACGCGGGGTTCGCATATCTCGGCGAGCACCTGCCGCGAAAGCTGGCGGCCCTCCCGACCACCCACGCTGGGCACTTCGATCATCTCGTTGCCCTTCACCATCTCCGCCATGGCGCACCCGTAGCGGACCTTGATCTTCTCCGCAGCCACCATGGGCGTGCGCAAACCGAACGCGATGTCGTTGGTCAGGTTGGCGCCCCCCAATGCGAGCACCCCCGTGTGCTTGATGGAGTCGTCCGCGAACACGGCGATATCCGTGGTGCCACCACCCAGATCCACCAAAGCCACGCCTATCTCACGCTCTTCCTCCGTGAGCACGGCCTTGGAGGACGCCAGGGACTCCAGCACGATGTCGGAGACGTCCAACCCGGAACGATGGCAGCTGCGCACGATGTTCTGCGCGCTGGTCACGGCCCCCGTGACGATGTGAACTTTCACCTCCAACCGCACGCCAGCCATGCCTTGAGGATCGGCGATGCCGCGCTGATCGTCCACGATGTACTCCTGCGGGAGGATGTGGATGACCTCGCGGTCCAGAGGGATGGCCACGGCCTTGGCTGCATCGATGGCGCGCTCCACATCCTTGGGGCCCACCTCGCCGCCTTTGACAGCGATGACGCCGTGGCTGTTGAAGCCCTTGATGTGACTGCCGGCGATGCCCGCATAGACCTGGCGGATCTCGCAGCCGGCCATGAGCTCGGCTTCCTCCAGGGCTTTCTTGATGGACTGCACCGTCTGCTCGATGTTGACCACCACGCCTTTGCGCAGCCCGGTGGAGGGGCTGGTGCCGATGCCGACGATGTCCACGCCTTCGGATGTGGGCTCGCCGACCACGGCGCAGATCTTCGTGGTTCCGATATCCAACCCGACTATGAGTTCGCCTCTCGCCATGTCGCCTCTCTCTCCTTCCCCCGTGAATGGTGCGTTAGGTGGTCCGGGTCAGCCAGACCCGCGGGCCGTGCGCGCGGATGGCCGCCGTGACGGGGAGTTCCCCACGCCGGGCCACATCCGCGTAGACCCGCGCCAGCCGGGCCACGTTGCCCTGCAGATCCTGCGCGCCCAGCCCCAGGGTCACGCCGTGTTCATCGAACTGCAGCTCTATTTCACCGGTTGCGCCAAGCCGCGCCATGGAGGCGTCCGCCACGCGGAACGGCAACCCCGCGTCCTGCAGCAGCGCGTCCACACGGGAGAGCACGGCTGCGGGGCCCGCATCCGGCTGCGCCGCCGTCAGCGCCGGGGGCGCAATGAATCCCGGCTCCAACACCAGCAGGGGCAGTGAGGCGAACCCCCGCGTCTGCACCGGCGCGATGGGCCGGCCCGCAGCGTCCGCATAGAGCAGCTCGCCGCCTTGACGCAGCCAGTACCGCGGGGTCTTCTCGAAGACGGTTATCCGGAAGCCGTCCGGCAAGACACGCCGCACCAGCGCCCGCTCCACCCAGGGATTGGCCTGGAGCCCCTCCTCCACCTCGCGCATGGTCAGCGCCAGGCTGTTGGCGCCCAGCTCCACGCCGGCGGCGGCGAGCACGTCCACGTACGCCAGCCGACGGTTGCCCACCACTTCGATGTGCGTGAGCTCGAAATACGCATGCTGCGTGAGATGCCGATACGCCGAGACCATGCCCAGGCTCACCGCCAGGAAAAAGAGACCCGCGGCCGCCACCGCGCCGAGCCCCAACGCCACGCGTCCCAACCGCGGCGCCGCCGACACGCCCAACACGCCCAACCGACCGAGCCCCTTCGCCGCGCCCACGGCGGCTGTCGCCCCCAGAGAACGCCGACGGTAGCTGTTGCCGCTGCGACGACGGGACAACCCCGAACGACGCGCCGTCAATTGCACGGCCATACCTTGACCTCCTTCTCCAACGCCACGCCGAAGCGCTCCAGCACCACGGACTCGGCCTCTTCCAGCAACGCGAAGGCTTCTTCCGCAGAGCCGCCGCCGTGGTGCACCAGAAAATTGGCGTGTTTCGCAGAAAACCCCACGCCCCCAAGACGCGCGCCGCGGAAGCCCGCTTCGTCCAGCAGCATGCCGGCGGGCTTCTCTCCTTCCGGATTCCTGTAGACGCAGCCGGCGCTCCAGGCCTGCACGGGTTGCCCCAGACGCTTGCGGATGATGGACTCCCTGGCTTTGGCGCGCACGGCTTCCCGAGGAGCGCGGGTCAACGAGAGCTCCGCTGCGACAACGAGAAACCACGCGCTCGGCCGCATGAGCCGGAAGGTTCGATAGCCTGTCCGAAAATCCTCCTGCGAGCGCCACTGCAAGCCATCCCCCGGAGTGAAGACGCGTACGCGAGAGAGCGTCCCTCCCATATCGCAGCCGAAGGAGCCCGCGTTCATGGCCACGGCGCCGCCCACGGAGCCGGGCACGCCGAGCATCCCCTCCAGGCCGGCATAGCCGCGCTCCAGGGTCCACCGCACCAGCGCCGGCAGAGCCATGCTCCCGGCCACGCGGATGGTCGCTGCGGCGTCGTCCTCGGCGAGACCTTCCACCCACGGCGCGCTCTTGTCGCGCAGCAGCGCCACAGGAAGATCGCCGTCCGCCGCCAGCACGTTGGACCCCCGGCCCAGCGCGCACACGGGAACGCCCATGCGCTCGACTTCGCGGGCTGCGGCCTCCAGCTGCGCGGAGTCGTCGACGTCGGTCAGGTCCAGCAGCGCCTGCGCGCGGCCCCCCAGGCGGAGGGTGGTCAGCGCGGCGAGGCTGGGCGCCGGGTGGATGATGGGCGGCTTGCTCATGAAGCTTGCGTCCTATGCCTCGGCCTGCGCGCGCATGGCGTCATAGTATTTGGCGCCCAGTGTCCAGACATCGCCGGCGCCGAGGGTGAGAAGGACATCGCCGGGCTGCAGCGTCTGCGGCAGGGCCAGGCTCACATCCTCGAACTTGGGGAAGAAACTCACGTTGACGTTGGAGACCTGACTGACGCCTTGAGCGAGGCTCAAGCCGCTCACGCCGGGGATGGGCTTCTCGGAGGCGGCGTATATCTCCGTCAGCAAAAGTTCGTCGATATCGTCGAAGCATTGACAGAATTCGCCGAACAGCGCCTGGGTGCGGCTGAAGCGATGGGGCTGGAAGACCACCACCAGTCGCCGGCCGGGAAAGGAGCTACGCGCCGTCTCGATGGTGGCGCGGATCTCGGCGGGGTGATGCCCGTAATCGTCCACCACCATCACGCCGCCCACTTCGCCGCGGATCTCGAAGCGTCGGCCCACGCCCCCGAAACGACCCAGGCCCCTGAGGATCGTCTCCACGGGGATTTCCGTCTCCAGGCCCACGCCCACGGCGGCCAACGCGTTCAGGATGTTGTGGCGTCCCGGCTGCTTGACCGTGGCTTCGCCGAGCAGTCTGTCCTGCAGATAGACGTCGAAGACGCTTTTGGCGCCGCACTCCTTGATCACGCCGCGCAGGTCCACGTCGTCGCCGAAGCCGTACGTCATCACGGGGCGTTTGACGCGGGGCAGAAGCCGCCGTACGCCGGGGTCGTCCCCGCAGACCACGTTCTTGCCATAAAAGGGGATGGCGTTCATGAACTGGACGAAGGCGTCGTCGATGGCTTCCAGATTCCCGTAGAAGTCCAGGTGATCGGCGTCCACGTTGGTGACCACGGTGACGATGGGGAAGAGGCAGAGGAAGCTGCCGTCGGATTCGTCCGCTTCGGCGAGGAGGAGCTCCCCGCCGCCGAGGCGCGCGTTGGAACCGTAGGCGTTGAGCCGTCCGCCGATGATCACGGTGGGGTCGAGCCGGGCTTCGTCCAGCACCTCGGCCATGAGGGAGGTGGTGGTGGTCTTGCCGTGGGTGCCGGCGATGGCGATGCCGGTCTTCAACCGCATGAGCTCGGCGAGCATTTCCGCGCGGGGGATGACGGGAACGCCCAAGGCGAGCGCCTCGCGCACTTCGGGATTCTCCACACGCACCGCAGTGGACTTGACCACCACATGGGCTCCGCGGATGTTCTCGGCGGCGTGGCCCACGCGCACGTCCGCGCCCAATTCGCGCAGCCGCAACACCATGGGGCTTTCGGAGAGGTCGGAGCCGGAAACCGTGTATCCCTGGTTGAGCAGGACCTCGGCGATACCGCTCATGCCGGAGCCGCCGATCCCTATCATGTGGATATGTTGAACCTTTGTCTTCATATGTCGATCACTGTCCCGAATCGTTGGAGGTCAGTACGCCAGGGAGGCCACGCCCTCGGCGATGGTCTGCGCCGCCCGGGGCATGGCTTGGGCTCTGGCCGCCCCGGCCATCGCACGCAGGGCGTCCGGATCGTTGCAGAGCGCTGCGAGCTCCGGCCCGAGTCGCGTCGGGTCGAGATCCCGTTCCAGGACGATGCGACCCGCGCCGGCGTCCGCCAGATACGCCGCATTGGAGCGTTGGTGGTCGTGGGTTGCGTACGGGAAGGGGACCAGCACCGCCGGCGTGCCCGAAGCCGCCAGCTCGAATACCGTGGAGGCTCCGCTGCGGCACAGCGCCAGGTCCGCCCAGGCGTAGGCTTCAGCCATGTCTTCGATGAAGGGGGACGCCTGGACCGCCCCGACGGTTTCGTCTTGCAGTTGCGCATACGCGTTGTCGATGCGATCGAAATCCGCCTTGCCCGTCTGATGTCGGATGACCACGCCGGCGGCTGTCAGCATCGGAGCCATGGCGGCCACTGCGGAGTTCAGCGCCTTGGCCCCTTGGCTGCCGCCCAGCACCAGCAGGTTCGCGCCGGGCGTCTCCTTCGGGACCACGGCGGCGATTGCTTCCCGCACGGGGTTGCCTGTCACCACGGTCCGGCGTGGGTCGAAGTCGCTGCGTTTGTCCGGAAACGCGAGGAAGACGCGCTTGGCCCTGCGACCCAGCAGCCGGTTGGCGGCCCCGGGGACGCTGTTTTGCTCGTGGATGGCCAGAGGAACGCCGAGCATCGTCGCCGCCCACGCGGCCGGAAAGGAGGCGTACCCCCCAAAGCCCACCACCGCGGCCGGCTTCAAGCGGCGCAGCAGCGCCCCCGCCTGGAACACGCCGGCAAGGAGCTTCAGCCCGCCTGCAAGAGCGCGCGCGCCGCGTCCGAGCACCCCGGCCGAGGCCGTGGCGTGGAAGGTGAGACCCGCCGCCTCGGCGAGCTTTCGCTCGGGGCCGTAGCCGCCGCCCACGAAATGGAGGGGGTGGTCCGGGAGGATTCGCCGGAGGGCTTCCGCCACGGCCAATGCCGGGAAGATGTGGCCCCCCGTGCCGCCTGTGGTGAGCACGATGGGCTTTTTCATGCAGCGCCCCCTACGACGCGGTCTGGGGTGGCGTTGCCAACTCGTTCGCGCGAGAGGTTGAGCAACACCCCCACGCAGAGGAAGGACGCCAGCAAGCTGGAGCCGCCGTAGCTCACGAAGGGCATGGGCACGCCTTTGGGCGGCGCCACGCCCAGCACCACCGCCATGTTCAGCAGAGCGCCCAACCCGATGATGAGACACATGCCGTACGCCGTGAGCTTCGCCTGCAGATCCTCCTGACGCAGGGTGACGACGAACCCCCGCCACAACAGCACGCCCACCAGCACGAACAGCAGGGTGACGCCAGCGAACCCCAGCTCCTCCCCGATGACGGCCACGATGAAATCGTTGTGCGCTTCCGGCAGGAAGAAGAGCTTCTGACTGCCGCCGCCGAGGCCAGCGCCCCAGAAGCCACCCGCTCCCAATGCGTAGAGCGACTGCACGAGTTGATAGCCGGCGTCCTGCGCGTCCTTGAATGGATCCAGAAACGCCAGCAGCCGCCGCGAACGGTACGGCGAATTGAGGATGAGCAGCGCCGCCCCGCCCACGGCCATCAGCACGGAGACGAGGAGGTACGTCAATCGGGTGCCGCCAGCGAGACACATCAGAAAGAGCAGCATGGCGAGCATGGCCGCGCCGCCGAAATCCGGCTGCATGAGCACCAGCCCCGCCAGCGCGCCGGTAATGGCGAACGGCGGGATGACGCCCACGCTGAACGTCCTCGCCAACTCCGTCTTGGAGCTCAAGAACCACGCCAGGTAAAGCACCAGCGCCACCTTGACGAATTCCATGGGCTGCAGCCGCGCCGGCCCCAGGCCCAGCCACCGCGTCGCGCCGTTCACTTCCACGCCCAGCGGGGAGAAGAGCGTCAACAGCAAGAGCGTCGCGCCCACACCCAACAGCAGGTAGTGCGTTCGCATGAACACCTCGCGCGGCGCCACGGACACGGCGCCCATCAAGGCGCCGCCCAGCACGCAGTACACCAGCTGCCGGAGGAAAAAGTGGTAGCTGGAGCCGAACTGTTTTTCCGCCATGATGCCGCTGGCGGAGAGCACCATCACCAGTCCGAATACGGCCAGCAAGGCCGTGGCGGCGAGGAGCCAGAAATCCACCCCGGCGATGGCGTTGCGTTGGAGTCCGCGCATGCTACAGCGCCTCCACGTGGCGCCGGAAGTCTTCGCCGCGCGCCTTGTAATCTTTGTATTGATCGAAGCTGGAAGTGGCCGGCGAGAGCAGCACCACGTCACCCGGTCGGGCAAGCGCGGCCTGCTGGGTGAAGGCCTCCCCCAGGGTGGGCGACCAACGGACGTCCGTGCAGTCCTTCCATGCGTCCTCGAATGTTTCCCGGGAGCCGCCGTAAAGGCCGACACTCTCCACCTTGTCCCGCAGCAACGCGCAGAGGGCGCGCAGATCCGCGCCGTCCACGCCCTTGTAGACCCCGCCCGCCAGCAGTCGCACCGGGCTCGTCAAGCTTTCCAAAGCGGCTTTGAGGGAATCCGCCGTGGTGGCCTTGGAGTCGTCGATGAAAGTGACGCCACGTTTCCGCCCCACCACTTCCAGACGGTGGGGCAGCGGGGTGAAGGCTTCGATGGCGGCGCGGGCGTGGTCTTCCTCCACCCCGAAAGGCTGCACGGCCAGGAAGGCGGCTTCCATGTTCTGGCGGTTGTGCTCGCCGAAGAGCGTCGTGCTCGTGAAACGACTCGTCCCGTCCAGCCAGTGTATGCGCGCGCGCAATCCGCCGTGTGCTTCGATCTCCGCTTTGAGGCTCAATGGGGCAATGGCCAGGTCCTTCGGCGTCTGTCGGGTGAAGATGCGCAGTTTGGCCTCGAGATATTCTTCCAGATCCTTGTGATAATCCAGATGATCCGCAGAGAAATTCAGGAGCGCCGCCACCTTGGGGTGAAACGTCTCGCAGTGCTGCAGTTGGAAGCTGGAGGCCTCCACCACCACGACTTCCGCGCGGTCTTCGCCGAGCAGGTACGCTGACAAGGGCGTACCGATGTTTCCGCCAAGGAAGACGCGTCGGCCGGCTTCTCGGAGCATGTCCGCCGCCAGGGTGCAGGTGGTGGTCTTGCCGTTGGTTCCCGTGATGGCGACGATGGGCTCCGTCACGCAGCGGGAGGCGAGCTCCAGCTCGGCCAGCACCTCCAGGCCCGGTGGGAAGAACTGACGCATGGCGCTCACGGCGATGCCGGGACTCATGACGAGCATGTCCAGATCGACGAAATGCCGCGCCTCGTGCTCGCCGCCCACCAGCTCGAAGAGCTCGCGGGCTCCCGCTTCCGGGAAGGCCGCGGCCAGGGTTTCCGGGTTCTTGTCCAGCACACGCACCCGCGCGCCCAGGGCGTGCAGCAGCCGCGCCGCTGCCTGGCCGGAACGGCCGCCGCCCAGCACGCCGGCCAAAGCCCCCTGGTAGGGCGAGGTGTCTATGTCGAGGACGGGCATATCGTATCTCTACCGCAGCTTGAGGGTGGACAAGGCCGCCAGAGCCAACAGGATGGAGAGAATCCAGAAGCGGATGATGATCTTGGATTCGGGAATCCCCTGCAGCTCGAAGTGGTGGTGCAGCGGCGCCATGCGGAAGATGCGCTTGCCGCCGGACATCTTGAAATAACTCACCTGGAGGATGACGGAGAGCGTCTCGACGACGAAGAGTCCACCCACGATGAGCAGCACAAGCTCCTGCTTGGCCAGCACCGCGACGAACCCCAGGGCCCCGCCGATGGAAAGCGAGCCCACATCCCCCATGAACACTTGCGCCGGGTAGGCGTTGAACCAGAGGAACCCCAGTCCGGCGCCGATGAAGGCTCCGCAGAAGACCGCCACCTCACCCACACCGGGCACGTACGGCGCGATGAGGTACTCCGCCAACACCTTGTTCCCCGCCACATAGATGAAGATGGCGAAGCACGCGCCCGCCACGATGGAGGGGCCGATGGCCAAACCGTCCAAACCGTCCGTGAGGTTCACGCCGTTGGAAGCGCCCACCATGGCGAGCACCGCGAAGGGGATGTAGAACAGCCCCAGGTCCGGCTGCACCATCTTCAGGAACGGCAGGGAGAGTTTGGTGGAATACGCGGGCTCCCAGACGAGGATGATCATGGCGAGGCTCGCCACACCCACTTGCCCCAGAAGCTTCATGCGCGCGGAGAGGCCTTTGTTCGTCTTGCGCTTGATCTTCAGCCAGTCGTCCATGAACCCCACCGCGCCGAAGCCCAGAAAGACCAGCAGACACAACCAGATGTAATGGTTCGACCAGTCCGCCCAGAGGAGCGTGGAGACAGTGACGCCGAAAGCGATGAGCAACCCGCCCATGGTGGGCGTGCCAGCTTTTTCCTTGTGCGCGGCCACGTCCTCGTGGATATGCTGTCCGAACTTGATGCGCTTCAGCCAGCGGATGAACTGCGGCCCCACCACGATGCTGATGAGCAGCGCCGTGAGCATCGCCCAGATCATCCTGAAGCTGATGTACCGGAATACGTTGAAAATTCCGTACTCGTCGCTCAGGGGTACGAGGAGGTTGTAGATCACTTCGCCAGCTCCCTTTGGAACGCTTGCGCCAGCTCGTCCATGCGGAGACTGCGCGAACCCTTGAAGAGGATGACGGCCGGCTGACCATCGCCGCCGCCATCGGACCCGCCCCCTACGCCTTGGCCTTGCGTCAACAACTCCAGTCGATGCACGGCCCGGATGAACGTCTCGGCGTTTTCCACCCGCTCGAAAGGTCCTTCGTAGCCGCCTTCCTCCAGGCCCGCGGCCACGGCTTCTGCAAAGCCGCCTTTCCAGAACACGGCTGTGGGCGCGGCTTCCGCCACCGCGCGACCCAGCTCCTGGTGGAACGTCTCGGCGGCTGCGCCCAGCTCGCGCATTTCGCCCAACGCAAGGACCAGCGCGCCCTGGCCGGCGCTCTGGCGGGCGCCCGCCAGGGACCGCGCCATGGAGAGGGGGTTGGCGTTGTAGGAGTCGTCCACCACCAGCCACCCGCCGAGCCGTTTGCTGTTGAACCGCTGTTCCGGGAGATCCAACCCGGCAAGCCCCGCCTCGATGACAGGGACGGGGAGCCCCAGCAGGTGCGCCGCCCCGGCCACAGCGGTGATGTTCTCCACCAGCAGTTCGCCGGGCAGAGGCAGACTCGTTTCGATGATGTCCTTGTCCAGCCGCAGTCGGAAGCGGCTGAGGCCCTGGCCGTCCGCTCCCAGGAAGGAGCCATGGTAGCGAGCCATGCCACGGGCGTTGTCCGGGGCGGCGGCGCCGCCGTCGCCCGAGGGCTTGGCGGAGAAGCCGACCACAGGAGCCCCCGTGGCGAAGGCTTCTTCCACGAGCTCGGGATAGTCGAGATTCACCAGGGCGCGACCTCCCTCATGAAGATGGGTCAGCAGCCGCGTTTTCTCGTACGCCACGCCGCGCACGTCGCCCAGGCCTTCCAGGTGGCCTGCGCCCACGTTGAGCACGATGGCCAGATCCGGCGCGACGGCGCGCGCCAGTTCGTCCATTTCTCCGCGCATGTTGATGCCGGCTTCCATCACCCAGAAGGCGGCGTCCAGGTCCGCTTCCAGGATGGAGCGCGGCAGGCCCAACCGGTTGTTCAGGTTGAGATGGTTCTTGCAGGTGACCCCCACCCGGCCCAGCACCTGCGAAAGCATCTCCTTGCAGGTGGTCTTGCCCGCCGTGCCCGTGATGGCCACAACCTTGGCCGCGGCGTCTTCCCGATGACGACGCGCCAGCTTGCCCAGGGCCACAGTGGTGTCCACCGCCATGAGGTACGGCGCCCCCATCTCTTCCCCACCCGGACAGCCCATGCCCGGCGGCTGGGAGCCCAGCACAGCCACCGCGCCTTTGCGCACGGCCTCGCAGGCGAACTGATGGCCGTCGAACCGTTCCCCGGGGATGCAGACGAAGAGATCGCCGGGCCGCACCATACGGGAGTCCGTCTGGACGCCTGTGGGAATCAGCGCAGGCGTTTCGGCCTCGTCGATCCGGTTGTCCCCGGCGCCCCAGGCTTGCAAGTCGCCCACGGCGCCCACGGCGTCGCGGATTTCGCGCAGTGTCAGCCGCATCATGAGGAGGCCTCCAGGGAAGTCCGACCGAAGAACTCGCGGACCGTGGCCTGGTCGCTGAAGGGCCGCTTCTCCGTGCCGATGATCTGGTAGTCCTCGTGGCCTTTGCCGGCGATGCAGAGCGCGTCTTGCGGACCCAGCATGGCGAGCGCATGGTGGATGGCCGCGCGGCGGTCCACCTCCTCGTGGACCTCGGCGCACGCGGCGAGGCCGGGCCGGACGTCATCCAGAATACTCAGGGGGTCCTCCGTGCGGGGGTTGTCCGAGGTGAGCACCGCCACATCCGACCACCGGCAGGCGGCCTGGCCCATGAGCGGCCGTTTGGCGCGATCGCGGTCGCCGCCGCAGCCGAAGACGGTGACAAGGCGTCCCGGCGTGAGTTCGCGCATGGCGGCAAGGACGTTGTCCAAGGCGTCCGGGGTGTGGGCGTAATCCACGAAGACATTGCGATTCCCTGGATTGTGGACGCGTTCCAGCCGGCCCGGGACGCCTTGGCAGCGCTCCAGGGCGAGCAAGTCCTCCGGGACAAGGCCCAGGCTCAGGCCCGCAGCTTGCGCCGCCAGCAGATTGGCGGCGTTGTGACGGCCGATGAGCGGTGAACGCAGCGTCCAGACCGCGCCGGGTTGCAGGGTGGGATGCCCGGTCCCGACAAGCTCCACCTCCAGGGTCACACCGTCGATGGCGGCGGCGACAAGCCGACCTGCAAGGCCCCATCCGCCTCGACGCGCCAAGCTGTCGAGCACGCCGGCGCCGTCCGCCGCATGCGCGGGGTCGGTCAACCCGTACCCGACAGGATTCGCCACGCGCGCCAGCAGCTTGCGGCCGAAGGGGTCATCCCAGTTCACCACGCAGGGTTTGTCCGCATCGGGCGCGCACTCGAAAAGCAGCGCCTTGGCTTCGCCGTATGCGTCCATGGTCTTGTGATAATCGAGATGGTCTTGCGTCAGGTTGGTGAACACGGCGCACGCGAAGCGCAGCCCCGCCACGCGTTGCTGGTGCAAGGCGTGCGAGGAAACTTCCATGAACGCAGCTTGGACGCCGGCGCGCTCCATGGCGGCCATGATCTCGTGGAGCTCCCAGCACCCCGGCGTGGTGAGGCCGGCCGGACGGCTTTCGTCGGCCCAGCGCTGGGCCACGGTCCCCAGAAATCCCGTGACTTTGTCCGTCGCCTGGAAGAGTTGCTCCAGCAGACAGCAGACGGTGGTCTTGCCATTGGTGCCGGTGACGCCCACCAGGGGAAAGGAGAGCGCGTGCGTGTTGAAATGCGCAGCGGCGAGCTGGCCCAACGCGCGGCGGGCGTCACGAATCAGCACCCATCGCACGCCGTCCTCGAAGGCGTCCAGCATGGCCGGATCCACGGCGTCTTCTTCCGCGACGATCCAGGTGGCGCCGTTGGCGATGGCTTGATCCACGAAGTCCAGACCGGCGGGTCCGCCGGTGGAGGGCATGGCCACGAAGACCTCGCCGGGCTTCACTTGTCCGGAATGCGTGCGGGCGGGCAAGCCGGCGGCCATGCGCTCCAGCAGCAGGTCCAGGGATTCGAGCACCGTCATCCGTCGCGCCTCCCTGCCCCCAGCCAGATGGCGGCCTTGGACTCGGCGGTCCAGGCGCTGCCGGCGGCGGGCTGCTGCTTCACCACTTCGGCGCCGGGGAGCGCGCCTTGGTTCGCCCCTTCTTCCATGATCTGCGGGACGACGCCGAGCTGCGCGAACCGCTCCACGGCCTGTCGCAAGGAGAGCCCCACCACGTCGGGCGTCACGGGTCGTGTGGCGGCGGCTTCCTTGCGCGTCTTTTCGATGCGCATCACCACGCTGTTGGTGCACGCCGGGGAGACCTGCGCGGCCTGGGCCGGTTGGCGTGCGGACGCGGAAGTCTCGCTGGGCCGGGTGGCGTTGCAGGCCGCGGCCACAGTCGGGGCCTCGGGCAGCCCTCCGGCGTAGGCCAGCGCGCCCACGGCGATTTCCTGGAACGCCGGCGCGGAGACCACCCCGCCGTAGTGATTCGTCTGCGGTTCGTCCACCACCACGGCGATGACGTAGCGGGGATCCGCCGCAGGAAGCACGCCCACGAAGGACGCGACGTACTCGCCGCCATAGCCGCCGCTGGGGGAGGCTTTCTGTGCGGTGCCGGTCTTGCCTGCCACGCGCAAGCCGGGGACCCGCGCGCGGGTTCCCGTGCCGTCCTCCTCCACCACTTCGGTGAGCATGTCGAGGACTTCGTCGGCCACGGTTTCGGAGAAGACCCGCACGCCTTGGCCCGGCTGGGCTTCCGGCGTCTTCACGAGCGAAAGGGGTCGGAGGACCCCTTTGTAGGCGAGACAGGAAAACGCGTTGACCAGCTGCGGCGTCGTGAGGGAGAACCCCTGCCCGAAAGAGGCTGTCACGAGGTCGATTTCGCGCCACTCTCCCGGCGGCCGGAGAATGCCGCCGCTCTCGCCCGGCAGGTTCAGCGACGTCTTGCGGCCGAGGCCCAGCCGCTGGAGGTACCCGTGGTAGACCTTGGGACCGAGGAGCAGCCCCATCTTCGCCGTGCCGATATTCGAGGAGTAGCGCAGCACCCGATTCACCGGCAGCCAGCCGTATTCGTGAGTGTCGCGGATGGTCTTGCGTCCCACCTTGAAGCGGCCGTTCTCACAGAAGAAGAGGGAGTCGCGCTCCACCAGGCCTTCCTGCATGGCCGCCGCCACCAGGAAAGGCTTCATGGTGGAGCCTTGCTCCACGGCGTCGATGGCCAAAGCGTTGCGCCAAGTCTTGGCGGAATAGCGCTCGTACTCGTTGGGGTTGAAGAAGGGATACTGCGCCCAGGCGCGGATCTCGTTGGTGCGGACATCCACCACCACGGCGCCGCCCCATTTGGCCTTGTGCGCCTCCACCGTCTTCTTGAGCGCCTCTTGCGCCAGCAGCTGGATGTGGACATCGATGGTGAGATGCAGGTCCTCGCCCTTGATTTCGCTGAGGGCTGCGCCGGGTCCGAAACGCAGCAGCGCGCCGCGCGCGTCGCGTTGCACGGTGAGACGCACGGCGTCGCCGGCGAGGCGGTCGTCGTACGCGAGCTCCAGACCGGAGAGGCCTTGTTCATCCAGCCCCACGAAGCCCAACAACTGCCCGGCGAGGTGGCGGTGCGGATACTTCCGCCCGTACTCCGCAGTGAGGTAGACGCCCTTGTGCCCCGCTTCCCGGATGGCTGCAGCGGCGCGGTCGCCGATCTTGCGGCTGATCCATACGAACGCGCTCTTGGAAGCGAGCTTCTTGCGGATGGCGCTGCGGGGTTCGCCCAAGGCGTCGGCCAGGGTGCGCGCAGCGGCGTCCGGGTTTTCTATCTCCAGGGGATGCGCGAAGACGGAAGCGAACTCCACGCTGTTGGCCATCAGCCGGCCGGCGTTGTCGTAGATGGCGCCACGGGGTCCTTTGATGGTCAAGGCCGTGACGTGCTGACGCTCGGCTTTTTCGGCGAGCATGGGGCCGTCCACCACTTGCACCTGAAAAGCGCGCGCCCACAAGGCGATCCAGAACAGCCCGAAGACCACCGCCACCAAGACGATGCGGGTGCGCGCGGAAACGCCAGCAGCGCTGGCCTCCAGCCGATGGGCGAACGGCAGTCGCGCCTTGAAGGGCTTGCCGCGGTATGCATTGGCCGACTTGCGAGGGACCCGACGGGAGGGGCCGTCTTCGCGCCGGCGGCTGTGTCGTGAGTACTCGCCCATGGTCGTTACGCGTCCATCATATCCTTGTCGATCAGCAGGGTTTGTCGACGCCGCCTAAAGCAGCACGTCCGGGCCGGCGTCCTGGGAGCGCGCCGGGGGGGCTTGCCGCAACTGTCCCGGCTGCGCGGGCCGCATGCCGAGTTCCTCCGCTTTCTTGCGCAGGCGGTATGGAGAAGCGAGGTTGTCGCGCTCCAGCTGCAGTTTGGCGCGCAGGTCCATGGTGTCAGCCTGACGCGCCTCGATTTGCTCCAGACGGTAGGCCAGGTCCATGCGTTCGATGTTGACCCACACCACGGCCACGCCCAGCAGCAGCGCCGCGGCGGCCGCCGCCACGCACAGTCCGGTATCCTTGGAGAGCCGCATCACCGCCGCCTCCCGGGTTTGCCTTTGCCGGGCCGGCGCCCCCGCGCCTGGGGCCCCGCGCTCACCGGCGACCCCTTGGGACGACGCAGCGCAGAGGACTCCGCCGAGGTCAGCCGCTCCGCCGCGCGGAGCTTGGCGCTGCGCGCACGGCTGTTGGCTTCGGCTTCCTCCGCCGTGGGGGCGAGGGGCTTCTTCGTCAGGATGCGCAACCGCGGCTCGCCCTCGCAGACGCAGCGCACGGCGCCGGTCGGACAGACGCAGCCGTGGGCCTCGTTCCGAAAAGCCGTTTTCACGGCGCGGTCTTCCAGGGAATGAAAGCTGATGATGACCACGCGCCCCCCCGGCGCCAGCCGCGCCGGGATGCGTTCCAGGAACGCGCGGAGCTGCTCCAGCTCGCGGTTCACACGCATGCGCAGCGCTTGAAAGGTCCGGGTGGCGGGATGACGCCGCGCAGTATGGCGCATCTTGGCGGGGTAGGCCTGCGCGACGATTTCGGCGAGCTGACTCGTGGTCTCGATGGGCGCGACCTCCCGGGCGTTGACGATGGCGCGAGCGATGCGGCCGGCCAGCGGGTCCTCGCCAAGATCGCGGATGAGCGTTGCGAGCTCCTCATGGGGCGCCTGGTTGACGATGACGGCGGCCGGTTCCTCGTCATGGTCGCGACTCATGCGCATGTCCAGGGGCCCGTCGTGGAGAAAGCTGAAGCCGCGCTCGGCGTCGTCAAGCTGCAGAGAGGAAACGCCGAGGTCCAGCAGCGCCCCGTCCAGACGCTCCCAGCCGAGTTCGTCAAGAAAGGCCTCGAAGTCGGCGTAGACGCCGAGCCGGAAAGCGACCTTGTCGGCCCACGGCGCCAGACGCGCCCGAGCGCGGGCCATGGCGTCCGGATCACGATCCACACCGAGCAGGCGCGCTTCGCCGCCGACAGCTTCCATGAGCCTGGCGGCGTGGCCGCCGAAGCCGAGGGTGCCGTCCAGGTAGCGCCCGCCGGGCTTGGGCGCGAGCAGACGCAGCGTCTCGTCGGGCATGACCGCTGCGTGGGCGAACTCGCCGCCGGCAACAATGTCGTCATCCTCACCTTGAACACACGCTGCTGTGCGGCCTGGGGGCGCCTCCCCTCGCGACAAGCGCGCCGGAGTTGTGCGGTCGTATCCGCCGTACGCGATCGCCCCCTTGCCGCCGCACGCGACTGCCCCCTCGCCGTAGCGCGACGATGTCGGGCAAGCGGCTTGGCAAGCGCGCGCCGAGTCGTGTGCGAGAGGCGTTTGGGACGTGGGGAACGGCATGGGGCGTCCTTGGCTTCGTGTTGCAGGTTGGTGAACGATGTTGGCGTCGCCGGGCCTCCGGGTTCTCGCCGTGGGTGGCGACCGGTCGCTTTCGTGCTCAGAGTGGGACGTCGACACCGCTTTCGGCGAGGTCGTCCGCCACATCCGAGAAGTCCTGCTCGGTGGCGGCGGCGAGTCGATCCGGGCTCCAGATCTCGAACTTTTCGAGTTGACCGACGAGCTCGGCGTCTCGCTCCAGGCCGGCGTAATCGCGGTGCGCCTGGGAGAGACGGACGCGGCCTTGTTTGTCCATCACCAGCTCCTCTGCGCCACCAATAACCAATCTTCGAAAGTCTCGCAATTTTCTAGAAGAGTTCTTGAGCTTGCTGATTTTGTATTCAAACTCCTCCCAGCTTGGCAGAGGGAAGCCCACGAGGCAGCTGTCGTAGGTGGTGACGACGAAGCGGCCCTCGGCGCAGCGCGCAACGAGAAGGTCCCGGAATTCCGGGGGAATCATGAGACGACCTTTGTCGTCGAGGGTGCGTGTCGACCGGCCGCGGAAGAGCATGGCGCGCGTTATCTCCCACTTTTTCCCACGTTTTCCCACCCTATCCACGCTTTTTATTCAACTGTCAAGAACTTAATGTTTTTTTCTCTAGAAAAAATTTAACATGCGGGCTATTGTGGCAGGTTATGGCGTCCTCTGGTTGTTTTGTCCGGTGTGGTCTTCGCGAACCATTTGCCATTGCATCGAAAGCGAATTATGGTGGGGTTCTGTGATGTCGTCGCACCTTCGCCACACAACCGACGCCTTCGTGAGCGTCCTCGTTCTTCAGGCGGTCCTCCCATGAGCGGCGCGAAGTCCACCATTCCTGACAACATTTCCGAGGAATACTACCAGATCTCCCCGGAAATATTGCAGAGTTTCCCAAAATATCGCCCTCCGCTGGATCTCTTCCGGTTCAAGGAAGCCATCGCCACGCTGGAGCCGTACAGTCGGAAGGGTCAGCGGCTTTCAGGCCAGCAAGTGGACGCCATCCACGCGCTGTGCGACGATGGGATGCTCTTCGTGGCGCGCAGCGATCACCCCGTCTATTCCAAGCACATCGTCAAGCAATTGGATCTTGTGTTGGTGGACGCGCATCTGAAGGAATCCGAAATTGCGGACATCTTCATGCGCGCGTTGGCGTGGCGGCTGGAGCAATTCTTTGACCAGCCGGTCCAGGTGGTTTTCGACAAGCTCTACGCCGACATCATGGTGTTGACCGAGTACCTCAGCAAGGACTGGCACCGCGTCAAGGCGCTTCTCAAGCGGCTTCACAAGGAGCACACCCTGGTCAACCATTCCGCCAATTCCGGCGTCTTCGGCTTGTGGCTCTATCTGAAGGCGCGCAAGGGCAACTTCAAGCGCAAGGATCTGGACCGCGCGGCGCTGGCCTTTTTCCTCCACGACATGGGCATGGTGAAAATCCCCGAGTTCATTCGAAGCAAAGCCGTGCCGTTGACGCAGGAGGAACGCCAGAAGATCCACCAGCACCCCGTCATCGGCGTGAAGATGGCGGACAAGCTGGGGCTGACGTTCGGGGAGATCAAGGCGTGCATCGTCGAGCACCACGAGCGGCTGGACGGCTCCGGCTATCCCCGCAAGGTTTCCGGCGAGGAACTCTCGAAGTTGGGCCGGCTTTGCGCCGTGGCGGACTCCTTCACGGCCATGATTTCCGAGCGGCCTTACGCCGAGGCCATGGAGCCGCGCCAAGCCGCGCAGGCCCTGGCGCAGGACAAGCGCTACGACGAACGCTTCGCCAACATCGTCAAGATGGCGTACATCACCGGCGAGTTCTGAGTTCCTTCGCGCGATCCACACCGCATCCCTGCGCGTCTCCACCGCCCCTCTGCTCCATGTCGCCCCTTCGTACAGATTTCCACGCGCACGCGCTCCATCCCAAGATCGCCGCCAAAGCCGTCGCGCAGCTCCACGCGCACTACGGCATCGCACCCGTGGGTTCGGGTTTGCTGGCGGACTTGCTCGCCGCCGAGGCCGCAGCGGGAACGCAGCAGGTGGTCATCCACTGCGCGGCCACGGCGCCGGCGCAAGTCATCCCCGCCAACAACTGGGCGCTCAGCCTCGTCGAGCAGGCAGCGGATCTCGCTGTTTCCGGTGACGCTGCGCAAGCGATCCGCGTGGTCCCCTTCGGCACGCTGCACCCAGCGTACGCGGACTGGGAGCGGGAGCTGGACCGGCTCCGGACGGCTGGCGTCAAGGGGTTGAAATTCCACCCGGAGTTCCAGGGTTTCCGGATGGACGATCCCTCGCTCCTGCCCATCATGGAGGCGGCGCAGGCGGATTTTTTTTTCTTGTTCCATGTGGGAGACGAGCTGCCGCCGGCGCAGAACCCGTCGTGTCCCGTGAAGTTGGCGGCGCTCTTGGACGCATTTCCGCAGGCGCGCGTCATTGCGGCGCATCTGGGAGGATACCTGCACTGGGCGTGCGCGCTGGAGCAGCTCGCGGGCCGGGATGTGTGGCTGGACACTTCGAGCGCGCTGCCCTTCATCGACGAGGCCACGCTCAAGGCGATCGTCTCGAAGCATCCTCGGGAGCGACTGCTCTTCGGGAGCGACTGGCCGCTGGGCGACCCGGCCGTGGAGGCGGGGTTGTTGCGTTCACGTCTCGGGTGGGCGGAGTCGGAGGTGTTGGCGTTGATGGAGAACGGGGGTCGTCTGGTGGGCTAGGGTCTTTACAGATCAACACTTTTTTGCATGCTCCTTCTAAAGGAGCACAGCATGAGCGTCAAAAAAAAAGAGTGTTTCTTCATCTCGCCGATAGACCAGCCAGACTCAGAAATCCGCAAAAACGCAGACCTTGTACTTGAGTACATAGTCCGTCCAGCTGCCGAAGACGCTGGTTACGTGGCGATACGCGGCGACGAGATCGACAAACCAGGCCTTATCACCACTCAAGTATTACAAGCTGTGATGGATTCACCTCTTGTCATTGCGGACTTGACGCACTCCAACCCCAACGTCTTCTATGAACTCGCCGTGCGGCACGCGACTAGAAAACCCACGATAAGCATTATCAGAATGGACGAGAAAATCCCTTTTGATGTCGCGAACTCGCGAACAGTGTTTTATGGCACGGACATGGAAAGCGGCAGCAAGGCGAAGCAAGAAATCACCAAACAAATCAAATCAATGGAAGATGGCGAAATAATTGATGCGCCTATATCTTTGCTCAAGACTTTCAACTCCTCAGCGTCAGCAAAAAGAAGGAGGATAAATATTTTGCTGATATCATATCGTCAATCAGTGAGCTTTCCAAATACATCAAATCATCTTCTCAACGAGAACCCGTCTGGCTACAGGACTTTCAGCAAAATCTGAGTGCGACAATCCTGCAGGACCTTGGGATGGAGAGAAGGCTGACTCAAAGCGCATTCGATATCTCCACCGGTGAGTTGTCCACATCGCGTTACGAAAGTTATGTAGTGGAGCTTCTGGAGGATGCTCCCTGGGTCGCCACTCACAAACCGAACCTGAACGAGCTAAACTTACCAAGCATCGACAGGTTCATCGGAGAACTAATAGAGGCTCTCAATGACTTGCCTGGGCTCCATTGGTTCTTCAAACACAAAATTGACTTCATACAGACTTTTTTAAATGAGAAATACGCCGAACAACAAAACCGCCGCCCCCATATCCGGAAGCGACGGTTCATACCGTGAGCGCGGCAGAAACGAACTAGAACACGATCTTCTCCGCAGGGCGGCGTTCCGGGACGTACTCGTGCGGGATCTCCTCCTCGTTCCACGCCTTGGAGACGTAGAGGCCGCAGTAGCACGCGCCGTACTCGGCCACGTCGGGTTCGCGGTAGACGCACGGGCAGATGATGTCCTTGTCGTGTTCGTACTCACCGGAAGCGATGCGACAGGGGCACGCCATGTAGCCGTAGCGCTCCTTGTTGGCCAACAGGCCTTCCATGAGCGGCAGGGTCATGGTCTCCATATCCTTGTTGAAATAGTAGCCCTTGGGCTCCTGGATGCGTTTGAGCATCTCGTAGAGTTGGTGGGGCGTCATGGCGCTCATAAGCCGAGGGCCTCCTTGATCTGGTCTTTGCGGAAGCCCACCACCACCACGGGCTCGTCGCCGATGAGGATGGTGGGGAAAGAGCAGGCCGGGTTGAACTTCTTCACTTCGTCGATGAGCTGCTTGCGCTCTTCGCCTTGCGCGGAGTCCACGTGGACCACTTCGTAGGCGACGTCGCTGTCGTCGAGGAATTTCTTGGCGTTCTTGCAGTGGATACAGGTGGAAAGAGCGTAGACGAGCACGCGCACAGGCAACTCCTTTGGTCGGTCAGGGGGCTGGGGCCCCTGTTCGGTTCATGAGGCGATTCAGCATGGACGGCGCCGCCGAGCCGAACCAGGGGAGGGGCGCGGGCGCGTTGTCACAAGATACATCAACGTCCATCTTATCTCGTGTGAGCGGCGTTGTGTCAAGCCATGTGGCGCCGTGGGGGGGAAAATCGTCTCACGTGGCGCGGAGCTCTTCCTCGTTGATGACCTGGAAGGCTTTGTTGCTCTTCACGGTGCCGCAGATGCCGTAGTACTTGCGCACGCCTTCCACCTCGGCTTCGAAAAGGTCGTCGGTGTCCGTGTCGAGGAGGATGATGTCGCCGATCTCCAGATTGAGGAGCTGGCGGCCGGTGATCTTGGCGCGTCCGAAGCGCACCAGCAGCTCCACGGGGGTCTCCATGAGGCGTTCCTTGAGGCGGCTGACCCAGGCGTGGTCCACCTCCAGACGTTCGGTCTGGAAGCTGGCGTGCAGCTTGGAGCGGATGGGCTCGATGGTGGCGTACGGCAGGCAGAGCACCATGGAGCCGATGGCGTTTTCCAGCTCCACTTCGAAGGTGATGACGACGACCACGTCCGAGGGGGGGACGATGGCTGCGAACTGGGGGTTGATCTCGGAGCGCACCAGCTCCAGATTGACGTCGTGCACGGGCCGCCAGGATTCCTCCATGTTGTCCAGCACGATCTTGATGACGCGGTCCACGATGGCCTGTTCGATACGGGTGAACTCCCGCCCCTCGATCTTGGGCTGCGAGCCTGCGCCCCCGAAGAAGTTCTCCACCAGAGCGAAGACCAGCCGGGAGTCCACAACCATGATGGCGTTGCCGCGCAAGGGCTCCATCTTGAAAATGTTGATGGACGTGGGCACGGGGAGCGAGCGCATGAAGTCCCCGAATTTCGTCATGTCGATGGAGATGGGGTTGAGCTCCACACGCTTGCGGATGGTGTTGGAAAGCGCGTTGGTGCACAGCCGCGCGAAGCGGTCGTTGACGATCTCCAGCACGGGCATGCGGCCGCGGATGATGCGGTCCTGGTTGGCGAGGTCGAAGGGGACGATGCCGGAGTCGTCCTCCGTGACGTCGGACTCCACTTCGATCTCGCCGCCGGAGAGGCCCCGCAGGAGAATATCGACTTCGTCTTGGGCGAGAATCTTGCTCATGAGCTGGCCCCGCGACCGCGTCCGCCGTCCCCTGCCGTCGGCGAGGAGGGGCGCCGGTCGTTCCTGATGGGTTTCGAATGACTGTAGAACGCCGGCGCGCCACGGTCAACCACCCCGCCGGAAAGGCTGGTCGAGGCGCACTCGGCAGGCGCAGTTCGTACGGGGCGAAAGCGTCTTCCTCCATGCTCCTGGAGGAAGCGGGATTGCTACGGCTTACTGGATGTCGATGGGGAATCGATCGGGGTCGCCGGTGAAGATCACCGCGAAAGCTTCGAAAACGAAATAGCAGAGCAAGGCGATGATGATGAGCTGCAAGATATCCAGCGGATGCACCACGACCCGGCGCACGGTGACCTTGGTGTGGAAACCGTCCTGCACATCCTGGATGCGGTAGGTCGCCTTGCTCTTGTTGCGCTTGCGCACCCGGATGGAGCCGCCGGGTTTGAGCTCGTGGCGCTCCACTTCATCGAAGAGTTCGGTGACGTCTTGCCCGGTGCGTGCGTCATAGAAAAACACCACGCCGGAGCTCATTCCCGGGTCCCCTTGTACGTGCTCTGTATTCATTCACATGCGCCTTGAATTGAGGAATAGAGGGTGGGGTTCAGCATCCTTAGCACGAAACCTGCGGACAGCGCAATTCGCAACCTTTCACGCCGCGCCAAGACGAACAAACCAGCATGCGCCCACGGCCGCAGCGGCCAACGCTGTCAGCATGGCGTTCGCATGTCCGCCGGGAGCCCACCCCCGTAACGCCACCCACCCGCACACCGCCCCGGGGGCCATGCCCACCACGAACCCCAACAAGTGCGCGCCGAGATCCACGCGGCCCTCCCCTGCGCCCAGAAACGCCAAAAAACCCACGCCCATGGCCAGCGGCACGAAAGCCCCACGCACGGCCGCTTTCACCCGCGCCAACCCCGAACCGTTCGCCACGCGCCGTTTCGCCGCCTCCACCGCCACGGCGCCAGCCAAGGCGCCCACCGCGCCAAACACCGCCGTGGAGGCGCCCAGACTCAAGTGGTCCGACCCGGAAAGCGCGCAGTTCAGCAGATTGCCCACAGCCCCGGAAGCGAGGATCGTCCACCATCCCAGCCCGCCGCCCACCCGACGCGTATAGAGGAAGAAGAACACTCCGCCAAAAAGCGCGTTGCCGAAGACGTGTTCCAGGTCCCCGTGCAAGGTCAGCGCCGTCACAGCGCGCGTCCACTGTCCCTCGCCGAGCACTGCGGCGCAGTCGGACATGCCCGCTTCCCGCCATGGGGTGGCCCAGTCCGGACCGCCGCCCCCCAGTGTCGTGGAGAGGGTGGGGTCCGTCCGGGTGACGACGACATGGAAAAGCGCCAGCGCTGCGCAGACCACCAACGTCTGCGTCACGCCTGCGCGGGAAGGAGAGGATGGCTGAGCGTACGCGCCTTCAGGATTCTCGCGTTCGTACGCGCTGACCTCGGCCACGGCGCGGTCCGCGTCGTGGGGGGGCACCAACAGCGCCGTGGCGGCGGCTCGATAGGGCTTGCCCGGTCGGCATGGCACGCCGCGCGCTTCCAGCACCAGCGCCCACAGCCGACGCCGCGGACCATCTGCGCGACGGCCGGTTGCGGCTTCCAGCTGGGGCGTCACATCCTCCCAGGCGGGCGAATCGGGCCACTCCGTGGAGTCGGGTCGCTCGACGCGCGCGCCCTGCTCGACGCGGTCGCCTCTGGAGGGGCGGCGTAGCAGCCGCCGCCGGTCGGGTCGTCGGTCCATGGACATGGGGTGACGGTGCTGTGGAGTGGGGTGCGCTCTCGGTCGCAGCGGTCGCCTCGGTGGCAGCGGTCGCAGCGGACAGCAGGGGAATGCAGGGACTGGGAACGTCTGGGGACGGCGCGCTCAGGCGGCGTTGCGCATCATCCGTATCATTCCAGAATCATGCGAACCATTCGAAGCATGCGAATCAGGGGTAGTTGCTCACGCGAATCCGGCCCTCGCGCATCCACTGCTCGATCTTGCGACGCAGCCAGCGCTTGAGCCTGCCTCGCGCTGCAGGGACGAGCAGCGTGATGCCCACCACGTCGGTGAGGAGGCCGGGGGTGAGCAGCACGACGCCCGCGACAAGGATGAGGAAAGCGTCGATGAGCTCTTCGCCGGGCATGAGGCCTTCGTTGAGACGCTTGCGGATGGCGAGCATGGTGGAATAGCCCTGACGACGCGCGAGCCATGCGCCGGCTGCGCCGGTGGCGACGACGAGGGCGATGGTCTCCAGCCCGCCAATGACGCGGCCCACCTCGATGAGCAGGTAGAGCTCCGTCAGGGGAATGAGCGTGAAGGCGAGAAAGAGTTTGAAGAACATGGCGTGGGTTCCTTCTGCAGGGATGAGCCTACGCCAATGACCAGGGGTCCGTAAAGCGCGGCGCCGTGCGAATGCGCGAAAAGGGCGCCGTGTGGGGCGCCCTTGCCGTGGAAAAGGGGGGGCGGAGCAGCTGCAGCAGGGGAGGCGTCGCCCTAGGCGCCAGCGCCCGCCATCCGCCCGAGCCTCCGCAAGGCTGCGCCCTGCAAGCGCGTCAGCTGGCGGCCTTGACGGGCTTGGTCACCGCGCCGGAGCGCAGGCACCGGGTGCACACGTTGATGCGCTTCACTTGACCGGAAGGCATTTGCGCACGGACGTTTTGCAGGTTCGGCATGAACCGGCGCTTGGTCTTGTTGTTGGCGTGGCTGACGTTGTTGCCGACATGGGGCCGCTTGCCACAGACGTCGCAGACTTTGGACATGGCGTTCGCTCCTTGGAAAAACCAGCCGCCGGGGATTGCGCCCAAGGCTGGACGAGTTATATCACAGGGGTCGTCCCCCGACGCCGCCGCGAAGCGCTCTGTCTCGCGCTCGGCGAGAGGGCGCCGACTTCACGCCGACGCGCAGCGCATCCGCATCGGCTGCGTGGGGAAGGAGAGGTGGTAGCCTTCCTCGGAGAAAATTGCAAGCTTTTTTTCTTGACAAGGAAAACCCCCCGCATGTAAAGACGGGGGTCTTTGCGAGGGAACGCATGTCACAACTGTGGGCGCCGTTGCATGACATCCCGGCTGAAGGCCGGGACTTTTCATTTACCGACCCCGCGCTCTTCAGCGAGCCGTGGAAAGAGTTCGGTCTGCCCTACTCCATGCGGAACCCGCTGCAGGCGGCGCTGTTCGTCTCCCCGCAGCCGGACGGCTTCCTGCTCACCGGCCGCATCCAGGGGACCGTGGCGGCGCCATGCGACCGCTGCGCCAACGACGCCGTGATCCCCGTGGACCACGAATTCCAGGAGTTCGAACCACTCCCGGAAGCGGACGCCGAGATGGATGAAGAGCCCAGCAGCCTGCTGCGCCAAGGGCAACAAGGCTTCGAGCTGGACGTGGCCGGTCTCTTCTGGGAGCAGTTCAACCTCGCCATGCCCGTCAAGCCCTTGTGCCGGCGGGATTGCAAGGGATTGTGCCCCGAGTGCGGGGCAGACCTGAACGCTGGTCCCTGCGCGTGCGCCAGAGACGATGGCGACCCGCGCATGGCCGCTTTGCGCGGCTTGAAGCTTGACAAGTGATGAACGAATCCCGAGACAGCTCCGCACACCGGACGGCGCGACACGGCGCGACACGCTCCGGCAAGCTGGCATCAACCATAAAGAACGACGCACTACCCCACGCGCAGAGGTGAATCATGGCTGTTCCTCAACGTAAAGTCTCCAAGTCCAGAAAGCGCATGCGCCGCGCGCACCACCACGTGCCCGTGCCCAACGTCATCTACTGCCATTGCGGCGAACCCTCCCTGCCCCACTGCGTGTGCCCCGGTTGCGGAACCTACCGGGGTCGGCAATACCTGCAGGCCGAGGATGTCTAGCGGCCTCCCCCGGGCGGATGTCCCTGCGACGATCGCCCAGGCCGAGACGCCCGTCATCGCCGTGGACGCCATGGGCGGCGACCACGGCCCCGCTGTGGTCATCCCCGGCGCCTTGCGCGCCGCCAAGCGCGACGGCTTCCGCCTCATCCTCGTGGGTGACGAGCGCCGCATCGAAGCGGAGCTGGAGAAGCACGCCTCGCTGCTGGCGTCGCCTCATGCAGGCCAAAGCGTCCACGCCTTTCACGGGGAGGGCGCGCGCGCGGAGATCGTCCACGCCACGCAGGTCGCCGCCATGGGTGAAAAGCCCTCGGAAATCCTGCGCCGCAAGAAGGACTCCTCCATCCAGCGCGCGTTCGCCCTGGTGAAGGAAGGCCGCGCGCACGGCGTGGTCAGCGCCGGCAACTCGGGCGCCACGGTCGCGTGTGGCATGTTCATCCTGGGCCGCATCGACGGCGTGGAGCGGCCGGCGCTGGCGTCCATCATGCAGACCGAACGCCAGCCCATGGTCCTGGTGGATGTGGGCGCCAATGTGGACTGCAAGCCCTACCACCTCTTCCAGTTCGGCATCATGGCGGACGTGCTCGCGCGTGACGTGCTCGGCGTGGAAAAGCCCCGCGTGGGCCTGCTCTCCATCGGGGAGGAGGAAGGCAAAGGCAACCTCCAGGTGAAGGAAGCCTTCGAGCTCTTCAAGATGAACCCCGCGCTGAACTTCGTCGGCAACGTGGAAGGCCGCGACATCTTCACCGGTGAAGTGGACGTGGTGGTCTGCGACGGCTTCGTGGGCAACGTGGCGCTCAAGCTCTCCGAGGGATTGTGCTATTCCCTTTCGCGGATGCTCAAGCGTGAGCTCATGCGTTCCCTGCCGGCTCGCCTGGGCGCAAGCCTGGTGGCTGGAGCGCTGAAACGCTTCGCCCGTCTGGTGGACTACGCCGAATACGGCGGCGCTCCGGTGCTGGGTCTGCAAGGCATCGCCATCGTCTGTCACGGAGCCTCCAACGAGAAGGCCATCACCAGCGCCTGCGCCATGGCCGCCACCTATGTGCGCAAGGAGACCAACCAGCACCTCATGACGGAGCTCTCCGCCAACGAAGAGCTCTCGCGCTTCGGCAAAGCGGCCATGAAGCTGTAGAGGACGCCGCGCGCCTGCGTCGACACCCGCCTGCCCCCTTTTTTCTTCGGATTCCTGATGACCCAGACGAGCTACATCCTCGGCGTCGGTTGCGCCTTGCCTGAACGCGTGCTCACCAACGCGGACCTCGAAGCCATGGTGGACACGTCCAACGACTGGATTCTCGCGCGCACCGGCATCATGGAACGCCGCATCGCCGCGCCTGGCCAAGTGACCTCCGATCTGGCCCGGGAAGCCGCCCTCGTCGCCTTGGAAGACGCCGGCCTTGAAGTGGACGACTTGACGCACATCGTCGTCGCCACCTGCACGCCGGACGCGTACTGCCCCAGCACCGCGTCCATCCTTTCGCACAAGCTCGGCGCGCACGGGGCCATGGTCATGGACATGAACGCTGCCTGCGCTGGCTTCATCTACTCCCTGGAAGTGGCGCGCAGCTTCGTATGCGCCAATCCTCAAGCGAAAATCCTGCTTGTGGCGGCTGAAGTGCTCACCAGCCGCGTGAACTGGGCGGACCGCACCACCTGCGTGCTCTTCGGCGACGGCGCCGGCGCCGCCATCATCGCTGGCGAGCCCTCAAGCAACACCCCCGGCCGCATCGGCGACATCGAACTGGCGTCCAACGGCGCGCACTGGGAGCTACTCACCATGAAAGGCGGCGGCTCATCCGCGCCCTACGGGCTGGGCGATCCCGTGCGCGACGACTTCTTCATCACCATGGAAGGCCGGGAAATCTTCCGCCACGCCGTGCGCAACATGGAGTCCATCTGCCGCACCGTGCTCAAGGAAGAAGACATGACCGTGGAGGACTTGGGACTGGTCATCACGCATCAAGCGAATCTGCGCATCATCGAAGCGCTGGCCAACCGGTTGTGCGTGCCCAAGGAGAAACTTTTCGTCAACGTTCACAAGTACGGCAACACCTCCGCCGCTTCCGTGCCCATCGCCTTGGCGGAAGCGCGTCAACAAAGCCGCTTCGGCGCCGGGGATTCCGTGCTGCTGGCCACTTTCGGCGGCGGCTTGACCTGGGCGGGGTGCGTGCTGCACTTCTAACCCGTGCACGCCGGATATGCTCGACGCACAGAGAGAGCGCATTTGATGTTGCCGGACTTTTGGGATAAGGCCTAATGGCTCCGCCGCCCCCGGACTTGACGCAGCGCCTGGAATCCTCGTGGGTTGTCTTGTTGACGCAGGGGGCGCCGCCGGACGGGAAAGGGTTTCACCGGCAACGGGGCGGATTGTCACGGATGCGTCGGCGCCGCGCGGCTCCAGGGTCGGGCTTCCGAGTTCCCGGGGCGCGACACGGCAGCGTTTCGAACCGGGCAGCGCCCCCTGCGTCCGTGTCGCCACTGCGTCCGTGTCGCCACTGCGTCCGTGTCGCCACTGCGTCCGTGTCGCCACTGTCGCCCCGAGTGAATCCCGAGCGCACGGATGCGCAGTCACCTCCAACCCCCATCGCCATCCCGAGAGATCATGAACGACACGCACAAGACAGCACTCGTCACCGGCGGCTCCCGCGGCATCGGCCGCGCCGTGGCCCTGCGTCTGGCGGCCGACGGTTTCCAGGTCTACCTGACGTACGTCTCCAAGCCCGAACTCGCACAGGAGACGGTGGAGGCCATCACCAACGCCGGCGGACAAGCCGAAGCCTTCGCGCTGGATGTGGCCGATCCCGACGCCATCCGCGCCTTCTTCGCCGAGCGCATCAAGGACAAAGTGTCGCTGCACGCGCTGGTGAACAACGCCGGCATGACCAAAGACGGCCTCTTGCTGCGCATGAAGGAAGCGGACTTCGACCGTGTCCTGAACGTGAACCTGAAGGGCGTCTTCCTCTGCATGCAGGAAGCCTGCAAGTTGATGAGCAAGCAGCGCGCCGGCCGCATCGTGAACATCTCTTCGGTGGTGGCGCAGATGGGCAACGCCGGGCAAGCCAATTACGTGGCGTCCAAGGCCGGGGTTCTGGGTCTGACCAAGACCGCAGCGCAGGAGATGGCCTCGCGCAACATCACGGTGAATGCGGTGACTCCCGGCTTCATCGAGACGGACATGACCGACGTATTGAGCGAGAAAGTCCGCGAGGAGCTGCTCTCCCGCGTGCCCCTCAAGCGCATGGGGACGCCGGAGGACATCGCCGCAGCAGTCTCCTACCTCTGCAGCGAGGACGCCGGGTACGTCACGGGGCAGATCCTCTCGGTGAACGGCGGCCTCTACATGTAATCGAACGATATTTCCCTGAACGAGCCGCCATTGCGACCCCCGCACCCGGCGGCGCCTTCCTCACGGCGCGGGCCTTGCATTTCGCCGCGCGCCCCAACGTCAACCGTCATTCGTGGAGTGAGCACATGTCTGTCGAAGAAAAAGTGCACAAAATCATCGTGGACCAACTGGGCGTGTCCCCTGACGAAATCAAGCCCGAGGCGTCCTTCGTGGACGACCTGAACGCCGACTCCCTGGACATCACCGAGCTGATCATGGCCATGGAGGAAGAGTTCGGCATCGAGATCGACGACGACGACGCGCAGAAGATCGCCCGCGTCCAAGACGCCATCGATTACATTTCCAACAAGCAGTAGCGCTCGCGCAGCCAGCGCCTGTGGACGCCTGCGCGCGGCGTCGCGTATGCGATACGTCAAGGCGCTTGTTCCGCACCTGTGGGAACGCCGGGGCGGAACAAGCGCGTGACGCTGCGCTGCAGGGCTGCGCACGGCCATGCGGCGACGCCGGGCCTTGCGCCGCGCGCACTTGTCCGGTTGAGACGCCGAGGGTTTCGGCTGACCGTCCGCCCGGCTCACGCGTCCGCGTTCCCTGGATGTCCCGCACGCGTCCGCACAGGGCAAGGCGCGCGTCCACCCCACACATCGGATTCCGCGCTGCAGCGCAGGCCTTGGGCCTGATGCTCCGCCGACGCGGTCCCTTCTCTTCATTTCGCACTGTAACGAGGTTCACCCATGCGCAAGAGGGTTGTTGTAACCGGCTGTTCCACCGTGACCCCCATCGGCAACGACTTGGAGACGAGCTGGAACAATCTCGTCGCAGGCGTCTCCGGCATCGGCCCCATCACGCGGTTCGACACTGCCGGCCACGCCACCACCATCGCCGGCGAAGTCAAGGACTTCGATCCGGAAGCGTACGTCCCCAAGAAGCTGGCGCGGCGACTGGAGCGCTTCACGTTGTACGCCCTCGCCTGCGCGGAAATGACGCTGCGCCACGCAGCTTACGACATTCCCGAGCACGAACAGCACCGGGTCGGCACGCTGATGGGCTGCGGTCTGGGCGGTCTGGAAACCATCGAGGAGAACCACGCCAAGCTCATGCAGGACGGGCCGCGGCGCATCTCCCCATTTTTCATCCCTGTGCTCATCTCCAACATGGCGCCGGGCATGGTCTCCATCCACCAGAAAACCCGGGGGCCCAACCTGGTGACCACTTCGGCGTGCGCTTCCGGTTTGCACGGCATCGGGTATGCGTTTTCTGACATCCTGCTGGGCCGCGCAGACGCCATGCTCACCGGCGGCGCCGAGTCCACCATCACCCCCCTGGGCGTGGCCGGATTCAACGCGTGCAAAGCCCTCTCCACCCGCAACGACGACCCCCAACGCGCTTCCCGACCCTTCGACAAGGACCGCGACGGCTTCGTCATGGGCGAAGGCTGCGGCATGCTGCTGCTGGAGGAGCTGGAACACGCCAAAGCCCGCAACGCCACCATCCTCTGCGAGCTGGTGGGCTTCGGCGCCTCCTCTGATGCGCACCACATGACCGCGCCCCCTGAAGACGGCGCCGGGCAGGCCCTCGCCATGCAGAGCGCCCTCGACGACGCTGGCGTCGCCCCGGAGCAGATCGACTCCATCAACGCGCACGCCACCTCCACACCGCTCAACGACAAGAGCGAAACCACCTCCATCAAGCGGGTCTTCGGCGATCACGCCAAAAAAATTCATATTACGGCGAACAAGTCCATGATAGGCCATTTGCTGGGGGCCGCCGGCGGCGTGGAAGCCGTCTTCAGCGCCATGACGCTTGCGCAAGGCGTCATCCCCCCCACCATCAACCTCGATACGCCCAGCGACGAGTGCGATCTGGACTACACGCCCCACACCGCCTTGACGAAGCAGGTGGAGTACGTGCTCTGCAACTCCTTCGGCTTCGGCGGCGCCAACGCCTCGCTTCTGTTCAAACGCTACGCCGAGTGAGGCGCGACCCCCTTGCGACTCCCATGACGCGCACCCTGTAGCGACCCAACACACGAGGAGTATTATGGAAGAGCTTTTCCTCGCCGACCAGGCCGTCTCCCACGCCGTCCAGGAAGAGATCGACCGGCAGATCACCAACCTGGAGCTCATCGCTTCCGAGAACTTCACCTCCCCGGCTGTCCGTCAAGCCATGGGGAGCTGTCTGACGCACAAGTACGCGGAAGGCTACCCCGGCAAGCGCTACTACGGCGGCTGCGAGTTCGTGGACAAGGTGGAAGTCCTGGCCATCGACCGCGCCAAAGCCGTCTTCAACGCGGAGTACGCCAACGTGCAGCCCCACGCCGGCTCCCAGGCCAACATGGCCTGTTACTTCGGCGCATTGCAACCCGGGGACACCATCCTGGGCATGAACCTCTCCCATGGCGGGCACCTCACCCATGGCAGCCCCGTGAACTTCTCCGGCAAACTCTTCAATGTCGTCTTCTACGGCGTGGATCGCGAGACCCAACGCATCGACTACGACGAAGTGGAAAAGCTCGCCAAGGAGCACACTCCGAAACTCATCGTGGCGGGGGCTTCCGCCTATCCCCGTCTCCTCGACTTCGCACGGTTCCGCGCCATCGCGGACAGTGTGGGCGCCAAGCTCATGGTGGACATGGCGCACATCGCCGGCTTGGTGGCGGCGGGTCTGCACCCCTCGCCCATCGAGCACGCGCACTTCACCACCACCACCACCCACAAGACCCTGCGCGGCCCCCGCGGCGGCTTGATCCTCGCCACGGAGGAGTTCGGCAAGACGCTCAATTCGCAGATCTTTCCCGGCATTCAAGGCGGACCCCTCATGCACGTCATCGCCGCCAAAGCCGTGGCCTTCGGCGAAGCCCAGAAGCCCGGGTTCAAGACGTATCAGGAACAAGTGGTGAAAAACGCGCATGTCCTCGCCACCACCCTCATGGATGCGGGCTACACGCTCACCTCCGGCGGCACGGACAATCACCTCGTCCTGCTGGATCTCACCAACGACAACCTCACCGGCAAGGACGCCGAGGAAGCCCTGGACAAAGCCGCCATCACTGTCAACAAGAACACCGTCCCCTTCGAGACGCGCAAACCCTTCATCACCTCGGGCGTCCGGCTGGGCGTCCCGGCCATCACCACCCGCGGCATGAAGGAAGACGACACAGTCAAAGTGGCCGGCTGGATCGTCGACGTGCTCAAGAACGCCGACAACGAAACGCGCCTGGCGGAGATCCGCCGCGACGTGCAAGCCTTCGCCAGCACGTTCCCGCTCTTCGCCGGATAACTGCAGTCAACGCCCGCGCGCCGAGGCTCCCTCGTCTCGGCGCGCGGGTTTCCACACTCCGGAGAGCGTCTCCGGCGCGCAGGATATGCTTTCCTCCTCCGCCGGACGCTCGTCGCCACACGCCGCGGCGTCGCCCGCCCCGGCTTCTTTACGGGAGCTCGCCATGCCCCTTCGTGAAGACCGTTTCGTCGCGCATGAACACAGCCGCATGCCCTGGCCCCAATACTTCATGCGCATCTGTTTCATGGTCGCGGAACGCTCCACGTGCCTGCGCCGCACCGTGGGCGCGTTGGCCGTGCGCGACCGGCGCATCCTCGCCACGGGATACAACGGCGCGCCCACCAACATGCCGCACTGCGCAGACGTGGGCTGCCTGCGCAACGAGATGAACGTGCCCTCCGGCGAACGCCACGAGATCTGTCGCGGCCTGCACGCCGAACAGAACGTGGTCATCCAGGCCGCCATGCACGGCGTCTCCATTCAAGGCGCGGAAATCTACTGCACCACCCAGCCCTGCCTCATCTGCTCCAAGATGCTGGCCAATTGCGGCGTCACCGCGGTCTATTACGCACAGCCGTACCCGGACCCCATCGCCGAAGCCATGCTCAAAGCTGCGGACATCGTCTACGAGCAACTCCCCCTGGAAGGCGAGGTCTGCATCCCCCTGGACATCGCCGGCGCGGCCATGCCCGGGGACTCCTGAACCCCTCGCCCGACCCGTCACCACCCCATGTTTCCTCTTGATCTTGACATCCCGGCCGGCCGCAACGCCGCCATGCGCGCCGCCCTGGATATGGCGGAACGCGGCCGGCCCCGCACGGCTCCCAACCCCTGCGTCGGCGCTGTGCTGGTGGACCGCCGGGGGAGCATCGTCGCACGCGGGTTCCACACCGCCCACGGCCAGCCCCACGCCGAGGTCGAATGCCTGCGCGACGCCGCCGCCAAAGGCCTCGACCCCCGCCACGCCGCCATGGTCGTCACCCTGGAGCCCTGCGCCCACCACGGCAAGACCCCCCCCTGCGTGGAAGCCATCCTCCGCGCCGGCGTCCCCCGCGTGCTCATCGGCCATGCGGACGACACCCCACCGGCCAAAGGCGGCGCCGCCATCCTCCGTCAACAAGGCGTGGACGCCCGCTTCCTCGCAGACTGCGAACCCGACGCCGACACCCCGGCCGTACTCCAACGCGCCGAAGACATGCTGGCGGACTTCCGTTGCTTCTCCGGAACAGACCAGCCCTACGTGACGCTGAAACTCGCCGCCACCCTGGACGGCCGCATCGCCACACGCACGGGCCACTCCCGCTGGATCACCAGTCCCGAAGCCCGGCGGGAGGTGCACCGCATGCGTCGCGCCATGGACGCCGTGCTGGTGGGCGGAGAGACCCTGCGCGCCGACGATCCACAACTCACGTGGCGGATGGACGCCCCCCCCACGCCATGCGCCTCCCGCGCCATCGACGGCGATCACGCGGAGGATGCGCGCCAGCCCCTGGCCGTGGTCGCCACCCGGCGGATTCCCGAGTCTGCAGAGGCGTTCCGGCTGCTCCGCGAACGTCCCATGCAGACCATCTTCCTGACCTCCGAGACGGCAGCAACCTCCCCCGCCGGCGAACGGCTCGCCGCCACGGGGGTCCGCTTCTTTCCCATCCCCGAAGGCGCTGCCGGGTTGCGCGTCGGACTGGCGAGGTTGCGGAGCGAGGCCGCCGTGCGCTACGTGCTGTGCGAGGGAGGCGGAACCCTGGGCCTGGCGCTGCTGGAAGCCGGCCTTGTCCATGAATTGCATCTGCATCTGGCGCCGAAACTCTTGGCGGACGCCGAGGCGCGGCCCCTCATGCAAGGCCGCCGCCCCGCCGTGATGGACGAAGCCTTGTCCTTGCGGCTGACCGAGACGCGCCGCGCCGGGGAGGATATCCTCTTGACATTCCGTCCCAGCCGACGCACTTGAACCGCTCGCGAGGAGACGACGCAATGTTCACGGGACTCGTACAAGGCGTGGGCCGGGTGGTCCGCATCGACACCATGGGCGACCAGTCGCGCCTCACCTTGGCGCCGCAGTTCGCCTTGCGGGAGATCACCCCGGGCGAATCCATCGCGGTGAACGGCGTCTGCCTCACGGTGGAGCGCATGGAGAACACCGCCACAGGCGAAGGCGCACACTTCGCGGCGTACGCCTCCGCCGAGACGCTCGCCGCCACAACCCTCGGCGGCCTGCGGCCCGGCTCCCTGGCGAACCTGGAGCGCGCGCTGGCCGTGGGCGACCGGTTGGGCGGCCACTTGGTGAGCGGCCACGTGGACTGCGTCGGCACGGTGGAAGCCGTGGCCCCGGCCGGGGAATCCACCGTCTTCACCGTGCGCTTTCCCAAACGCTTCGGGACGCAGGTGGTGGCCAAGGGCTCGGTGGCGTTGGACGGCGTGAGTCTCACGGTGAACCGCTGCGGCGCGGACTTCCTCAGCGTGAACATCATCCCCGCCACCATGGGGGAGACGACCATCACTGCGTGGCGCACGGGCACGGTCGTGAACCTGGAGACGGACGTGATCGGCAAGTACGTGGAGAAGATGCTGACAGCGTGGCGCGGGGGCGATGTTTCCGAAGCGCCGGGAAACTCCTCTGCAATCACTGAAGATTTTTTGCGGCGTCATGGCTTTTGAAGTTCCGCTGCGCTTGTGGTATGCGTCCTGATTCCCCACTGCTCGCACCCACGGCGCGTGGTGTGACATCCGCTCGTCGCAGCCTGTCTTCCATGTCGCGCCTGACAAGCTGACGCGGATTACGGGACATGTGACGCGGGACGCGGGACGCGGGAAAGGCTTCGCGACACGAGACCAGCGCGCTGCAACGCACACGCAACAACCCGCCGGTATCGGCGAAAGTATACACAAGGAGGGCCGCCCCATGCGTTCCAAGACGCTCGTCAACGCCGAGGAGGCCATCGAACAGATCAAGCAAGGCAAGATGATCATCCTCGTGGACGACGAGGACCGCGAGAACGAAGGCGACCTCGCTGTGGCCGCCGAAGCCGTCACGCCGGAGATCATCAACTTCATGGCCACCTTCGGGCGCGGCCTCATCTGCCTGGCCATGGCTCCCACCTTGGTGGACCGCCTGCAGCTGCCCATGATGGCCTCGACCAACAAATCCAAATTCGGCACGCCTTTCACCGTCTCCATCGAAGCCAGACACGGCGTCACCACCGGCATTTCCGCGTACGACCGGGCCACCACCATTCTCGCCGCCGTGGCGGACGACGCCAAGCCCGAGGACATCGTCACGCCGGGCCACATCTTCCCTTTGAAAGCCCAGCCCGACGGCGTGCTGGTGCGCGCGGGACAGACAGAGGGCAGCGTGGACCTGGCGCGCCTCGCCGGCCTCAAGCCGGCTGGCGTCATCTGCGAGATCATGCGGGAAGACGGCAACATGGCCCGCATGCCCGACCTGGAGGAATTCGCGGAGCAGCACGGCCTCGTCATCGCCACCATTCGCGATCTCATCCGCCACCGAATGCAAACCGGCGCCACCTGCGTGCGTCGGGTGGATGAAGCCAAGCTGCCGACTTGCTTCGGCGAGTTCACCGCCGTGGCGTACGACAACGCCGTGGACGAACAGACGCACCTCGCCTTGGTGAAGGGAGAGATCACCCCGGAAACCCCGGTGCTGGTGCGCGTGCACTCCGAGTGCCTGACCGGCGACGTCTTCGCGTCCACCCGCTGCGATTGCGGCGGCCAGCTCCACGCCGCCATGCGCCAGATAGAGGAAGCCCGAAGCGGCGTCATCCTCTACATGCGTCAGGAAGGCCGCGGCATCGGCCTCGGCAACAAGATCCGCGCGTACGCCTTGCAGGACAAGGGCATGGACACGGTGGAAGCCAACGAGAAACTCGGCTTCGAAGCGGACTTGCGCGACTACGGCGTGGGCGCGCAGATCCTGGTGGACCTGGGCGTACGCAAGATGCGCCTGATGACCAACAATCCCAAGAAACTCGTGGGCCTGGAAGGGTACGGCCTGGAGATCACCGAACGTGTGCCCCTGGAGATGATGGCGTGCGACACCAACCGTCACTATCTCTTCACCAAAAAGGAAAAGCTCGGGCACATGCTCGACCTGGACGACACCCACCAACAGGGCGCCCCCGCCCACGCCCCGGCTGCCGGGAAATAGAGGTTCGCCATGCTGCATCTGAAAACCATCGAAGGCCACCTGGACGCTTCCGGCTTGAAGTTCGCCCTGGTGGCGAGCCGCTTCAACGACTTCATCGTGGACAAGCTCGTGGGCGGCGCGGTGGATCACCTCATCCGCCACGGCGCTGCGCGCGAGGACCTCACCCTGGTGCTGGTCCCCGGCGCCTTCGAAATGCCCCTGGTGGCCAAACGCCTGGCTGAGAGCGGCAAGTTCGACGCGGTCATCTGCCTGGGCGCCGTCATCCGCGGCTCCACCCCGCACTTCGATTTCGTCTCCGCCGAGATGAGCAAAGGCATCGCCCACGCTTCCATGGAGACCGGCGTCCCCGTGGGGTTTGGCGTGCTCACCACGGACACCCTGGAGCAAGCCATCGAACGCGCCGGCTCCAAAGCCGGCAACAAAGGCGTGGAAGCAGCCGCCGCCGCTCTGGAGAGCGTGCGCGTGCTCCAGCAGCTCGACACCCTCTAGACGCGAAGGACGCGCGCGGCGCCGCTCATGGGAGACGTCCGCGTCCGGGACCGCCCCTTTCCAAAAGGCAGGCCACCCACTGATGCACCAGGCAATGTCCATACTTCATTCCCCCCGGGACGAGGCGTCCACGCTGGAAACGAGCCCATGCCGCTGGCTTGCCCCCTGCGTGACTGCTCCCGACCCGCACCAGGGCCACAGGCTGTAGACCATGGCGAATTCTCCAAAACGGCCGCGCTCCGAACCAGGCAAGGCGGCTTCCGGAAAACCCTCCCGCAGGGTGGAACGCCAGACAGCCTTCCAGGTGCTCTACGGCCTGGCCTACAGCGACAAAGGGGGGGCCGGTCCTGTAGACCACCACGCCCTGCGCTACGCCTTCGCCAAGTCCCCCGTGGCCACGCACGGCGAAGAACCCGAGCTGACCGAAGAACCCATCCCGGACAGACCCGTGGAAGGCTTCGCCTGGGAACTCGCCCGCGGCGTGTGGATCAACCGCGTCGCCCTGGACGAACAGATCAACCAGCTCTCGCAGCACTGGCGGGTAAGCCGCATCGCCAAGATCGAACTGACCATCCTGCGGCTTGCTCTCTACGAAATGCTCTACCGCACGGACGTGCCCACCAAAGTCGCCATCAACGAAGCGGTGGAGCTGGCCAAACGCTACGGCGACGAACATTCCAAGAGCTTCGTCAACGGCATTCTGGACGCAGCGGCGAGGGCCCTGGACAATGGTGAGATTGGGGTACATCAAGGACGCTGAACAAAGCCCTCCCGGCTTCCGACGCGTCTACGCCAGGGCTGCGCCCGACAGAGACCGGCCGCCGGCTTCCGAGGTGCGCTCCTGGAGCGACGCGGACGGTCGGCAGCGCTACGAGATCGCTTTCGACGCGCCCCACGGCGAAGCCGACCTGGAGGTGTGGGCCGGCTACATGCGCGACACACTGCTGCGCATGGGCTGGCGACACTGGTGGCTCGACGTCAACTCCCTCTCCCAAGTCATGGACCGCTACCTCACGGAAGCCGCTTTCCGCTGGGGTCTGGCGTTCTGGCCGGGCTACGATCCGCCCGATCCCGTCAGCCCCGACGCAGCGAACCCGACGCCCCCCGCCATGACCGACACCGTCTCCTCCCACGACGCTACAGCTTCCGGGAACGCGCACGCCCCGATGCCTGCCGCCGCCGAGGAAGCCGATCCGGAGGACATCCCCCTGGTGGAGCGTTTCCCGGGGCCGTGCGTGCTCCTCGCCGTGGGCCTGCAACACGACGAACTCGCCGCCGTGGCGCAGCGCTGGCGTTCGCGCTTTCCGCATCTGCTGGAAGACCCCGCGCTGGACATCGACACCCGGGAAGCGAAACGGCAAGCCGAGTTCGAAGAGCGGCTCCGCAACCGGCCGTTCTGGAAACCCCGATTTCTCATCACGCGGTGACGACTCCGCGCCTTCCGCGCCGCCGTTGCGTCCATACCGCAGACCGCCTGAACGACAAGAAAGGACTCCTCCCCATGGACCACTACGATTTCGACGCCGTGGAAGCCAAATGGCGCAGCCGGTGGGCGGACGCGCGCGTTTTCGAGTGCGAAAACGTCCCGGACAAGGAAAAATACTACGTGCTGGAGATGTTCCCCTACCCCTCCGGCAACATCCACATGGGCCACGTGCGGGTCTATTCCATCGGGGACGTCATCGCTCGCGTGCGCCGCATGCAAGGCTACAACGTCCTGCACCCCATGGGCTGGGACGCCTTCGGCATGCCTGCGGAAAACGCCGCCATCAAGCATGGCGTCCATCCCGCCAAATGGACCTACGAGAACATCGCCGCCATGAAGCAGCAGCTGCTGCGCATGGGCTACTCCCTGGACTGGCGTCGCGAACTGGCCACCTGTGACCCGGAATACTACCGCTGGGAACAGCTCTTCTTCATCCAGATGTGGGAGCGCGGCCTCGTCTACCGGCGCGAAGCCCCCCAGAACTGGTGCGAGACATGCCACACCGTGCTCGCCAACGAGCAAGTCATCGACGGCTTGTGCTGGCGTTGCGATCAACCCGTGGTGCAGAAAAACCTGGCGCAATGGTTCTTGCGCATCACGGCCTACGCTGAAGAGCTGCTCAAGGACCTGGACACCGCGCTGGCCGAGGGCTGGCCCGAACGCGTGACCGCCATGCAGCGCAACTGGATAGGCAAGTCCGTGGGCGCGGAGCTGGAATTCGTCGTGGAGGACGCCGAGGGCGACGTGACCTCGACCATCAGCGTCTTCACCACCCGGCCGGACACCCTCTACGGCGCCACCTTCATGAGCCTCGCCGCCGAGCACCCCCTGGTGGAGACCCTGACGCGCCGCCTGGAAACCTCGGACCCCGAGCAAGCCGCAGCCGTGCGCCGGTTCACCGAGTCGATCCGCAACATGGACCGCATCGAACGCGCCGGCGAAGAACTGGAGAAGGAAGGCGTCTTCACCGGCGGCTACTGCGTGAATCCCGTAACCGGCGAACGCATGCCCATCTGGGTGGCGAACTTCGTGCTCATGGAATACGGCGCCGGCGCCGTCATGGCCGTGCCCGCCCACGACCAGCGCGACTTCGATTTCGCCCGAAAATACGACCTGCCCATCCGGGTGGTCATCCAGCCCAAAGGCGGGGACGCCAACGCCCTGGACCCCGCGACCATGCCCGAAGCCTACACCGCTCCCGGCGTGCTGGCCAACTCCGGCCCCTTCGACGGCATGGACAACGACGCCGCCAAGCAAGCCATCGTGGACCACATGGCCGACAAGGACATGGGCCGACCCGCCATCAACTACCGCTTGCGGGACTGGAACATCTCCCGCCAGCGCTACTGGGGCGCGCCCATCCCTGTTCTCTACTGCGAAACCTGCGGACCCCGCGCCGAAAAACCGGAAAACCTCCCCGTACGCCTGCCCCTGGACGTGAAGACCAAGGAGGACGGCCGCTCCCCCCTGCCGGAACTCGAATCCTTCACCCGCGCCACGTGTCCCGAATGCGGCGGCGAAGCCCGCCGCGAGACAGACACCATGGACACCTTCGTGGAGTCCTCCTGGTATTTCCTGCGCTACGCCGACGCCCAGAACCACGACGCTCCCTTCGACAAGGACATCGTGCGTTACTGGCTCCCCGTGGATCAATATATCGGGGGAATCGAACACGCCATCCTCCATCTGCTGTACGCGCGCTTCTTCGTCAAAGTGCTGCGCGACCTCGGCCATCTCGACTTCGCCGAACCCTTCGCCAACCTCCTCACCCAAGGCATGGTGCTGAAAGACGGCGCCAAGATGTCCAAATCCAAAGGCAACGTCGTCTCCCCGGACGAGATGACCGCCCGATACGGCGCAGACACCGTGCGGCTCTTCTGCCTCTTCGCTGCGCCCCCAGAACGCGATCTGGACTGGTCCGACCAAGGCGTGGAAGGCGCCTCCCGCTTCCTGAACCGACTCTGGCGCATGGTGACGGAACCCCACGCCGCCGGAGCCCTTCCGCCCATGGAACCGGCCGCCGCCACGGCTGCGGACTGCGAAGCCTGCGGCGACGCCGCCGAAACCGCCAAGACTCTGCGCCAGAAGGAACACGCCACCATCAAGAAAGTGGGCGAGGACATGGCGGACCGCTTCCAGTTCAACACGGCCATCGCCGCCGTCATGGAGCTCGCCAACCTCATGCAATCCTCGCAGGAGACGTTGCTGACCAGCGAAGCCGGCCGACGGGTCTTCTCCTCATCCGTGGCCACGGCGCTCACCGTGCTGGCGCCCGTGACGCCGCATCTGTGCGAGGAGCTCTGGGAACGCCTGGGTCACACCACCATGCTCGCCGAGGCCGCCTGGCCCGCCCATGAAGAGGACGCGCTCACCCTGGACACGGTCACCATTGTCGTGCAAGTCAACGGCAAGCTGCGCGGCAAACTGGAAGTCCCGGCGGAAGCAGCCAAGGAGGACGTGGAGCGCCTCGCCCTGGAGACGCCCAACGTCACCAAACACATCGAGGGCAAGACCATCCGCAAAGTGGTGGTCATTCCAGGCAAACTGGTCAACGTCGTCGCCAACTGAAGACGTCGCCAAGGGGGGGTATGGGGGATGATCCGTTCGCAGGCGAAGCCGCCCCACGCCAGCGCGACGCCGCCAGGGAGCAGGAGCGCGCCGTGGGAAGCGTGACGAACACCCGGCCCGGCTTTCTCTTCCTGGCGTGTCCGGACAGCCGGTTGCTGCAGGAGAAGGTGACGCAGCTCGCCGTGGAGCACCCGCCATCACACGGCGCCTGGGAACGACGCGTCTTCTGGGCGGAGGAAGGCCTGCCCGACGCCTTCTGGGAAATCCTCACCCTGCGCACCCTCACCGGGGAATCCCGCCTGGTGGTGTTGCGCGGCGCACACGCGTTGCTCACGGCGCAGTGGCAAGCGCTCTCCGCCGCCCTGGCGCGCCCCAACGACCAGGCCTGGCCCCTGCTCTGTCTCGAAAACGCGTGGAAGAAAGGCGCCTATTCCCCCCCGGCCGCCCTGGTCAAGCAACAGTGCTGGAAGCTCGCCCAAACACGGGAGTGGATCTGGCGCTCCGAAGGGCTCACCCGCAAGCGCATGCCCGCCCTCCTCGAACGCGAAACCGCCGTACGTTCGGTGCAGCTCACCACGGAGGCCAAGGCCCTGCTCGCGGAGCACCTGCCACTGGACGCCGCGGCCGTGCATTCCGAGCTGGACAAACTCGCAATGGCGGCGCACGCCAGAGCCGCAGCGTTGCGCGCAAGCCACACGCAGGCGGCGCCCGCCATCCCCGGTGAACGCGACGCCTGCGACTCCCCCCACGCGCATACGCCCTCTCCCGCCTGCGCGGACCACGCCGGCGAAGCCGTCATCGACGCGCCGCTCGCCCGCGAGACCGCCTACACGCCCGAGCTTGATGTCTTCGCCATCCTCCGCGCCGTGCAGACACACGCCAAAGGCGGTGGGGAAGGCCGCGGCTCGGGCGTGGACCTCTGGCGGCGTCTGGTGGGCGAGCAGGCTCAGGCAGGGGAGCTGCTCTTCCCTTTCCTGGCCAGTCTCGCGCGCGAAGGCCGCATCCTCTGGCAGTTGGCCAGTGGCGAACGCGTCACGGGCTACGTCCCCCACGGCATCCTCCGGGAAAAAGAGACTCTGGCGCGGGAGCTGGGCTACGTCCGCCTCGCCGGCATCTTCGACCTCGCCATGGAGGCGGACCGCGGCGTGAAGTACGGGGAACGCTCCCCCGAGCAGGCCATGGAGCGACTCATGGCCGGACTGGTCGCGCTCTTCCGGGAAGGGGGCGCAGGCTCGACGTCGGGGGCGCGCTCGGGCCATCGGCCGCAACCTCGACCGCATCCGCATGCGGCTCGGGGGAGACGCTGACCATGGCGGACACGCCCCACTACCATGGCCATCGGCAGCGGCTGCGCCAGCGGCTTCAGGAAGATCCCACCCAGCTTGCGGATTACGAAGTCCTCGAACTGCTGCTGGGCTACGCCATCCCGCGCAAGGACACCAAACCCATCGCAAAAAGCCTGCTTGCTCGGTTCGCCACCTTCAAGGGCGTCATGCTCGCCAGGCCGGGCGAACTGAAGGACGTGCCCGGCCTGGGCGCCGGCGCCGCGACGTTCTTCATCCTGCTCCAGGAAGCGCGCGCCCGCTTCGACGAAGCCCCCGCTCACGCGCGCGAACGCATCGAACACCCCGTGCAGGCCGCCTCCATGGCCATGAGCCGCTTGGGCCACCTGACCCACGAGGAGGTCTGGGTCGCCTTGCTGGACATCAAGAACCGCATCATCGGGTGGGAGCGCGTGGCCACAGGCGCGCAGGACGCAGCCCTCGCCGCCCCGCGGGACATCGTGGCGCGCGCTTTGGCGCGCAAGGCCATCGGCGTCATCCTGGTGCACAACCACCCCGGCGGAGGCGTCTCGCCCTCCCGCCATGACGAAGATCTCACCGCACAGGTGAAACACGCCTGCCAAGCCGTGGGCCTGCGCTTGTTGGACCATCTCATCGTCACGGATCAGGACTATTTCAGCTTCCAGATGCGCGGCGCGCTTTGAATGCACGTTGTCGCCTCCTTCCAGGACTTGATCCAGAATATCCCCCGGAGGGCGCCCTGCCGATGAACAGCGCTTCCTCCATACGGGAAGCGTGAGGCGCACGGACCCAGCCGACGTCAAGCGCTCGACGGCAGCCGTTCGACACGAAGGGGAAGCGCCCATGTCGAGGAAACGCCCACTTGCTCCGCTCCCCTCGGCGCAAGGGAGAACAGCGCGCGGGCACAGTCCCCCGGCGCTCGCCCGAACCGCCGTTTTTCTTGCGCCATGCACAGAGCGGTTGTATTTCCGAAGCATCCCGTGGAGACGACATGACCATCCTCATATATGTTCTGGGCGGCCTGCTGGGCCTTGCCGCCGTGGCGCTGCTGCTTTTCGGTGTGATCTGGCTGGTGGAATGGGTGCGCCGGCTGCGCGCGGACGTCGCCGGGTTCCAGGAGTTCCTCGAAGCCGGCGCCCCTCTGGAGCACCACGCCTTGGTGGACGCCTTCCAGCAACCGGAGGATACGCCCAGGACGCATGTTTCGGACGCCGGCGGCGGGGTGTGGGCCTACACCGTGCGGGAAGTGGGACGGCTTGCCCTGGAGAGCGGCCGCCTTGTGGTGGAAGACCCCTCCCAGTGGATGCCCGGTCGGGATGAGCCCGAGCCCCTGGAGCTGGCAGTGCGGCCCGGCGTCTACACTGTCCGCGCGCTCATCGCCACGGCGGCGGACCAGCGCGTGGCTGCGCTGCAGGTCGTGTTCAAGAACGGGCTCACCGCGCGGCTTGCTCCGGCGTGGACGTCCTCCTGGCGCAAGGCCGCCCCGGTCCGTCGGGAGCTGCCATTCATGGGCGTGGACTCGGCCGTGGCGGCGGTGGCCTCCCTCGAAACGGCGCGCAGACTGGCCGCCCTCGATGCGGAGGTCTCGGCGAACCTCGTCGCACCCGGCCCCGCCGACGGCGGCAACCCGTATCTCACCGGCGACCCCGGAGACCTCTGGCGAACCGTGGAGAGCAGACCCA
>CAYVWB010000006.1:86544-92508 GCA_964455395.1 uncultured Desulfovibrionaceae bacterium
GACCCACGGCCACCCCCTCCGACGACGCCGCCACCTCCACGGACCCCGCCCGCCCCTGCGGCGCAGTGGCTTGTTACGCCGGCCTGGGCGACGGCGCCTATCCGCTCCTCATCAGCTATGACGCCGGGGACGACCCCACGTCGCTGTATGTGGACTTCGGCTTCCTGGGCTCGCCGGAACGACTGTCCGTACAGCGCACCGCCGCACGCAAGCGGGCCATGGCGCGCAAACGCCGCCTCATGACGGACCGACAGGAGGCCGAGCGCGATGATTATCCCGAAGACTCCCCCAGATAGGTCGCCAGCCAGCGCATGATCCCGCGAGATGACGCCGCAACCGGGGCGACAGGACGGCGACGTCGTGCTAGAATGGCGTTTTCTGAACGCCATCGCTTGCTGACGCGCGTCCCCTGCGCTCTGCGTGCGGCGGCTGCATCCGGAAGGAGGACCCATGACGAAGACGATTCACTGTCACGTGCGCGGCGTGGTGCAAGGCGTGTGGTTCCGCGGCTGGACACGCGACCAGGCGCAGTCCCTGAGTCTGGCCGGCTGGGTGCGCAACCTCCCCGACGGCCGGGTGGAAGCCGTCTTCAGCGGCGACGAGGCGGCTGTGTCCGCCATGCGCGAACGCCTTGGCGAGGGCCCGCCTGCAGCGCGCGTCGACGCCGTGGACTGTCGCGATACCGAGACGCCGCCTTCAAGCCAAGGCTTCGAGATCCGTCGTTAGCGTCCAGCAACCCGACCCAAGTCCTGGCGTCGAGTTCTGGACATTTGCGCCGGATGCATTACTCTAGCCTACTCGTGGCGTCGACCCTACACCCGCGCGCAACCGTTTCCCGAATGCAGGCGACGGACGACGCCTTTGCACGAAGACCATCCTCCGGAGGTTTTTTCCGACATGTCCGATGAAGACCCCAAAGCTACCGAACCCACCGAGTTGCTCATCGAGAACGAAGAGCAGATCAAGCAGATAGAGCAAGCCATGGGCCCCGTCGAAGAGGATGACGAGGCGTCCTCCATGGTCATTCCCGAAGAGATGCCCGTGCTCGCCGTGCGGGACATCGTGGTGTTCAACTTCATGATCCTGCCGCTGTTCGTGGGCCGGGAAAAATCCGTGAACGCCGTGGACGAAGCGCTCAACACCAACCGCTTCATCACCATCCTGACACAGCGCGACGAGGACGAGGACGACCCCGGCCCGGAGGACCTCTACGAAGTCGGCGCCGTGTGCATGATCATGCGCATGCTGAAAATGCCTGACGGCCGGCTGAAAGTGCTGGTGCAAGGCGTTTCCCGCGGACGCGTGCAGGAATACACCGCCACGGAGCCGCATTTGAAGGCGCGTGTGGAGGCGTTGCGGGAAGCGGATCATGAAGAGCTGAACCTGGAGCAGGTGGCGCTGATGCGCGCAGCTCGAGAGCAGATCGAGAAGATTCTCACGCTGCGCGGCTCGTCCTCCTCGGACATCATGCCCGTGCTCAACAACGTCAACGATCCCGGCCGCCTGGCGGACCTCATCGCCTCCAACCTGCGGCTCAGCGTGGCGGAAGCGCAAGCCATCCTCGAAGAGATGGACCCCATGCGTCGCCTCGGCCTGGTGAATGAACACCTCGGCCGCGAGCTGGAGCTGGCCACCATGCAAGCCAAGATCCAGTCCTCCGCCAAGGAAGGCATGGACAAGGCCCAGAAGGACTTCTACCTGCGCGAACAGATGAAGGCCATCCGCAAGGAACTGGGCGAGGAAGGCGCCGAGAGCGAAGAGTTCGAGCAACTGCAGGAAGCCCTGGAGAAAGCCGGCCTGCCCAAAGAGGTGAAGACCGAAGCGGACAAGCAGCTCAAGCGGCTCACCTCCATGCATCCGGACTCTTCCGAAGCCACGGTGGTGCGCACTTACCTGGACTGGCTGGTGGAGTTGCCGTGGAAGAAGACCTCCCGCGACCGGCTGGACATCAAGAAAGCCGCGCAGATCCTGGATGAGGACCACTACGACCTGCAGAAGGTGAAGGACCGCATTCTGGAATACCTCTCCGTGCGCAAGCTGAATCCGAAGATGAAAGGTCCCATCCTCTGCTTCGTGGGGCCTCCCGGCGTGGGCAAGACCTCGCTGGGCCGCTCCATCGCCCGCGCGCTGAACCGTCAGTTCGTGCGCATGTCCTTGGGGGGCATGCGGGATGAAGCCGAAATCCGCGGCCACCGCCGCACCTACATCGGCTCCATGCCGGGCCGCATCATCCAGAGCATCAAGCAAGCCGGCACCCGCAACCCCGTCATCATGCTCGACGAGATCGACAAGCTCGGCTCGGATTTCCGCGGGGACCCCTCCTCCGCGCTCCTGGAAGTGCTGGATCCGGAGCAGAACGTCACCTTCTCGGACCATTACCTGAACGTGCCCTTCGACCTCTCGAAAGTCATGTTCATCTGTACGGCCAATGTCCTGGACACCATCCCCTCCGCGCTCTACGACCGCATGGAGACCATCCACATCCCGGGCTACACCGAGCAGGAGAAGATCAAGATCGCCAAGCGCTACCTGCTGCCCAGGCAAGCCACGGAGAATGGCCTGAAGCCGGACGAGGTGGAGCTCAGCGACGACCTGCTCTCCAGAATCGTCAAGGAATACACGCGTGAAGCGGGACTGCGCAACCTGGAGCGCCAAGTGGGCGCAGTCTTCCGCAAGCTGGCGCGCAAGAAAGCCGAGGGCGAAGACGGGCCCTTCGCCGTCTCCCTGGACGAGCTCCACAAGCTGCTGGGCCCCCCCGTCTATCTGGACGACGAGCGCGAACACGCGCTGCCTCCGGGCGTCTCCCTGGGTCTCGCCTGGACCCCCTACGGCGGCGAGGTGCTGCACATCGAAGGCTCCACCATGCCCGGCAAAGGCAAGCTGACACTGACCGGCAAACTGGGCGACGTGATGAAGGAATCCGCCCAAGCCGCCATGACGTACGCTCGCGCCCGCGCCGACACCCTGGACGTGGACCCGGACTTCCTGGACAAACGCGACATCCACATCCACGTCCCCGCCGGCGCCACCCCCAAGGACGGGCCCTCCGCAGGCATCGCCATGGTCACGGCGCTGGTCAGCGCGCTCACAGGCAAATCCCTCAACGCGGATCTCGCCATGACAGGCGAGATCACCCTGCGCGGCCGGGTGCTCCCCGTGGGCGGCGTGAAGGAGAAGATCCTCGCGGCTTCGGCGTACGGTCTCAAGGAAGTGGCCATCCCTGCGCAGAACAAGAAGGATCTGGAGGACGTGCCCGAAGAGCTCCGCGAGAAGCTCAAGATCCACTACATCGAGCATATCGACCAGATCTGGCCGCTGGCCCTCACAGGGGACCGTGCGCCAGCGGAGTGCGCCTGATGGGCGTGCTGGGTTTCACGGCGCGCGCCCTCTCCCGCAACGTGATCCGCGGCCTGGGCTTGAGCTCCCGCATGGCGCGGCCCTTTGGCCGCATCGCCGGGACGCGGTTGCTGGGCCGTTCCGCCATGGGCCGCACGGCCTTGGCGGCGCTCGCTCTGCTGGGACGCGCCTCCCCCCTGGGTCGGGCCATCATGGCTGCGGAGCTGGCCCACGCCGCATGGCTCTGGCGCAAGGACGTGCTGCGGCGCCGCGCCGAGGCCCGTCGCGCCGCTTGGCGTCGACGTCACCATGCGCGCATCAGACGCGAACGCCTGACGCAATCGCAGACGCCGCTCCCCGAGTGACCCATATGGCGAACGCCCAAGCCGCCAGTGCGCCGGCGGCCCGGGTGCACGCTCGGCATCCAAGCCCCGCTTTGAGGAATCCCCCATGCCCAACGTCCTGGAACGCCGCATGCTCGCTTTCTTTCGGTTGAACGACGCCGGCTGGGAACGCCACGCCAACCCCCTCTCGGGCTGGACGCGGGTGCTCATCCTTCCCGCGCTGCTGCTCGCGCTGTTCAGTCGCGTGTGGATCGGCTGGTGGAGCCTCGTCCCCACGGCGGGGTTGCTGCTCTGGACGTGGTTGAATCCCCGGCTCTTCCCCCCGCCCCGCCACTTCGAACACTGGATGAGCCGCGGCGTGCTCGGCGAACGGCTCTACGTCCACCGTGGCGAATTGCCCATCCCGCGGAGCCACCTGCGCGCCGCCGCGTTGCTCATGGCGTTCTCCGCCGCCGGCGCGCCCTTCTATCTCTGGGGTCTCGTGACGCTTTCGCTCTGGCCGGCGGTTTTCGGCATGGCGCTCATCATGGCGGGCAAGCTCTGGTTCATCGACCGCATGGTCTGGCTGTATGAAGACATGCGCCGCGCCGCGCCCCCCGAGGCCTTGCGCGCCGGCTGGATCATGCCGAAGACGTACGCCGCCCGTCCCCGGACCGGGTGAGCTCCCCTCCCCCGTACAGACCCGGCGCGTCCCGTCAGGCCGTGGTCGGGGCCAAGAGTTTCAATTCTGCCGATCGGTTGTCACAATACAGCAACGCCGTCGAGGCTTCCGCCAGACGCCGTGCATGGAGGACCGCGCGTGGGCCGCTACGCTCATCCACTTGAACTCTGAGTCGTTGGCGGCTAGAGTGACGCAGTCGTCTCACCGGGAGCTTCCAGCATGGCCGATATTCCTTTCGCCGACCTCATGAATCTCGAAGAACTCCACGCCCTCTTCGAGGAGCTGTGCGCAGTCGTCGGCGTCTCCCTCGTGTTGCTGGACGCCGAGGGCCGGCGCCTTGCGGCGTCTCACACACAGCGTATCTGCCGGGAGTTCCACCATGCCGCTCCCGAGGCCAAAGTCTGCTGCGACGAGCTGGACGCGAGTCTGGCGCGTCGTTTCCGGGAAGCAGGCCTGGAGGGCAAGCGTCTGGATATGCGCTGCGGCAATGCGTTGCGCGTTGTCGCCGTGCCCATCAGCTCGGCCGAGTCGGGCCATCTCGGCACGCTCCTCCTGGGGCAGTTCCTCTATGATGACGACACGGTCGAGCCTGCCGAGATGGCCAGCCGCGCCCACCGTCTGGGGTTCGATCCGGAACGCTACGCCGCCGCCATGGCCGAAGCCCCCCGCTTCAGCAGGGAACGCGTGGACGCCATCATCCGACTCCTCAGCCGTTTCGCGCGCCTCTTCGCCACGCAAGCCACGGACGCTGCGCGGCTGCGGCGCCAGGAGGAGGAGTCCCACCGGGCGCACGTGGAGCTCGAAGAGCAGCTCAACCTCCTCAAAGCGCTCTTCGACGCCTTGCCGGCGGCCATTTTCCTGAAGGATCTCAAAGGCTTTTACCGCCAGTGCAACGCCGCGTTCCTGAGCCTGCTGAAGCTCCCGCGGGAGGAAGTGCTCGGCGCGCGCGCCATGGACATCGCCCCCCTGGACCTGGCGGTGACCTACGAAGCCATGGACGCCGAACTCCTCAAGCACGGCGGCGTGCAACGTCACGAGACCACGCTGGTGGACGCCGAAGGGGAAGCGCACCACGTGCTGCTCTCCAAGGCGCTCTACCGCAACGCCCAAGGCGCGCCCCAAGGCTACATCGGCGCAGCCCTGGATATCTCCGAACGCAAGCGCGCCCAGCAACAAGCCGCCGAACAGCAACGACTCTACCGATTGCTCGCGGACAACGTGGCGGACGTCATCACCATCTTCGACCGCGACTACGTCGTGCAGTACACGAGCCCCTCCGTGGAGCGGCTGCTGGGATATACCGCCGAGGAAGCCACGGCCTTGCCCCTGGAGCAACGCCTTCCCCCTGAAGCCTTGCAGACACTCCAAGCGACGCTGGAACAGTCCCTGGACGAAGCAGAAGGCCCGCTCTTCAGAAACGTGGCGCTGCGTTGCGAGCTGCGCCAACGCCGCAAGGACGGCTCGCTGGTCTGGACCGAAATGGTGACGACCCCCCTGGTGGACGACGCAGGCGAGGTGACCGGCTGGCTGAGCGTGACCCGCGACATCGCCACATACAAACGCACCGAGCAAGCCCTCCTGGAAGCCAAAGAGGATGCGTAAGCCGCCAATATCGCCAAGAGC
>CAYVWB010000007.1:0-91995 GCA_964455395.1 uncultured Desulfovibrionaceae bacterium
AAGCCCTCCTGGAAGCCAAAGAGGATGCGGAAGCCGCCAATATCGCCAAGAGCGCTTTTCTGGCGAACATGAGCCATGAGATCCGCACGCCCCTCAACGGGGTCTTCGGCATGCTGCAGATCCTCATGGCCACCCCCCTCAACAAGGAACAACGTCACTATGTGGAGGTGGCGCTGGAGTCCGGCCGCAGCCTCGTCACCCTCATCGAGGATATTCTGGAATTCTCCCGCCTGGAGACGGGCGACGTCGCGTTCGATGTGGCTCCGTTCAGCCTGCGCGCCATCTGCAGCACGCTCCTGGACACCTTCCGTATCGACGCGGAGCGCCGGGACATCGCCCTCACCTGCGAGCTCGCGCCGGAAATTCCCGACCACCTCCTGGGCGACGACGCCCGCTTGCGGCAGATCCTCCTCCATCTGGTGGGCAACGCCCTCAAATTCACTCACGAAGGCTGGGTGCGCATCGCCGCCAGGGTCCTTCCCCCGCACGAACGCCCGGCTGCACAGGACGACAACGCCCCCGACGTGAGCATCGAGTTCAGTGTGGAGGATACCGGGATAGGCATTCCCGACGACAAACTCGACGCCATCTTCCAACCCTTCGCCCAGGTGGACGGCTCCTTCACCCGCCAGTACCAGGGCGCCGGGCTGGGACTTGGGCTCGTCAAACGCCTGGTGGACGGCATGGGCGGCGTCGTGGCCATGCGCAGCGTCGTGGGCAAGGGCTCCACAGCCGTCTTCACCATCCCGTTCCGGCTCCCCGAGCCCGCCTTGCGGCCCCTGCACGCCCACGCCGACCGCCACTCCGTCACCACCAAGAACGGCCGCATTCTCGTGGCGGAAGACGACCGGGTGAACCAGCTGACAGCCCTGCGCTTCCTGGAGAAACTGGGCTACGAAGCGCAGGTGGTGGAAAACGGCCTGCACGCCCTGCAGGCCTTGCGCCGGCAGCCCTTCGACCTTGTCGTGATGGACGTGCAGATGCCCGAACTCGACGGCGTGGCCGCCACCCGCGCCATCCGCGCGGACACGGAGCTCGGCGAACGCCGCAACGTGCCCATCATCGCCATGACCGCCCACGCCATGGCCGGGGACAAGGAACGCTTCCTGGACGCCGGCATGGACGAGTACATCGCCAAGCCCGTGGATCTGGACACGCTGCGCGACGTCATCAAGCGCGTTCTCGAGCCCAACGCCGACGCCTGAACCCCATCCACCACGCCTTTCCCCGTGATGCGCGCTCATCCGCCGCGCCTTTCCCCGTGATGCGCTGCGAGTCAAGCTTCAGGGTCCGGCCGCCCCAAGCACCGCGCCATTCGTCTTTCGTGTCTGCCGCAGGTCCCCACGCCGCCGTCCGGATCGCTCTCGCATGAAGGAGATCGCATTTATTCACGCGTCCCCCTTCCTTCTCCTGACGTCCTGTGGCATGGTGATGGTGATAACGTTCTTCACCACCGGCGTGCGTCCAGGACCTCCTCGACGCGCCCCAAGCACAGCCGCGAGCACGCCATGCCTCGATCCCCGTTCCCCATCCCCACCCGCGACCTGGGTGGCGACACCGGTTCCGCCCTGCCCCGCACCACACGCCAGCGCGCCCTGGCGGCGCATCTTTCGGATCTGGGGGAACAGCTCTCCCGCCGCCAAGGCGTGAGCCGCCGCCAATTCTTCGGGTGCGCCGCAGGCATGGCCGCCGCCTTTGTGGCCATGAACCAGACCTTCGGGCCGATCTTCGAAGCGGACATCGCCGAAGCCGCGGATTTCGAACGTGCAGAGGAACGCGCCGAGCGCCTGCGGGGGCAGTTCATCATGGACATGCACACCCACTTCCTGCGCGACGACACCCGCCTGGAAGGCTTCGTACGGTTGCGGGAAATGGCGCGGGATCGCGGTTGGAACCCGGCCCTGGCGGACGAGGAACAAAGCCTGGACGACCTCAAATTCCGCAGCTATCTTGAAGAGATATACCTTGAGAGCGACACCACCCTGGCGTGCCTGAGCTCCAGCCCCTCCGAAGTGGAGCAAGACTGGTTTTTGACCAACGACCAGCTCGCTCACGCCCGCGCCACCATCAACGCCGTGGCCGGCGCGCGCCGCAGCTTCTGTCACGCCATCTTCGCTCCCGGCTACGACAAGTGGATGGAGGAGGTGGATTACGCCATCGAGACGCTCAAGCCCGACTCCTTCAAGGGCTACACCATCGGCGACAACACGCACAAGGACCTCTCCACCCACCCTTGGCGGCTGGACGACGAAGCCCTCGTCTACCCGGCGTATGAAAAGTTTCTCAAGGCCGGCCTCGTCAATGTCTGCATTCACAAGGGGCTCTTTCCCCCACACGTGGCCGAGCGCTACCCCCATCTGACGCCCTACTGCGATGTCAGCGACGTGGCCCAGGCCGCCAAGGACTGGCCCCAGCTCAACTTCATCATCTACCACGCAGGCTACCGCTTCGCCGGCGGCGGCGACGCCGAGGACGCGTGGCGCCAGTTCCAGAAGACCGGCCGCATCGAGTGGGTGACAGACTTGGCGGAGATACCCCGTCGTCATGGCGTGAAGAACGTCTACGCAGACATCGGCCAGACCTTCGCGCAGACGGTCATCGCAGAGCCGCGGCTGGCGGCGGCCATCCTCGGCCAACTCATCCAGGGCCTGGGCGACGACCACGTCTGCTGGGGGACGGACGCCGTCTGGACCGGTCCGCCCCAGTGGCAGATCGAGGCCTTGCGCCGTCTGGAGATTCCCGAGTCCATGCGCGAGGCCCACGGCTTCGCGCCCCTCGGCGAGGCGGACGGCCCCGTCAAACGCCGCATCTTCGGCGAGAACAACGCCCGCCTCTACGACGTGGATATCGCCACGACTCTGGCGCAGACGCAGACGGACAGCTTCGCAGCCATGAAGTCCCGCCACGAGCTTGCGCTGGCGTGAGAAGGGCGAGCGCGGTTCGACCGCTCACGAGCTCGCCGGCGCCGAGCGACTATTCCGCCACCGCCGCCGCCAGCCTGCGGCCCGCAGCGCAGGCCTGCTCCAATACGTCCGGATGGTTGGCGACCACGCCCCGGTCGAACACCCCGAGCACCGCGATTTCATCAACAATCTCGAACCCTAGCGCTTCCAGCGGCAGGCGCATCGCCTCCAGCGTGAAGCCCATGTCCCGTTTGTGCGCCTGCTCGGCCACCGCGCCGATAACCGCCTTCCTGCCCTGCCCCGCCAACCGGCTGGACCACCCCCGAGGCCGCTCGTCGTTGAAGTCGTAAAAACAGTAGAGTCGGTCGATGAAAGCCTTCATCCACGCTGTGACATTGTAGTTGTGCACGGGTGAGACGAGCGCGAGCCCCCGCGAGGCCACCAGCTTGGGGTAGAGCACGGTCACGCCGTCGACGAACCGCGTGCAGATCTTGTCCTTGCGGCACTTTTCGCAGCCCACGCATGGCTCATAGACGTGGTCACGGAGATGCGTCGTCTCGACAGCAACGCCGAGGTCCTTCGCGGCGGTCAGCAGCGTCGCCAACAAGGTATGGGAATTGCCGGATTTTCGAGGACTTCCTTCGACGCCGAGGATCGTACGCATACGCGCTCCTGCTGGTTGACCTGCCAAAAATTTCCTGAGGGAGCCGGCGCAGGGTGGAGACACGGGAACGATTCGCGATGGGCCTGGTCATGCGGATGGAGCCGCCACTGCCGGCGGCCGGGTCGCCCACCAGCCCACGGCGTTCTCTTTCAGGAGGAAAGCTCTTGACGCGCCCGGGCCAATTCCACCGCCTCGGATTCCACCACGCCCTGGTCCGCCGTCTCCCTGAATACGGTGACGGCGACCGGCTGCGCCATGGGGAAAAAGTAGGCGGCGACGACGCATCCCGGACCTTGCCCGGTATGGCCCCAGCATGGCAAGGCCTGCTCCCCATTGACCATGAGCCCCAAGCCATAGCCAGGTTGCTTCCACGGCCTTTCCCCCACGTCGACATCGAGCCGCAGGGGCGTGCGCATCATCGCGAAGGTGTCCGCGCCCACCAGCGCGCCGCGAGTGAGGGCCCAGAGGAACCGGGCCGCCGCCGTCAAAGGACCCACCACCAGGCCGTGGTAGACCCACCCCGGGTGGTAGCCAGCAAGCGCTTCGACGTGGGCTTTCGCCAAATCGCCTGGAGTTGCGGCCACTTGAGCATCCTCGACGCCCAGTGGCGCAAACACCAGGCGCTGCAGCGCCTCCCCCAGGTTCTGGCGCGTCACGCGTTCAATCTCGGCGCGCACCAGGGCGTAGCCGATGTTCGAATAGCGCCATCCCGCGCCCGGCTCGAAAAGAAGCCGGTCAGCCTCACTTTTGCGCCACAACTCGTCGAAGGACCATGGCGTCTCCGCCCGGCGCACGGCGTCATGGTAGGCGGCGAGGCCGCCGTAGTCGGGCAACCCCGAGGTGTGCTGCAGCAGTTGACGCAGGGTGAACGGTCGGTTCTCGAGGGGGACGTCGAGCGACATTCGCCCTTGCTCCACCAGAACGAGCGCCGCCGTGGCGATCACGGTCTTGGTGACGCTCCACCACGGCGCGGGGACGTCGCCGCTTTCCAGGGAGAGCGCGCCATCGTAGACGACGGCGCGACGCATGCGGTTCAGCCCTTCGCCGCGCCGGGCTGCAGAGACCGCAAAGCTGCGCACACCTCGGCCAGGGGCAAGCCGATGACGTTGGTGTACGACCCCTCCAGCCGCGCCACCAAAGCGCCTCCGGCCCCCTGCACGGCGTAGGCGCCGGCCTTGTCCAACGGCTCCTTGGTGGCCACGTAGCGCTCCAGCACGTCCCGGGGCGTCAGGTTCATGGCGACCGTGGTCGTTTCGGAAAAGAGGCGGGTTTCCTTGCCCAACAGCAAGCAGCACCCTGTGGTCACGTGATGCATGCGCACGCCGGCTTCGCGTTCCGCCGGGGTGGCGCGATCCTCGCCGCACAGGGCCGCGAGCATGGCCAGCGCGTGGGAAGCGTCTTCCGGCTTGCCAAGAATCCGACGCCCCACCGCCACCACGGTGTCCGCCGCCAGGATGGGCGGCCCGTGCACGCGGCGCGCCACATCACGGGCTTTGAGGGAGGCCATGCGCACGGCGTAGTCCTCCGGGCTCTCGCTGCGCTCGGGCGGCGGCTCCTCCATGGTGGAAGCGACCACCTTGAACACGAGCCCCACGCGGGCCAGCAACTGGCGACGGCGGGGGGATCCCGAGGCCAGGATGAAAGGCGGCAACGGGCCGAACATGGTCATCACGCGCTTGTTCATGGACAACTCCCTGAGCCCATAGTACCCGCCTTGGGGGACGGCGTCACCCCTTCGCACGCATGCTCCGCGATGCTTTTTGCAGACGACGACGGCGCTGCCTGGAACGTATGCGTCGGGGGGTGGCCCTAAGTCTGCGCGCACACGGCGGAAAAGCGAAGCCCCTTCGTTAAACCGCTGGTATCGTGAGAGATAAAACTTACGGAAAAACCTAAAGACTCTCACCCAAACGGACGATAGGAGTGATTGAAGGAGAAAAACCATCGTGACCACCCGATCGTTCTACATGCGCAACATGCTGCGCGGCTACGACAAACAGCTGGTGACCGCGCGTCGGCTCGCGCGTCACCGTCGCGCGCTTGCGGCGGTGGAGCCGCACGAGCCGGAGATCCCGCGTGAGGTCAAGCGTCGTCAGCTCGTGGAACGGGTCGCGAAGGAAATCGTCGAAAACCTCATCATCGTGGGGAGCGACAACCCCTTGGTGCAGGAGATTCATGACCGCCTCAACAAGGAATTCGGCATGGAGCTTGTCTTCACCTTCCCCCCCACGGAACAGGACTTGCAAATCTACAAGATTGCACATGGCCGGGAAACCGAGGTCACGTCCGAAGAGAAAATTCGCATCCTGAACCGCCTCTGGCAGGTGACCCTGGACAAAGTGAACGAGACCATGCTCTAATGCACGTCTCCCCAGGGAGGTAGCTTATGGATATCAAGAAAGTCATCGCAGGTTTGGGCCCCTACGAGCAGTCCCGTCTCGAAAAGACGCAGGCGGAGGAGGCCAAGGCGCGCCGCTCCAGCAAGCAGCACGCTGCGCCCGCCGCCGGGGACAAGGTCTCCGTCTCCAGCGACGCCATGCTCCGCGCGGAAGCGCATACCCATGCGTCCTCTGCGGAGGACATCCGTCGCGAGAAAGTGGCGGCCATCAAGGCGCAGATCGCCAACGGGGAGTACCAGATGAACACGCGCAAGATCGCGGAGAACATCGTCAAGGACGATCTGGACTTCTTCAGCTGAGCAGAAGCCTTTCCGGCCCCCTGCGCGCCGTCGTCTTCCTGTGGCTTGCATTGCATGGCCCCGCCCTCACCGGCGGGGCTTTTTCTCGCGCGCGACGTCTCCCTTTCTCCGCCCTCCCCCATAGCCATCACCCGCAGGCTGTGCTATGCTTGAAGGCGCGCACGCTTGCGCTTACAGGACGCCAATGCACCAGAATCACCTGCTCAAGTTCACTTCCCTGAAGACAGCTCGACGGCTGCAAGCCGTGCTGCGCGTCTTCTTCAAATACGGCCTGGGCGAGATCACCGAGCTCATCGGACTCAGCAAGCTCCTCCACCGACGGTGTCGCGAGGAAGCTTGCGAAGTCGCCCAAGAGATGACGATCTGGGAGAAGCTGCGCCACGTCATCGAGGACTTGGGCGCCACCACCATCAAGATCGGTCAGCTCCTCTCCATGCGGCCGGATCTGGTGCCCCAGGAGTTCTGCGTGGAGCTGCAGAATCTCCAGGAAGAAGCGCCGCCCGTGCCCTTCGAAGAGATCAAGCGCGAGGTGGAGACCTCCCTCCGCAAGCCTCTGGCGCAGGTCTTCGACTATTTCGAGCGCAAGCCCATCGCTTCCGCCTCGCTCTCCCAAGTGCACAAGGCCGTGCTCAAGGAAACGGGCGAGACCGTAGCCGTGAAAGTGAAGCGGCCCCATGTGGAAGACACCATCGAAGCAGACCTGGAGGTGATGGCGTACTTGGCCTCCTTGGCGCACGATCGCGTCTTTTCCCTGAAGCCAGCCAACCTGCCGGACGTGGTCAGCGAAGTCCGCAAAGGCCTGACGCGGGAACTGAACTTCCGCAACGAAGCCCGCAACGCTGCGCTGTTCAACCAGAAATTCGCGGACGACCCCACAGTGCGCGCGCCGGAGCCGATCCCGGCCTACTGCACGGAAGACGTCATCGTCATGGAATACATCCAAGGCGTGCGGCTGGATCGGTTCCAAGGCTCCCACGAACGCCGCGAGCAAATCGCTCAGCGGGGATTGGATCTTGTGGTGGAACAGATTCTGGAACACGGCTTCTTCCACGCGGATCCGCATCTGGGCAACCTGAAGATCGACGAGAACGACGCCATCATCCTCTACGACTGGGGCATGGTGGGTCGGTTCACCGAAGAGATGCGCGCCGCCATCGTGGACTATATCATCGCGGTGGTGAAGCTGGACAGCAAACGCGCTGCCCGCGTGGCTCTGGAGATGGCGACCAAGGTCCCGCCGAACCTGGATTTCCAACGTTTCCAGACAGACGTCATCTTCGCGCTGGAAAAAGTCCACACCCCGGTGGACCACGGCTTGAACCTCGGCGTCTTCCTGCTGGACCTCACCAACCTCTGCCGGGGCTACGGCGTCTACCTGCGGTCGGACTACATCCTCATGGCGCGGGCGCTGCTCGCCACGGAATCCGCCGGGCGCACCATCTGCCCGGACTTCGACACCGTGGGCGCGCTCAAGCCCGTGGCGCTCAAGTACATCGTCAAGCGCTACTCCCTGCTTTTCTCGGACAAGGACTATCTGGGCGATGTGGAAGACATGGGCCGCCTGCTGGCGCGCATCCCCAAGCGACTGGACAAGGTCCTGCACATCATGGAGTCCGGCGAGTTCACCTTGGAGATGCGGCAAGCAGACTTCCACCGCATGGTGCAGAGCATGGGATCCATCGCAGACCGCATCGCCACCGGCCTCATCGTGGCGAGCCTCATCGTGGGCTCTTCCCTCGTCTTCAACTCCAACATCGGCCCGAAGCTCTGGGGCCTGCCGCTGTTCGGGCTGGTCGGCTTCAGCCTCAGCGGCCTCTTCGGCGCGTGGCTGCTGCTGCGCATGGTCATCAGACGCAAGTAGAGGGACCGGAATCGCGCGGTCCGCAAACAGCGGGGTTCCCGCACTCAGGAGCTGAATATGCGTAATTTTATGGAAAGCGGTTTTCTCATCGGCCTCGGCGCCGGCCTGCTCGTGAAGGACTCCGTGGAAGGCTCCCTGGAAGACCTCATGTCCCGCGGCAAACGCGAAATGGCGGAAGCGCAAGGCCGCAAGGAAACCTTCCTCAAGCAGATAATCGAACAGTTCGACGACTTGAACATCCGCGGCAAGACCGAGGCCTCCAGCGCGCTGAAAGCTGCAGGCCTCACCCCCTATGAAGAGTTCGAAGCGCTGCAACGGCGAGTGGAGGCGCTGGAAAAGGCCCTGGCGCACGCCACGGGACAGGACGCCAAGAAGCCATGGCCCGACTCCGCCGTGCAGCCCCCCCATGACGGCGAAAACACCCCCGAGGGCGCAGCGTGAGCGGGAAAGTCCTCATCACCGGAGCCACGGGGTTCATCGGCTACGCTGTGGCCCGCGCCCTGGTCCGGCGCGGCGACAAACCCCGCTGCATGGTGCGACGCATGCGCCGCGGCCTGGTGCTCTCCGGCTTGGATGTGGAGATGGTGGTGGCCGACCTGGAGTCCCCGGAAAGCCTCCCGCACGCCGTTGAAGGAGTGGAGACCGTCTACCACTTCGGGGCGCGCGCCACGTTCGAACCATACGAGGTGCTCAAGCCCTCGCTGGTGGACGGGTCCCGCGCGCTGATGGAAGCCGCAGCCAAAGCCGGCGCCAAGCGATTCGTCTTCGCTTCCAGCTTGCTCGTCTACGGCAACACCACCACGCCCATCGGCCGGAGCACGCCCCCCGCCCCATTCGTGGAGTATGGCAAGGCGAAAGTGGAAGCGGAGCGGCGAATGGCCGAAGCCGCCAAGGCGAACGGCGTGTCCTTTGCAGCCGTGCGGTTGCCTCACGTCTACGGCCCGAACGATCTCGTCTTCAGCGACATCGCGCTCAAGGACAGGGTTCTGAATCCCGGTTCAGGCGACAAGCTTTACGGCCATCTCCATGTGGAAGACGCCGCCCGGGCGCTCATCGCCTGCGGGGACCAGGGGTTTGATGGCGCTCTCCCTGTGGCGGACGATCACAACGCGAGTTGGCAGGAGTTCTTCGACGTCGTACAGCGTCACTACCCGCGGCTGCGTGTGGTGAACATCCCGCCCTGGTTCGCCAAGTGCGGCGCAGCCATGCTGAAGCCTTACCAGTACTTCGTGAACAGGCCGACCCTCTACACCGCGGACGCCGTGCGCAGCTGGGACGCCTCCTTGCCCGTGGAGCCACGCGTATTATGGCAAGAGCTCGGCATGGAGCCGCTCTATCCTTCCATATACGAAGGCGTTCCCGCAGTGCTGGACGCATGTGTCAGCCACTGGTGGCGGCCGCCACAACGTGACCACTTGTGAAGACTTCATTCCGTCACACAAAACTTCTGACAGCCGAAGCGAACACTTGTTCATCCCTGCTGTCATGGTTTTTGTAAATGGTCATAAGAAAATCATGCAGCTGTCTGCGCCTTGTATTGCTTGTAGTACTTCAGCACTCGCTTGACGTACTTGCGCGTCTCTTTGTATGGGGGCACGCCGCCGTAACGTCGCACTTTTGTAGGTCCTGCATTGTACGCGGCGAGCGCCAAAGTTGTATTGTTTCGATACCGCTGCATCAACGATTTCAGATAGCGCGTCCCACCATCTATATTCTGATGCGGATCGAAAGAATTGGTCACACCTAGGCTCCGCGCCGTGGCAGGCATGAGTTGCATCACTCCCTGGGCTCCGGCGCGGCTTACTGCAAGCGAATCAAAAGCGGATTCCGCCTTGCAGACTGCAAGCACCAAAGCAGGCTCAAGCCCGTGCCGTTCGGACGCCTCGCGAGCAAGGCGCTGGATTTCCATATGATCCGCAGCACGCGGCGCCGGCCCTTGCTTCATAAAGCCGACGAACGCCTCCAAACCACCCCTGGCGGTCCAGCGCGCTTCCAGCGACTGCGCCACACTGGCCCAGTCGGGAGCGGCATCCTGCAGGGCGCGTGCGTTATCATGAAGCATTGCAATATGATGAGACGCACCAGCATAGAGCTCGTGGACCCTGCGGCCGAGACCCTGCACACAATGCAGCGTCTTTGACGCGAACTCACTGAGATTGAAGTCGCTGGCGGCGACGGTCGGGAAGACTGCGGAGGCGCGCGACGCGCTTCCATATAGTGGCTTGTTCCCGGCTGCTTCCAGCACCAGCGCCGGAGCGGCCAGTTGGAGCGCCAGCACGCACAAGCCAAGCGCTGCATAGCGGAGTGCTTGCATTCGTCCATCCTTGACAGGTTGAGGATTCAGAGGGGTCTTTGTGAGTTAGCGACTTGTCAGCGGACGTCAACCCCCAAAGACTCCATGACTCCTCCAACTGCCCGTAACCACACGGATAGACGAAATATTACCAATTGGACACACCAAAAGGACCAACTGATGCAAGGTGTGCGACAAAACAAGGTAGACGCAGACTAATTCGGCTCGCGCATGGCTTCATCGGCAAATCGTGTCAAGGGCTCGAAAATGTAGGACAGAACACTACGTTTCCCGATATTGATATCACCAACAAGAGTCATGCCGGGCATAAGGCGGAAGTCGTCAGGCAAGTTCTTGAGTCGCATTTCGTCTATTCCGACAAGGGCCTTGAAAGCTACAACGACTTCACCAGTAGGAAGCTCTGTTTTGTACGCATCATGACTCACGGTCTGAATGCGACCAACAATAGACCCATATCGCTGATAAGGCAACGTCTCAACCTTCAATGTAACGATGTCGTCTTTACGAACATATCCGATTTCTGTAGGCGGTATGAACAATTCAGCCAATAGAGGTTCATTCAGAGGGGAGAGTTGCATGATAGGCTCACCTTCTCCAACAACTGAACCTGCAGTCAACTTCTCAATGGAAATAACAACAGCATCAGTCGGTGCGGCGATTTCATTCAACTGCTGTCGAAATTGCATCTTTCGCAACTCCTGGAGATATTCTTCTCGCTGACTTGAAACTGAAGCGAGCTCCTGCCCTACAACATTCAACCAATTATTCCTGAAAGCTTTCTTCTCATCCTTCAACTGACTAACCGAATGAATTGCGTTCTGAAACTCACGTTGCGCATTTTCTAGTCGCGCCTGAATATTCGATAAGGCTGTTTCCGCTTCAAGCACACTCAAGCGAGTATCAGCACCTCTTTCAAACACTTCTCTTCGCATTGAAACCATTTCTTTGTGGTACTCAAGCTGCTTATTGTAATTATCTATTTGCAAACTCAGCGAATCAAGACTTGATTCCACCTCGCGAATTTTGCTATCATATGCATCGACTCTAGAATTGAACTCTGCAATTCTGTTTGCATAAATACGCTTCTGCAATGCAAATCCTTCTTCTGAAAAAAACAACACCTCTGAAAAATTATTTCTGTCCATTCCATTACTTTCAGGTAGGCCCTTCAATGCAGGGCGTGAAAACGGTTTTTCATGAAATTCCGCTTCCAAGCGATACATCTGCATTGTATACTCCTCAACCAGCGCTTCCAAACGGGCAACGTCAGATTCCGAGAAAGTAGGATCCAGAGAGACCAAAGGATCATCTTTATCGACCATGTCTCCTTGAGCGACGTGGATTGCATTGACAATTGAGCGATCAAGAGGCTGAATGACAATGGTGTTTTCTGCAGCAATGATTTGTCCTTGCACTGGAACTTCTATTTCCAATTCAGCAAAATAGCTCCACAGAAAAAGTACGAGCCAACAGAGCACCAAGCCGTAGAGAGCAGCACGTGTGTAACGAGGTGGTGGTTGGTTCGCCAAACGCGCCAAATCCGACTGGAACTCCAGTGAGTCTTTCTGGAGCAAGTTGTCCGCAGGCGTTGTTCGTCTCTTTATGGCCACCTTCCTACCTTCCCTCTTCATGATGCTTATCTGTGTTGTTACAAACACTTCGGATAGCGAGGCCGCTTGATGATTCCTCACGCTGTGCGCAGTCGTCATCCAAGTAAACAATTCTATCAACAAGCTTCAGCAAGCTACTATCGTGAGTAACAATGAAAACAGTTCTATTATTGTAAAGTTGCAATATAGCACTACAAATAGAATGGGCGCTTTGGGGATCAATCGCACTTGTCGCTTCATCCAATATAAGAATTTGTGGATTGCCAAGAATTGTTCGGGCTATGGCGATACGTTGGCGCTGTCCCCCCGAGAGATTCCTTGCATTCTCGGAAAGCATGGTATTATAGCCGCTCGGAAGGTTCTGTATGAATTCATCAGCCCCGGCGATGGAAGCCGCATGGAATGCTTCTTCTAATGTAGCGCTGGGCCGAACAGCACAAATGTTATCCTTAATTGTTCCACTGAAGAAATAGCTGTCCTGAGGCACAACACCGATACTTCTACGAAGATGGTGCAGGTCGAGCTCTCTGATATCAACACCGGAGATACGTATACTTCCACGCATCACAGGATACAAGCCCTGCAACAATGCCGCAATCGTGCTTTTCCCACTACCACTTTTCCCCAAAATCCCGACAGTGGATCCGCCTTTCAATGTAGTCGTGAAGTCTTTCAATACATACTTCTGCTCAGGGCCATACATAAAGGAGACGTTGTCGAATTCAATATCACCATCCAGGCGCTTCATAAGCCCCCTACTCTGCCCCAACCGCTCTCTTGGATGACTCAACACCTTCCCAAGCATCTCCACGGACAGGCGCATACCTTGGAACTCATGAAAAAGGGAAGCCGCTTTGACAAGCGGCCCGGATACCATTCTCGAAAGCAAGGCGACTGCAATAACAGCGCCGCCACTCATAAGTCCATCCAACACGAGCAGGCACGCGACCACAACGATTACAACCCGCTCCAAATTTTGCAGCAACTGAGTCGTTACTCCAATTAAGCTACGAGAGTTCTTTATCGAAATTGTCGCCATTAGTGCATTGGCGGCTGATTTATCCCATCTTTTTATCCACCAAGGTTCCAAAGAAAGACTTTTAATATTTCGAATTCCTTGCACTGTCTCCACAAGATGCTTCTGTCGCAGTGCATCTTGTGAATTGAGTCGCTCCATTTCAACAGCCATTGTACGCCTTGAAAGCACCATACAGCCTGCGATCAAAAAACTAAATCCAATGGATATCAATGCCAACGACCAATGGAATAACATGATTACTGGAATTATTATTATTAAAGTAGCACATTCCACAAGTGTCGTCAGCAATTTATCCGTCAAGAAAGAGCGTATCTTCTCGACATGATGCATATTGCGGAGAAGAATTCCAGAATTTACTCTATCAAAGTAAGAAAGTGGCAGATTCATCATATGCATGAATGTTTTCTGCATGAGCTTGACATCAATTTTTTGCGCAACAAAATTCATCATTTTTTGCTGCAGCCAATAGAAAACGGCTTGAAACAGGACAACTATCAGTATTCCAGATGTCATGACATAGAGAGTCGAGAGACTCTGGTTCGCCAACACTTTGTTCACCGCCACCATGAAATAGAGTGGAAACGCCAGCTTGAAGAGACTCAACAGGAACGTTGCAAGAGCTATGTCACGGAATATCGTCCTATGACGAAGCATCTCCCGCAGGAACCAGCGCAGACTGAAAGGCTGTTGCTCTTCCGTCAGCTTGGGCCGATACCGCAACATGACTGCATCGCCACTCCAGAATTCCTCCAATTCCTCTCTACCAAGTATGGTGAACGTGGTTTTTCCGGATGTCGGTTCCAGTAACGCGACCTTGCCATCATCCGGACCACCTTTGATACCTGAAAGCAGAAACGACTTGTCATCACTCGTACGACATATCAGTGGCAGCGCTTCACCGAGATTGAAGAGCTCTTCCCAGCGGAGTTTCACTTTACGCGCCTTGAAATCATGCGCTCTTGCGAGGTGCACAAAGTCGTCAGTACTGATACGCTCCGATTCGATTCCATGCTCATGGATGATTGTGTTGATCGCCAAGTCCTGGTGCTGTTGTCGAGCCACCAGAACAAAACACATCAACGTACTATCTCGGGAACTGCCTGGAATGAGCATACGTTTTACTTAGAAAAATTATAAATTTACTTTGAAAGTGACATAAGTTAATTTTACATCTATTCTACGCCATGCGCACCACTTTTACTGCAACCTTATGAACTCACTGCACACCCTATATCATCACAGGAAAGCGCGCATGGCGTATTATTGTAGACGTGTCTGACCTTTCACACTAGTGGATGGACTTTCTCTCGCGCCCAATACACCATGGCGTGATTAGCCTGAAGCGTTTCGACCAATGCGTTTTCCTCGGAACGCGGCATGGGGTGGATGCGGACGTAGACGTGTCGCGTCATGGCGTCTACATCATCGATGTTGGTAAGGATGGACATGATGCGCGCTTGATGCGAACGTAAATCGTCTACAACAGCTTTCAAGGTTCCGGGCGTGTTGGGCAACTTGAATCCCATTTGCACACCGCCGTGACGCGCGCCCGTAATGGCGATGAGCACATCCAGAATGTCCGAATCCGTGATGACGCCCACCACCTTCTCGTGCTCGTCAACCACTGGCATGCAGCCGATGTGCTTCTCACGCATGAACATCGCCGCGCTCTCCACGGTGTCCGTCAAGGAGACGCTGAACGCTGGCGACGTCATGATGTCTTTGCAACGAATGGATTCAATGAGATAGTATATTTCATGGACGTCCAGCGTCGTGGCCTTGGATGGCGAAGCGGCCTTCACGTCGCCACGCGAGACAACGCCGCGCAAGCGACCCTGCTTGTCCACGACAGGGACACGGCGTATATCATGTTCTTTCAATAATTTGGACGCTTCCGGCATGGGCGTCTCCGGTGTTACGGTCACCACCTCGGTGGTCATCCAGTCGCGTACTAGCATGGCGTCTCCTTTGCTCCATTGTCCTGGTCGTGATGGTGTGAACCGATGCGGCGTCGCGACCTCAGTATCGAGGGCGTCAAGAGACTGTAGCCCACGCTCGCGGACAATGCCAGCATGGAGCGTTCCCATACGCACCCACAATCCACACATGCGCTACACTTGCTCGCTCGGACGTAGCGCTACAGGTGTCCCATGATTCCTAACGCTTGCTGCTACCTCGACCTCACTCACGGCCTCGGCGGCGACATGGTGCTCGCAGCCCTCGCCGACGCCGGCCTCGACCTCACGCCCCTGGCGACCATGTGCAGGGACGCCGGTCTCGCCCACACCGTGGAAGCCCGACATGAATGCCGACGCGGCGTCGCCGGCCGCCTCCTACACATCGAGACGACCGCAGCCCAGCCCCTGCGCCACCTCCCGCAGATCCAAACCGTGCTGGACGCGCTCCCCCTCTCCCAGGACGTGCGCCGCCGCAGCCACACGGCGTTCCAGCGTCTTGCCGAAACGGAAGCCCACGTCCACGGCTGCAGCGTGGAGCGCATCCATTTCCACGAAGTCGGCGCCGTGGACACCATCATCGACGTGGTCGGCGCCTTCTGGGCCATGGAAACCCTCGGCGTGGAAGAAGTCGTCGCCACCAGCATCCCCTGGTTCACCGGGACCGTGCGCTGCGAACACGGCGTCATCCCCCTGCCTTCGCCAGCCGCCGTCAAACTGCTGCACGGCAAACCCGTCCACCCCACACCCTTCACTCACGAAGCCGTCACCCCCACCGGCGCACTGGTGTTGGATCAACTCGTGACGCGGTTCGAAACGCCAGGCGCAGCCAAAGGCCCACGCGGCGTGCTGCGCGCTACGGGCCTTGGCTATGGCTCTTTGGATATAGGTGAAGATGGGGGGGGACTGCGCGTCTTCCTCCTCCAGGCGGAAAACGCCGAGCCCACTGCGGACGACCTGGGTCGCCTCGAACGCGTCTGGACCCTGGAGACGCACCTCGACACCCTGACCGGCGAAGAACTGGCTCACGCCATGGCTGGCGTCATGGAAGCCGGCGCCCTGGACGTCATCGCTCTCCAAGGGGTGATGAAGAAGGGCCGACCCGCCGTGGCGCTGCGTGTGCTCTGCGACGATGACGCCGTCGAAACCGTGGAGCGGCGGCTCTTTGCGGAGACGTTGACCCTCGGCGTACGGCGCGTGCAAACCGAGCGGCGCGTCTTGCCCCGCCGCAGCGACGCCTTGCCCACGCCGTGGGGTGAACTCGCCGCCAAGACCGCCATCCTGCAGGGAGAGGAATACACCGCCCCCGAGGACGACGCGCTGGCCGCATTGGCCCGCGCTCACGGAGTCACCGTGGCGGCCTTGCGCCGGAAGCTGTTGGGTCGGAAGGCATGAACGTATGAGAGCCGTCCAACGCGCTGGCCCTTGCTCGGGGGCCCCGCTGGCGACGCCGGGTTGACGAGGAACGCGGACGTCGAGGCCGGATCACGTCGGGGCGCATCAGCTGCTGAACGTGGCGTCTTTTTGCGACTCGTCGCCAACGCTCAACACCCCGAGATGCAATTTCGCGTAGAGGCACGGCAGGAACCACGCCCAGCCTGCCGGCGTCGCCAGCATCGTGACCAGGAAGCCGCCCATCACCACGCTGAAGGCCGCGAGCGGTCGTTTCAGCCGGGTCGGCGCCGCCAGGAGCACGGCCCCGAAGCCCACCAGCCAGCCATAGCCCACGGCCCCCTGCAGCACCCAGTCCGACGCGCCGAAGGCCCACGCCGTCAGGAAGGGGTGCAGGTGCACAGCCACGAAGCCCATGCGCGCCAGGGGTGGTTTCGTTCCATATTGGCGGCGACCCGGGGCGGTGTTCAAGGCGATGGCCCCGCCCACGATATCCAGCGCCAGCAAGGCCGCCAGCAGGGACCGCCAGAACCCCCACTCCGCGCCGGCCTGCGCCGCCCACACCGGCAAGGCCACGGCTGCGGCCACGCTCCCCGCAAAGACCAGCGCCGTCTCGGCGCGCGTCCACCCCGGCCCGAGAAACTGTTCCCAGATCGCCGCCATGCCTCTCATCGTCCTTCTTCCCCTCCGCGACCGCGGCGGTCGACTCGGCCTGTCCGCCCCGCCGTGTCCGCGTCGTCGTTGTTTTCCGCGGAGTGCGCGCGGGGCGCACCTTTGCTTGCGATGGCTCGGGCAGGCGCCGGCCCGTCCGATTCGTCCAGCGCGCCCAGATCCTCCAGTCCATCGAGCAGTGAATCCGCCTCGGCCATGGCTTCGCTCACCATGACCAGCATGCGCCGCGCGGCGTCCAGTTGCCGGGTCGCCACGCGTCGCGCGTCTTCGTCGGCGTCGCGAGGAGGGCTGACCCGTCGGGGAATTTCCCGCAGCAGGTCGCGCAGCAACGTCTCCATCACCCGGTTTTCGTGTTGTCGCGCCCGCTCCCATGCGTCGAGCCCTTGATGGGTGGCCACCAGCAGGCGGGAGCGCTTGTGGCGCGGATTCACCTTGAACGTCACCAACCCTCGACCGGCCAACGCGTTGACCACCGTCTGGATGAACTGTCGGGAGACAGCCTGCTCCTGCGCCAGGTCCGGCACGGTGCGCGGCCCCTCGGCGAGCAGGTGGATGACGCGCCGCTCCGACTTGGAGAGCCCCGTGACCCGCTGCACGGCGTCCGCCATGGCCGTCAACTGCTGCTGCAGCTGCTGCACTTCCTGGATGAGCGCCTGGAGGGAATCCTCGCTGCCCGGGGAATTGAATGAAGATTTCACCATGGTGCAAGAATACCCCCTTGGCAACGCCGTTGTCCAACATTTTTCGTCATGCTGGCGCCCTGCGCTGCTTTGGGCTATGGTGCACGCCGCGCCGGACGATCGTTTCAACCCACGTCAGCAAGGAACGCCATGGCCGTCGTCACCCTGCTCACCCCTTGTCCGCCGGACGTCACCGCCTTCGGCACGCGCAGCCTCTCCGCAGCCTTGCGCGCCGTCGGCCACGAGACCCGGCTGGTCTTCTTCCCGGGCAACCTGGGCCTGGCGCTCTGCGCGGAGGACCATGCCTATGGGGACGCCCTCCTCCACGCTGTGACGGAGGTGACTGCGGGGTCCGACCTGGTCTGCGTCTCCTTCATGAGCAGCTACCTGAGCCGCGCCACGGCGTTGACGCACGCGGTGCGGCAGGCTCCGGGGTCCCCGCCCGTGGTCTGGGGCGGAACGCATGTGCTGCGCCGTCCTGCGGAGTCCTTGCAAGTGGCGGATTTCCTGCTGATGGGCGAGGGCGAGGAAGCCATCCCCGAGCTGCTGGCCGCCATGTCGGCAGGGGACCCCACCACCGTGGCCGGCGTCTGGACCGATCGGGACGGCGCAGTGGTCGACAACGGCCTGCGGCCCCTCGTCCGTGATCTGGACGCCCTGCCCTTCTACGATTTCTCCAATGAACACCATTACGTCCACCTTCCGGAGTACGGCTCTCTCGCTGTCCTGGACGACGCTCTCTTCCGCGAATTTCTGCCGCAGTTGCCCTACTTCCGCAGTTCCCTGAAGCGGACCTATCGCACCATGACGGACCGCGGGTGCCCCCATGGCTGCGCGTACTGCAACGTGCCCACCATCAAGCGCGTCTTTGCGGACGACCCCGCGCCCTACTACCGCATGCGCAGTCCCGGGCACGTGCTGGAAGAGCTCGCATGGATGACCACCCGTCATCCAGCCATCGAGGCCATCCAGATTTTCGACGACACTTTCTTCTCCCGCCCCATGCGCTGGTTCGAGGGCTTCTGCGACGCCTACAAGGAACGCATCGGCCTGCCCCTCTACGCGCAGGCCAGCCCCACTACCCTCTCCGGGGAGAAGCTGGACCGCATGCTGGACGCCGGCCTCGTCTACGTGGAAATGGGCGTGCAGACCGGCAGCCCCACCGTGCGGCGGCTCTACGGCCGCAAGGAGACCAACGAGCGCATCCTCGACGCCGCGGCAGTCGTGCAGCAACGGCGGCGGGAGGGACGCGCATCGGGACGCCCCCTGCTCCGGCCGGACTATCACATCATCATCGACAACCCCTGGGAATCCGAAGACGATCTGCTGATGACAGTACGCCTGCTCGCCCGCTTCCCCCAACCCTACGGCCTTTGCCTGGCGAGTCTCATCATCTTTCCGGACACTCCCCTCTTCCACAAGGCAGTGGCTGACGGCCTGCTGCCTCCCGAAGCCGCGGAAACCGGCGACCACCCGCCCTTCCACGTGCGCCACGGCAAGAACTGGGCCGGGTTCCTGCTTTATCTGCTCACTTTCGAACGCTTCCCCAAGCCGCTCATGCGGCTTCTGCTGCACCCCCGCGTCACCGAGCCCATGCGGCGCCGCAACCCCGAAGTTCTCTATAAACTTGTCTATCTGGCTGGCGAGAAATACCGCCTCGTCGGCAAGGGCGTCCGCTTCCTGGCGCATGGTCGGTTCGGTCGCATCGCCGCCTACGCGCGCCGCCGACGACTCGCTGCGCGACAACACAAGGACGCATGACCTGCGCCCCTCTTCCCATATCCTTGTGAAAATACATAATTTTCCGAAGTTGACCCCCCACCCCCGCACGGAGTACCGCCATGGCGCCCAGCATACAGTCACCCCCCCCGGACACGCCCCACACCGGCCACGACGCTCTCTGCCGCGCCCAGGCGGAGACCGTGGCGGATATCCCCCTCGCCACGACGGGACCGCACGAAATCACCCCCCTGACCTTCGTGGACGATTCGGGACGCGGGCTCTCCCACTGTAACGCCAAAGTCATGGGGGGATGTCTGCGGTACCAGCACCAGAAGACGCAGGTCACCAACATTTTTCCGGGGCTGAACCGCCTGTAGCACCAGGTGTCGGCACGGCCACGAGGCGGCAATACCTGACCAGACATTCATGTGTTCATGAATACCCTATGCGCGTCACCCCCCCCTCTTGCCGCAAAGAAAACGCGCCCCCGGCTGGAGCCCGAGGACGCGTTCCCGTAAACGTGCGCGAGGAGCAAGGCAACGGGTCTGTCGCGAAGTATTCCGGATCAGTAGCAGCCGCGCAGGGCGCCGTTCCAGGAGCCGCGCCAGCTGCCGTCGCCGTGATAATTCCAGTTGCCGTTGAAGCCGCCGGGCGTGCCGTAGAAGAGAAAGTTGCCGCCGCCGTCCGTCTGCCGCCACTCGCCGCGCATGGTCCCATCCGGGGTGTAGCTGCCTTGGATGCGGCCGCCGCGGTAGGGGTAGTGGCCGGAAAGATTCCACGTCATCTTGTTGAAAGTGATGGTGAGCACACCCCATTGGGTGTCGTATTCGCATGTCTCCGCTCTGGCTTCCGGGGCCATCACGCAGAGGGCCGTCACCAGTCCAGCAATCACCAACCAACGGGCCATCCGCATGGCGTCCTCCAGGGCTGTCCTCCCCCACGAGGCGCAACGCTGCGGGGGCGCACACGCGCCATTCCGCCCGGGGGAGGGATGAACGTACCTGAAATCTCACTGTACGATTTCAGTGCGCCGTCGGCAAGTCGTAAAGACTCGCTTGACACTTTGACATTGATCAAATGGCTTGATTGACTTACTATATGGCATAACTCGTTCATGAATCCTCTTAGCCGCCGAGAAGTACATGACAGCGGACGGAAGCCACCCGCCGGAGTCCCGACTCCCGCGAGACACGTGCCGGAGCGGGTGCGACTCGCTCTTCACCACCATGGCGGAAGCCATGACGCAGCTCGTCTCCTACACGGACAGAAATCTTATCTACAGGTACGTGAACGCCGCCTACGAACGCTTTTTCGATGCCCCCCGCGAGGCCCTGCTCGGCCGGCCCATCCGGGAGATCATCGGTGAACGCGCTTTCGCTCAAGCCCAGCCCAACATCCGCCGTGTGCTCCAGGGCGAACCCGTGGAGTACGAAAAAGACCTCGTCTACCGAAAAACTCTCGTACGCCGCATGCACGCGCGTCTGACCCCGGACGTGGACGAACACGGCGACGTCTGCGGCTACGTGGCCATCATCGAAGACATCACCGACGCCGAGACCGAGCAAAGCCTCTTCCGAAACCTCACGGACAACATCCCCGGCCTGGTCTTCCGCGTCGCCTTCCACCCGGACGGCAGCATCACCTACCCTTATCTGGGCCCCCGCTGCGAGGACCTGCTGGGCGTCTCCGAGGAGACCATCCGCCAACACGCCAAGGAATTTCTCGACTACATCCACCCCGAGGACGTCGCGGCCTTCGAGCATCATATTCAGAAAAGCGTGCAGGATGGCGAGCTCTTCGACCTGGAGTACCGCCTGCAGCGTGAAGATGGCGCTGTGGTCTGGGTGCGCACCGCCGCCCAGCCCCAACTCCGGGATGATGGCGCCGTGCTGATGGACGGCGTGGCATTGGACGTCACCGAAACGCGTGAACTGCAACGGCGGCTGGATCTGGCCCGCATGCAGGCAGAATGCGCGCAGAAAGCGAAACAGGAATTCCTGACGAACATGAGCCACGAGCTGCGCACGCCGCTCCATGGCGTGCTGGGGCTGGCGGAGCTGACCCTCTGCACGGAACTCGATACCGAACAGCGCACCAACCTGGAGCTCATCCGCGATTCGGGCAAGGCGCTGCAGCGCGTTCTTGACGACGTGCTGGACTTCTCCCATATCGAATCCGGCGTCTTGGAGCTGGCCCGCGAAGAGTTCAGCCTGGCCGAGAACGTCCTCAACGTCATCCAGCTCTTCCACCAGGAAGCCCGCCAGAAAGGCGTCGCTCTCGACTGGACCATGGACGACGACGTTCCCGACGCTCTGGTGGGCGACCCTGCGCGACTGCGGCAGATGCTGGTGAACCTCGTCGGCAACGCCGTGAAGTTCACCGAGGTTGGCGGCGTGACCGTCCAAGTGACCGCAGCGCCCCCGCGCGATAAGGACCCCCTGCTCGCGCGACGCGTCGCCATCAGCGTGCGCGATACGGGGTGCGGCGTCCCCGCTTCCAAACTGGAGGCCATCTTCGAAGGGTTCACCCAGGCGGACAGCTCCCTCACCCGCGCGCACCCCGGCGCAGGTCTGGGGCTGGCCATCACAAGGCGCATCGCTCAACTCATGGATGGCGATCTCCTCGTGGAAAGCGAAGTGGGCCAGGGCTCCACGTTCACCCTCGCCGTCCGCTTCGAGCAGCTCGCCACCCTGGAGCCTCAGCCCGACGCCGCGGACGCCGCCGTCGCCACGCCCCTCGATATTCTCGTGGCGGAAGACACCATGGTCAACATGCTGCTCCTCAAACGCATGCTGGAACGCGAGGGCCACCATGTCGTCACCGCCACCAACGGCTTCGAAGTCCTCGAAGTCCTGCCTCAACAACGCTTCGACTGCGTCCTGCTGGATATCCAGATGCCCGGCATGGACGGCGTGGAAGCCTTCATCCACATCCGCAGTGAGACCGAGCGCTGGAATCCGGAAATCCCCGTCATCGCCGTGACAGCTCACGCGCTGGACGGCGATCGCGAACGCTTCCTGAACATGGGCATGGACGACTACCTGCCCAAGCCCCTGGAATATGACGCGTTGCGCAAGGCCCTGGCCAAGGTGCCCCGCTCCGGTTAGCGCCTGTCTCTTCGGTGTGCCGAGGAGAGATTCGCGAGGGGCCGCCACCTGCCCAATGGGCCCGAGGGATGCCCCTTTTTCCGGAAAAGGCGACCCGGAAAGAGTTCTGCCCAGCAGCCCCTCACCGCGGGGCGCGGCTTGACGGTGCAGCAAACATTTCATTTTCGGGCGGCAATCCCGACCTGTCGTCTCTTTCCGGTCTGATGACGCCCTGCGCCGGGACGAATCCCGGAGGATTCACTCGACCAGCCGCACAGGCATCCACCGCCGCACCGAGTTCACCAGCCATATCCGGCGCGCCTCCTGCAGCGCCTCCACCGTCACGGGGGCTTCGCGGACCACGCCGCGCCGCAGCAGCGCCTCGCGGTAGACGCCGTTAAGCAGACCGACCTCGCGCGCCGGCGTCACCAGTTCGCCTTCCAGGTCCACCACCACGTTGGCCAGACACGCTTCGCTCACCAGACCGCGCGTGGTGTGCAGGAGCACGTCGTCGCAGTCCGGCCGTTTCGCCAGCGCGTCTTCGTAGACGCGACGGTGCGTCGTCTTGTGGCAGAGGAACACATCTTCGCCATCCACGGGGGTCTCGGCCAGCGCAGTCCGGAGCACACGGCGGCCCCCCGGACGCGACAACGCAGCTGTCGTGACGGCCACGGCGCCGGCGCGGTCCATGGTCATGCGGACTTTCCATCGGCCCTCGGGGTGTTCGCGGCGGATGGCGTCCAAGGACTCGCGCATGGTCCGCGCGTCGTGTCGGAACCCGAAGAAATGTGCGGAGGCCTTCATGCGGGCCAGATGTTCCTCTGCAAGCAGGTATCGGCCGTGGTCCAGCAGCAGCGTCTCCAGCAGCTCGAATGGCGGCGGCGGGGTGAGGAATTTCAGCTTGGCCGCGCGTTCACGGCGCTCTCGTGTTTCGAGGGAGTCATGGACAACGCCGCCCCCGGCGCTGCAGCGCGCCTCGGTGGCGCTGCGGTCAACCACGGCGGTGCGGATGGGCACGCTCATGCGGCACAGCCAGCCGTGGCGGGGATCCGGGGTCACCACGCCGATGGCCCCGCAGTAGACGCCGCGGGGGTGTGGCTCCATCGCCCGGATGATCTCCATGGCGCGCACCTTGGGCGCCCCGGTCACGGAACCGCACGGGAACGTCGCGGCCAAGAGGTCCCAGAGCGTCACATCCTCGCGCAACAACCCCGAGACGGTGGAGGTCATCTGCCAGACCGTGGGGTAGGCTTCCAACTGGAAAAGACGGGAGGGTTTCACCCCACCCGGCACGGCAACGCGGCCCAGGTCGTTGCGCAGCAGGTCGACGATCATGACGTTTTCGGCGCGCTCCTTGTCGCTGGCGAAGAGGGCGTCGGCGCGGCTCTGGTCTTCCTCCAGCCACCGGCCGCGGGGCATGGTCCCCTTCATGGGACGCGCCACGGCCTGGCGGCCAAGGGGCGTATGCATCACCCGCAGGAAGAGTTCCGGAGAAAACGAGGCGATGGCGGCGCCCCCGGTATCCACGAACGCCGGGTAGCCCACCTGGGCGGCCCGCGCCACTGTCGCGAACCAGGCGCAGGGGTCGCCGTGGAATGCGGCCCGCCACGGCGCGGTGTAGTTGACTTGATATGTCTCCCCTTGGCGGATGAGTCCGTGGATGGCCGCCAGGGCTTCGGCGTTGTGCGCTTCTTTCACCAGGGGACGCCATGGCCCGCATGCGAAGTGCTCCCGGTGAGCCGGCGGGGAGTCGTCTCGCAAGTCATCGCAGACGCCCGCCCAGAGGAGGGGGAGCGGACTTTGCGGATCGTATGGATGGACGACCAAGGCGTCGTCGAAAGCCGGGGCGGCTTCGTAGGCCAGCGCCATGACCACGGTCTTGCCGGCTTCGGCTGCAGCCTGGATGGCTTGGATGACAGGTCGCACACCGTCGAGGGCGCGTACGTCGTACACCGTCTCGAAATCGTCACACCAGCCGCGCCAGTGGGAAGCGGTCTGTGAAGGAGCTGCGTCGGGGGCTTGGGACGCGGCTTCGTCCGGGACGCCGAGGTGAACGAAAGGGCTCATAATGTCGTGCAATTACGCAATACCGTAACATGGTTGTGACAGCCCCTTCATGCGGCTGTCGGTGATTGTCGGCATAGTGAATCTCTTCTTCGCCAAGGGAGCCGCCATGTCGAAACTCGCTTTCCATCTGAAACTGTTGCTGGGCGCCATCGCCGCCGTGAGCGTGGCCATCGCCGCCATGACGGCCGTGAACCTGATCCAAGTGGATTCCTCGCTGAAGCTGCTGGGTCGCACTTCCCTGAAATCCTTCGGGGATTCCATGGCGCACATGATGAACATGCAAACCCGGCTGTTGCAGGACAAAGCCAGCTCGGACCTTGCTTCCATGCTCAAGCAAGTCAACAGCATGGGTTTCCCCGGGTTGAACCAGTTGATGGAAACCACGCTGACCCTCACGAACGAACGCGACGGCGTCAGGCAGGAAGTCACTTTGCCCAGCCTGGAGCTCTCTGGCAAGTTCATCCCCGGCAACGCCACCATCGTCAACGACCTGCAGGAACAGCTCGCCAGCCAAGTCACCTTCTTCCAGTTCCACGAAGGCGCCATGGTCCGCGTGGCAACCACTCTTCAGACGCCCGACGGCGAGGCCGCCAACGGCTGGACCATCCCCGCGGACAGCCCCATCAGCAAAGCCGTCGTCGAGCAGGAGGAAACTTACGCCGGCGTCGTGCGCGAACCGGACGGCTTCTACTTCGCCGCTTACATGCCTTTGAAGAATTTCTCCGGCGACGCCATCGGCGCCCTTGGCGTGGGCCGAGAGGTCGTCACCCCGGAATTCGAGCAGATCGTCGCCTCCCTCAACATCGGCGGCAAAGGCGTGGGCTACCTCTTCACGGACGACGGCCGGTTGGTGAGCCACCCCACCATGACCGGCGACACCCTGACGCGTTTCCCCTTTTGGGAGGACTTCCAGGGCGTGGAGGAAGGGTACGTGGAATACGAGATGGCCGGCGTGCGCAAAGTGGCTTACCTGAAACGCTTCGACCCCTGGCGGATGACGTACGCGTTCGCCATGCCCCTGGACGACATGAGCCACGGGCTGGACAAACGGCTCGGGGAAGTGGGCCTCTTCCTCGCCATCGGCGCCGTGCTGCTGGTGAGCGTCGTCATGCTCATCATCGTGCGCAGCGCCACCCGCCCCCTCAACGAGCTCTCCGCGTTCACCCGCGCCGTCTCCGACGGTCGCTACGACGCGCGCATCGACTACGCGGCCAACGACGTCATCGCCATGACCATCGACGCCACCCAGGACATGGTCAAAGATCTCAAGAACAAGCTCGGCTTCTCCCAAGGCGTGCTGCAAGGCATCACCCTGCCAGCGGCCGTGGTGGGCGTGGACGGCGCCGTGAGCTGGGTCAACCCGCAGATGCTCGCGTTGCTGGGCCACAGCGGCGCGCCGGAGGAATACGTGGGCCGGCCCTTCCACCAGTTCGTTCGCACCCCCAACAACGAAACCCTGAGCGAACGGGCCCTCCGGGAAGAACGCCAGCTCCACGCCACCATCGAACGCACCCTCCCCGGGGTCGGTGAGCGCATCATCGACGTGACCTCCACTCCCTTCCATGACATGGACGGCGTGCTCCTCGGCGCCCTCACCGTCTGGTACGACCTCACGGACGTCACCAGCCAGCGCCGGCTCATCGAGCAGCAAAACGAGACCATCGCCCAAGCCGCCACCAGCGTGGACGCCATCACCCAAGAGCTCGCCCAAGCTGCGGCCATGCTCAACACGCAGGTGAAAGACGCCCTCCAGGGCGCTGAACGACAGCATGAGCGCGCCGCCGAGACCGCCACGGCCATCGAGCAGATGAGCGCCACCGTCACCCAAGTGGCCACCAACGCCGGCGAAGCCGCCTCCAAAGCGGAAGGCGCAAAACGCCGCGCGCAGGAAGGGGCGCAAGTAGTGGCCATGGTGGGCGAAGTCTTCCGCAACCTGGAAGCACACTCCGGCGATCTGGAAGCCAGCCACCGCGAACTGGCCACGTTGGCCCAGAATGTGGGCTCCATCGTCTCCGTCATCCAGGACATCGCCGATCAGACGAACCTGCTGGCGCTCAACGCCGCCATCGAAGCGGCCCGCGCCGGGGAATCCGGCCGGGGCTTCGCCGTCGTGGCCGACGAGGTCCGCAAGCTCGCCGAGAAGACCATGAACGCCACCGGCGACGTCACCCGCGTCATCACCGAGATTCAGGAAGGCGCGCGCCGCAACTCCACGGTGACGGACACCGCCATCCGCTCCGTCATGGAATCAGCGTCCCTGGTGGACTCCTCACGCGAATCCCTCGAAGCCATCGTCACCATGAGCCAGGAGACCGCCAGCCAAATCCATCAGATCGCAGCGGCTTCGCAAGAACAAGCCGGCGCTGCGGACGCCATCAGCCACGCAGCAGCGGACATCGAAGCCATCTCCACCGAGACCACGCAGACCATGCACGACTCCAACGTGGCCATCCAGGAACTCACGGACCTCTCCGCCAAGCTCATGCGCATGGTGCAGGAGATGCGCGCCTGCTGCAAATTGTAGCGACCCCACCACGCCTCCTGGGCGACTGCGCGCTTACTTCGACTGACGCCGATCCACCACGCCACGCCGCGACAGCCCACCGGGGGGCGCTTGCCAAAGCCAACATGAAGCAAGCCGACGCCAAGGAGCCGCCCCCATCGCATGTGGGAGACGGCTCGCACCGCCCCTGTATGGAGTGCGTGCTATTGCGAAGCGACAGGCAGGTTGACGGCGTCGTCCAGGGCCCTTGCGCGCGCTGCGTCCTTGGATGCGGCGTCATGCTGGCCCATGGCCTCACGCACGAACGCCCGGTTGGCCAGGGCGGGAGCGTGCTCCGGCTCCAGGGCCAGAGCGCGGGTGTAGTCCGCTTCGGCGGCTTTCAGCTGCCCCAGCGCAGCCAGGGAATTCCCGCGGTTGTAGTACGCACGGGCGGAAACGCCGTTGTGCGCGAGCAGCTTGTCGTACGCTGCGACGGCTTCTTCGTAGCGCCGCAGCATGTGGAGACACGCCCCCTGCATAAGGAGCATCTCGCCATGATCCGGCTTGATCGCCAAACCATTCTCATAGGCGACCAGCGCGCGCAGGTACGCCTTGTCGTTGAAGAACGCGTTGCCGCGCAGGGCAAAGAAGGTGGCGGGATCCTCCATGGCGAGGCGGTCCGGCGCTGCCGGGTCGATGGCGGTGTTCGGGGCGGCTGCCGACACGGCGGCCGGAGCGGCGCTGATTTCCGGGGCGGCTTCTTCGAACGGCGCGATGGGCGTGGGCTGCGCTTCCGGCTCCTTGTAGGGGAGTTGGGAAGCGGTGGTCAGCGGCGGCATGACGGCGTCGTCCACCTCGTCCACGAAGCGCCATGATGGCAGATGGTGCTCGCGGCCGTCCATGACGCCACAGCCCGTGAGGGCGAGCAACACAGCCCCCATGGCGGGGAGCCTCCAACCCATGCGCCCCGTGCGCCGTCGCGGGTTCATGCGCCGGAGCGGACGGGCGGGGCGATGCGGCATAAGCTCAATCCTTCAGAACGGCGCGGAGATACTTCCGGATGAAGTAGCCCACATTGCGCTTGGTGATTTTCTCCAGCGGGACGAGATATTGCTCCGTACCGTGGCCGTTGTCAATGGTCACGCGGATGGACTGGAATTCGGGACCCGGCGCGAAACTGATGTGCGGCTCCTTCAGCAGATTCCAGCTGGGCGCCTCCCCTTTGGCGGGCAGTTCGCCGACGTGGTGGTCCTCCTGCACGTGTCCCAGAATGACTTCCCCCGGGCTCAGCACGCGGCGCTCCTCCCTGTAGGAGACAGGCGGCGCGAAGGTCTTGCACGTGTAGCCCCGGTTGCGGATGACGCGCTGGAAATCGGCGACGTACCCGTCCACCTCCCGCATGATGCGCGCCATGGCGTCGATGGGGTGGGGCGCTCGCTCCGCGGGCTTGGACCGCCTGCGCGGCGGGGCTGGCGACAGTTCCGCGACGGCGGCGTCTTGTATGGATGATGTCATTGCACTCCTCCTGAAACGTTTCGCGCCGGGACGCACTCTTCCGGAAGCGCGCCTGAAGCGCTGGCAAGGCGCGTCTCTGTCCCAGCGAGCCAGAGAAGCTGCGCGGGGCTCTGGCGTCTTGCGCACCGCCGACTCCGGTTGTCGATCCTCGCGATTGATACGTCCATTGGCGCTCTCCGTTCAATAGTGAAAAATGCGTCGTAGTTCCGGGGAAGACACCCCCGACGCGTCAGACGACCGGCTCCTCGCTGCTGACGTCCTGCTCGGCGCGCCACCCGGCGATCTTTGCCTTCACCATGGCCTCATCCAGGGTAAGGACCTTGCCGCCCCCTTCCTCCTGCAAAGCGCCGGAGCCGAAGGGGTCGAACTCGAAATCCGCCACCACCTTGTTGAAGACTTCCTTCAAAGCGCGCGCGCCGAGCCGGGCGTTGGCCTGCGCCACATCCACACAAAGCGACACGGCCTCCTCGGTCATCCGCAAGGTGACGTCCATGGAGGCGAAGTACTCCCGCGACAACACGAAAGGCGAGTTCGCGGCATGGAGGAAGATGGCGCGCAAGGTCTCCTGATCCAGGTCGTCGAGCACGGCGATGGCGCTGAACCGCGAAAGAAACTGCGGCGCCATCCCGTAGGCGAAGAGATCCGAAAGCTTGAGGTATTCCCGCAGGGTGAACTGGATGGTGGTGCGCATGCCGTGCTGCTTGTCGTAGACGCGGACTTCCCGCAGCCGGCGTTCGTCTTCCTTGTTGACCACCCTCGCGTAGACTTGGTCGTACAGTTCTTCGAAAGCCCCGCCACAGACGAAGAGCATGTGGCTCGTGTCCAAAGGGAGCTTGGCGTAGCCGTCGCCTTTGGGGGTGCGCACGCGTGCGCGATACAGCACCCGCTCCCCTTCGATGAGCGTCAGGAGCGCTTGCTGGAGAGTGATGCCCGTGACATTGGACTTGCCGGCGACCTTGCCGGATATCTTGTCGATCTCGTCCAGACAGATGGTGGCGTTTTCCATGAGGGCGCGGACCTGCGCAGGGGGCCGGTCCTCGCCGAGGATGGCGGCGACGTCCGTCTCCAAGGCTTTGAGAATACGAAAGGTGTCGGCTTCGCCTTCGTCGTCGAGGATGGTGCGCGCGTTCATGATGGTCATGGCGGCGTGGCGCGACAGCTCCGGCGTGGAGCGGTAGAACGCCTGCAGCGCGTTCATGAGGGTGGTCTTGCCGGTGCCGCTGTTGCCGATCATCAGCACCCGCGCGCCGCGGATGCGGTTGATATGCTTGTAGACCGCCACGGCGACGACTTTCAACGCCGCTTCCTGCCCCAGCACGCGGTCGGCGAGGAAGCTGTAGATGTGGTGTGGCAGCAGGGCTTCGTTCATGGGGGACGGGCGATTGCGCGCAGCGGTTGGGGGGTTGATAATCTCGAAGCATACACTGTTTCCGGAATGTCGCGCAAGAAAAAAGCCGCAACACCGTGGGCGTTGCGGCCATTGTCACAAGGGCCTTGTCGTCTGACGAAGCCGGCGACTCTACAGGTCCTGGATGACCCACACGGCGCGGCCGAGGATGCGTTCATGGTGGGAATCCATGGGGAGATACATCTCGGGGTGCGCGTGGTTTTCCGAGCGCAGGATGAGGCGATTGTTGTCCGCATCCAGGAAGACGCGCTTCAGGGAGAGGCCGGCGTGAGGAATGAAGACGCCGAAGATTTCGCCGGAGACGATGTTGCGTTTGGCCTGGTCCACACCGACGTAAGCGCCGCGTCGCACCGATGGCTCCATGCTGGAGCCGTCCATGCGCACCACGAGAATGGAGTCCGGCGCCAGGGACTTGGGCACGGCGAGTTTGCTGATGGGTTTGGGCTCGAAGGTTTCGTGGGTGTCGCTTTCGCTCTGCATGGAGTGCACGGTGACCACCACGCTTTTGCTCTCCGGCTCGGCGTACTGCGCCGCTTCCTCGCGCAGGCTGAGCGCGGCGGGGCCGTCGTAGGGTTGGTAGCCGCCTTCTCCTTTGAGGTACATGGGGCCTTGGCCGAACTTGAGCCAGTCGGGGTTGAGGCCGTACTGTTCGAAGAGCTTGAGGTACCAGTCCGCTGGTACGGAGTTGCGCCGTTTCGCGTCTGAAATGCTGGACTGGCGGATACCGAGCACTTCGGCGAGCTCGACCTGCGTGCGCGTATTGGTCGCCGCCTTGATCCGATCAAAAATTTCATCAAATGTAGACAAGTGTCTGCTCCTCTTGTGTGCTTGCACGTCGGTTATTCTTCATACGCATTTGGTACGCCCCCTGCGCGCTGTCGCGCTTTTCATGTCATGGAGCGCGTGTTCGCGCACCTCACCGGGCCGCTGCGTCTTCGTCGCACGGCGCATGCCCCGCCCGGTCTGCAGGGCTCCCCTCATGCACATCTCGCGCCACAATGATGTCCCTCCCCGCGGCGCACTCGCAATTCCCCCCTGACAACACGGAATTCGTATCAGCTTGGCAATATGCTCAATACAAGTCCGGCGCCAAAACGACATATATCAACTCCACGACTTTTTCTTCAAACATATTCATCATGTGATAGCCTCTTTCCACAGTGGGAGCCCGTGACGACGCGTCACGGATAGTGTAACATGAGACAGCGCGAAACGTCCGCGCCTTACACATGTTACACATGCCGCCGACCGCAGCGCACCTGAAATCTCCTCGCTGCAGCTTGGCTCTTGGCGTCGAATGGCTGGCGCGAAGGCGTTGTCATGTTCCATGTGACACATTGCGCCATGCAATTCGGACGTAACCCGTTTCATGACGCATGTCCGCCCGGCGACGGCGGCATGCAGCAACGCATATCGACGCGCCCTGGAGCCTGCAGGCCCAGATCCGCACACCAGCGACGAGGGAGAAGGATAGGCGGCGGCGCATGGAGCTGCGCCGCCGCTGGGGGGCTAGTTCAGGAAGTCGAGGAACTCGCTCTCGGGCGTGAGGAGGATACGGGTGTTCTCGCCGAGGCTTTTGCGATACGCTTGCATGCTGCGCTGGAAGGCGTAGAATTCCGGGCCCTTGGAAAGCGCTTTGGCGTATATCCCCGTGGCGTTGGCTTCGCCTTGACCACGCAGGACCGCCGACTCGCGCCGCGCTTCCGCCAGGATGATCTCGCGGTCCTTGTCTGCTGAGGAGCGGATCTTGGCGGCTTCTTCGCGGCCTTCGGAGCGGTACTGCTTGGCTTGGCGTTCGCGCTCTGCGCGCATGCGTTCGAAGATGGCCTGGAGGTTCTGTGCTGGCAAGTCGGTGCGTTTGATGCGCACGTCCAGGAGCTTCACGCCGTATCCAGCGGCGAGGGTGGAGGCTTTCTCCGTGATTTGCTCCATGATCTCGCTGCGTTTTTTGGCGACGATCTCGATGAGGGTGTGCTGACCCAACGCTTCGCGCAGCTCGGAGTAGACGACGTCATTGAGGGTCTGGCTGCCCTTCTGCACGCTTTGGACGGTGCGATAGAACTGCAAGGGGTCGACGATGCGCCACTTGAAGTAGCTGTCCACCAGCATGTTCTTCTTGTCGCTGGTGAGCACTTCGGTGGGCTGCATGTCGTAATCAAGAATACGGCCGTCGAAGTATTTGGCTTGCTGGATGAAGGGAATCTTCAAGTGCAGACCGGGGCCGCGGACGTCGCCCACGGGGCGACCGAATTCCACGACGACGGCGCGTTCCGTCTCCCGAACGATGAAGTACGCGTTGGCCAACAGGACGAGGCCGCCCAGGAACAACACGCCGACGACAATGCCGAGCTTGTTCATTGCTGGCCTCCCTGCGCAGCGGCGGCGCCGCTCGTGGTTTGCTGCTGTGTCGCGGGTTGGGGGTTCAGCGGCAGCAGGGGCAAAGGCTCGCGTACGCCGCCTTCAGGCAGAATGATCTTTTCCATGCCCGGCTGCGACAGGATCTCCTCCATGGTTTCCAGATAGAGGCGTTTGCGCGTGATGTCCTCGGCCTGGATGTAGGCTTCGTAGATGTCCTCGAAGCGCTCGGCTTCACCGCGGGCCTGCCGCACGCGGCTTTCCTTGTAGGCTTGCGCAGCGTTCACCAGCTCGGCGGCGGCGCCCCGGGCTTTGGGAATGATGTCGTTGCGATAGGCTTCGGCTTCGTTGATGAAGCGGATGCGGTCTTCCCGCGCGCTGGCCACGTCCTTGAAGGCCTCCACCACCTCTTTGGGGGGATGGACGTCTTGCAGCTTGACGGCGCGCACATGCACGCCTGCGTCGTAGCGGTCCAGAATTGCTTGCAGCAATGCTTGGGTCTGATTCTGGATTTCCAGCTTGCCGTCCGTGAGCGCAGCGTCGATCCTGTTGTAGCCGATGACTTCGCGCATGGCGGCTTCGGCGGCTGCACGCACGGTGGCGTGCTGGCCTGCGACGTTGAAGAGGAAATTCTTGGCGTCGCGGATTTCGTACTGGACGATGAACTCCACGTTGACGACGTTCTCGTCGCCGGTGAGCATGGCGGCTTCATCCGTGGCGTCGCCATTCACCCCGCCGACCGAGACCCGCCGCACTTCGGTGACCTTGAGGGTGTACGCCCGCTCGATGGGATAGGGCCAGTGGTAATCCAGGCCCTCCTGCTCTTCCGTGCGGATGTATTCGCCAAAGCGCGTGATGACGCCGACGAAGCCAGGCTCGATGCGGTAGAAGCCGGAAAGCAACCACGCAACCACCACGGCGCCGATCAGCACCTTGCCCAAAGGAAATTTCAAGGATCGCAATCTGTTGAACTGGTTACCGAATTGGTCCCAGTCCGGCCCCTTGAAATCGCCGCCGCCGCCGCCACCGCCGCCGCTCCCGCCGCCGCCGTGACGTTTCTTCTGTTCGTTCAGTTTGTCCCAGTCCCAATTCATAATCACTCGTCCTTAGAGGCTAACGCCGGGAAGGTCAACCACAACCACGCATTGGCCCATTTTTCTTGCGATATTGTCATTTTCACCACCTTGCCGTATGGTGGCGCCGCGGCGCGACGCCGCGTCCCACACACCAGCCGCCAACCCACAGAGAGACGATTCCATGACGTCAGCGTCCCGAGCAATTTTCCGCGCCTACGACATCCGCGGCGTGGTGGACAGAGATTTCGACGAGACCTGGGTGGAGCGACTGGGTCGCGCCATGGGCGCTCTCTTCATCGAGGAAGGCCACGCCGCCGCCGTGGTGGGACACGACACGAGACACAGCTCACCGCGCTACGCCGAACGGCTCACCCGAGGGCTCGCAGCCATGGGCGTGGACGTCATCCAAATCGGCATGACGCCCACACCCGTCTTCTACTTCGCCGTCAAACATCTTGGCAAGCATGCCGGCTGCATTATCACGGCAAGCCACAACCCGCCGGAATACAACGGCTTCAAGATATGGTCCGGCGAAGGGACCATCCACACCACGCAGATCCAGCGCCTCTACGAGCTCATGGCCGCCACCAGCGACGCTCCGGCGGCTGGCGGCGCACTCACCACGTCCCAAGGGCTCGTCTCGCACCACGACATCGTCCCCGCATACCTCGAAACACTCACGGCTGCGCTGCCCGATCCCGACGTGTTGCGCAACCTCACCGTGGTGGTGGACGGCGGCAACGGCGCCGGCGGTCTCGTCACCACTGCCCTGCTGGAACGCGCCGGCGCCACGGTCGTTCCCCTCTACTGCGAACCGGACGGCGACTTCCCCAACCATCACCCGGACCCCGTGGTCGCCAAGAATCTCGTGGATCTGCAGACGAAAGTCCATGAAACCGGCGCTGATTTCGGCGTGGGCCTGGACGGCGACGGCGACCGCATCGGCGTGGTGGATGAAACCGGCGCCATGCTCTACGGCGATCAGCTGCTCGCCATCTTCGCCCGCGACATGCTCCAGCGACGCCCCGGCGCCACGGTTATCGGCGAGGTGAAGTGCTCACACCTCCTATATAAGGATATCGCCGCCCATGGCGGCGTCCCTCTCATGTGGAAGACAGGGCACTCCGTGCTGAAAGCCAAGCTCAAGGAGACGGGCGCCCTCCTCGCCGGCGAGATGAGCGGACACATGTTCTTCGCCGAAGACTACCACGGTTTCGACGACGCGTCCTTGGCGGCGTTGCGCCTCGCGATGATCGTGGGCCGCGCCAAAAGAGCGGGCGGGCCGCCGCTGTCCGCCATGCTGGCCGACTGGCCCGCCACCGCCAACACGCCGGAAATCCGCATGGAGTGTCCGGACGCCATCAAATTCCAGGTGGTTCAGCTCGCGGCGGAGCACTTCCGCGCCAACCCGGACAATCTCCCATGCGAACTCGTGGATGTGGACGGGGTCCGGCTCAACTTCGCGGACGGCTGGGCCCTGGTGCGCGCCTCCAACACCCAACCTGCGCTGGTTTTGCGTTTCGAAGCGGAGACTCCGGAACGCCTGGCCGAGCTCCGCGCCCTGGTGGAAGTCCCCCTGCAGACGTGGATAGCAGAAGCAGCCCGCCGCCGCTGAGGTTTCACCAGGGCCACCGCCTGTCCCCACCGGCGTTCCGGCCTGTCCCATCCGCGCCCGATCAGCCCACCCCGCGGCCGTCGCATGCAGCCGCAGGGCGCCTCTTGTCTCCCGCGCAGGGGCTTGATATGCACAGTCGTGCACGGCCGCCTCGTCCAGAGGAAGCGCCGTCGCGCATCCATCCGAGCCCTCCGATCCCTCCACCGGCTTTGTCCGACGCCCCTGCGAGCCCCCCGTGCGACACGATGTTTCCGCTTCTCCCCTCTGCGCCATGGCGCTGACCGTATGCCTCTGCGGCGCCGTGCTGTTGGCTTTGCTGTTGACCGTGACGCTGCGCCCCGCGGCCTGTCACGCTGTGGAGCCCCACACCCTTCTCACCGAAACGGAGACCGTTGGCGAAGTCCGGGAGGCCTCCCCCGCGGCCAACGAGACGGAATCACGCATCGAGACGCTCACGCAACTGATCGAGGGTCTCGCCGTGCGCAAGGAAGAGCTCGCCGAGTTGCGCACGCAGTTGGAAAACGCAGCCACCGAAGTGGAGCGGAAGCAACTGGAGAAGGAGCTCACCCAGAAGCAAGCCCAGCTCGTCGAGCGCCAGCGGAGCTTCGTCCAACTGCTCACCGGCGTGTCCCAGGAAGCGCTCGAAGAAGCCCCGCCTCAGGAAGATGTCAGCTTTTTCGAGAGCCTGGAGGAGATTTTCCAGCCGCTCGTCTCCAAGTTGCGGGATATCACGGAGCGCTCACGGGAAATCGACAGGGTCAGCTCCCTCATCAAGGACCGTCAGGAGCGTGAGGAAAAAGTCCTCCAGGCCCTGGAACACATCGAGGGTGTGCGCCAACAAGCGGAAGCCGGCGCGCTGCGCGAGACCATCGACATCACCGAAAAGACCCTGCGCAAACGCCTGGAAGACCTCCAACGGGACCGGCTGGTGGCGGAAGAGCGGCTGAAGGACATGGCCCACGCCGACGGCGACCTCGTCTCCGCAGTAAGCGAGTTCCTGGAAGAGCTGGTGGGAGTGCATCTGCGCAACCTCGTCACCACCATCCTCGTCATCATCGCCTCCTATTTTCTACTGCGCTTCGCTCACCTGCGGCTCTCCAGGACGAGACGGGCCAAGCGCCTCATCGAACAGAAACACTGGGCGCGCATCATCAACGTCCTGGTTCGGACAGCAGCGCTTGTGGTCTCGCTTTCGCTGGGGCTTGTGGTGCTCTACCTCTCCAACGACTGGATCCTCATCGGCCTCTTCATGCTCATGTTGGTGGGGGTGCTCTGGTCCATGAAAGACAACATCCCCCTGCACATGGCGGAAGGTCAGTTGCTCTTCAACGTGGGCGCCGTGCGCGAGGGCGAGCGCCTCGTGCTCCACGGGCTGCCGTGGCGGGTCGAGCAGATCAACTACTACACCAGGTTGCGCAACCCTGCCCTGGAGGGAGGCGTCCTTCGTGTACGGCTGAGGGATCTCACCACCATGACTTCCCGGACGTATAGCCCCAACGAGCCGTGGTTCCCCACCGCGAAACGGGACTGGACACTCTTGGCGGACGGCGTCTTCGGCCAAGTCGTGCTGCAATCCCCCGAGCAGGTGACGCTGCGCATCATGGAATCCAGCACCAAGACCTATCCCGTACAGGATTTTCTGGCGCAGAAGCCGTTGAACCTCTCCCGCGGCTACGGTTTGTACCTGCATTTCGGGGTGGACTACGCGCATCAGGCGGAGGTCACCGCCGCCATCCCCGACACACTGCGGGCGGCCATCGAACGACGCTTCGCCGAAGAGGGGCTGCAGAACCTGCTCCAGGCGCTGCTGGTGGAGTTCGCCGAAGCCGGGGCCTCGTCGCTGGACCTCGCCGTCTACGCGCGTTTCGCTCCCGAAGCGGCGGACCGCTACTACAAGATGCGGCGGCTGCTGCAACGCGCGGCCGTGGACGCCTGCACGACCAATGGCTGGACAATCCCCTTTACCCAGGTGACCGTGCACCACGCCGACGACACGCCATCCGACCGCGCCTGAGCCGTCCTGGCGGCGCCTCGTCCGCTTGCGGGGCGCCGTGCTGGAGCCACTTCCTTGCCAATGGCGTCTGGGGCCGCGCCCACCATACCCCGTCGTTCCCCATCATTTCCGGTCACTCTCTGACCACTCCCGGGTCACTCCCGGGTCACTCCCGGGTCGGGGGAACGCTGAAGACGTGTGCTCCGGCTCCTCCCGCTCCTCCGGCTCCTTACGCCCCCCGACTCCGGCCACCGGCTCCCCCCTTGCCGGTTCTCCGGTTCCAGGATCCTGACGCGTCAGTCGCACGCGCGACAGTGGCGACTCGGCGTCCGACGGGCTGCGTCCTGTGGTCGAGGCCGTGGCGGCATTTTTCCGCTCAATATATTAAATTCATTATTTTTTTTCAAGGCATCCGCGCCGCGGCCACGGCCTTGAGGCTTTTGCCGGGGCTCGTCGCTTGTTTGCGACACAATGCACAAAGAGTTTACGAACTGTAAAAAATCCTGACGCCCACACCCGATCTCCAAGGACGCCAGATTGTCGCGTTCGGCCGTGACTTCATGAAAAGTCTGTCATCTCGAATTGTTATATTTTTCACAAAAAGACGCCCGCCTTGGCACGTCCTTTGCCCTTGGGGTTCCTATCGGTGCACACCCATGGCCTGCAGAGGAAGTTAGCGATGCACACCATGACGCTTCTCCCCCCCATCACAACGCCGCTGCGCCGCGGTCGGTTCCGCCTTGCGTCACGTCGGATGAACGCTGGCTGCACGGGGGAGCGCGCATGACGCAGACGCCAGCTTTGCGCCTGTTGCTCGTGGATGACGAGGAACATTTCGTGGACGTGATGGCCAAACGCTTGCGACGGCGTGGCGTGGAGGTGACCACGGCCCTCTCCGGGGGTGATGCGCTGCGGCTGCTGCGCGGCAACGAGTTCGATGTGATGCTGCTGGACTTGAAGATGGAGGATTTGAGCGGTCTGGACGTGCTGAAGATGGTGCGTGTGCTGGCGCCGGAGTTGCCGGTGATCATGCTCACGGGGCACGGTTCGGATCAGGCTGCCCAGGAAGGCGCCACGTATGGCGCCACCGAGTATCTGTTGAAACCCTGCGACCTGGAGACGCTGCTCGACAAGCTCCGCCAGGTCGTCGGCCAAGGCGAACGCGACGGCCAGCCGCCGTCAGCCGCGTTCTGAAGCGTTCACCCACACTGTACGACGACATTTTTTCGGCATGAGGCAAACCAATTGGTCCACACCGTACAGACCAAGCAAATGAGGAACACCGCCATGAGAAAAATGATGAGAACCGTGTACTGCATGATGCAGGAGGGCGCTCGGGCGCATGCGCGCTGGGATTACGAGGCCTCCATGAACATTCTCCACAGCCGCAAGCGGATGCTGTTGCTGGTGGCCATCGCCATGCCTGTGCTGCTCTTCTCCGGCTACGTCATGGCCGGCGGGGAAGACATGCCGTCCGTGCTGGGCGGCAAGTATGCGTACAGCCCTGCGTACTACACGCCTTTCGTCTTCGCCGTCTCCATTCTTATCGGCTTGTGCGCTGGTTTGATCACAGGGTGCATCGGCGCAGGCGGCGGCTTCATCATCGCGCCAGCGTTGATGAGCGCAGGCATCAAAGGCATATTGGCTGTGGGTACGGACCTCTTCCACATTTTCGCCAAAGCCATCATGGGTACGGTGGTGCACAAGAAGCTGGGCAACGTCTCGGTGGGCCTTGCGGTCGCCTTCCTGGTGGGCTCCATCGTCGGCGTCTTGGGCGGCGGCGTGGTGAACCGGGCCATCTACGAGTTCGACCCCATGCTCTCCGACACCTTCATCAGCTTCGTCTACGTCATTCTGCTCGGGTTCCTGGGCATGTACGCCATGACGGACTTCATCAAGGCGTACCGTCGCGGCGATACCAGCGACGGGCACGGCGGCGGTGGTGAAGGCGGCTCCGGCAAGCCCGGTCTGCCCGCCAAGCTGCAAGCCTCCAAGATTCCGCCTCTGATCACCTTCGACGAGGACCTGACCCCCGGCGGCAAGCAGATCCCTGCGCTCTACGTGGCCATCTGCGGCGCCTTCGTGGGCTTCGTTGCAGCCATCATGGGTGTTGGCGGCGGCTTCCTCACCTTCCCCATGTTCGTCTACGTGCTGGGCGTTTCCTCCTTCACCACGGTGGGCACGGACATCCTGCAGATCATCTTCACCGCGGGTTTCGCGTCCATCACCCAGTACGCCATCTACGGCTTCATCTTCTACACCTTGGCCATGGGCATGCTGCTGGGCTCTTTGCTGGGCATCCAGATCGGCGCCATGGCCACCAAGATGGTGAAGGGCATCTACATCCGCGGCTTCTACGCCATCGCCATCATGGCCGGCTTCATCAACCGTCTCTTCGCCTTGCCCGGCAAGCTGGTGGAAATGGAGTACATCGGCATGTCCAAGGGGACGGCGAGCATCATCACGCAAATCGGCAACGTCTTCTTCTTCATCGTCGTGGCTCTCTTCGCCGTTTGGGTCACCTCGGTCTTCGTCAAGAACATCGGCAAGATGCGCCAGGAGGCTTAACATGCTTATCAGAAACAAGAAAAAGTTCGCCTTGGGCACAGGCATGACCATAGCCTTCTTCGCGGTCCTGATCCTCATGTTCATGCCCATCTTCGGCGGCACCAACGCGTTCCACGCTGCAGACGGCCTCTTCAACTCCATCTCCAAGGCCTCCACCAATTACTTCCAAGGCGTGCGCGACAACCTCGCCGCCATGGAGGAACCCGGCGCCCCCGCGCCTATGGAACTGCCTCAGGAGATCGGCGACAACCTCGTGACCATGCTCGAAGAAACCGGCATGACCGCCTCCTACGAGGACGGCAAGCTCGCCGTGGAAGGCGAGATGAAGCCCCTGCTCGAACGCATCGTCGACGACGGCTACGCCATGTACCAGAACGAAGGCGAGAAGCTGGAAAACGCCTACGGCCTCGAGCCCAAGGTCGCCACCTACGCCTGGTACAACTTCCTGAAAGCCGCCAGCAAGGAGTACGGTCAATCCCGCCAGTTCGAAGTGGCCAAGACCATTGATGATCTCAACAGCAAGACCGTGGAAGTGGGCTACAACTACTTCGGCGTCGAGCCCACGCCCATCTCCGAGCAGATCTTCATCGTCATCTTCGCGCTGGTCTTTTACGTGGTCTACACCATGTGGTGGGGCTACTCCATCTTCAACCTCTTCGAGGGCTTCGGTCTGCTCATGACCAAGACCGCCAAGAAGGAAGGATAGCCAGCCGACACGCTGCGTCCCTGCGACGCGACGTCATCCAGCAATGGCAAGGGCTCCGGACCGCCTGCGCGCACACCACGCGGAGGGTTCGGAGCCCTCTTGCATTGTCTGCCGGAAGCCCCGCCGTGGCGTCATGACGGGGGGGGGTCGGCATTCTTTCGGACGAACCGGGAACCGGCCCGAGCGCACACACCAAACGTACGCACCGGGTGGACGGCCGGCTTGCGATCTGCATGCCCGGGAGTTCACCAACATGATCTCGTGGAAGACACGGGCTTTGCTGGACGATGCGCCACAGGCGACCCGGCGACTCGGCGACTCGGCGACTCGGCGACCCGGCGACCCGGCGATTCAGACAGAAAACCTCCGGAAGGACGCCGGCACGGGGCGGCCCTCAGGGATGCGCTTTTTGCGGAACGCTTTCTGGGGTGCGGTTTCGGGAAATGCTGCGAGGGGAACAGCGTCGGGGAGTTGGCGTTCGCGAGCCAGGGGTTCCGGCCAGCCTCGGGAGCGGGCTTGCCTTCAGGGGAAGATGGCTTCGGCTTGTTCGCGGCGCAGTTGCATGTCCAGGCGGCCCATGGCCTCCACCACCTCCTCGGCGCCTTCGGCGTCTTCGGTGAGACCTTGCTGCACGGCTTTGTTGAGGTCGCGTTCGGCATCGCTGAGCTGTTTCAGGAAAAGGAGGTAGTCTTCGCGCCGGCCGTAGGCGTTGCGCACGAGGTCGCCGTAGGAATCGCCGCGCGCCTGGAGCATGTCGGCGTAGTGTTCCAGCAAGCGCGCGTAGAGGGTGCGTTGCGCAGCGGCGGCTTCCGCGGAGGCCGTGGAGTTGGCGCAGAGTTCGTCCAGCACGGCCTCGCGTGTTGCGTCGGTCAAGGGCGTCTCGCCTTGCTCGCGTGCCACGGTCCAGAGTGCGTCCAGGGCGGCGCGTCGACCATGCATGAAGCCCTCCACGAACTCGACGCGGCCTTCCTTGATGCGCTTGAGTCGGAAGAAGTGCATGACGAAGATGATGGGGATGAGGATCATCCAGACGTGGACTGTGGGTGCGGAAAGCACCACGGTGGCCAGTCGCTGGGCGTAGAGCAGTTCGCCATCGAGAATGAGGTCGCGATTTTCGTCAACGTGCATGGGAGTGCATGGGGGTGTGGTGGTGAGTCGGGGGGCCTGGGCGGCTTCGAAGGACAGCGTGAGCGGATACGGCGCCATGTGTATGCGCTTCCGTGGTCGGCGTCAATGGAGACCGGCGGTTCGGCGGCTCGCCATCCGGCCCTTGCCTTTTCCCGCAAGGGTGTATATAGGGGTGAGTGCTCAGCGTGATTGGATACGAGCCCCTCTCGATGCTCCTCGGCCTTCCCGAGCCGCCCGCGACAGTATCTCGTCTTCAGAGTCCGACATGAACACGACCGCCCAGCCCGCTCAGACGCGGCCCGGCGCGTCGCGCAGTATGAGATCACGCCGACTGCGCCTCCCTTCTCCAACTCAGGAGCATTTTTGTGAATTTCGCCGATTTCGCGCTGCATGCGCAAATCATGGCTGGCGTCCGCGACGCCGGTTACGTCACCCCCACGCCCATCCAGAAGCAAGCCATCCCCGCCGTCCTTCAAGGACGCGACCTCATCGGGCTGGCCCAGACCGGCACCGGCAAGACCGCAGCCTTCGTGCTCCCCCTGCTCCAGCGCATGGTGGAAGCCCGCGCCCCCAGGCAGGGCCCCATTCGCACATTGGTCATCGCGCCCACCCGCGAGCTGGCGCTGCAGATCCACCAGGATTTCGTCGCCCTTGGCCGCCAGACCGGTCACCGCAGCGCCGCCGTCTTCGGCGGGGTGGGGCAGAACCCCCAGGTGCGCGCCCTTCAGCGCGCCTCCATCTGCGTGGCCTGCCCCGGCCGGCTGTTGGACCTCATGAACCAGGGCCTGGCCGACCTCGACCACGTGGACGCGCTCGTGCTGGACGAAGCCGACACCATGCTGGACATGGGCTTCCTTCCGGACATCAAACGCATCATGGCGCAGCTGCCCGCCTCCCGCCAGACGCTGCTGTTTTCCGCCACCATGCCGCAACAGATCGGCAACCTTGCCGAATCGCTGATGTCGGATCCCGTCACGGTCAAGGTCTCGAACACCGCCCCCGCCGCCAGCGTCTCCCACGCCATCTACTGCGTGGAGGACGGAATGAAGCTCTCCATGCTGGAGACCATGCTGCGCCGCAGCGATGATGGCAACGTCATCGTCTTCACCCGCACGAAGCACCGCGCCAAGTCCCTGGCGCTGAAACTCTCCCGCAAGGGGCTCTCGGCCACCGCGCTGCAAGGCAACATGTCCCAGAGCCGCCGCCAGGAAGCCATGGCCGGCTTCAAGAGCGGCAAGTACCGCATCATGATCGCTACGGACATCGCCGCCCGCGGCATCGACTGCAAAGCCGTCAGCTGCGTCATCAACTATGACGTGCCGGACACTGCGGAGGCGTACACCCACCGCATCGGCCGTACGGGCCGGGCGGAACGCTCGGGGGTCGCCCTCACCCTGATGACCATCGACGACCGCCGCCAGATCCGCGACATCGAGCGGGTCCTCGGCGCGCGCATCGAACGCAGGGAGCTCGAAGGCTTCACCCCGGCTGCGCACGCAGGGCAGCACCGTCAAGCCGGCGAGGACGCCCGGGCCGATGACCGCCGCCAAGCCGGGCGACCTGCGCGCGACGGCGACCGACGCCCCAAACGACACGACGCACGGGCTGACGACCGCCGCTCCGATCAGACCGGCCGTCCGGCGCGTTCCCACCGATCCGGGGAAGACGACCGCTCAGAACGGCCCAACCGGTCCAGCCGGTCCAATCGGTCCGGCAGATCCGGCCGCTCTGGACGGACCGGACGAAACAGCCGCGCTCAAGGCCCGAACCGGTCAGCCTCCCCCGGCGCGTAACGCCCCCGCAGACGGTTCTCAAACGGAACCCGATGCGATATGCGGGAGGGGAGCCCCCACCGAAAAGGTGCTCGGGACTCCCCTCCCGCTTTCTGTTTCATGCACGGTTCACGCTGCAACGAATGCCCATGCCTCACCCTGAATACACGCTCCACTCGCAGAGGAAACACCACCCATGCTGACCACCTTGGCGCTTTACATCGCGCTGGGGGCCGTGGCCGGGGTCCTCGCCGGGCTGCTTGGCATCGGCGGGGGGCTCGTCATCGTGCCCATGCTCACTTTTTCCTTCATGTACCAGGGGTTCCCGCACGAACACATTTTGCACATGGCGCTGGGCACCTCGCTGGCCACCATCATCTTCACGGCCATCTCCAGCGCGCGCGCGCACCACAAACGCGGCGCCGTGCGGTGGGACGTGTTCTGGCGCATCACGCCGGGCATCTTGCTGGGCACCTTCGCGGGAGCGGGTATCGCCTCCCTGCTGCCCACCAACGCCTTGAAGGGCTTCTTCGGCCTTTTCCTGTACTATGTCTCCTACCAGATGCTCACGGGCCGCAAGCCCAACCCTTCCCGCCAACTGCCGGGAGCTTGGGGGATGTTCGGCGCGGGCGGCGGCGTCGGCGTCTTCTCCGCTCTGGTGGGCATCGGCGGGGGCACGCTCACCGTCCCCTTCCTCACCTGGTGCAACCAGACCATGCAGACGGCCATCGGCACGGCCTCTGCCATCGGTCTGCCCATCGCGCTCGCCGGGTCCCTCGGGTACCTGCTCAGCGGCCTGGACGCTGCAGGCCGGCCGGACTGGACGGTGGGTTACATCTACCTGCCGGCACTGCTGGGGATAGTGAGCATGAGCGTGCTGACCGCGCCGCTGGGCGCACGGCTGGCGCATACCCTCCCCGTGCCCACGCTGAAGAAATGCTTCGCCGTGCTGCTGTTGCTGGTGGGAACCCGCATGCTGCTGAGCCTGTTGTAAACGCCGCACTCGCCTCTTGTTCTTCTGCCATGAGCTATGGTATGAATCGGGCGTCCATTGGACGACGTCGTTCATGGGGATTCTCCATGGAAGCGCATGGCGCGCGCTCGGCTGATTGCCTGCTCTTCCTGACCGCTGGCGCGACACGAACGGAGGAGCGCGCAACTGCGCTCCGTCACGGGGGACGCCTCGGCTGAACGAGGGGAACGTGCTGCTGAAAGCTCCGGGGGGATGTGTGCTCAGCGGATGGACCGGATACCGAAACGCGCTGCGCCCCGGGCGAGCGCCACGCGACGCGTGGGCCCTCTCCGTCACCCCTCTTCGGCCAGTTACGTCCTTCACGCCTGTCACATCCGCCAAAACCGACAGATGCGTCACGCGCGCCGTGGCGCGGGCGCGTAAAGGCCTCGCCGTGCTCCTCGCTCCGGCGGCCGCACTGCTCGCCACACCCGCCATCGCCGAGACGTTTTCCATCGCCGACGCCCCCGCGTTGGTTGATCAGCCGCTCTGGACGCAGTGGGCGCTCGCCTTGCCGGGGGGTCCCGGCGCAGCCGCGCTCGCCGTGACTTGCGCCGTGGGCGCCGCCGTCATCACACACGTGCGCTGGCGTCGCATCATGGCGAAGCGTGACGCACGTTGGCGGCGGGACTGCGACGCCCTTGTCGAGACTCGCGCCAGCGCTCTCGTCAGCGCCCTTGTCAACGGCGTTGACGACGCCGTTTTCATCCACGAGATCCCACCTCACGAAGGCGCTCCCGCCCGCTTCCTCGAAGTCAACGAGAGCGCCTGCGCCCGCCTGGGCTACTCCCGTGAGGAGCTGCGCGCCATGTCCCTCAAGGATATCGACGACACCGAGACCAGCGCCACCGTGGCTCCGCATGTGTTGGATCAGCTGCGCGACAAGGGCGGCGCCGTCTTCCACGCCGTGCATGTGACGAAACACGGCGCCCACATCCCCGTGGAAAACCACGCGCGGATCGTGGAGCTGGACGGCCGGCGCGTGGTGTTCACGATCAGCCGGGACGTGACCGAGGCCATGGCCGAGGAACGACTACGCCGGGACAGCGAACAACGCCGCGCCCTTCTGCTGGAGACCATCCCCTATGGCGTGGAGGAAGTGGACCTGGAGGGCCGCATCCTCTACGTGAACACCAGCTGCGCCGCTCTTTTGGGGGTCTGCCCGGAGGAGCTGGTGGGCTTGCGTCTCTGGGAGCTGCCGCTCCCCCCAGGCGAAGCCGAGCGCCTGCGCGCCGAGTTCGCACACATCGTCGCCGCGCTGCCGGAGCCCACGCCTTTCCTTGGTCGCCACCTGACCAAGGCTGGCGACGTTGTCGACCTCCTGGTGGACTGGAATTACAAACGCGATGAATCCGGCCTCCCGGCTGGGTTCTTCAGCGTGATTACGGACGTCACCACGCGACTGGCGGCGGAGACGGCGCTCAAACAGCGGGAAGCGGATCTGCACAGCGCCCTGGAGCGGCTCAACTCGCACATCGAGAACTCGCCCCTCGCCGTGGTGGAGTGGGACGACATGGGCCGCGTCGTGGGGTGGTCCCACCGCGCGGAAGCCATCTTCGGGTGGACCGCCGAGGAGGTGACAGGCAAACGCTGGAGCGAATGGCGCTTCCTGCCGGAGGATGAACTCGGACACGTGGAAGCAGGCGTCAGCCAACTCTACATGGGCGACGTCGCGTACAACACCATAGAAAACACCAACTTCGCCAAGGACGGCTCGCTGCTCCACTGCCGTTGGCACAACTCCGCGCTCACGGACGGCGCCGGCGCTGTGGTCTCCATTCTTTCCCAGGTGGAAGACGTCACCGCGCACATGCGCGACCAGGAAGCGCTGGCCCGCAGCGAAGAGCGGCTGCGCGCCATGTTCGAACACATGGGCAGCGGCGTGGCAGTCTACGAAGCGCTGCGTGATGGCGAGGATTTCCTCTTCACGGATTTCAACCCCAAGGCCGAGGCCATCACACTCATCTCCCGCGAGGCTGTTCTCGGGCGCACCCTGCTGGAGAAATTTCCGCACATGGACCGCTCCGAGCTGGTGGCGGCGTTGCGGCGCGTCTGGCTGACCGGCCGCTACGAGGAACTGCCGCCGTTCTACTACGCGGACGACGTGCGGGAAGGGTGGCGGGAAAACCGCATCTATCGACTCCCCTCCGGCGAGGTGGTGGCCATCTTCGATGACGTCACGGAGCGCATCCTCTCCCAGCAGCAGCTTCTGGAAGCCAAGGAACACGCCGAAGCCGCCAGCCGCGCCAAGAACGCGTTCCTCGCCAACATGAGCCACGAAATCCGCACGCCGCTCAACGGCGTCATGGGCATGCTGCAGCTGCTGGAGACGACCGACCTCGACACGGAACAATACGACTACGCCGCCACGGCCATCGGGTCTTGCCGCCGGCTCACCGAGTTGCTCGGCGACATCCTGGACCTTACCCGCATCGAGGCGGACCGGCTCGACATCCTCGACGCACCCTTCGACCTCCGCGACACCCTGGACGCCGTGATCAAGCTCTTCGGCCCCGCAGCCACGCACGCCGGCCTCACGTTGACCAGCCGCGTGGACCCCGCCATCCCCTCGCTGCTGCGGGGCGACGCCAGCCGGCTGCATCAGATCCTCAACAATCTCGTGGGCAACGCCCTCAAGTTCACCCCGGCCGGTCGGGTCGAGCTGGAGGTCTCCCTGCTCGCCCCACCGGACGCCGTGGCGCGCGGCGCTGTGGAAACGACGCGGCTCTTCTTCACCGTCGCCGATACGGGTGTGGGCATTCCCGACGAGAAACTCGCGAATCTCTTCGAAGCCTTCACCCAGGCCGACGTGAGCTTCAGACGCGAACACCAGGGCGCCGGTTTGGGGCTCGCCATCGTCAAGCGACTCGTCACCCTCATGGGCGGCGCCCTCTGCGTGGACAACACGACCGGCGTCACCGTGGCCTTCGTGCTGCCCTTCACACGGGCTGACGGCGTCTGCCCGCAGCAGGATGACGCCGCGCCCCGGCCTTTGTTCGCGGAACTACGCGTGCTGGTCGTGGAGGACGACGAACTGAACCGCTTCGGCCTGGTGCGGCTGCTCGAAAAGCACGGCTGCCGCGTCACGGCGGCGGCGAACGGGCGGGAAGCCCTGGAACGGCTGCGCGCCGAGGCCTTCGACGTGGTCATCATGGACATCCAGATGCCCGTGATGGACGGCGAGGAAGCCGTGCGCCGCATCCGTGGCGGGGAAGCCGGCCTGACGCGCGTGGATGTCCCCATCGTGGCGCTCACGGCGTACGCCATGACCGGTGACGAAGCGCGTCTGTTCTCAGCCGGCGTCAACGCCTACGTACCCAAACCGCTGGACATGGACACGCTGCTCGGCGCGCTGCGTCGCTGTGTGGCGGAGACGAACGACCACCCGTAACGCATTCCATACCGCTTTGGGGATATTGCCATGACGGCGGCTTGCCATTATGCTCCACAAAACACAGGCGCCCAGTCACCCACTGCAACCCAGGAGCCCCGTATGCGCATCCCACGTCTCGCGTTCCGCGCCCTCGCGTTCAGCTTCGCTTTGGCCGCCATCTCCGGCGTCACAGCTCACGCTGAAGAGATCTCTGGCGAGCTCGTCATCTTCCACGCCGGCAGCCTCACCGTCCCCCTGGAGGCCATGGAAAAAACCTTCGAAGCGGCGCACCCCGGGGTGGATGTGGTCCTTTCCGGGGGCGGCTCCACCAAGATGGCGCGGATGATCTCCGAGGAAGGCCAGGCGGCCGATATCATGGCCTCGGCGGACTATGTGGTCATCGACAAGAACCTCATCCCCAAATTCGCCAGCTGGAACGCGCGGTTCGCTTCCAACCAGATGGTCTTGTGCCACACGGCCCAGTCGAAATACGCGGATGAAGTGAACGCCGAGAACTGGACCGAGATCCTCCTGCGTGAAGACGTTTCCTGGGGCCACTCCGACCCCGATCTGGATCCGGCAGGCTACCGCAGCCTCATGGTGCTCCAGCTCGCCGAGGCGTTCCGCAAGGAAGAAGGCCTGTACGAGAAGCTCATCGCCAGCCGGCCTGCGGAGAACGTCCGGCCCAAGGCCATCGAGCTGGTGGCCTTGCTCAAGTCCGGGGAGCTGGACTACGCGTGGGAGTATCGCTCCGTGGCTGTCCAGCACGGCTTGGAGTTCGTGACGCTGGACAACCATATCAACCTCGGCGACTACCGCATGGACGACTTCTACAAGGATGCCGTGGTGGAGGTGGCCGGCAAGCAAGGCGGCGAGCCCATCAAGCGCGTGGGCAAGTCCATCACCTATGGGGTGACCATGCTGGACAACGCCAAGAACCCGGTCGCTGCGGAAGCTTTTCTGGCGTATCTCTTCGCGCCGGAAGGCGGCTTGGCCGTGCTGGAGGCCATGGGGCAACCGCCCTTCATCCCCGTGCGCGTCCCGAGCCAGCAGATGAAGGACGCCATGCCGGAAGGCCTTGCGCCGCTGGTGACGGTCACGCAGTAACGCAGCAGCGCTTTCGTGACGTCAACCCGCGCCAGACGCGGCTTGACGATGGGGAGGTTTGCCCCGCAGTTCGTCGCACGACAAAGCCCGGGACGGCGGTCACCATCCCGGGCTTTCCTTTGGCGAGTGGACTCGCCCCGACTCGTGCAGCCACGGCGGCTCTTCAGGCCGCGGCTTCTGCGACTACTGGAGCCAGGAATCCACCAGCTCGGGATATTCCTTCATGAAGCGCTTGGCGTTTTCGTAACGGTCCGCGCCTTCTTCCTGGTTCCAGGCCATCAGGGCCTGGAGCTGATCCGGGTTTTCGTAGGAGAATTTGTCCAGGAACGCGTAGACGTCGGGCATGTCCTGTTCGAGATCGGTCCGGACGATGGTGTGGATCTTCTCTTCCTCGCCGAGCACGCCTTTGGGGTCCTCCAGATACTTGAGCTCCCAGCGGCCGAACATCCAGTGGGGGGACCACGCCGTCACCACCACCCACTCGTCGTTCTTGATGGCGTCGCCCAGCGCGGCGGTCATGGTGGAGCCGGAGCCTTCCATGAGCTCGAAGTCATCCAGTCCGTAAGCGGACATGGCTTCCTCGGAAAGCCGCATGAGGCCTGCGCCGGGGTCGATGCCGATGACTTTGTTGTCGAACTTCTCCGCGTGCGCCGGGAGCTGCTCGATGGAGTCGATATCCACGTAGGCGGGCACTGCCCAGCCCAGCTTGGCGCCGCCGACGATGGGGCCGAGGTCCTCCACCGTGCCTTCCACCTGCTTGAGGTAGTCCGCGTGGGTGACAGGGAGCCAAGCGGTGACCATGCCGTCCACATCGCCGGAGCCCACGGCCATCCACATGGCCGCCCCCGTGACAGGCAGGATCTCCACTTCGTAGCCCATGCGCTCCTCCAGCACGGCTTTGACGAGGTTGGTGCTGGCTGCAGCGCAATCCCACTCCACGTAAGCGAGCCGCACTTCCTTTTCCGCCAGCGCGGAGGACGCCAGCAGCAGTGTGACGAGAAGGGTGGCGAGCAATTGAATACAGCGTTTCATGAAGCCTCCTGAAGTAAGGTGTGTATGGTGAGCGCTTCGGCGCGCCCACGGGGGGAACAAGACGTCCCTGTTGCGACTGGAGACGTTTCGAACGTGTGTCTGGAGCATACAACCCGAGATGCGCCGCGACGTCAACATGGAATCCTTGGCGGCACGACGTGGCCTCCTCAAGGGAAACATCCTCGGGAGCCCCCCCACCCATGGTCTGCGTGGCGACGCCCCCGGGCCTGCGGTCAAAAAAAAAGCCGCCGGGGAGCCGGCGGCTTGGCATTGTCAGGGAGCGGCGCGCCATCGCGCTTTACGTGAAGTTGAGCATCTCCCGGACGCGTGCAAGGGTCGCTTCCGAGATGTCGCGGGCTTTGGCGTCGCCTTCCTCCAGAATGCGCCAGATGGCCTCGGGGTCGCGGTCCAGCTCGGCGCGACGTTGCTGGATGGGGCCCAGGAAGGCTTCCATGGACTCCAGCAGGCGCTTCTTGCAGTCCACGCAGCCCCAGGTGGCGCCGGTGCAGCCTTCACGGATCATGGCCTGGTCCGCGTCGTCGGTCATCAACACGTGATAGGGGAAGAGGTTGCAGATGTCCGGATCGCCCGGGTCGCTCTTGCGCTTGCGGTTCTCGTCCGTGAGCATCTTCATGACCTTGGGTTGGATCTCGTCCATGGACTCCTTGAGGTAGATGGCGTTGCCGTAGCTCTTGCTCATCTTGCGACCGTCCAGACCGGGGAGCTTGGCTTGAGGTGTGAGCTTGGCCTGCGGTTCGGGGAAGAAGTCGCCGTAGAGGTGGTTGTAGCGGCGGGCGATCTCGCGGGTGAGCTCCAGATGGGGCAGTTGATCCTGTCCCACGGGCACGAACGCCGGCCGGTAGAGGAGGATGTCCACGGCCTGGAGCACGGGATAGCCCAGGAAGCCGAAGGTGTTGAGATCCTTCTCCATGAGCTGTTCCCTCAGCTCCTTGTAGGTGGGGTTGCGCTCCAGCCACCCCAATGGCGTGATCATGGAGAAAATGATGTTGAGCTCCGCATGGGAGCACATTTTGGACTGCTGGAAGAGCACGCACTTGGCGGGATCCAGACCGCCGGCCACCCAGTCCTTCACCAGCTCGGGGACGAACGTTTTGATGCGCTGGGGATTGGCGTATTCCGTGGTGAGCGCGTGCCAGTCCGCCACGAAATAGAAGCACTCGTACTCCTGGGAGAGGTCCACCCAGTTCTGGAGCACGCCGAAGTAGTGGCCGAGGTGCAGCGGTCCCGTGGGCCGCATGCCCGAGACGATGCGATGCAAGGGAGCAGACATGGAGATTCTCCGAAAAAGGGAGGGATTGTGAGGCCGCTAGGCCAGCCCGACAAGCCCGAGGATGACATCCGCGCCGCCATGCACCAAAGGCCCCAGAACAGCCCACAGCGCCCCCGTGACCAGCAGGACGATGAGGATGACGAAGCCGTAGCGCTCCAACTGCGCGTACTGCATGGCCAGCCGCCGCGGCAAGAGCCCCATGGCGATGTGGGAGCCGTCCAGCGGGGGGATGGGCGTCAAGTTCAGAAACGCCAGGGTCAGGTTGATGAAGACGCCGTTGGCGCAAATGAGCCACAAGGGATAGAGCACGGCGGATTCCTGCACGCCGGGAATGGAGCCCCCCAGGAGCAGGATGACGCGCAACCCCACGGCGAAGATCAGCGCAAGCAGGAAGTTGGTGGCGGGTCCGGCTGCTGCGCTGAGCATCATGTCCCGCCGGGGATCCCGGAAATTCCGCGGATCGATGGGCACGGGCTTGGCCCAGCCGAAGACGAAATTCGTGGTGAGCGCCGTGATCAGAAAGACCAGCGCGCCCATGGCGTCGATATGCGGGATGGGGTTCAGGGTGATGCGCCCGGCCTGCTTGGCCGTGGGGTCCCCCAGACGGGAGGCGGCGTATCCGTGTGCGACTTCATGACAGATGATGCCGAACAGGAACGCGGGGATGCTGACGGCGAGCTGCTGCACCGTCTGGGCGATATCTTGCATGGAGGAGGAGCTACCACGAAGCGCGGCTGCGGGCAAGAACGAAAGCGCTGACGCCGGCGGGGGCGTTGGTGAGCGCTGCACGAATCACCCGACGCGCAAGAGCCGGCGCGCAAAGCCCGCCAGCGGACGACACGCGCTGTGGCCCATGGCGTATGGCGCGCACATTGCGCCCGAAGCGCCACAGCCTCGGACATCTCGCCGAAGGCAAGCCCTGGCGGACACCCGAGGCTTCGGGTCGGCTCGCGCCGCGACCGAAAAGCGAGTCGTCGCAGGCGGCTACTTGCCGGCCTTGGCCATGGCCAGCGCCACTTTGCTCTTCAGCTCGGCCAAGTCCACGGACTTGACCACGTAGTAATCCGCCGAGACGGATTTCAGATCGTGCTGGAACGAATCGTACGCCGTGGAGAGAATCACCGGGATATTGGGGTCCTTCTCCCGAATCTCCTGCAGCAGATCCAGCCCGGAGCGGTTCGCACCCAGCTTGATGTCCAGAATCACCACTTGGGGCTCTTCACGGCTCAGCACCTCGAGGATCTCTTCCTGGCCGTCGGAGGTCGCCACAGCGTACCCCTCGCTCTCCAGCTCCTCGCGATACAGCATGCGGATGTGTTTCTCGTCGTCCACAACAAGCACTTTTTTCTCGTCGGACATGCCTTACTCCTTCAGGGCCGCCAGGCGCCGTCCCGTCCGTCCGGCCTGGTCTGATTTGAGAGGACGCTCTTCGAATCCGGCAGCTGCAGGCCGGTCCGCGCAACTTTGGAAACTTTAGTATAACCTTCGCATGATGACAAGGCGTTTATGGAAAACACCCCCTTCATTCACCGGCGAACTTCGCGCCAGACGCCGTACGGCCTTGCTTCCCGAGCCATGTGACGATATGGTGCCGGCTAGCGAGTCGCAGGGCGTTCCCCCCGGCGCACACATCATACAGGAGCACGCCATGGAACATCTCGAAACCGCTGACACTCTCGCCAGACTCGGCGGCGACCGAGACCTCCTCCGGGAACTCTACCACGCCTTCGCCCTGGACGCTCCACTCAAGCTCCAAACACTCCGACACGCCCTGGACGACGCCCGACGCGATGATGCCGCCCGCCAAGCCCACGCCCTCAAAGGCGCCGCAGCAGCCATCGGCGCGGAACCCTGCCGGCAGCTCGCCTTGGAACTCGAAACGCTCCTCAAGACGCCCACACACGCGACGCCAGCCCCCGACGCCGAAAAACGCGCCACGGAGCTCGTCCACGCCATCCACGAGGAGATGCGCTGCCTGCTCGAACTCATCCAACCCAAGGACGCCCCCGCGTGACCAAACCCACACCCACACACGACGAGAACGGACGCGAGTCCCATGAACCGCCACGCGCAGGCGTCTACGTTCGTTATCAACCGCCGGAGCCCCGCGACCTCGAACTCCCGAACCAGGCCCGCGCGCTCCCCAAGGCGAACACCGTGCGTCAGCTGCTCAACCGCCTGGGCGAACGCCCCGCCGCGGTCCTCGTCATCCGCGACGCAGACGACCCCGAAAAACGCCGGCTCCTCACCCAGGACATGCCCATCAAACCGGGCGAACTCCTCACCTTGCGCCGGGTCACCTCACGCGGGTAGACTTGGAGGCCCCCCACCGCGCGCGCCGGCGCATCGCCGGTGTCGACGCGGTCCACCACCCCATTCCATACCGAAACGGAAGGACTCCCCGGCGGACCCGGCCCCTTCTTCGTCCACCGCTCATTCCCACAGGTACGCCATGAAGTGCACCCGCTGCAAGATTCCCGCGCAGATCGCCCTGCCCAGCCACCACGCCGGCTTCTGTCCCGAATGCTTCCTCGCTTTCTTCCGCAGACAGCTGGAGCGAGCCATCAAAGGCGTTCACGATGAACACGGCGTCCGCCAGCCCCTCCTCCGACAGGAAGACCGCATCCTTGTCGCGCTCTCCGGCGGCAAGGACTCTCTGGCCCTCGCCCGCGAGCTCAAGGCCATGGACTACGACATCACCGGGCTCCATGTGGACCTCGCCATCCCCAACAGCTCCGCCAAGGCCCGCGCTGTGGTGGAGACCTTCTGCGAAACACACGCCATTCCCCTGCGGGTGGTGGAGCTCGCACGCGAGGGCCTGCCTATCCCCCAGGTGAAAGCGACCATCCGCAGGCCCGTCTGTTCCGTCTGTGGCAAGGTGAAACGCCATTATTTCAACAAGCTCGCCATGGAGGAAGGGTTCGATGTCCTCGCCACGGGGCACAACCTCGATGACGAGACCAGCCGCCTCTTCGCCAACACGCTCCGCTGGGACGCAGCCTACCTTTCGGACCAGGGCCCCTTGCTGCCTGCTGGCGGCGGCTTCGCGCGAAAAGTGAAGCCGCTCTGGCGCTTCTCCGAGCTGGAGACTGCAGCATACTGTTTTTTCACGGATATTCAGCATCATATGGACGCCTGTCCCTACTCCGTCGGCGCCAGCTTCACCGCGCACAAAGGCCTCCTGGCGGACCTGGAGGAGGCTTCTCCCGGCCAGAAGCTCGCATTCTACCAGAACTTCCTGAAATCCGGCCGACCGGCTTTCGCCGCGCAGGAACACCACGACGGCGCCGTCCTGGCCCCTTGCGACGGCTGCGGCCTCCCCACCAGCGCCGAGCGGTGCGGCGTATGCCGTGTCCGGGACGCCCTCGCCGCAGCGGAATCCTCGGCCTGAACCCCGCCCACACCTTGCGCGCCCCCAGTCCATGCGCCGACGACATCGCCACGCGCTCGCCTTCTTCCATGGGATGAGGACGCACGCACGCGGCGCAAACCTGCGCCCACGCCGGATCATCGGTCTTCGGAGGCCGTCATGCGCGCCCCTGCGGTGAGCGTCGCCCTGCCAGTGCGCAACAGCGCGGCCACCCTGCCCCGCGCGCTGGCGAGCCTGGCCGCGCAAACCTTGGGTGACTTCGAGGTCGTCGCCGTAAACGACGGCTCCGCGGACGAGACGCCGGCCACCCTGGACGCGTGGGCGCGCCGGGACGCCCGGATCCGCATCATCCACACGCCGCCGCTGGGGCTTGTCCACGCATTGAACCGTTGCCTGGAGGAAGCGCAGGCGCCGCTTGTCGCACGTATGGACGCAGACGATGTGTGCCTGCCGGACCGCCTCGCCGCACAACAGGCTCTGTTCGAGGCGGACACGCGGCTGGGTCTGGTCTCCTGTCTGGCGCGCTTCGGCGGCGAACGACATTCCGCCGCCGGCTACGCTGCTCATGTGGACTGGTGTAACAGCGTGCTCGACCCCCACGCCATCCCTCTGCGGTTGTTTCAGGAATCGTGCTTGCCACACCCTACGGTCATGCTCCGCCGCGACTTCGCGCTCCGGTACGGCGGCTATCGCTCAGGCCCCTTCCCCGAGGACTACGAATTCTGGCTGCGGCTGGCGGCCCACGACATTCCCATGGCCAAGGTCCCGGAATATCTATTGGAATGGAACGACCCTCCCACGCGGCTCTCCCGGACGGACCCGCGCTACGCCGTGGAGGCCTTCTACACGGTGAAGGCGCAGTGGTTGGCGCGGTGGCTTGCGCGCCACAACCCCTGCCACCCCGTCATCACCTGCCTGGGCGCCGGCCGGGTAAGCCGCAAACGCGCCGCTTTGCTTGAAGCGGAAGGCGTCGTCATCGACCGATACGTGGATGTGGATCCGCGCAAGGTCGGCAAGACGGTGCACGGCCGCCCTGTGATCCACCGGGAGGCGCTGGAGCCCCCGGGCCGGTGCTTCGCCGTCTCCTTCGTGGCGTCCCGGGGCGCGGCGGCGGACATCGAAGCGTTCCTCTCGGCGCGGGGCTGGCGGTTCGGCCGCGACTTCCTGCTCGCGGCCTGAGCCCGGACGTCGTCCACCTGTCCGGGGGCGGGGCCGCGCGAGGCGCCTCCTCCCCCATCCCTCCGTACTTTCTGAAGGATACGCCCGGCGACCGGTCCGGCGACCGGCCATGGGGGGGGGCCAGGGGAGCCAGGACTCAGCTGGAGCGAGGGGGCGCAGTGGGGCGCGGCGGCGGAGTCCTGAGGAGCTCAAGGACGTGCGGCGTTGCGCGCCAAGCTTGCGAGTCAGGGATACGGGCCAGGGGTGCGTCAGGGTTGGGCGCGGGTGAGGATGGCTTCTCCGTGGTCGCGAACGGCCTGGGTGTAGGCGAAGAGCGGCGGCAGGACCTCGGGCACGCCCACGGCGCGGGCGGCTTCGCTCAGCTCCACGCGCTGCTGGAACCGGGCGCCCACGGCATCGAGCTCCTTGGAGAGCAGCTTGAGGCGTTGGCCCACGTACCCCGCCATAAGCTTCTCGTCCTCGAGGCCACGCTCCAGGAAATGATCGTAATAGAGGAAGCTGAGGTCGAAGGCGTTCTGAGCGAGCTGGGCAAGGAGCTCCAGTTCGAAGAGGAAATAGTTGATTTCCCCGGCTTTGTCCGCAGCCACGGCCTTGTGCGCCTCCAGGTCTTCCCGGGCTGCGTCGAAGCGCTCCTGCAATGCGTTGTGGCGCGCGAGATGCGCTGTCATGTCCTGCACCACGGAGTTGTCGGGCGCGGCTGTCGCCGTGGCTCGGCATAGCGGCGCAGGGGTCAGCGCGATGGCGAGCGCGAGCGCCATGACTGCGATGCGCAGCCGGACGACGAGTGGGGACGTGAGGATGGCGCAACGGATCGTGGGACGCTGTGGGCGGGGCGGAAAGACGTTTCGCATGGATGGAATATACTTGCGAGGGGGAGGCGCGGTCAACCGACGTTTGAGTGACGCTTGCTTTGGGGGTTTATCGGCCGGGGGGGATGGTGTATGCTGCGCGGTCTGCGGGATCTGCGGGATCTGCGGGATCTGCGGGATCTGCGGGATCTGCAAGATCTGCAAGATCTGCGAGGTCTGCGAGATATGGGGTGGCTGCGGGGCAGGCGTGCGACGGGCGCTCGACAGCGAGTCCGTTTGCCCGGCTGTTCAGGGGGCGCTGGAGTTGTTCCGAGAGCCCTGCGAAGCGACATCGACACGCCATCGATACGGCAAGTGAGGCTGCATGGATTTTCAGGAACTGTGGACCGGCCTGGGGTGGCCGCTCATCCGGCTGACGGGGCTCATCGCCTTGGGTCTTTTCATCGCCAACATCATCGAAGCGCTCAACTGGACGCGCGCCATGGCGAAGTTGGCGCAGCCTCTGGTGCGTCTGGGTCGCTTGCAGGACATCACCGGGGCGAGCTTTTCCATGGCGTTCTTTTCCGGCGTGGCGGCCAATTCCATGTTGGCGGAGAACTACGACCAAGGCAAACTCACCCGGCGGGAGCTGGTGCTTTCCAATCTTTTCAACAGCCTGCCCACGTATTTCCTCCATTTGCCCACGGTCTTCTTTCTCACGTTGCCGTTCATCGGCGCGGCGGCGTTCGTCTATGTCTCGCTCACGGTGGCGTCTGCGGTGTTGCGCACGGCCTTCGTGGTGGTGCTGGGTCGGTTGTTGTTGCCGCCGTTGCCGGAGGGGTGTGTGGTGTGCCGTCTTGACGAGGGCAAGGCGCGCTCCTGGCGGGAGGCGTTGAAGCGGGCGTGGATTCGGTTCCGCAAACGCATCATGAAGATCGTGACGATCACCGCGCCCATTTACATCGCCGTGTACGCAGCGCGCGAGTGGGGGCTCTTCGACATGCTGGAGTCTTTTCTGGCGGAGCATGTGGGAGCGCTCTCGTTCTTGCCGACGAAGGCGCTTTCCATCGTCGTCTTTCACGTGGCGGCGGAGTTCACCGCAGCGCTCGCCGCAGCCGGCTCCTTGATGGAGGCGGGGGAGCTGACCATGCCCGAGGTCGTGACGGCGCTGCTTGTGGGCAATATCGTGTCTTCGCCCATGCGGGCGTTCCGCCATCAGTTCCCGTACTATGCGGGAATCTTCAAGCCGCGCATGGCCGTGCGGCTCATCGTCTACAATCAGTTGCTGCGCGCATCGAGCCTGGTGGTGGTCACCGCGGGATTCGTGCTCGGCGTGGGTTGGTTTCGGGCTTTCCATTAACGTCCACATTGGGTATGAATGGGGCGCCGCCCTGCTGAGACGCAGTCCATCGACAGCTCTGCGAACACTCCGGAGCTGCGCCAACGCCGGCAGGACGCCGGTCCGGCGCGAGGGCCGCCTCACCCATCCTGAACCGGGACACCGTGCTGCATGAAACTCATTCCGACCGACATCCCCGACCTCGTCATCCTGGAACCCAAAGTGTTCGAGGATGAACGCGGGTTCTTCTTCGAAAGCTACAACAAGGCGGCGCTGGCGGCCCATGGAATCGAGATCGACTTCATCCAGGACAACCACGCCAAGAGCGGCGCGCATGTGTTGCGCGGCCTCCACTTTCAGAAGCCCCCCATGGACCAGACCAAACTGGTGCGGGTGACCCGCGGCGCCGTCTACGACGTTGCAGTGGACTTGCGGCGGGGCTCGCCCACCTACGGCCGGTGGTTCGGCGTCACCTTGTCGGCCGCCAACTTCCGGCAACTGCTGGTGCCGCGCGGGTTTGCGCACGGGTATCTGACTTTGGAGCCGGACACCGAATTTCTCTACAAGGTCGACAACCTCTATGCGCCCAACCTCGACGGCGGCGTCATCTGGAACGACCCGGAGCTCGCCATCGAATGGCCCGTGGAGACGCCCTTGCTCTCCGCCAAGGACCGGGAGCTTCCCCGCGCCGCCGACATGGAGCCTGTCTTCGAGTACAAGGGCTGACCCGCCACGCCTTGCCCAGGAGCCGCCGCCATGCACGACACGCCCACGCCCCCCCTCGACGACGGCCCCATAGCGCGGTGCCGCGCGCTTATCCTCGCCGGGGGCTCCGGCACTCGGCTGTGGCCTCTCTCCCGGGCGCTGCTGCCCAAGCAACTGCTCGCGCTGAGCGGCTCCCGGACCTTGCTGCAAGAGACGCTCGCCCGAACGGAAACACTCTTCCCCGCCGAACGCGTCCACGTGGTCACCAATGAAGAGCACGTCTTCGAAGTGCGCCGCCAGATGGACGAGATAGATCCCGCCCTGAAAGGGCAGATCATCCCGGAACCCCAAGCGCGCAACACCTTGCCCGCCATCCTCCTGGGCATGGACGCTTTCCACGACGACGACCCCGACGCGCTGGTGGCGGTCTTCCCTTCAGACCACCTCATCCCGGACGTGACAGGATGGCGCGCGCGCATCCGCCGCAGTGCGGAACTCGCCGCCGAGGGCTGGTTCGTCACCTTCGGCGTCACCCCCACCCACCCGGAGACGGGCTACGGCTACATCGCTTCGGGCGAACCCTTGGGCGACGGCGCGTTCACCGTCCGGGGCTTCATCGAAAAGCCGGACCTCACCCGGGCTTCGCAGTTCGTGGAAAGCGGCGAATACTACTGGAATAGCGGCATGTTCGTCTTCAGCGCGCACGCCTTCCTGGCTGCGGTGGAGGAACACCAGCCCGAACTCTGGCAGTGGTGGTCCAACCGTCATGACCGCCCCTTGGCCCACGGTTACGGCGGTCTGCCCGAACTTTCCGTGGACTACGGCGTCATGGAGCGGGTGGACAAGATCGCCGCCGTGACAGCCGATTTCTCCTGGGAGGACCTCGGGAGCTGGGAAGCGCTCTATCGCATGGGCGTGAAAGACGAGGACCACTGCGTCTCCCAAGGCGACGTGATGGCCGTGGACTGCAAGCGCAGCCTGTTCTACTCCCGGGGCTCCAAGCTGGTGGCCATCGGCGCAGACGACATGATCGTGGTGCAAACCGGGGACGCAACCCTCGTCTGCAGCATGGACGCCGTGCAGAAAGTCAAAGATGTGGTGCAACTGCTCAAGCTGCAGAACTCCACGCTGGTGCAAGCGCACGTCACGGTGAACCGACCGTGGGGCAGCTACACTGTGCTGGAGGAAGGCCTCGGCTACAAGATCAAGCGTATAGAAGTATTGCCCGGGGCCAAACTCTCCTTGCAGATGCACCACCATCGCAGCGAGCACTGGGTGTGCATCCAAGGCACGGCGCAAGCGCAAGTGGGCGAGGAGGAAATCATCCTGGTGGAGAACCAGTCCGTGGACATCCCCAAAGCGACAGTGCACCGTCTCTCCAACCCGGGGAAAGTGGCTGTGGAGATCATCGAGATTCAAAGCGGCCCCTACCTGGAGGAGGACGACATCATTCGCTACGACGATATGTACGGACGCAACAAATGAACGGGACCAGGGGGGTCGAGCCAGCGTGTCCGCAGGGGCCTCGGCTGCGGGCTTGCGCCCTATTGCCCTACAAAAAAACGAAAGAACTCGGCCACCTTGCGCCATCCCTCGGGAAGTGCGAAGAAGCCGTGTGGAATTGATCGTGAAAGATTTCACCTTGACACCGAAGAAAGCTCATGAGTAAGTAATCGCGGAGTCAAGTAAGGTGAGCAACCGTACACCTCTAATCAGGCGGAAGGGTTATGGAGCCGACAACGCACAAAGACGCGCAAGGTGAAAGCCGGCCTGGGCTCTCCATTGCAGGGGCCATGCCGTTCTTTTTCGGCCTTGCCCTGTCTCTTATCTCGGGGTGGCTGTTTTTTCCTGACATGCTGTTCTCCAGTGTGGAGCAACCGCTGCAGTTCAGCCACGTGACGCACACCGAAACCGTGGGCATGGAGTGCGCGAATTGCCACTATTTCCGTGAAGACGGAACCTTCAACGGCATTCCCACCACGGCGGAATGCGCAGACTGCCACTCGGAAGCCATGGGGTGGGACGAGGAAGAAGTCCGCTTCGTGAAGGAATACGTCGCGCTGGGCAAGGAAGTGGACTGGAAAGTCTACCAATACCAGCCAGACAACGCATTCTTCACGCACACGGCGCACAGCATGGAAAGCTGCAACCGGTGTCACGAGTTCACGGAGCCGGAGCTCTGCGGCCAGTGCCACCCGGACGTGGCGAACATGGATGGGCTTCCCCCCTACCGTGAGAACCGGATCACCGGCTACAGCAAGGACACCATGAAAATGACTGCGTGTGAGGAATGCCACACGCTGCCCTTGCACTACGAGCACACCGGGTCTCCCTACGGCCAATCGTGCCATAGCTGCCATAAATAGGAAGGGCGAGCAAATGGGTATCGATAGAAGAGATGTCATCAAGTTCATCGTCGGCGGCGCCGTCGCATCGTCGTTCACGCCCGTCCCCTGGCTGCTCACCGACGATATCTCCATCTGGACGCAGAACTGGCCGTGGATCCCTCGCAATGTGGACGGCGAGTCCACATACGAAGCCACGGTCTCCAAACTGTGCCCCTCCAACTGCGGCGTCAAAGTCCGCATGGTCCACAACCGCCCCCCCGTGCGCTCCCTGGGCGACGAGAACTCGCCCCTCTCCGGCGGCGGGCTCACTGCGCTGGCTGCAGCTGAAGTGCAGATGCTCTACAGCCCCGCACGGGTGCGCCGGCCCCTGCGCCGCTCCTCGGACGGCGCCTACGCCGCCATCACCTGGGCGGAAGCGGAAGCCATCCTCCAGGAAAAACTCGGCAACACCAGCGACGTCGCCATGGTCTCCGGGGACAAGAACGGGGCCATGAACGACGTGCTGACCGGCTTCGTCAAAGGCCTCGGTTCCGAAGCCTGCTACGCCATGCCGGAAGCTGCGCAAACCGCCTCGGTCGCTTTCAACGGCCTCATGGGCGGCGAAGGCCAACCCGCCTTCGACTTTGAAGGCGCGGACTACGTCCTCGCCATCGGCGCGGACATCCTGGAATCCTGGGGCCCCGTCGCCGCCACCCGCGTCGCCTACGCCGCCATGCGGCCGCACGGCGAAGCCCCACACAGCACCTACGTCTACGCCGGCGCCTTCCAGACCAACACCGCCGCCGGGTCCGACATGTGGGTTCCCATGAAGCCCGGCGCGCAAGCCGCGCTCGCCATGGGTCTCGCCAACCTGCTCATCCAGAAAGGCGCCACAGCCGACGCTGCGGACTTCGAAGACTTCAAGGTCCTCGCCGCCCAGTACACGCCTGAGAAAGTCCAGGCGGACGCGGGCGTGTCGCCGGACCAGCTGACCAAGCTGGCCGAAGGGCTCGCTGCAGCCAAGAAGCCTCTGGTCGTCGTCGGTCCCGAAGGCGAAGCGGGTCTTTCCCCCGCCGCCTTTGTCGCCGGCAGCGCCTGCAACATGCTGCTGGGCGCCCTGCAAGCCGTGCCTTATCCCGAACCGGTGGTCCCGGGCGCCATGGACCGCGGGCAGCTCATGGCCGGCGACTTCGTGGCCGCCATGGTCAACGCCGCCGGGGGCGACGCGCCTGAAGCCCTCATCCTCTACCAAGCCAACCCGGTCTACTCCTTGCCCGGTTCCGTGAACATGGCTGAAGCCATGAAGAACGTGGGGTTCAGCGTGTGCTTCTCCACCTACCTCACGGAGACGGCGCTCGCCAGCGACCTCGTCCTGCCTGTCCCCCACTCTCTGGAGACCTTGGACGACGTGGAGACGCCTTACGGCTACGGCAAGAGCCTCATGGCCCTGGCGCGGCCCCTCACGCCCACCCTGGTGGACGCCAAGCACCCCGGGGACTTCCTCTTGGGACTCTCCCGCAAGCTGGGCGCGGACCTGGGCTATGGCGACTACCAGGAGCTCCTCACGGAGAAAGCCGCCGCGTTCGGCGCGGACTTCAAGGCGCTCATGCAAGGCGAGACCTTCGTCAAGGCCACGGCGTCATCGCCTGCGGGCTTGAGCCTCGCTCCTGACGCCCTGAGCCAAGCCATGGCCGCCGAATCTCCCAAGACCAACGGCGACGTGCGCGTCTTCCCTCTCGCCAAGCTGAATTTCGGCCAAGCCGCAAGCGGTCTGACCCCCTTCAGCTTGAAGACCATCCGCGAATACGAGCTCGACGAAGACTACATGTACGTTCAGATGAACGCCGCCACCGCCGCGCGTTTCGGCGCCAAGCAAGGCACGGTGGTGAAGCTCACGAGCCCTGTGGGCGAGATCGCCGCCAAAGTGGGTCTCCACGAAGGCGTCATGAACGACGTGGTTGTCGCGCCCCTGAATCTGGGCCACACGGCCTTCGACGAGTTTACGCGCGACAAAGGCGCGAACGCTCACACGCTCTTCGCCGCCTCGGTGGAGCCCGGATCCGAGTACTCGGTATGGGCTGGCCAGACGGTGTCGATCGCTAAACTGTAAGTCCGAGGCGAATCGATATGGCAACCAAGAAGCATTTCGACATCCTCTGGGGCATGGCCATCGACATAGACAAGTGCACGGGCTGCGGCGCGTGCATGGTGGCCTGCCAAGCTGAGAACAACGTCCCCGTGACCACGGACGCCACCAACAAGCTGCGTACTCTCACATGGCTCCTGGTCTACAAACTCTCCAACGGCAAATCCTACCCCGACCACGACGTGGCGTTTTTGCCCCGCCCTTGTCAGCAGTGCGGCTCTCCGGCGTGCGTGCCCGTGTGCCCCGCCACCGTGACCAAGAAAGACGAGGAAGGCGGCATCATCTGCCAGGTCACCCCGCGCTGCTTCGGCTGCCGGTACTGCATGGCGGCTTGCCCTTACCACGTGCGCTACTTCAACTGGTTCGACCCGGTCTGGCCCGAAGGCATGGAGAAGACCCTGAACCCGGACGTCTCCATTCGTCCCCGCGGCGTGGTCGAGAAGTGCAACTTCTGCCACCACCGCTGGATGCTGGCCAAGGACAAAGCCCGCGTGGAGGGCAAGGATCCCTACGATCTGCCCGAGGAAGCGTATCAGACCTCGTGCACCCAAGCGTGCCCCAACGGCGCCATCATCTTCGGGGATCTGAAAAACCCCAAGCACAAAGTGCATGAACTCTCCCACAGCAAGTACGCGTTCCGTCTGCTGGAGCGGCTGGGCATGGATCCGCAGATCTACTACATCAGCCGGCGCGAGTGGGTCCGCCGTCTCGGCGATCACTATCTGCCCGACGAAAAGACGGGCGAATTCGAAGTCGTAGGGGGTCATGGACATGGCTAAACCGCTGGATCACATGCTCTTCAACGAAGGCTGCCCACGCTGCTCCTTCTGGAAGTTCTCCATCTGGATGGCCGTCATCGGTCTCGTGCTCCTCTGGGGCGGTATCTGGATGGGCATCATCTTCTGGGAAGGCCTTGGCGTCACCGCGCTCGACAACTACTTCGGGTTCGGCCTCTGGATCACGTTCGACCTCGCCATCATCGCCCTCGGCGCTGGCGCGTTCTTCACCGGGTTGCTGCGCTACATCATCAACATCGACCCGCTCAAGAACATCATCAACCTCGCTGTCATCATCGGCTTCATCTGCTACTCGGGCGCGATGGTCGTTCTCGCGTTGGACGTGGGCCAGCCGCTGCGCTCCTGGTTCGGCTTCTGGCACGCCAACGTCCACTCCATGCTCACGGAAGTGATGTTCTGCATCAGCTGCTACCTGATCGTTCTCTCCATCGAGTTCGTGCCGCTGATCCTGGAGAACCGCCAGCTCAACAAGTATCGGATTCTCCACAACATCGCGCACAACTTCCACGTCATCATGCCCCTCTTCGCCGGCATTGGCGCTTTCCTGAGCTTCTTCCACCAAGGCTCCCTGGGCGGCATGTACGGCGTGCTCTTCAGCCGGCCGTTCGTCTTCCGTGAAGGCTTCTTCATCTGGCCTTGGACGTTCTTCCTCTTCGTGCTCTCCGCCGTGGCGTCCGGTCCTGTCTTCACCATGCTCATCGCGACGATCATCGAGAAAGCCACCGGCCGCAAGCTCGTGGACTTCAAGGTCAAGGCCCTCATGGGCAAGATCGCCGGCGTGATGCTCGCCATCTACCTGTTCTTCAAGATCCTCGACACCTTGGGCTGGATGTGGGGCTACCTGCCGAGCGTGGGCATGACCATGGACGACGTCTTCCACGGCTGGGTTTACGGGCGGTGGATGCTCTTTACGGAAATCGTGCTCTGCGGACTTGTGCCCATGGTGCTGCTCCTGTGGCCCAAGACGCGCAACAATCCCTCTCTGCTCTACACCGCAGCCATCCTCGACTGCATCGGTGTCTCCATCAACCGCTACGTCTTCACCGTGCAAGCACTGGCTGCTCCGGTGCTTCCCTTCGAAGAGTGGCAGATCTACATTCCCAACGAAGCCGAATGGGCGCCCACCTTCCTGGTCATCGCCTACGGCGCGCTCATCATCAGCCTCTCCTACCGCTACCTGCCGATCTTCCCGCAGGAGCGAAAACTCAACCCATAACCGGAACGCCTGCGTGGTCATGCAGGCGCCCGGTCTCTCTCGAGGCGGCCCCAGCGCGGGGCCGCCTTTTTTTGCGCAGTCCTCCCGCCCCCGAACGGAATATCGCGAGTCGAAATGCAAAAGCATCCGAACTCACTGTTCCGCGAGGCTGGGGACGACCCACACCGAGAGAGGGGAACACGCCGTCCCACCATGGATCGCGAGGGAATGAGAGACGCGAAGATCGCGACGATCTAGAGGGTCGGGAGGGTCGCGAGAAACGGCTGCGCCCCGAACGCTCCCAGCTTCCATCCGATCCGTCTCTCCAGGCGACGCCTTCCGGGTTTGAATCCACCATGAATCACAAGAAACCCCCCGCGGCCGACTGAAGCGCCGCGGGGGGTTCCCTGCGTGTTGAAGAGGCGTCGAGGCTACTGCGCGGTGGCGTTCCCGTCGTCGCTCTCGGCTGTCTCGCCTGTGTCCTCAGGGGTCTCGGCGGAAGCGTCGTCCGCAGGGGGCGTCGGCGCGTCGGCGAGTTGGGGAATATCCAGAGCCGGCAAGGCGACGTCCATGGCGTTCATGGCGTCGATGACGGCGCTAGTGGCGTCGATGGCCGGGTCCGAACTGAGGACCGCGCTTTCTTCAAGGATCACGTCCAGACCTTGCGCCTGGCGGTGCGTCGCCAGCGCTTCCACGAAGGCGGCGTTCACCGCGGCGAACATCTCCTGCTGGAAGGTGTTCATCTGCTGCTGATACTGCTGCACGGCCTGGCGGAACTGTGCGGCCATGGCTTGGTCTTCCGTGTCCTGCGCCTTGGCTTGCATCGCTTCGAGTTCGGCGCGCAACGTGTCATTCATCTCGTTGAGCATGCGCACGCCTTCGAGACCGAGGTTCGACTCGCTGTAGACGCGCTCCTCATCGACCGTGGCGATGCGCTGTTTCTGCTCCGGCGGCGCTTGCTGCAGACACCCGGATACGCCTACGAGGGCGAGCAGCGCCAAAACGAGAAGGCCGGCGCGAATCGTCGCGCGGCCAGGAATAACGGCATAGGAAGCCATACAATCTCCTGGGGTCAAAGTGTTTCGCATTGCAGCGTTTCATAGTAGCCTTGAAACGCAGCCCATGGCAAGATCAGGGGCCCCCTTGAACTCCATTAAAGGACCGTCATGAAAACATATCGCAAAGAACTCTGGTTCAATGTGCCGGCGCGCATGGATTTCGTCCACATCACCCCACAAGTGGAGGAATGCCTCGCCGAGTCCGGCGTCCGCGAGGGCCTGTGTCTGGTGAACGCCATGCATATCACCGCCTCAGTCTTCATCAACGACAACGAATCCGGCCTCCACCACGACTACAAGCGCTGGCTGGAAACGCTTGCGCCGCATGAGCCTGTCTCCGGGTATCGACACAACGTGGGGGAAGACAACGCCGACGCGCACATGAAACGCCAGATCATGGGCCGTGAAGTGGTCGTGGCCATCACCGAGGGCCGCCTCGACCTCGGCGTCTGGGAGCGCATCTTCTACGGCGAATTCGACGGCCGTCGAAAAAAGCGCGTACTCGTCAAGATCATCGGCGAATAGCGCTGGCTCAGCGCGCTCCGTCACGCAGAGCGCGCTCGAGCTGTTCCACCAGCCCCCATTGGGCTTCGATGATGCGAGGCCGCGCCGCTTCCGCCGTGAACCATGCGCCGCGGTCCACTTCCGGGACCACCGTGATGCGTCCCGAGCCCGGAGGCCACTCCAGCTCGAACGTATTGGAGACCACCTGCGCCGCGTCCACTGCGCCAGCTGCGTCCTCCACCGCCCACGCGCGCACCCGCTTGCCGCTCTTCTGCCGCACCGGCTCCAGGGGCAGGTACCCCCCGGGGACGTTCTGAAACGACGGCGGCGGCGGCGCCATGGAGGTTTCCTCCTCGAACTCCCGCAGCGCCGTACGCAGAGGCGTCTCATCGGGATCGATGAGGCCCTTGGGGATGGACCAGACGCCTTCATCCTTGCGTTTGAAATAGGGGCCGCCGGGGTGGACGAGAAAGATTTCCAGCCCAAGGACGGCGCAGGGGCCCTGCGCGCAGCGGGGTCCGTTTCGCCGGAATACGAGCAGACCCGCGGATTGTTTGGTCATGAGCAGATGTCCTTCGCGAGTTGGGAGGGGCGGTGTCGCGCTGGTCGAGGCATAGAACGGCGGGAGGCCGCGTGTAAAGGACCGCGATTCTTCCTTGACCCGCCACGGCAGGAGCCGTAAGCAACGCCGATGTCCTCCTCACGTGTCTCCATGTTTCTCGCCGGTGTGCGGACGCTCTCGCCCATCCTGCTCGGTGTGGTTCCCTTCGGGCTCATCATGGGCGTCATGGTGGCCAAGGCCGGCTACAGCCCCGTCTCGGCGGCGCTGTTCTCGCTCATCGCCTTCGGCGGGGCGGCGCAGCTCGCTTCGCTGGATCTGCTCATGGACGGCGCGCCCTTTCTGGTGGCGGCGGGCACCGGCGTCGTCATCAACATGCGGATGGTAATGTATTCCGCCTCCATAGCCCCACACTTCGCACCCCACTCCCTGCCGACGAAGGTGGGACTCGCCTTCGTTCTCTCGGACCAGGCCTACGCGCTTTCCATGGCGAAATACCGCGCGACCTCGCTCTCCCTCCAGGAAAAGACGTGGTATTACCTGGGCGCCGGGGTCGGGCTCTATGTGACATGGCAGGCAGCCACCCTGGCCGGCGCGCTGCTGGGCGCCGCAGCCCCGGCCGACGCGGGTCTGGAGTTCGCCGTGCCCCTGACCTTCATGGCGCTGTTGTTCAAGGTGTTGACGGACAAAGCGATGATCGCAGCGGCCATCGTGGGCGGCGGCGTCACCACGCTGTTGAACGTGCTGCCTGCGAACCTGGGCTTCCTGGTGGGAGCTTTGCTCGGCGTGGCGGTGGGATACGCGCTGGGTCCCAAGGAGGTCGAACAGGCGTGACAGTCTCCGTGTCGGAATTCTGGGGCCTCGTCGTCGTGTTGGGGCTCACCATCTTCTTGCAGCGCTTCAGCTTTTTCGCCATCGTGCGGGGCAAGGTATCGCCGCGGCTCATGGCCGTGTTGCGGCCCATCCCCGCGGCCGTGCTGGCGGGCATCGTGGTCCCCGCCGTGGTGCTGACCAAAGGCGACGCCACCGCCCTGGAGAACGGCAAGCTCGCCGCCGGCGTGGCTGCCGCCGTGGTGGCGTGGCGCACGCGGGGCATGTTCTTCACCATCGCCGCCGGCATGGCGACCCTCTGGCTCTGGCGCTGGCTTTTCTGACAGACTGCAGGCCTGTTCGCGCAGCCGCTTGTTCCCGAAACGCGTCAGCGCCCCCGGCGCGACGACTCAGAAGTCGTCGCCGAGGCGGCCGTAGACGTCGTCAAGAATCGCTTTGCCGCCAGCGGCGAGCACGCGATCCGCCAGCGCAAGTCCCAGCTGGAACGCCACGGCGGCGTCGCCTTCCGTCTGCATGCGCACCACTCGTTCGCCCTGCTCGTCAGCCACCAAGCCTTCCAGGGCGACGCGTTCGCCATGGAGCACGGCGTGCGCTGCGATGGGCACCTGACAGCCGCCGTCCAACCCCGTGAGGAAACCGCGCTCGGCCTCCACGGTGATGCGGGACTCCCGGTGCTGCATGAAACGGATCAGCTCGATGGTCTCGACGTCGTCCTCACGGTGCTCGATGCCCAAGGCTCCTTGGGCCACGGCGGGCAAAAACTGCGGCGGCCCCAGGATGGCGTGGTGCGGCGCGCTGAGGCCCAGCCGCGCAAGTCCCGAAGTCGCCATGACGATGGCGTCGAACTCCCCGGCCATCAGCTTGCCCAGGCGGGTGTCCACATTGCCGCGCAAGGAGACTATCTCCAGATCGTGGCGCAGCGCGCGGAGCTGGCATTGCCGACGCAGGCTGGAGGTGCCCACGCGGGCGCCCTCGGGGAGCGCTTCCAGTCCCTCGTAATGCGCGGAGAGCAACGTATCCGTGGGGGCTTCACGCTCGGGAGTGACGCCCACCACCAGGCCGGGAGGCAGCTCGGTGGGCACGTCTTTCATGGAGTGGACGGCGAGATGGGCCCGGCCGTCCAGCAGCGCGTCCTCGATCTCCTTGACGAAGAGACCCTTGCCGCCGACCTTGGCCAGGGGCACGTCCAGAATCTTGTCGCCCTTGGTCTTGAGGACAAGGAGCTCGACCGTGGTCCCGGGGTGACGCGCCTCGATGGCGGCCTTGACGTGATTGGCTTGCCAGAGCGCGAGCTTGGAGCCGCGCGTGGCGATGACGATATGCTTGGTGGACATGGAAGTCTTTCTCGATGTGCGCAGGAGCGAAGCCTGTGCGTGCGCAGTGCTCGTACGGATTCACGGGCGTACTGTCTTGATGAATACCTGCTCGGACGATCATGGATTTCGGGTTGACGTGACGACTCTCCCCCACGGAAGCACTCCGGACGCGCACCGGTGGCGCTTCGGGGGCGCCCCCCCTCGGCGTATCGGGCGTGTGCGCCTCAGCAGGAAGCGCAGTCCCCGCCGGAGCAGCCGCCGCACTTGGGCTTGGAAGGGGACTGCCCGCCCATGGCCCGCCACTGCGCCGCCTTGGTCACGCCGTTGTCGCCACCCATGCTGAAGCGGCACTTGGAGATGAGTTTGTGCGTGTCCCCTGAGCCGCATTGCGGGCAGGCCACGGTCATCTCACGCATGACGATCTCCTCGAATTCCTTGGAGCAGGCGTTGCATTGATATTCGTAAATGGGCATGGGGTTCATCTCCTTGCATGGTGGGTGTCGCGAGAGTGTAATGCTTCGGCGCGTCCCGTCAACCACGAAGAGCAGCCACGGCGCTTCCCGCCTCCGTGCTGCGCGACGGGGCCGATCTCCTGGTCACGGCCTCACCACTGCGCGACGGCGGCCCGCAACCGACGCTGCGCATTTCGCCCGGGCTGACGCGCGTTCACTCCGGCGCGGCGAGTTCCCCTGCGGCGATGAAGGGCGTGATGGCCGCGACGTTCTCGAAGAGGAAGTGGTCCACCATCTGGCAGAGCATGTGGCCCGCGGCGATCTGCACCTCCTGCACCAGCGGCGTGGCGTGGCTGCGCACGTGGAGCAGATGCTGGCAATGCGGCGCCACCGAGCCGCCGTCCCCGCCCACAAGGCCTACACGGCGCATGCCTATCTCGACGGCGGCGCGCAAGGCTTGGACCAGATTCTCGCTGTTGCCCGACGTGGTGATGACCACCAGCACGTCCCCGGGTTTGCCCAGGGCTTGCACTTGCTTGCGGAACACGTGCTCGAAGCCGTAGTCGTTGCCGATGGCCGTGAGCGCGGACGTGTCCGTGGTCAGCGCGACGCCGGGCAGGGGCGGCCGTTCCATCTGAAAGCGGTTGACGAGCTCCGCGGCGAGGTGCTGCGCGTCCGCAGCGCTGCCGCCGTTGCCGCAATAGAGTATTTTGCCGCCCTCGGCAAGGGCGATGGCCATGTGCCGGCCGATCTCCACGAGGCGTTGGGCGTTCTCGGCGAAAAAGGCCTCCCGCAGGGCTGCGCCTTCATGACCGTAGCGCATGACGAGCTCCACGGCGTCGCGGGGGGTGGGGGGGGATTCCGGCATGGTTCAGAACCTCCTTCGCGATGTGATGAGATGGCCGCTGGTAGACGTCACTCCACCAGCACGCCGGCGTAGCCGACGACCTGATTGTAATCTCCGCTCACTTCCCCGGACGTGGCGTACTGCGTCAGCTCGGCGTGCTCGGCGCCCATGGCCTTGGCGGCGGCGAGGCCCAGCGTCATGGGCAGCACCCCGCACATGGAGACGCCTTTGCTCCGCACCGTCTCGTAGAGGCCGGCGGGGTCGAGTTGCAGTACGGGGGTCAGGGCGGCGTGGTCCAATTCGCTGGCGCGTTCGTGGCTGACGTAGTGGCTCATGTCCGAGCTGACCACGATGGAGACGGGCTCTTTCCATCCGGCGAGCGCTTCGCCCACGCGTTGGCCCACGCTCAGGAGCGTCTTGAGACTCGGTTCCGCCACGGCGATGGGAACCACGCGCGTCTGGGGATTCTTCACCAGCAGAAACGGCGTGATGACTTCCAGGGAGTGCTCCTGCAAGTGGGCGTTCACGTCCGGCTTCAGGCGAGGTTCCTGCTCCAACAGGGCGTCGGCCAAGTCCTCCGCCACGGGGACAGCGCCCAAGGGGAGCTTCCACACGCCCTCGCGCCACACGGCCAGGGGCAGACCGTTCCCCGTATGGTTGGGGCCCAGCAGCAGCACAGTGGACGCCAGATTGGCGCGGCCGAGGGTGAGGCCGGCCACCCCCCCGGAGAAGACATAGCCGGCGTGGGGGGTCATGGCCAGCAACGTGCGTTTCTCGTGGACGGCGTCTGCGCCTGCGCCCAGGAATTCGTTGACCTGTTCGCTGAGGATGGCGGGATCGGCGTCGTAGAATCGGCCGGCGACGACGGGCTTTCTCTCCATGATCGTACCTCCTGACATGGGCTGGCAAGGGCTGCCATGCGCTCCAGGGGACGCGCATCGCCTTCCGAGACGCAGCGTCGTGAAACTCGTGCGCAATGCGTGAATCAACTCGTGAAGCGGACATCTCGGCAAGCGGCGTCCGCAGGGACTGTCCTCCATGGTACACGCCCTGCCCGACCGTGGCAAAGGGGGAGGAAGGCCGCCCGAAGAATGGCCTCCTGCGGCTCCTGCGTCATGCGCCGCCCGAGGGCTGCTCCCAAGCGCCGTGGAGGCTGCCCCGGAGCGAATCGCCCGGAGGACATTGCGCAGAGGACGGACGAAAGGGCTGATCGCGCCGGCGGCGCCATTGTCTCGGAGGCAGCCTGCGAGCGCACGCCGCAAACGCCCCACGCAGCGTTAGATATTGGGCGCAATGGACTGCAGACTCTGCTCGATGCCCTGGGTGCGCAGATCCATGGCGGCCATGCGGCCGTAGAGACTTTCCGGCGTTTGCTGGCTCAGATCGGTGAGGATGGCGCGCCAGCGCTCCATGTCCTGCGCCTTGCGGTACAGTTGCGCCATGCGATAACGCAAGGCGGGCTTCTCGGCGTCGCCCTCCGGCAGGCGCTCGTTCAGATCCATGGCCCAGGCGAGCGCCTCGCGCACGCGGCCGCCGTTCTCCGCGATATCGATGAGCATGGTCAACAGATCCTCGACCTTCTCCTCGTCCTGCCCGGATTCGAGAAAATGCGAGAGGCTGGACTGCGCTTTCTCGTAAGCGGTCTTCAGGTCGCCCTCGCGCCGGGCGTTCTGCGCCATGAAATACTGCGCATAGGCGAAGCGGGTGGGGTCCAGCTGGCCTTCGTCGGCGAGCTCGCGCCACAACTCGCCGCCCTGGGCGTCCTGCCCGAGGTTCTCGAAGGCCAGCGCCAGAGCGTAGTTGTAGTCGTCGCGTGCGCCGGCGGAGAGCTCCCAGCCGTCAACCACAGGCCGCATGTCCACGATGCGATCCCAGAACTTGTTCTCCAAGGCGATGGAGAGCGCCAGGTTCAGCGCCATCTCGGAATACTGGGGCATGCCCTGGGTCACAAGGAAAGGCTGCACCAGCCGCCACCCGTCCTCGGGACGCTCCGCTTTCCACAGCCCGAGCCCCACGGCGAGCCGTGTTTCGGGGCGCAGGTCCTCGCTCATGGCGCGGATGGCGGGGTGGCTGTCCCACAGCCGGGCCACGCCGGCGAAGTTCTCCTCCTCCACCATGCGTTCCACCAGTTGGCCGAAGGCGTCCGCCGCCACGCCCTTTGCTTGGTCCATCAGGGGGCTTTGCGGATAATTGTCCAGAAACTCACGCACTTCCACCAGAGCATCCGCGACCTGGTTGTTGTAGAGCCGCAGCATGGCGAGCTTCAGCTGCGCCAGGGGAGCGAGGCCGCTGTCCGGATGGTGGGTGACGATCTCCTTGTAGATGGCTTCCGGTCGGGAGGTGTACGGCCGTTCAAAGACGCTGAACATGTCCTCCAGGGAGGGTTCGTCGTAGATGCCCTCCTCCGCCAGACGCATCTTGGCGATGAGACCGCCTTCGCGGTCCGGGAAGGTGTCCGCTGTCTGCTGATAGACTTCGCGCGCGGCGTCGAGCTTGTCCTCCTGGACGTAGATGTCGCCGAGGCGCGCCAGAGCGAGATCCGCCTCCTCGCCTTCCGGGTCGAGGTTGTAGAACGTCCAGAGGTTGCGCTTGGCCTTTTCGTACTCGCCGGCCTTGTAGCTCACATCGCCCACCAGCCGCAGGAAGGGGGGGTATTCCACATAGAAGCGTGGATAGCGCTTCTCCAGGAAGTCCACGATGTCCGCAGCTTGTTCGTCGAAACCCAGCCGTTGGAGCGAGCGCGCGAGGCCCACGCCGGATTCGCGGGTGAACTGGGAGTCCGGGTAATTCTGGATGATGAACTGGAAGCGGTCCGCGGCTTCCTTGTAGAGGCCTTTCTTGAAGTAGTAATCGCCCTTGTAATAGTGGACGAGGGGGATGTTCTCGTCGCCGGGGTAGTTCTGCTCCAGGAGATTGAAATACGCGTCCGCTTCACGCGGGTTGCCCACAGCGAGGTTGATGACGCCCATTTTCAAGAGCGCGCCGGGCATGTTGGCCGAGTCCGGATCGAAGTTCATGGCGGCTTTGTACGCGCTCACAACGTCGTCGTAGTGTTCCCGCAGGTCGTCCTTGTGGGTCGCGTAGAGCGTGTCCGCGTAATAGTAGAGCGCCTCCTCGCGCAAGGCCTCGGGCATGCCGGGGTGCTCGATGAGACCGCGCAGAAGCTGTCGGGCGATATCGTGTTCCTTGTTGAGAAACGACATCTTGGCGCGCTGCAGGATGGATTCGAACTGCGGCTGCACGGGCGCGGCGGCTTCGCCATCCTCGGCGACTTGCGCCGAGGCGTTCTGCGAAAAAGTGAGCTGCTCCAAAGCCGCTTCAGCGCCGATAATGCCTTCGGGGACATCCTTGGGACGCGCAGCGGCCACGCGGGCCGCGCCCTCGGCAAGGTCGCCGGCTGGCTCTGCATCTGTGTCTGCGCCGGCTGGCGCATCCGCCTCCCCAGCGGCGGGCCGCTCCGACTGCTGGTCGAAAGGACGCACGGCCGGCGCGGGTTGTGTCGTCTGGGCGGTCTGCTCGCGCGCCTCCTCCCCAGCATCTTGCGCGGCGGCGACGGGTTCGCCCACCGGCTGCGGGATTGAAGGCGCTGTGGCCTCCGCGTCTGGCGCGGCCGCCATCTCCGAAGCAGGCGACGCGGCGGGCGTGGCCGACGCCGGCGCGCCGTCACGACGAGGCATGGCCATCCGGATTGACCGCGAAGGCGAAGGCGGCGAGGCAGTGACAGGTCGCCGCACCGCAGTCGGCGCTGCGGGGGCGTCCAACGCGGATGACGAAGCTGCCGCTGGGGGCGTTTGCACGTCGGGCCTGCCGGGGCTGTCCAGAGAGGCAGGCGGCGGCTGGACAGCATCCCCCTGTGGCGGCGGCGGCGTTTCGGGCGGCGTCACTGGCTGGGGAAACGCAGACGGCTCGGCAGACGGGTTCGCCGGCGCTACCGGCTCCGGCTGCTCCGCGTCGGGAAGGGCGTTGTCGCGGACGCCCCCGGCGACTCCGCCGTCGCGGGGCGGCATGGGCATCCGCACGGTGCGGCGCGGCTGAGGCGGCGCCGCCTCCGGCGCTTGGAGCGGGGCGGCTTCCGCGGGCTGGGCCTGGGGCGTGGAGGGCGGCGTCGCGTTGGCGGCTTCCGTGGAAATCGGGGGCGTCGGGGGCGTGGCCTCCATCACGGCCTCGCTCGCCTGGAGGGCTGCGTCCTCCTCGGCTTGCTCGATGGCTTCCTGCACAGGCGCTTCGTCCTGGCGCGCCGGCGCTGGTTCGTCCTGAGCTGGTTGGGCCTGGGCGGGTTCGGGCGTGGGCTCGGACGGAGCCGGAGGCGGTGGGGCCTGGGCGGGTTCGGGCGAGGTCGTGGCGTTGACAGCCTTGGCGCCGTCTTCGCCAGGACTCCAGCGCGCGCCCATGGCGTCGGGGAAGATGTCGATGACGAGCTTGTTTTCCTCGTCGAGGACGAAATGAACGAAGCCGAATTCGGGATTTTTCAATCTGACGGTGAAGCCGTCGCGTCCAGGGGTGACGGCGTCCAGGCGTTGTGCGGTGGGCGTCAGCAGGGCTTCCGGCTTGCGGTCCTGCTCGCGCCAGTACCCTTCCGGCAGGACGAGGGTCATCTCCAGTTCGCCGGTGCGCGTGAGCTGGTAGTCCGGGGCGGTCTCGTCGAAATGCACGACAAGGCGGTCCTTGTCCGGGTGGCGGCCCCAGTAGACGGTGTCCGCCGCGGCGACGCCTGCAGTCAGCAAGAAGGACGCCAGCGCTGCGATGAGCAGCGGACTTGCCGTCAAGACGACGGTGAGGCTCCTGCCGATGTGGGACCGGACGACGCCGGCGGTGCGATGGTGTCTCACGCGATACACTTAAGCAACATCCGCGCCAAGTCCACCCCTCCGGGTCTTCTTTCCCGGGGCGCGGCCTACTTGTCCAGACCTTTCTTCTTGAGCTTCTCGATGAGGGTGGTGCGCTTGATGCCGAGGATTTCCGCAGCTTGGTTCTTGACGCCGTCGGCTTGTTCGAGAGCCTCCTGGAGAAGGCGCTCCTCCACGTCGTCCAGAAAGGTCTTGAGGGTATGGTTGCGGTCCTTGAGGTCCTGGATGCGGGGGAAGACGAACCCGGCCTGGCCGCCGGGCCCGGTTGTCACTGTCTGCTCGTGGGCCGCCTCCAACGCGTCCGCCTCGCCCACCTGCGTGCGGATCTTCTCCGGCAAGTCGGCCGGCGTGATGGCTGGCGCATCGCAGAGGATGGACATGCGCTCCATGAAGTTCTCCAGCTCGCGGACATTGCCCGGCCAGGAGTACGCTCGCAGCATGGCCTCCGCTTTGGGGTGGAGCTTCAGGAGTTCGCGCTGTTTCTTTTCGCAGAACCGGGCGAGGAAGGCGTGCGCGAGCAGCAACACGTCGTCGCCGCGTTCACGCAACGGCGGCAGGTGGATGGGGATGACGTTGAGCCGGTAGTAGAGGTCTTCCCGGAAGCGACCGGCCTCCACCTCTTTCTCCAGGTCGCGGTTGGTGGCGGCGATGATGCGCACGTCCACGCGTTTGACGGAGCCGCCGCCCACACGTTCGAACTCCTTTTCCTGAAGCACGCGGAGAATCTTCACCTGGAGCGCCAGGTCCATTTCCCCGATCTCGTCCAGGAAAATGGCGCCGCCGTCGGCGAGTTCGAAGCGGCCCGCGCGGGAGCGGATGGCGTGGGTGAAGGCGCCTTTCTCGTGCCCGAAGAGCTCGGACTCCAGCAATTCCTTGGGGATGGCGCCGCAGTTGATGGGGACGAAGGCTTTGTCCTTGCGCAGGCTGTTGGCGTGGAGCGCGCGCACGAGGAGCTCTTTGCCGGTGCCGGATTCGCCTGTGACCAGCACGGTGGAGTCCGTTGGCGCGACCTTGGCGAGGATGCGGAAGACTTCCTGCAGCGCAGCGCTTTCGCCGATGATGTTGCCTGTGTCGAAGGCCATGGGTGTCCCGTGTGTGTGGAAGGGTGCGTGATTCCGCGTACTTTCCCCCTTGCTGTCAACAAAGTGACGCGAAGTCAACCCCCCTTGTTTCTTGACGTCGGAAAAACGCGCGCTGGCAGTCGGCCCGGCCTCGCGGGGGGGGGAGCTGGCGCGCAAGGAGGCGTCGCTGCACGGGCGCTCCCCGCAGCGGCGTCTGGGCGTCGGGCGTCCCCGAGTCGGCGGGACGCGGTCACCAGGGAGAAAGCGCGCGCAGCCGGATCAGGCGAGGTCGTCCAGCAGGGTCCCCACCATCTCGTCCTGGGTGCGGATGACGGCGGCGTTGGCTTCGAAGGCGCGTTGGGAGGTCATGAGGGAGACCATTTCGCGCGGCAGCTCCGTATTGGAGGCGGCCACGTAGGTCGCATGGCCGGCGGTGGTCATGCCGGGTTTGAGGGCGCCGGGGGTCTGATCCGTGGTCAGTCCGGCCACGCGCACGCCGGCGTCGTTGGGGATGGTCTCCAGCTCGGCGCGTTGGGCCTGGAAGCCATCCGTGTTCACGTTGGCGATGTTGTGCGCCGCCACGTTGGTTCGCGTGGCGAAGGCGTTCAAGGCGGAGACGCTGATGTCGAAGGGCATGGGGCGCTCCAGTGCGGCGAGGCGCGGGTCGACATGCTTTCGAGTGATGGGCCAGGGGAGCTCGGCTTTCCCCAGCGAAAAGCCGTATCCGTTGCTCTGAAGGTATATTAACCATCTCCGGGCGGTTCGACAACCGTTTCGATGGCTGCATAAGCGTTGTGCTCATGGATGGATTCGAGGCTTTCCACCTCCACGCGGAACCAACGCACCCGGGGGAGCCGCGCCAGCTCCGCAGCGGCGGCGCGCACCACATCCTCCACGAACGCGGGATTGGCGAAGGCCTGTTCCGTCACGGCTTTTTCGTCCTCGCGCTTGAGCAGGCTGTAGACCGGTGCGGAAGCGGCGGCCTCGGCGATGTCCACAAGCTCTTCGATCCACACGAAACCCTCGAAACGACTGGCGATCCTTACCAACGCGCGTTGAGAATGCGCGCCCTCCGCACAGATGGCCAGGGAGCAGGGGCACACGGTCATCACCGGGGTCTCCACTTCCAGCAGGAAGGTGGGCTTTTCATCCGCAGTCAGTTCCCCGGTCAAGCGACACTGCACGCTCACCATGCCGCGGGCGCGGGTGGCTGGCGCTTCCTTCGTCAGGAAATAGGGGAACCGAAAAAGGACGTAGGCGCGCTCGGCGGCGAGGCGCTGCCGCATGTCCTGCAGCAGTCGCTTGAGGGATGCGTAATCCAGGGTCTCGTCGAAAGCGCTCAGGGCTTCCACCAGGCGGCTCATGTGCGTGCCCTTGAACGTGGCGGGGAGGTCCGCGCCGAGGTCCACCTCGGCCACGGTGTGCTGACGGCCTTTGGCTTTGTCCCGCACGACGATGGGCAGCCGCAGATTCTTGACGCCCACGCGGTCGATGGCCAGGGGCACGCCTGCCGGCGCGGACTGCACGTCCTCCATGGGCAGCGCGCCTGACGCGTTGGCGGCGTCGGGAGGAAAAGACGCAGGGTGATGCGGCGGCGAGTTGTCGCACACTAGACGAGGTCCTTGCCGGTGGTGGCGAGATTGAGTTTGCCGAACTTGACGCCTTTGGTCGAAATAAGCCGCTTGGAGAGCTCCTGCAGACGGTTGCCCGGCCCCTTGAGCACCAGCACCTCCAGGCAATTGTCATGATCCAGGTGGGCGTGGATGGAGGCGATGATGGACTCGTGAAAGTCGTGCTGAATGGCGGTGAGCCGCTGCGAGAGATCGCTCTTGTGGTGATCGTAGACCAGGGTGAGCGCGCCGGCGACTTCCTTGTCCGAGTCCTCCCAGTCCTGCTGCACCAGCGTATTGCGGATGAGGTCGCGGATGGCTTCGGAGCGTGTCTGGTAGCAGCGTTCGTCGCAGAGGGCGTCGAATTTTTCGAGCAGCTCGGAGTCCAGCGAGACGCCGAAACGGATGGTCTGGCCCATTTGGGTTCTCCCCTTGGGGGTGGTCGCGTCCGCGGTCTTCAGCGCGGGGCTATCTCCCACAGATTGACGGTGACCTTGTAGCACGCTTCTCCCTCCGGCCGCACCTGGCTTGCAGGCACGCTGCGGGAGGCGTGTTTGCGGATGACGAGGCCGGCGTTCTGCGCCGCCACGCGGAATGTTCCGAAGACGTCGCGGCTGGGCTCCGCCAGCAGCATGCGGCCCTGCGGCGCCAGCACGCGCTTGATGAAGAGCGCCAGGGGCGCGGCGAAGCGACTTTCATACATGATGTCCCCGCCCAGGACGAGCTCGAACCGGCCTGCCGCGAAAGCGGGCCTGCGCCAGTCCATGAGGACGAAGTCCGGCGCGCATTCCCCCAACAGGGACGTATTGAGCGCGGCGATGCGCCGAGCGTGCCGCAAGGCCTCCAGTTCATAATCCACGCCCACCACACGGGCGCCATGCGCCGCCGCAGCCATGCCCACCAGGCCCAGGCCGCACCCCAGGTCCAGCGCGCGTTTGCCGCGAATGGCCTCGGCGTGGGCTGCGCACCACTCCGCCAGCAGGATGGAGGACGGCCATATCTCCGTCCAATAGGGCAACCGCTCGTCGGCTTCGAAGCTGGCGGCCAAGCCGGGCCAGCAGCGGTCGTCATCGTCGTAGTCGTCGGGGACGGGTGGCGCCTCGGCGGACATGGCGTCCCACAAGGCGTCGAGATCCGCCTCGCGCTCCACGGTCCACTCCAGGCCGGCCAACGTCACCTGGAAGCGCTCGGGAGCGCTCGCGTCTTCAACGTCGTCCGTGCAATGGCCGCCGTTGTCCTGCGTCCCAAGTCGGGAGCGGGACTGGTCCAGATCCTCCGGCGTGGCGGAGTGGTTCGGAGCGGACTTGCGCGCGGTGTGACCGTACCGATGCATGCCGCCCCCTTACCGCGACTGGCCGCGCGGGGCAAGGGGAGGACGGGCCCACCCATCCCGAATGGAGCCGCCTTACCGCACCACCAGCCGCATCTGGAAGGAGACGAGGTCGTAGACCAAGTGCCAGCTCAGGTGGCGGAAGAGCCTCCCGGAACCGTACACCGCGCCCCACTGGGTGCGGTCCAGGTCGAAGTGGGCTTCGATGGAGACGCCAGGGCCCACGCCCATCTCGGAATCCCCCGGCGCCGGCCGGATGGTGGTGGGAAAGCTCAGCGGCCGGGTGACGCCGCGCAGCTGCAGTTTGCCGTGCCATTCGTAATTGGGCGAGCCGGGCGCGGCGCCGTCGGTCATCACGGCGGAGTCCAGCATGTATTCGGCTTTGGGAAAGAGCTGGGTGAAGAAGAAGTCGTCGGAAGCGAGGTGCGCGTGGAGGGTCTGGCGCAGGGCTTCGTCGCCGACGAGGTCCTTGTTCTCGATGGTGGACATGTCCACCTCGAAGCGACCGTCCATGGCGCCGTCCAGGATGTTGAGCCGGCCATGGACCACTTGCGCTGCGCCCACGTGGCGGCCGTTGGCGTTACGGCCGGTCCACTCCAGCATGCTCTCTTCGGGCTGCAGGGCGAAGACGCCGTCCGACGGTTCGAAGACGCCTTCCTGCATGTCGGGTCGGTCGGCCCGGGTCCCTTCCAGGGGGAGGCCCGCATCGCGCCAGGCGTCCATGCCGCCGACGAGCATGGCGACGTCCTGGTAGCCCATGCGCGTCAGCTTTTCCGCGGCCATGGGCGCGTCCAGAAGAGCTTCGCCGGCGCCGTAGACCAGCACGGGCGCGTCTTGTCGGGGCGCGACGGCGGCGATCTGTTCCGGAAAAGTGACCTCGTAGACGCAGGCGTTGACAGAGCCGGGAATGCGCCGCGCCTCGAACACTTCCCGGGGCAGCACGTGGATCAGAGTGAGAGCCCGCCCTTGCTGGCGGTGCTGGTCGAGCTCCTGCGCTGTCATCTTGGTGACGCCGGTGACGTCCATGGCTTCTCCTGATGGGATTGTGGGGTGCATTGGGGCGCAGCCGGCGAGCGCGAGGCTCACGGCATGAGGTAGAAGCCCAGGTCCGCGTCACGGCGGGGATTCTCGAACTCCCCGTGAATGCGCCGCCCCTCCACGCTGGTCACCTTCACGACGCGCTCCTTGACGGGCTGGGTTGCCGTGTCCAAGGTGAAGCGCACCCGGACCTTGTCGCCAGAGCGGACGCCGTGGCTGGCCACGGTGACGAAATTCATGCCGGAGAGGGAAAGGTCTTCCACCACCATGCTGTCCTTCTCTTCGGAGAGAGGATCCCAGTAGTCGCCGTCCAGCGCCACGGGCTTGCGATAATGGCGGCGCTGCTCCACCACGGCTTCGAACTGCTCCCCGCACTTGCAGGTGACGGTGAATTGCCGGCCGAGTTCGCGAATGTCCTCTGTATGGACTGTTTTTTCGAAATAGCACTTGTTGCAGCTGATGGCGATCAGTCCGTCCTCATTGACATAGAATTTGCGTACTTCCAGATCGTCTTTCGCCATGGCGTCCAGGCCTCCTTCGCTCCATCATACCGCAACGCGTTCACGAGGTGAAGACGGCTGCTGCGAATTTCACGAAGACTCTCCCTCATACTGCGCTTCAAGCGCCTGGAGCTCTTTTTCGGCGTGCTCCATGGCGGTGAAGAGAGCCTCGCTGCGTTCCTTGGCCCGGGTGTATTCTGCCAGCAGCGGTCCACTGCGCGCCTGGTCCGAGAAGATGGCGGGGTCGGCCAGGGCTTGTTCGGCTTCGCCCATGGCGGTGAGCACGCGCTCCAGCTCCTGCTCCATCTTGGCGTAGGCGTCACGCTTGGGTTTCAGACGCTTGGCCAACTCCTTGCGACGCGCGGCTTCCTCGCGTTTGCGGACCTTGGCTTCCTCGCGGGTTTCCGGCTTCAGGCGCAAGGGGGCGGCTTCTTCCTTCGGGCGGGATTTCCCGGAGGGCGCGGCGCAAGCCCGGGGCATGGCCTCGGTGGGCTCTTGTGGAGATGAATCCAGCTCGTGCGCCATGGCTTTGGCGGCTTCGCGGCGGGCCGCCTCATAGGCGGCGAAGCCGTCATCGTAGACCACAAGGCCGGGCCGCCCCGGTTCGATGGCCCATATCTGGCCGGGTACGCGGCTCAGGAGCCATCTGTCGTGCGCCACCAGCAAGATGGTCCCGTCGAACTGCTCCAGCGCCTGACTCAAGGCCTCGCGGCTTTCGATGTCCAGGTGGTTGGTCGGTTCGTCCAGAATGAGGAAGTTGACCCGCGCCAGGAAGAGGCTCGCCAACACCAGGCGATTCTTCTCCCCCCCGGAGAGGGAGCCTACCTCGCGGTCGTGGTACTGCTGCCCCAGCAGGAAGAGGCCCAGCACGCTCATGAGCTCCTCTTCGGTGGTGCGGGGATCGGCGAGGCGGCGGATTTCCGCGATGACGGTGCGGCCCGGATCGAGTTTCTCGTGCTGATGCTGGCTGAAGTAACCCAGGCGCGTCTTGGAGCCCAGCTCGATGACGCCTTTCGTGGGCGCGAGGTCCCCGGCGATGCATTTGAGCAAGGTGGACTTGCCCGAGCCGTTGACGCCGCCAATGGCCACACGCATCCCTTTGTAGAGCACGAAATCCACGTCCGTCCACACCGGGGGTTTGCCTGGATAGGCCATGGCCAGGTCCATGGCGTGACACACCACGCGATCCGCCGGCGGAGCCTCGGGCCAACGGAAATTCAGGGTCTTGCGCTTGGCCTCGGGGCGCTTGCCCTCCAGCTCCTTCTCCAGCCGCTCCACCTGCTTCTGCCGGCTGCCGGCTTGCCGCGCCTTGGTGGCCTTGGCTTTGAACCGCTCCACGAACTTCATCTTGCGTTCGATCTCTTCGGAGAGCTTCTTGGCCTCGCGGGCGCGCTGGGCTTCCACCTCCTCCAGCCACGCTTCGAAGTCGGAGAAGACGCCCGGCCGCACCAGAGGCCTGGAGCCTCCCAGAAAGAGCACGTGGGTGCCGATATTGTCCAGAAAGACGCGGTCGTGCGCCACGAAGATGAGCACGCCCTCGTACTCCTTCAGAAACTGCTCCAGCCACTCCACGGCTTCCAGATCCAAATGGTTGGTGGGCTCGTCCAGGATAAGGAGATCTGCGCCGGCGGTGAGCACCCGCGCCAGCTTGGCGCGTTCCCGCCAGCCGCCGGAGAAATCCTGCAAGGGACGCTCGTGGACGGCCGTGTCGAACCCCAAACCGGAGAGCACGGCGTGGGCGCGGTGTTCGGGATGATACCCGTAGCGGGCCTCCATCTCCGCCTGGGTGGCCGCCAAGCGCGCGCAGGCGGCTTCGTCGCCGCGTTCGTGGGCGGCTTCCCACTCCTCCCAGAACTCGCTCCAGGAGGGCAACACCTCCATGACGAACTCCACCAGAGGTTTGCGCAGGGTCTCGGCGTCCAATTCCTGCGCCACGTACCCCACCCGGGCGCCCTTGGGCAGAATGACACGGCCCGAATCCGGCTGGGTGACGCCGGCGATCATGCGCAGCAGGGTGGACTTGCCTGCGCCGTTGGGACCCGCCACAGCCAGGCGCGAGCCGTCCGCCACCTCCAGGGAGAAGTCGCGGAAGAGGTCGCGGCCGCCGTACGCCTTGCAGAGATTGTCGATGATGATGCTCATGGGGAAAGGAAGGCGTGGACCGGACGCGGCGTCGACCGTGTCATCAGGAGACACCGCCGCCGCCGCACGGTCGCGTTGAAGAGAAGCTCCCTGGGGAGCCGGTTCGAGGACACGGTTCGAGGACGCGCTTCGAGCCGCCCGTCACGACGCTCGCCGACGCCGCCTGCCGCGCCGATCATGCAAGTCATGCCTATCATGCAGGCCGCGCCGCTTCAGTGGGGCGGCCTCCGCCATGACGATTGCAAAGGACGCCGCCATGCGCCGAGGGGCCCGGTTTCTGCGCGAACCATGCGCGCCCTGCCCCAGCGTGCTCGGGGCGTTCAGCGCATTCGGGCCGGCCAACCTGTTCGGGGCGGTCGGGGTCCCACGGGCAGTCGCGGCGTTGGTCCGCAGCTGTCGGCGGAGTCGCTTCGGCGGCTACAACCGCTCGACGACGAGGTCGCCCATGGCGGCGCAGCCCACCAGCGTGGCGCCCTCCTGCATGATGTCGCCGGTGCGGTAGCCGTCCTGCAGCGTCTTCTGCACTGCGTTTTCGATGGCTTCGGCTTCCGCTGTCAAGTCCACGGCGTGACGCAGCAGCATGGCCACGGAGAGGATGGTGGCCAAGGGGTTGGCTTTGTCCTGGCCGGCGATGTCCGGCGCGGAGCCGTGGATAGGCTCGAAAAGGCCGGGGCCGTCCGCGCCGAGGGAGGCGGAGGGCAGCATGCCCAGGGACCCCGTGATGGCTGCGGCTTCGTCCGAGAGGATATCCCCGAAGAGGTTGCCGGTGACGATGACATCGAACTGGGAGGGGTCGCGCACGAGCTGCATGGCGGCGTTGTCCACGTACATGTGGTCCAGCTCGATCTCCGGGTAGAGCTTGGCCGTCTCGGTGACCACTTCGCGCCATAGCTGGGAGACTTCCAGGACGTTGGCTTTGTCCACGCTGGTGACGCGCTTGCCCCGCTTCATGGCGGCGGCGAAGGCCACTTTGGCGATGCGGCGGATTTCAGACTCCCGGTATTCCATGGTGTTGAACCCGCGGCGTTCGCCATTCTCGGCGACGACGCCTTTGGGTTCGCCGAAGTAGATGCCGCTGGTGAGCTCCCGGATGACGAGCACGTCCAGCCCTTTGGCGGTGATGTCCGGCCGGAGGAAGGACGCCGCGGCGAGTTCCGGAAAGAGTGTGGCCGGCCGCAGGTTCGCGAAAAGATCCAGTTCTTTGCGGATGCCGAGGAGGCCACGCTCCGGGCGGATGGCCTTGTCCAGTTCGTCCCACTGTGGTCCGCCCACGGCGCCCAGCAGCACGGCGTGGGATTCGTTGGCGGCTTTGATGGTGTCGTCCGGCAGGGGGCCGCCGGTGGCGTCGATGGCGGCGCCGCCCAGCAGGGCTTCCGTGTAGTCGACCTGGTGGCCGAAGGCGGCGGCGGTCTTGTCCAGAACTTTGATGGCCTGCGAGACGATCTCCGGACCGATGCCGTCGCCGGGAATGACGCACAGTGCGATGCGCATGGGGACTCCTTGTCTTGGCGGCGCGGATGCGCGTGCATGGCGCCGGGGGGGGTTGTCGAACAGGTTGACGAGGGACCGCGTCTCGTTGGGGGTCAACCATCCGTGTCTTCAGGGTGCGCTTGGCGCCCGCCGGGCGGCTAGCTTTGCGGAGTGCGCGCCCGGCGGCTGGCATGGCGTGCGGCGTTATGCGTGTTCGAGCCGTTCGCGGACGTAGCCCACGAGACCGCCCTTGTCGAGAATCTCCTGCATGAAGGCGGGCACGGGGCGGAATTCGATGGCCTGGCCCTTGGTGACGTTGGTGATGGTCCCGTCCTCGGGATCGATCTCCAGCATGTCGCCGTCGTCGATGTGGTCGGCTGCGTCGCCCACTTCCAGCAGCATGAGGCCCATGTTGAAGCCGTTGCGGTAGAAGATGCGCGCGAAGCTCTTGGCGACGACGACTTTCACTCCGGCGCCGAGAATGGCCAGGGGCGCGTGCTCCCGCGAGGAGCCGCAGCCGAAGTTCTCGCCGGCGACGATGATGTCGCCTTCGGCCACGCGGTTCACCCATTCGGGATCCATGCCGGCCATGCAGTGCTTGCCCAGCTCGAAGGGATCGGCCGTGACGAGGTAGGTGGCCGGGATGATGGCGTCCGTATCGATGTGGTCGCCCACGGTGTGGGCTTTGCCTTTGAACATGGAGTGCTCCTTTGCTCTAGAGGGAAGCGCGTCGATGAATCGCACGCCCCTGTTGCGCCGGCTGGCGGCGGCCTTGCTGTCGCGCGCTGTTCCGGGAACGCGTCGCACACGTGGGGGAACACGCCGCAGCGTGGCTCCCCCTTGCACGAATCGTCGCCGCCAGCATCCTTACACCTTGGCCGGGTGGATGAGTTCGCCGGCGATGGCGGCGGCGGCGGCCACGGCGGGGCTGGCCAGCACCACTTCGCTTTCCAGATGGCCCATGCGGCCCTTGAAGTTGCGGTTGGTGGTGGCCACGGCGCGTTCGCCGGAAGCGAGGATGCCCATATGGCCGCCCAGGCACGGCCCGCAGGTAGGCGGACCCACGATGCAGCCGGCTTCCATGAAGGTGGTCATCAAGCCTTCGTCCATGGCTTGCTTCCAGATGGCCGGGGTGGCCGGCAGGATGATGGTCCGGGTGGATTTGGCGGCTTTGCGGCCCTGGAGCACGGCGGCGGCTTCACGCAGGTCCTCGATACGGCCGTTGGTGCAGGACCCGATGACGACTTGGTCCACACGCAAGGGGCCGGCTTCGTCCACGGACGTCACGTTGTCCGGCAGATGCGGCAGGGCCACTTGGGGGGCCATCCCCGTGACGTCGAAAGCGAGCTCGCGTTCGTACGTCGCCCCGGCGTCCGCGCTGATGGGTTCGCTGTGAGCGCGGCCGTGCTCCTGGCAGTAGGCCACGGTCTTCTCGTCCGCTGCAAAGAGACCGGCCTTGCCGCCGGCTTCGATGGCCATGTTCGCCATGGTCATGCGGCCTTCCACGGAGAGCCCTTCGATGACGGGACCATCGAATTCCAGCGCGCGGTACCGTGCGCCGGCCACGCCGATCTGTCCGATGAGGTGGAGGATGAGGTCCTTGGCGGAGAGCCAGCGGTCCATCGTCCCGGTGTAGGTGACGCGGATGGCCGGCGGGACCTTGAACCACGTCTCCCCCAGAACCATGGCGGCGGCGATGTCCGTGGAGCCCATGCCCGTGGCGAAGGCGCCCAACGCGCCGTAGGTGCAGGTATGACTGTCCGCGCCGATGACCACGTCCCCGGGGCCCACCAAGCCGAGCTCCGGCAACAGCGCGTGCTCCACGCCGCAGTCCCCGCCTTCGTAATAGTGGACGACGCCCATTTCCTTGGCGAACTCCCGCACCAGGCGCACCTGCTCTGCCGAGGCGATGTCCCTGTTGGGGGTGAAGTGGTCCATGACGAGGGCGACCTTGGCCGGGTCGAAGACCTTGTCGGCGCCCATGGCCTTGAAGCTCTTCACGGCCAGGGGCGCGGTGATGTCGTTGGCGAGCACGAGGTCCACCCGACACTGGGCGATGGCGCCCACTTCCACCTCGCCGCCCACGCAATGCATGGCGAGGAGTTTTTCGGTCAACGTACGGGGCATTCCTTCTCTCCTTCCTTCTTGGCCAGGCGGTTCATGGCGTTGAGGTACGCCTTGACCGTGGCCACGATGATGTCGGGGTCCGAGCCGCGGCCCACGGCGTTGCAGCCGTGTTCGCGGATGCGCACGGTCACTTCGCCTTGAGCGTCGGTCCCCCCGGTGATGGCGTTGACGGTATAGCTGAGCAGCTCCGGCTGCCTGCCAGCCACGTGATTGATGGCGTTGAATGCAGCGTCCACCGGGCCCACCCCGAAAGCGGCTTCGCGGCGTTCGTCGCCATCCACGTTCATGACCACCGCCGCCGAAGGCGGAATGGTTCCGGCGAGCACGGAGAGGTTCGTCAGCTCGTATTTGTCCGGGATGCGGTAGACGTGCTCCAGCACCACGGCTTCGATGTCTTCGTCGTAGATGCGTTCCTTCTTGTCCGCCAAGGACTTCACGGCTTGGAAAACCGTGGTCATGGCGCTGTCATCCAGCGCGAACCCCAACTCCTCCAGCTTGTTCTTCATGGCGTGACGACCGGAGTGCTTGCCCAGCACCAGTTCGGTTTTCTCGCGACCCACGGACTGCGGCGTCATGATCTCGTACGTCCGGCGGTCCTTGAGCATGCCGTGCTGATGGATGCCGGATTCGTGGGCGAAGGCGTTGGCCCCGACGATGGCCTTGTACGGCGGGATGGCTTGCCCGATAATCAACGAAAGCAGCCGACAGGAGGGAAAGAGCTGCTCCGACTTCACGTTGGTCGAGAGCTTGAAATAGGGCTCGCGGGTCTGCAGCGCCATCACCACTTCCTCGATGGCGGCGTTGCCTGCTCGCTCCCCGATGCCGGAGAGGGTCCCTTCCACCTGGCGCGCGCCGGCAGCCACGGCGGCCAGGCTGTTGGCCACGGCCAGACCCAGGTCGTTATGGCAATGCACGCTGAAAACGGCCTTTTCCGCGTTGGGCACGGTTCGAATCAGGAAGCGGATCAAGTCGGCGTATTCCTCGGGCACGGCGTAGCCCACCGTATCCGGGATGTTGATGGTGGAAGCGCCGGCCGCGATGGCGGCCTCCACGGCCTTGGCCAGGAAGTCGCGCTCGCTGCGGGAGGCGTCCTCGGCCGAGAATTCCACGTTCGCCGTATAGCCGCGCGCGTGCGTCACCGCCGTGGTTATCATCTCGAGCACCTGCTCGGGCGTTTTGCCCAGCTTGTGCTCCATGTGTAACGGCGATGTGGCGAGGAAGGTATGGATGCGCGGCTGGGCGGCGTCCTTGATGGCGTCCCACGCGCGGTCGATGTCCGCCGGGGTGGCGCGGCACAGCCCGGCCACCTGGCACTGCACGCTGCGAGCGATGGCCTGCACGGCCTCGAAATCACCCTGACTGGCGGCGGGAAAACCCGCTTCGATGATATCCACGCCGAGGTGCTCCAACTGCTTGGCCAGACGGAGCTTTTCCTGAAGGTTCATGGTGGCGCCCGGGGACTGCTCCCCGTCACGCAAGGTGGTGTCGAAAATCAAGACGCGTTCGTTCGCCATGGCGTCCTCCCATATGGCTGAATGGCGACAAAGTCACGGTAAGCGCCCTTCCGGGGCCTCGGGGTGCGCGTGGGGAATGCTGGCGCGGCTCCGAAGGACGCGGACGGCTGCCGTGTGCTGCAGGGACGATGGGGCGAAGGCCGCCCGAAAGATGGGGAAGAGGAGGTGTGGGGACGTGACGAGGTCAGCCCCCTAGGAGCAGGGGAAGGCCGTTGGCTTGGGAATCCCGCCCGGCCCGGGCGTGCGTGGGGACGCAGATGGCGTGTGCGGCGTACGGCATGACGGCGCACTTTAGCCGGGCCTGCGGTTCCTGTCAACCCGCCGCCGTGCATGCCGCGCTGCTCGGCCCATGCCTGCATCATCCTCGATGAGCCGCGCCATCGAGGCGTCCAGCGTCCATGTCGAAACAATCAACACCACCTTCCACGCCAGCGCCGGGGACGAGGAGGACGTGACAGTGACGTGGACGCTGCCAGTGGTGGTCTCCCAAGTGAGCGTCCTAGACGTGGTGACCGCCGTGCCCGACTACGAGGAGTTCATCCTGCAGACAGGCGCGCGCGAGCTCCGCGTGGAAGTGGACGCCATGCCCCACAACCCCCCGGATGACGAAGGCTTTCAGAAGATCCTCCCCGGCGGCACGGTGGTCGTCACCGGCCGCATGAACCAGGACTTCCTCGAAGGCGGCTCACTTGTCGCCGACACCGTGGTGACCGTGCGGGACTGAGCCATACGGCCGCTGCTTCATGCTGTGGCGTCCCCCCCCGAGACCACCGTCCCCTTGCCGGCGTGGCGCGACCACGTCCGGCAAGTCGCATCCGGCAAGTCGCGTTCAGGATACGCCGCGTTCAGAATGAGACATGCGTCGGGCAGGACTGCAAGGCCGGACTGATCCGGTCAGGCGACGCACTCACATGAACGCATGGCGACCTGTTCATTTGTCCATGCTTCATGAATCTGCGGAGGCGACGCGCACCAGGGCGCGAGGTGGCAGCGCGCTACGCCCCGCCGTGGGGCGCCTTGGTCCACGCAGCCTCGCTAGTGAAGAGCATGGGCTTGAGTTCCGGCAGCAGCGCGCCCATATCGCGCTCCACCTGGGGGAGCGTCTCGAAATGGATGGCGTGCAGGCCCAGCTCTTGCGCGAAGGGGACATGCCGGGAAGAGTCGTCGATGAAGAGCGCGCGTGGGGCCTCGGTTCCCATGGTCTCCAGCGCGAGATGGAAGAACGCGGCCTCCCGCTTGGAGTGGCCGGCGTGGTAGGAGTTGAAGACCTCGTCGAAGTAGTGGAAGAAGCCATGACGGGCTTCCAGCAGGTCCAGCCAGTCGGTCTGGTCGCTGAGGATGGCGACGCGTTTGCCGTCCGCAGCCAGAAGCGTGGCCAGCTCCAGCACCCGCGGCCGGATGACGAAGCCGTCCAGGATGCGCGCGCGCATGGCTTCCCGATCGCCAGCGAGACCGGCGCGCTCGGCGAGGCCGTCCCAGAAGGCGTCCTCAGGGGCCGTGCCCACCAGATACCCACAGCCGTACATCACTTCCACGGCTTCGGCGAAGGCGGCTTCCGGGTCCAGCCCCTGCTCGCGAGCCATGGTTTTCAGGCCATGCATGAAGCCTTCGTCAGCGATGACGCCGCCGAAGTCGAAAAAGATCGTGTCGATGCGGGGCGCTTGCGCCATGGGGAGTGGTTCCATGGCGCGACCATACCCCATTCTCCCCCCGCGAACAAGCAAACGGCTTTGATCCCGGCTTGAAGGCGGACGCTGCATGGAGCGATCGAAAGATCCCGCATCTGGACAAACGCCCTTCCCTCGCGTACTGCACATGTGATTCGCTTGTTTTTCCTTCGCGGCGCGCGCGAGGCCGTTCTCATGGGAACGCCGCCGCCATCCTCTTCCGAATTCCAGCGCAGCCGCGGGCTTCCTTCCGGCCGCCGCCGGATTCCTGATCTCATCCAGCGCCGTCCAGGCGTGCGCGGTTGCGGCTTTCCATCAAGGCCGGCGCGCGCTCTTCGGCGGACCGTGTATCCCGATACAACGACGGAGTTCGACGCATGACCAAATCCCCCACGCACGACGTGCCACCCGGCGACGACGCCACGGCTCTGGACATCCCCGCCACCGCCACCATCACCTTCGGCGACCAAAGCTGGGAGCTGCCGGTGCTGCGCGGCTCGGAGAACGAGATCGCCGTGGACATCTCCTCCCTGCGCCAGCAGTCCGGCCTCATCACGTTGGACCCCGGCTACGCGAACACTGGCTCCTGCCGTAGCGCCATCACGTTCGTGGACGGGGAAAACGCCATCTTGCGTCACCGGGGCTACCCCGTGGAACAGATCTGCGAGCAGAGCTCCTTCGTGGAGCTGGTCATGCTGCTCATTTTCGGAAAACTGCCCCACGCCGACGAGCTGGACCACTTCCGCAACATGCTGCGCGAGCAGGAGCTCCTTCACGAAGACCTGCTGCACCACTTCGACGGCTTTCCGCCCAACGGCGAGCCCATGGCCATCCTTTCCGCGGTCATCAACTCCCTGGGCAGCTACCACCCGGACCTCTACGAATTCGAGGACGAGGAGCATTTCCGCCGCGCCTGCGCCAAGATCATCTCGAAAGTGCGCACTATCGCGGCCTTCGCGTACCGCAAGTCCCAAGGCCGGCCGTTCATGTATCCCAACCCGAACAAGAGCTACTGCGCCAACTTCCTGCACATGATGTTCAGCGTGCCGTACAAGATCTACGAGCCGCCGCTGGGCGCCGTGCGCGCGCTCTCGCTTTTCCTCATGGTCCACGCGGACCACGAACAGAACTGCTCCACTTCCACGGTGCGCATGGTGGGCTCCACCCAGGCCAACCTGTTCGCGTCGGTCTCTTCGGGCATCTGCGCCTTGTGGGGCCGGCTGCACGGGGGAGCCAACGCTGCGGTGGTGCACATGCTGCGTCAGATCCGCGACGAGCAGATCCCCGTCAAGGAGTATCTGGAGAAAGTGAAGAGCAAGCAGTTCCGGTTGATGGGTTTCGGGCACCGCATCTACAAGAACTTCGACCCCCGCGCGCGCATCCTGAAAAGCGCTGCGGACGAGCTCTTGCTGAACATGGGCCAGACCGACGACGAGCTGCTCTCCATCGCCCAGGAGCTCGCCGAGTGCGCTTTGGCGGACGAGTATTTCATTGAGCGCAAACTGTACCCCAACGTGGACTTCTACTCCGGCATCATCCTGCGCGCGCTGGACATCCCCGTGAACATGTTCCCCGTCATGTTCGCCATGGGCCGCATGCCCGGCTGGATAGCCCACTGGTACGAGGAGTACCGCCAACCCATGAAGATCCACCGGCCCCGACAGGTTTACACCGGGCCGACCAAGCGCGACTACATCCCGCTCACGGAACGCGGCGCGCCCATCACGCCCACGGAGAATCCCTTCGAGTAGCCCTGCGCCCACACGCGTTCGACCCGCCACGCCTCGCATCCCGGCGCGTCTAATGACTGTCTTTGACACCCAGCAAGAAACAAACGACAATACGCGTGTGCGCGAAGCACACATCACGACGTCATCGCCCGGCAATGCCGTCCTTCGCCTTCGGCTTCACCCCGGGGCCACTCCCTGCTTCGAAACGAGCGGACGCGCTCCCTCGCGCGGCGTCATTTCGCCGGGAACACTTCCTCTCGGCGTCATGCCGAGCCTTCTGCCCCCACTTCCACCTGAAATCTCACCTGGATCAGTCCCCCTTTCAGCCCGCAGCCGGTCCTTCCGGCATCGTTTTCGAGCCAGAACGCCGGATTTCGGGCGCACCTCTCCACTAGGCGCGCCAGAAGCACCGCCTTCTTGATGTTGAACGCCATGGCGAGCAGGTGGAGT
>CAYVWB010000008.1:0-11291 GCA_964455395.1 uncultured Desulfovibrionaceae bacterium
GCCATATTTCCTTCCGACCACGTCCTTCTTCTTTCAGAATCGACAGAAAATCAAGCGCTTACGCTTCCTGCGAAGGGGTGAGCGCGTCTTCCTGCGTCCGTTGACAGCAAAGGCATGCGGGGGCATATGCGGAAGAGCGTTCCCCGGGCGTCGCTGGGCGAGACCCCCAAGCGCAGCCCGGAAGGACCGCCGCCATGCCCCTGACAGACGTAAAGGCCCGGAACGCCTAGGCCCGAGAGAAAGTGTAGCGCCTGCACGACCAGGATGGGCTCTCCCTGGAAGTCGCCCCCGGTGGGGGCAGGCTCTGGCGTTTCAAGTCTCGTCACGAAGACGAGGATTCACGGCTTGCGTCGGGCTGGTTCCTGAAGTCCCCATCGGCCAAGGCGCGTGAAGAGTGCGCCGCCACGTTCCTTTCAGACAAAGCCCCCCGCCATGTTGAGACGACCGTCAACCGTCAGGTAAAGGCCATTGTTCCAGTGTTGCTGAATATTTGTTGTTGAGGGTGTCTTCGCTCAAGCGAGACCCTGACATATTCCAACCAAGGTCGCCCCCGCCACAAGCCAGGAGATACTCATGGCTGTAAATGCACGAATCCCTTGGAACATCGTTGTCGCATCTCTCTTGCTTCTGCCTGTCGGATTGGCTGCAGCGCAGGCTCCCTTTTTCGGCGCCAGCCTCGTTTACGCTTCAAGCTCCGGAATGGAGAGCATCCCCCAACTGACCGCCTCCTGTCCGACCGGCGTCAGCTTTCAGTCCACCCAAGGAGGCCCAGCCCTCATCAATGGGGAAGAGGCGAGCGTCAAGGTATTCAATGCCAACTATTTCGAGGCGAAACGCGACGGGATCACAGTATCCGTCAGCAGGACGGACGGGGCATACAGCGTATCGTATTCGATCAGGGGCGAAGGCAACGGATACTGTCAAATCGTAGACGAGAAAGACTCCGGCCAGACCGAACAACCTTCCAGGGTCGACACGCCCGGCGCCGCCCCGCGCTGAACCCGAAAGCGGCCCAACCTGCGCCCACAAGGAGACATCATGCGACGCGCCATCAAACACATCTTCAAAGGCGAACCCGTGACCGAGGGCGCGGGCGTCAAGCTGCGCCGGCTCTTCGGCTATTACGAAACGTCGCTCTTCGACCCCTTCCTCATGCTCGACGACTTCCGCAGCGACACGCCCGAGGACTTCATCCGCGGCTTCCCCTGGCATCCGCACCGGGGCATTGAGACCATCACCTACGTGACCCGCGGCGACGTGGAGCACGGCGACAGTCTGGGCAACGCGGGCGTGATCGGCGCGGGCGACGTGCAGTGGATGACCGCCGGCGGCGGCGTCCTCCATCAGGAAATGCCCAAGGGTGACGCCCACGGCGCCATGCACGGCTTCCAGCTCTGGGCCAACCTGCCGGCCAGGGACAAGCTGACGGCGCCGCGCTATCAAGGCGTTACCGCTGAGGAAATTCCGGTGGTGACGCTGCCGGAAGGGACCATGGTCAAGGTCATCGCCGGCGTTGTGGAGGGCGTCGCCGGGCCGGTGGACGATGTCGCCATCAAGCCGGAATATATGGAATGCACGGTCCCGGCGGGTGTGGAGTTCATCCACCCGACCACGCAGGGCCACACCGCGTTCGTGTACGTCACGGGCGGCGCGGGGCTGGTGAACGGGACGCCCGTGGCGGACGGCGCGCTCGTGCTCTTCGAGGACGGCGACGAACTGGCCGTAACCGGCGGCGGGGAGCCCCTGCGCTTCCTGCTCTGCACGGGGAAACCCCTGGGCGAGCCCATCGCGTGGCGTGGACCCATCGTCATGAATACGCAAGAGGAGCTGGACGCGGCGTTCCGGGAGCTCGACGCTGGGACATTCGTCAAGCACCCTGCAGCATCATGATTAAGACGAGACGGCGCGCAGACGTTGCTCCACGCATTTATTCTTTGAAATAGGGAAGTACAGCGTGAAGATGATCAACAGAACAATAGTGGTGCTCAAGCCGAAACAAGGTTTCCTGGACTGGATGGCCTCATTGCCAGACATGGAGCCTGCATTGATTCCGTCACTGAATGATGCGCGCAACGATGAATGCTTCACATTCCTTGTTCCGGAGTATGATACGGTCGAACAAGCACAAGAATATGTCTTGAAGCAAAGCAAGTTCATCATCAAATTTGTGTGCGATTCATGGGACAGGCGCGAGGACTTGTGGCCCAAGAACAAGAACAGAACGCTCCTGAAGCAATGGTTCGATCTCGAGATACATTCTGAAATCTTTGATCTCGCGCCAGGGACCATTGAAGTGGAAGAGTTCTGATGCTGCATTTGACCTCGCTTCGAGAGACGAACCATGCGTGCGGATAACTCACATTGCTCCAATTGCGGCGCGCCTTTCGCTCTGCATCAAACATGGCCGAGAACCTGCGCTCAATGCGGCGCCGTCACCTATCGGAACCCGTTGCCCGTGGCAGTGGTCATCGTGCCCACGGACCGTGGCGTCGTGCTTATTCGGCGAGGACTCGGGCCAGGGCGCGGCAGATGGGCCCTGCCCGGCGGCTACATCGAGGTGGACGAAACGTGGCAGGAGGCCGGTTCGCGCGAGGTTTTCGAGGAGACGGGAATCATCATCAATCCCGTGATGATCGAAGGGTTTACGGTGCGCAGTGCTCCGGATGGCGTCTTGCTGGTCTTTGGGGTCGCGGCGGCCATGCGGGCGGCCGAGCTGCCCACGTTCACGCCGCGGCAGGAAGCCTCGGAGCGAATCCTTGCGACCGCGCCGCCCGAGGACATGGCGTTTCCCTTGCATCGCGACGCGCTGGAGTCGTTTCTCGCCGAGCGCACGCCTTAGACCACAGGCGCGAGTCCGGCAAACGGCGCCGCTGTCTCAACAAGCGTCTTGCCGCTGTCGTATGGACGTCTCCTGTCGCCTCGACCACGTTCTGTCGAGTCGAGTCCGCGCTTACCCGCGTTCGCCGCAATCAGCCTGTTGCGATGGATGTTCCTGTCAGACAGGCGGCCACCTGTGGGCGAGCAGCCGCGTGTTCGGGCCACGCCAGGGATGCCTGTTCCTGGAGCAAGCGACACTGACAAAACGGTTGTCGTGATGCGGCCTTTCCACCATAACGGAAAGGCCGCGATCTCTTTAGCCCAGGCGCTGGTCTATTTCATGTGCGACCTTTTCGCCGGAAAGCAGCATGCCGCCGAACACGGGACCCATCCGATACCCGCCGAATGTCGCATTGGCGGCCATGCCGGCCACGTACACGCCGGGGAAGACTTCACGCGTGTTCTCGGGCGTGGTGGTCTCCGCGCGGTCGGCCCAGAGGGATTTCTCACCCTCGATGCCGCCGGATGGCGTGGCCAAACGCACGTCGTTCTTGCGGGTGAGCTTGTGCAGCGTCTCCACGTCGTGGCCTGTCGCCTCGATGACGTAGCGGCAGGCGATGGTCACGGGATCCACATGCAGGCCGGCCATCTCCACCGGGGAAGCGTTGATGACCAAGCCTGTCACGCGCAGTTGGCCGTCTTCTTCGCGCAGCACCACGTCTTCCACGCTCATGCAGTTGAAGACGTCCGCGCCGGCGTTGCAGGCCGCCGCAGCCAGTGAGGTGGTGGCGGCCACGGCGTCCGCGGTCCAGTAGCCGGGCTTGTGCTCGGTCAACGCCACGCCCGCCGCCTCCAGCACATGTTTGGACTGTGTCTGCACCACGAGGATGTTCCACGTCATGCCGCCGCCCCACATGCCGCCGCCCAGCGAGAGCTTGCGTTCGAACAGGGCGACGCGGCGGCCTTTCTCCGCGAGGATGCGCGCTGCGGTAAGGCCGGATGGCCCGCCGCCCACGATGGCCACGTCCACGTCCAGACAGCGCTTGAACTTGGCGAAGTAGCCGTCAGCAATGGCCTCGGTGATGATGATTTCGTCAAGCGGTTGCGTCATGAGAGACCTCCTGAAAACAAGTGGATGGACTCTCCGACAGGGTGCGCGACCACAGCAAGGCGCGCGTGAGAGCAGCAGAGCGTGTGGAAGGATTCCGGATAGGAATCCATGGACGGAAGGATACGACGCAACCGCATGCACAGACAGCGTACAGCGTCGCGACAGTGCGTCCACTGGACGACTGTCCGTTTCCGATTCCCTACGGCGGCATTACCCGCATCAGGTTCCATGGGTCCACTCTCAGCCCCGCGCGTCATCCGGACGGCGGGACGCCCCAATCGGATGCAGCCGTCTACCCCAAACGGACGGTGTGCGCAAGTGGTGTGGGACGAAAGGTGTCTGCATGGAGGCGTTCGCACATCAGATGCTGCTCGCTCCTCTCTGCCGCTGCGTCCATCTCGTCTGCAAGTCTGACGGAAAACGCATCAGCATCGTCGACTACGGGCTCGACGTCATGAAAGGTTGCCGTTTGCAGAAATAGGATCTTGCCGGGCGTATGTTGCACCATGTTTCATGACTGCCGTTGACATGGAGTCCTTCAGGAGGTTCAGCCAGCAAGTTTTTGACAGAAAAACAATAAACAAGGGTTTCTTTAATGATGTTGTGCTGTAGAGCCTCGTTGCCATGAATCTATGACGTAATCGACTACAATTGAAGTTCCGAGGATTGCAGAGGAGAATGGAAGTAGAACAACGTAACGCATTTGACGCCAAGAACCACATCGCGGCGAAACAAGGTGGACTTGCTCTCGTGCTGCGTCGAGAGACACGCTTGCAGAGGGCTTGACGCCACGGTATGTGGTCGAAACTACTTCGAGATTCCGTAAGACCACATCATCCGCAGTCTGCACGCGGTGCGCACGGCGCTGGAAGACAAGAGCGTCTACGCCCGCAAGGAGCTCGCCACGCAGGATCTCCCCCTGCAGCCGGCGAGTCCGGACTGATCCTCCCTCATCCACCATGGCGGCGCTTGGCGCGACGTGTCGGCAAGGTCTCGGCGTACGCCGTCTGTGCGTCTGCGGCATGACCATCACGGCGGCGAACTTGCGGCGACGCACATCCACCGAGTGGTCTCGCCACGCGGCGAATGAATCGTCGGCCGCGCCAGCGCCGTGGGTGGGCCTGCTTTTCGGGAAATCCGAGCCACGCCCCGTATCGAGTGGACGCGACCACGCCGTGGAGTCTCTTCCATAGGCCTCACTTTCGGGAAGGCTCCAAGCACGGCGAGGGAGGCGAATGTCAGGCTCGAGCCGTATGGAGAGCTTCATGCCGGGAAACATGCTTTCGAATGTCAATCGGCGTTGACAAGTGATGGAAAGGATCCGCCTCCGCCACTTCACGTGCCGGCCACGACCATCTTCTTCAGGAGTCCATAAAAAATAATGGCTTACGCTTCCGGTGGGGGCGTGAGCGCGTCCTGCTGCGTCCGTTGGCGGCCGGGGCGTGTGTGGGGGGGCGTCGGGGGGATTGCCCGGGGGCTGGCCTGCGTCACAAATCGCTTGCCATGGTGGGCGGTTGCGGGGCATATCTGCGGACGTCAGACGACCGGGCGCCGCCCGGTCCTCGTCCCCACCCTTCTGAAGGAGCGCTGCGATGCCCCATCGCGCCAAGGCGCACCGCCACGACATCGCCCCCGTCGTGGCGGCGCACGAGCTCGTCATCGCCACGCCGGTGCGCGCCGAGCTGGAAAACCTCCGCGCCGCCTTGAGCGGTCAGTGGAAAGTGCGCTGCTGCAACGACGCCAAAACTCTCACGGCGCTTGCGGCGTCCACGAACTGCCTCGCTGTGCTGGTGGACCTGGATCTGCTCGGGCATTTCGCCGCAATGGCGAAGGCGGCCTCCGCCGATGGCGTCGATCCCGCGGCCTTGCGCACGGAGGGCATGCGCGATCTCTGGCGGCGTTTTCCCAACGCCCACGTGGTGTTGCTGGCGAGGGAGCACGGCATGCGGGAAGTGGTCGCCACGGTGAAGCAGGGGGCGGACAACTACCTCGCTTATCCCATCCACCCGGACGAGGTGCGCTATGTTCTGGAGAGTCTGGAAGCGGGCCGCCGTATGGAGAGCGAACTCTCCTACCTGCGGGAGAGCGCCTGGAAGGACGACGCCGCGCGCTTTTCCCGCACCGCCAGCCCACGCATGCGAGAGGTGCTGCACAAAGCGAGGACAGCTGCGCCCACCGGCGCACTGATCCTGCTCACGGGTGAATCCGGCACGGGCAAGACCACTCTGGCCAAGCTCATCCATGCGCACTCCACGCGCAAGGACAAACCGTTCGTGGCCGTGCATTGCGGCGCCATCCCGGACACCCTCGCGGAGAGCGAGCTCTTCGGGCACGAAAAAGGGGCCTTCACGGGGGCCCTGCGTCGCAAGCTCGGCAAGTTCGAGATCGCCCACGGGGGCACGATCTTCTTGGATGAGGTGGGCGCGCTCACCCCGCCCATCCAGGTCAAGCTGCTCCAGGTGCTGCAGGAAAAGCTCTTTCAGCGCGTGGGTGGGGAGAGCGACATCCGCTCCGAAGCCCGAGTCATCGCCGCCGCCAACCAGGATCTGCGCGCCATGGTTCAGGAAGGGACCTTCCGTCAGGACCTCTACTATCGACTGAACGTCTTTCCCATCGAGATACCGCCGCTGCGAGAACGCAAGGAGGATATTCCCCTGCTCGTGACAGGGTTTCTGGAACGCCTCTCCCGGGAATACGCCAAGGAAGTCCGTGGGACGGACGCCCACGCCCTGGACGTCCTCGCGCGGTACGACTGGCCCGGCAACGTACGCGAGCTGGAAAACCTCGTGGAGCGGGCGTTCATCCTCACCACCTCGCCCATCCTGGGTGTGGAGCACTTCCCGGCGGAGCTTCAGGGCGGCTTCGTCCACGGGCAGTGCATCGAGACGCCGGCGGACATCGACTCCCTCACCCTGGCGGAGGCCCGCGAACGCGCCAAGGACGCTGCCGAACGACAGTACCTCCACGAGGCCTTGCGCCGCTGCCAAGGCCGCATCAACAAGACTGCAGAGCTCGCAGGCGTCACCCCGCGACAGCTTCACAAACTCATGAGCCGCCATGGGCTGGACAAGAAAGTCTACCGCTGAGCCTTGCATCATGAACACGGCCCCTGGAGCAAAACGCGTACACGCTGGACCGTCCCGAGTGCGCCGCGCCCGGCCCCATGCCCGTCCGGAAGCGGGCTTGGCTGCTCCGGTTTGGTGAGGAATCGGTCCCGCGAGTTCTTGCTCCTTTTCGGGCTGCGCCATTGAAGTGTAATGACGGCGATCGGTTACACACTCGGTCCGGACCTTGCTTCGTCTCCTTCCCGTGACGCGACGCCCTCGGGAGGTCCGAGCGGCAGCGCGTACTCCATCATCCACACGGAGCAAAAGGACACGCCATGACGCCACTGGAAGACGCCGAGGCAGGCGAACCCCCCGACCTCGTCGCACCGCCCCCCCCGCAGACAAGCCGAGTACTGCGGGACAGGACGACACGCCCCCCCGGAACCACACGAAAACGCCTTTTTCCCCAGGCGACCCGCGCCGAATGGAGCGATTGGCGATGGCACCTCGCCCACCGCGTCACCGATGCGGAAGCGCTTCTGGCCGCGTTTCATCCCCATCCGCCCGCCTTGGAGGAAACCATGGCTCTGGGCGCAGGCGGATTCCCCGTGGCCGTCACGCCATACTATCTCTCGCTGGCGGACGCTGAAGACCCCGCATGCCCCATCCGTCGCTCGGTCACGCCCACCATCCACGAGCGCACCCACGGTCCCGGCGAGGCGGCCGATCCTCTGGGGGAGGAGCGCCACACCCCGACCCCCGGGCTGACGCATCGCTATCCGGACCGCGTGCTCTTCCTGGCCACGGCGTATTGTTCGGTCTACTGCCGATACTGCACACGCTCGCGGCTCGTGGGCGGAGGGCTTGGCGCCGGCGCTGACGGCGGCCGGGGATGCGGTCGGGGCGACGGCATGGCCGGCGAGCCTGTCAGCCTGCGCACTCGTTGGGAAGCCGGCCTTGCGTACATCGAAGCGCGGCCGGTCATCCGGGACGTCCTCATCTCCGGCGGCGACCCCCTCACCTTGGCGGACGACGCCCTCGCTTGGCTGTTGGACCGTCTGCGCGCCATCCCCCACGTGGAAATCGTGCGCATCGGGACGAAGGTTCCGGCTGTGCTGCCACAGCGCGTCACCCCGGCTCTGGCGCGGCTGTTGAAGAAACGCCGCCCCGTGTACCTGAGCTGCCACATGACCCACCCCCGGGAGCTGACTCCGGAGTGCGCGGCCGCCTTCGAGCGTCTGGCCGATGCGGGCGTCCCCCTGGGTAGTCAGACGGTCCTGCTCAAGGGCGTCAACGACGACGTCGACACGCTGAAGGCGCTCTTCCACGGTCTGCTGCGGGTCCGGGTGCGGCCCTACTATCTGTACCAGTGCGACCCCGTCGTGGGCTCGGCGCATTTCCGCACTTCGGTGGCGCGCGGTTTGGAGATCATGGCGGGTTTGCGCGGCCACACCTCGGGCTACGCCGTCCCCACGTACGTCATCGACGCGCCCGGCGGCGGCGGCAAGATTCCGGTCTACCCCGAAACGGTCCTCGGCAGGGACGACCAGGGCCTCATTCTGCAGAACCACGAGGGGCGCGTGTTCCTTTACCCGGATGCGCCGCCTGCAGCACGCGCGCACGCCGCCTGCGAGGAGGCGCTGCAATGAACGACGGCACACTGCGCCTGGGCCTGACCTTCGATCTGCGGGAAGCCTACCTGGCCCGCGGCTACGGCGAGGAAGAAACGGCGGAGTTCGACGCGCCCGAAACCATCGAAGCCATCGAACAGGGCCTGCAGCGGCTCGGCTACACGGTGGAGCGAATCGGCGCCCTCCACGACCTCGTCCCGGCGCTTGCCGCCAGCGCGCGGTGGGACCTCGTCTTCAACATCGCCGAAGGCCTCCACGGCTACGGCCGCGAAGCCGCCATCCCGGCTTTGCTGGAGGCCTACCGCATCCCCTGTGTCTTCTCGGATCCGCTCAGCCTCGCCGTGACGCTGCACAAGGGCGTGGCCAAGCGACTTGTTCGGGACCAAGGCCTCCCCACGCCGGCGTTCATGGTGGTGGAGCGCGTGGCGCAGCTCGTCGACTGCGCCGCCGACGCCGTGCCGCCGTTTCCGCTCTTCGTGAAGCCCGTGGCCGAAGGCACGGGCAAGGGAGTGGGGCCAGGCGGGCTCGTCCATGACCATGACGCCTTGGCTGCGGCGTGCGGAGAGCTGATCGCCGCGCACCGCCAACCCGCGCTGGTGGAGGCGTGGTTGCCCGGCCGGGAGGTTACCGTGGGCGTGGTGGGAACGGGGCCGCAGGCCCGGGTGCTGGGCGTGATGGAGGTGCTGCTGAACGAACGGGCCGATCCGGGCTGCTACTCCTACCGCAACAAGGCGGAGTTCCATGCCCTGGTGCGGTATCGACTGGTGGAGGACGACCTGGCGGCGGAGGCGGGGGCGCTGGCCTTGGCCGCCTACCGGGCTCTGGACCTGCGCGACGCCGGCCGCGTGGATCTGCGTCAGGACGCGTCGGGCCGTCTCCAATTCCTTGAAGTGAACCCCCTGCCGGGCTTGCATCCGGACCACTCGGACTTGCCCATTCTCTGCGCTCTGGCGGGAGTGGGCTATCAGGAGCTCCTTTCGCTCATCATGGAGTCGGCGGTGCGACGGTTGCGCGGCGTGGACGTCGCCTCACCCCTCGCTCCAGTCGTCCTCGTGAACAGGGGCCACGCCGCATGAGCGCCGCTCTTGTCGGCCGGCGCGTCGTCATCGCCCATGGCGAGGTCCCGGCGGGCGCCCCCCCTCAGGAGGTCGATACCCTCGTCCAGGCGGACGCCGTGGCGCAGGCCCTTGCGTCCCTTGGCTGCAAGTTCTCGACCATGGCCGTCGGTCCCCCGCTGGAAGATGCGGCGGCGCGGTGCGCGGCGCTTCGGCCGGATGTCGTCTTCAATCTCGTGGAAGGCGTCAACGGCTCCAACCGCGAGGCCATCCGCTTCGTGGCGTTGCTGGAACAGGCCGGCGGCGTGGTCACGGGGCCGTCGGCGGCGGGACTCCTGCTCACCGAGGACAAGCTCGCGGCGAAGCGCGCCTTGCGCGACCACGGCCTCCCCACGCCCGCTTGGGTGGAGTGGGGGGCTTTATCGGACTCGCCATGCAGGCCGGACAGTGTGGACATGTCGGACGACCTCCGGGCCGCCGCCAGACCTTTTCGTCCCGGTCGCTACATCGTCAAATCCGTGTGGGAGCATGGCTCTCACGGGTTGGACGAGACCTCGGTCCAGCGCCTGTCGTCCCGGAAGGCGTGCGCGAACGCACTGCAGGCGAGGCGCATCGGCATGGGTGGAGCGTGGTTCGCCGAATCCTACATCGAAGGCCGGGAATGCTGCGTGGGGCTGCTGGAGGGAGCGCAAGGCCCCGCGCTTCTGCCGGTGTGCGAGCTGCGCTTCGAGGGCGCCGGCGCAGGGGCGACGCGCATCGTGGGCGAGGCCGCCAAATGGGACGAAGAGTCGGCCGCAAGCCGGCGGGTGACGCGTCTCTGGACGTTCCCTCCCAAGGACGAGGCCATGGTCCGCCGGCTGCGGCGTCTCGCCGTGGAGGCGTGGCGCTTATTGGGACTCGCCGGCTTCGCGCGCGTGGACTTCCGCATCGACGCAGTTGGCGAGCCGTGGCTCATCGACATCAACGCCAACCCCTGCCTCAGTCCGGACAGCGGGTTCGCCGCGCAGCTCGCCAAGGCCGGCGTTCCCTTCCACAAAGCCATCGAGGGCATCGTGCTGGCGGCGCTGCGCCGGACGGCGTCCGCCGGCCCGGCCGCTGGTCTTTCAGCCCGGATGACGCGGGCGCCCACGCTTCTGCAGACCGAGGAGGAACGCTCGTGCCCCCTGCTGTGACCAGGGTCCGACTGCGCGAGACGCCGACTCCGGCGGATCCGGGCCGGGTGGGCGCGCTGGTGGCCGCCACCGGCTTCTTCAGCCCCGAAGAGCAACGCATGGCCGAGGATCTGGTGGCGGTCCGGGTGGCGGATGGCCCCGACAGCGGGTACGGCTTCTTCTTCAGCGATGCGCCTGCAGGGGGACAAAGCTTCCGCGACCTCCTGGGCTACGCTTGCTACGGGCCGACGCCTTGCGCCGCGGGGACGTGGGATCTCTACTGGATCGCCACGCATCCGCGCGTACGGGGGACGGGGCTCGGTCACACGCTGTTCGAGGCGGTGGAACGCACCGCTCGGAGAGCGGGAGGGAGGCTCCTCGTCGTGGAGACCTCCTCACGCGCCATGTACGAGCCGACGCGTCGATTCTACCTCCGCCAAGGGTGCCTGTCCGCCGCCGTCGTGCCGGACTTCTACGCC
>CAYVWB010000008.1:11391-61231 GCA_964455395.1 uncultured Desulfovibrionaceae bacterium
GAGGGCGACTCCAAGGTCATCTACACGAAGCGTCTGGAACGCACGTCCCGACCATAGCGGGGGCGGTCGCCGTCGCGCCGGACTTCTACGCCGAGGGCGACTCCAAGGTCATCTACACGAAGCGTCTGGAACGCACGTCCCGACCATGGCGGGGGCGGTCGCCGTCGTGCCGGACTGCATGCACACGACGCGAGAAACCGGCCCACTCCGCAAGGGAATGGACCGGCGATCGATTGGATGGGAGGGCCTCCACGCAGGCGTGCTGCGTTCCGGTCTCCCCGGGGGGCGTCGGGCGTCCTGGGAGCGTGTTACTGCGCGCCGCAGCCTTCGAGGCAGGCGTTCTTGTCCTCGGCGCAGGCGGCCTTGCACTCTTCGTCATCGCCACAGTTGTCCATGCAGGCCGTGGCGGTTTCTTCGCACGTCGTCTTGCAGTCGGGCTGCTCGGTGGCGGAGACGGGGACAACGGCGAGGGCGCCGAGAAACGCGAGAGCAACGAGCAGAGAGGCGAGCTGTTTTTTCATCGTAGGATTCTCCACAAGAAGGATGTTGGCAAGGCGGAATCGCCTTTGAGGAGATAAAGCAACTCCGGCGCCAAGCTGTTTTAAGCATTATTCCAGAATGTTATGTGTAGGGTGTGGATGCATTCGGATACGCCGGTTCCGCTTTGAGGTGTGCCGGAGTTCCGAAACGAGGGCGGGCTTTCGTCTGTGATCACGATCGGAGGAGTGACGGCTTTCATGCGTATCGCCACGGTGGCGCGCCGGGCTGAAGCGAGGGCGCCGGCCGGTCCCTGTCCCAGAACCTAGCTGGTCGGCTCGACGCTCCCTTCCTGTGTATTCACCGGCGCATGCGGCCACCGGCGGTGACATCAGCGAAAACGCTTCGCCATGGAGGCGCCCTGTTCGGCTGAGCTTTTCACGCCATGTCATGCAGCGGTTCACGAGGCGCGGGCTTGTTTGCCAATGTGCGGCCGTATCTTCCCCGCGCCTGGGGATTGGCCGAGGCTGGCGCTGGCTGGTAGACTTCCGGGCAGGCAAGGATGTATCGGGCAAGCGTCGCGTTGTTCAGGGTGTGTCTGGCTTCTGCACAAGATGTCGATCCGTGACAAAATCACATGTTGACTGTCGTCTGGTGCATGAAGACGAGACGGTATGGCGTTGCTCACAACGAGTCGTGCATGGAAAAGCACTGCACAAGAGGTCCCACCGGCGGCGTTTCGAAACGACGTTGCAGGAAATGACACGGCCGCCCCCGCCACGGAACAAGAGCGCATACGCATGGGGTTGTCTCCACGAAGCGTCTTGTTGAGCCTCTTGGCAGGCGTTGTGGGCCTGTCGGTTTGGCTCCATGTCGACCAGAGGCCTTCCCGCACGGTGCGTCCCTTCTTCGCTGGGGACGTCCGGCTGAAGGCCGTCCCTTCACTTGTCGCGACATGTCCGAACGGCATCGCGGTTCGCGCACACGAGGGCGGACCTGTCGAAATCAACGGCGGCGCGGCCATCATCAAGGTGTTCAATGCGGCCTACTTCGAAGCAAGGAGCGCAGGAATTACGGTGGCCGTCAGCAAGGTGGGCGATTCGTACCAGGTGGCCTATTCCGTGACAGGCGGCGAAAACGGTCAGTGTCGAATCCTGGATGGCGATCTCCCCGGCCCGGCCGCGACATCATCCCGGGACGCGCCATCTTGGCCCGACGAGCGCGCGCGGTAGGCTTCGCCGCCCCCGGCGCATGGTCTTTGCGCGAACCTGGAAGGCCAATCCCGTTGCTTGTGCGACTTCGGAGTCGCACGAGGTCGCGAGGGCGCCGTCTCGGTCATCACGATGCGGGCCAACGGCCTCAGCGGGGCGCTCTTCATCGCCATGGCCGTGTTTCTTGCGACGGAGGGGGGCAGAGTGGACGGCTCTCCGGGAGCGCCGCGCCACCAAGGATGCCGAACAGATGGGGATGAGGGACGGGCCGGCGCGGGTTTCCGGAGGCGTTCGCCTTCGGTGGGTGAACTGACACATCCGGACGACAGAGCGGAGGGTGGAGCATGCATGCTGCACGGAACCTGTTCGATCACGCCGTCGAGACTCGGATGGTGGCGCTTGACGTCGGGGCGGCTTTGGGGCATTGTCCACGGCTCGCGCGATGGCGATGGCCTTGCCACGGTGGCTGCGGCGGAAGACGCCACGATGGCTGTGCAGAAGACCAGGACCCCAGCAGCGCGCGCAGGAGTCGGGCGGTGGGGAAGAGTGTGAACCCCGTCAGGCCCGAAAGGGAGCAGCGGCAGCAAGCGACCTCAGGCGCCCGACTCCTCGAAGGCGCGACCTCTTTCGCTCACGGCGCGAAGGGGTCGCGCTTTTTTTTGAATTTGCGCTGTATGAAGGGGGCATGGGCTGGAAAAGTCGGGCGCATGTGGGGTTTTTCCCACACACCTGCAGCCGTGTGGAAAAAAATCTTGCCCCGATCGGCATTTTTCGGCTAGAGTTATGGTTGGCGTTTTCAGGGATGGCGGCCGTCCGCCTGCCCCGCCTTTCCGCCAAGCCATCTCAGCAGGAGTAAAGCAATGCGTGTCCTCATCGTGGAAGACGACTTCACCAGCCGCAAACTGATGCAGAACATCCTCGCCCCGTACGGCGAATGCGATATCGCCGTCAACGGGAAGGAAGCCGTGGAGGCCTTCGAGGAGGGGCTGAAGAACGACAACCCCTACGACCTCGTCTGCATGGACATCATGATGCCTGAGATGGACGGTCAGGAAGCGCTCAAGCAGATCCGCAGCATCGAAAAGAACATGGGCATCCGCGGCCCCAAGGAAGTCAAGGTCGTCATGACCACGGCCCTCGACGATCCGAAAAACGTCGTGGAGGCCTACTACAAAGGCGGCGCCACTTCCTATATCCCCAAGCCCATCGACCGCCAGCTTTTCGTCCACCTGCTGCGCAACCTCGGCCTCATCAAGTAGCGAACGCCCCAAACCACGGTTCACCCGCACGCATACGTCATGGTCCACGCCTACGCCTTCAACGCCGCCGACATCCTCATCATCGGGGTGCTCCTCTTCCTCGCCATCCGCTTCTACCTCAAGCGTGATGCGGACGACGATGGCGATGAACGCGGCGACCCGCCGCCGCCGCCCCGCCGGCTCCCCCGCGATGGCCGCAGCGACCAGGACCGCACCACCCCCGGCGCGCGGACCGGCCGAAGCGCAAACGCTCCCGAGGAGGACGTCTCCCCACGCGAAGCCTCCGAAGCCTACCGCCGTGCGCAAGCCACGTGGAACATGCTGAGCTCCAAGCCCGAAGCGCGCTCCCAGGACGCGAACGCCGCCCCCTTCCGCAGGACCAACGCCGGCGCCGGCGTGCCCGACTTCGACGAGGAGGACTTCATGCGCGGCGCCAAGATGGTCTACAACCGCATCCAGCAATCCTGGGACGCCCGCGACCTCGAAGACATCCGCCAGTTCGTGGGCGAACAGGTCTTCCGCAATTTGAAGGAACACGCCGCGCGCGACCCCAAGCCCTCCCGCACGCAGATCCTCTTCATCGACGCCCGACTCGCAGAGGTGGAAGCCCAAGGCGACGACCTCGTCGCTTCCGTGCTCTATGACGTGACGATGCGCAAGGAGCGGGCGAAGGCCAATGCGAAGGTCAAGGAAATCTGGACCTTCCGCAAGCCCAAGGCGGATCCCAAAGCCTTCTGGAAAGTCGAAGGCATTCAGCAGGTGCAGTAACGCCTTCGCTCTGCAGGCTCTCTTCTCACACGACGCCTCGATCCGCGTTCACCAGACGCGTCTCAGCCCTCGTCCCGCAGCCGCTGCTTCAGTTCCATGTTCCCCTGCGCGCCTGCTGGCGTGGCCCTGCCGTGCGGGTGGAGCTGGCTGGAGGCAGCCGTATTTCGAGGGGGAATGGCGCCGTCAATTGCTGCGCGGTTGTCGGTTCACGCCCCTTCTTGTCGCTCGTGTTCTTCATTGAGGGCGTAGGCTGCGCTGATGAGCGCCAGGTGAGTCAGCGCCTGGGGGAAGTTGCCCAGGTGTTCGCCCCAGGGGGAAAGCTCCTCGCTGTAAAGGCCCAAGTGGTTGGCGTAGGAGAGCATCTTCTCGAAGAGCAGGCGCGCCTGTTTCACGTCGCCGCTGCGGGCCAGGCACTCCACGTACCAGAAGCTGCAGGTGGTGAACGCGCCTTCGGCTCCGGAAAGGCCGTCCGGCGCGGCGTGCTCCACGTCATAGCGGAAGACGAGGCAGTCCTGGAGGAGGGATTCCTTGATGGCGTCCATTGTGGACCGCCAGTAGGGGTCCATGGGGTGGATGAATTTCACCAGCGGCATGAGTAGCACCGAGGCGTCCATGGCGTCGGAGTCCGCGGCCTGGACGAAGGCGCAGCGGTCCTTGTCCCAGAAGCGTTCGAAGATGTCCTGCTTGATGGCGTCGCGGGTCTCGCGCCAAGCCTCCAGGGGGGCGGGCAGGCTGAAGCGTTGCGCCAGGCGCATGCCGCGGTCCACCGCCACCCAGCACATCAACCTGGAGTAGGTGAACTCCCGGCGCCCCCCACGTACTTCCCACACGCCTTCATCGGCCTTGCGCCAGTGGCTGCGCACGTACTCCACGGTCTGCGTCAGCTGGACCCAGAAGTCGTGGTCCAGTCCGCCGTGCAGCTTGGCCGCCAGATAGACGGCGTCCATGAGTTCGCCATAGATGTCCAGCTGCAGTTGATCGTACGCGCCGTTGCCAATGCGCACCGGCGTGGAGTCCGCATAGCCGCGCAAGTGTTCAAGCGTGCGCTCGGTCAGTTCCATGCGGCCGTCCACCCCGTACATGATCTGGATGGAGCCGTCCTTCTCGCACCGTTCGGCGCGGGTGTGGAGCCACTCGAAGAAGGCGAGCGCCTCATCCTTGAACCCGAGACGAAGGAATGCGTAGAGGGTGAAGGCGGCGTCGCGGATCCAGGTATAGCGGTAGTCCCAGTTGCGCTCCCCGCCCAGGACTTCAGGCAGGCTGAACGTGGGCGCCGCCACGATGGAGCCGTGTTCCTGGGAGGTCATCAGCTTCAGCGCCAAGGCGGAGCGGTGCACCATCTCCCGCCAACGACCGCGATAGGTGGAGCGATTTATCCAGTTGCGCCAGTAGTTGCTGGTCTCCTTGAAGAGTCGCGCCACGTCGCGGGCGTCGTATTCGGGGCCATGGCCGCTTTCCTCCACTGCTTCGAAGATGAAGAAGGCCTTGTCCTCGGGCTTGAGGGTGAACTCCGCGACCACGCCGCCGCGGTCGTCCGCTTCCAGCTTGACGGGGGTGCGCAGACGGTAGACGCGGTGTTTGCGGTCCTCGCACATCTCGCTGGTGAACTCGAAGTAGGCGCAATCGTGGTAGATGGCGACGTTGGGTGTGGCGCGGCCGTAGTCTGCGCGGGGGGCGCACTCCAGACGGAAGCGGGGCGAGCCCTGCACGGCCTTGATGCGACGTATGATTCGGCCCGTGCGGTCCGTGGGCATGAAATCCGAGAGCTCCACCACACCCTCCTGCGAGAGGAACCGCGTGATGAGAATGTTCGTATCCGGCAGATACAGTTGACGCCGTCGCATCGCCCCGAGTCGCGGGGTGATGGCGAAGAAGCCGCCTTGTTCAGGATCCAGCAAGGACGCGAAAACGGTTGGCGAGTCGAAATTGGGATGGCACATGAAGTCGATGACGCCGTCCAGGCTCACCAAAGCGATGGTCTTCAGGTCGCCGATGACGCCATGGTCGGCGATGGGCGGAAACTCGGGCGCTGCGGGCATGGGTGGACTCCTGCTGTTCTCGTCCGGCGTGGGATATGGTATGGTTCGGCTCCACACACCGTACCACAGGAGGGCGTGGCCATGGAAATGGGACTTGCAGGCAAACGAGCGCTGGTCACGGGATCCACCCGGGGCATCGGCTTCGCCATTGCGCGGAAGCTGGACGCCGAGGGCTGCGCCGTGGTGGTGAACGGGCGTCACGAAGAGGATCTCATCCGCGCCGAAGCCGCCTTGGGCGAGCACAGCTACGGCGTGGTGGCGGACATCCACACGCCGGAGGGCGCAGCCTTCCTCGCCCGGGAGACCCAGCGCATGGGACCCGTGGACATCCTCGTGAACAACGTCGGCGTCTTCGAACCGAGGCCTTTCTTCGAGATGGACGAGGCGGCGTGGTCCCGCGCCTTGGAGGGTAATCTGCTCTCCGGCGCGCGGCTCGCGCAGGCCATACTCCCCGCCATGCTGGAGCGCGGCTGGGGACGCATCGTATTCATCGCCAGCGAGACAGCCATGAACCCCACGCCGGATCTCGTGGCCTACAGCACGGCCAAGCTCGCCGTGTTGGGCCTCATGCGCGGCCTCGCCACCCTCACCCGCGGAACCAGCGTCACAGCCAACGCCGTGCTCCCCGGCCCCACCATGACCGAGGGCGTGCGCGACTTCGACAGCTGGATCGCCTCCCAGCGCGGCGTGAGCCTGGACGAACACTGCCGCGACTACTTCGAGACGCAGCAAGCCGGCTCCCTCCTCCAGCGCCACGCCACCCCGGAAGAGATCGCCAACGTCGTCTGCTTCCTCGCCAGCCCACTCGCCGCCGTCATCAACGGCGCCGCCATGCGCGCCGACGGCGGAGTGCTTCGCCACATGCTGTGAGTCCACGCCCTTGACGAAAGGGGCCCGCAGGCGCCACACATCCGGACTTCCCCCTACAACTCCGACCCGCGGTCCGCGCCGCCTTGCACCACCATGTTCGAACGCCTGCTCCCCTTGTTGACCTGCCCGGACTGCCTCCCGGCGCCGCCCGAATTGCACGGCGACCCCGTGGAGGACGCCCTTCGGAACGCACGCCAAGAGCCCGGGCCCGACCTCGTCCTGGAGGCCGTGACGCGCCGCGATCCCGAATCCGCGGAGATCCTCGATGGAACGCTCCACTGTCCCGGCTGCGACCGCCGCTTCCCCGTCGAGGAAGGGGTCCCCACCCTGACGCCCCGGACCACGCACGGCTCGCCGCCATGCGCTCCACCAGCCGCCCTGGGGCCCCTGGCCTGGGCGCAGTTCGGGGACCTGGCGCGGGAGTCCCAGGCCAGCGACGCCTGGGCCCAGTGGGCCGCCATGCTTCTGGAGCATTGGCCCACGCCGGCGCCAAGGGACGCCCCTGCGGGGGCGCTGGACACGGAGGATGGTGAGGACGCCATGGATGGGGACGCCGGTCCCCCCACGTTCCTGGACACGGCCTGCGGGTTGGGGCGACTGCCCCTGGCGCTGGCCGCGGTCGGTCGCACGGCCGTCGGCGCCGACGCCTGCCCCGACACGGCGCGCACGGCGCGGACTCTGGCGCGCACGGGACGCTTCGAAGCGCGGCTGGTGGAGGAGGGCGAGTTGACGCGGCCTTTCGTCTTGACGCTGCCCGAGGCCCTCGCTGAAGCCGGCCGCGCTGTGGACTACGTGGCGGCGGATCCCACCCGGTTGCCCTTCAAGGCGGGAGCGTTCGACGGGGCGGCGTCCTGCGATGTGCTGGAGACGTGCCGGGACCCCCGCGCGCACTTCGCGGAGTTGCTGCGGGTGGGCCGGGCGCAACCCTATCGGCTGCTGGCGGCGTCGTCCTTTGCGTGGGACGCGGCCGTCTCGCCACCGTCCACATGGATGGGTGGGACGAAATCAACTGGAATTTCGGCGGTCTACCTTGGCAAGATGCTCAACAACACGCTTTTTTTCATCGAGGAGGAACGGGCCGTGTGGCGCACTTGGCGCAACGCCGCGCACTGCTACGCGCGCGTCCGCAGCTGGAGCATCGTGGGCACGCGGTAGGGGTCAGAAAGGGATATGTTTAAACCGTAATCTGTCAAGTCGATTTTTTAATTCGCTTAATAAAGTAAAGGAGAACCGCAAGGTAACTAACATGTCGGGATAGTCCGGCTCAGAATCATTTAACGTTTCATGGATATGGCTTATGAGCGTTTCTACGTGATCAATGCAGGTCTTTATTTCAAAGTGATCTGCATCTCCAATGGTGACTGTGCTCTGCACATTGTTTTTGTGTATGCTTTTGAGTGTCCTGTTCATTTGCTCGAGCGTGTCGTATATTTCGCTGAATTTCTGTAATTCAGGTTCATTGCTCGACTTCCATTCGAATTTGTCAAGGGCAAATTTGACAGGCGTTTCAAGTGTGAAACCTGGGCGATTGATTGCGTCGATCTGCTTTTCGATTTGAAGCCTGGCGTCGGCGGCGCTGTCGAGGTCTTTCAGGTCAATAAATATTGTCCGCTCTGTTGAAATGTCAAAAGGTATCAGCTCGCCTTTTTCAATGATGTGAATGTACGGCTTCGCCAGTGCATGGCGGATGGCCAGTTCGTAGAAGACGTTCGGATTTCGATCGGTCAGGTCGGCAATGACTAGGTCGGCATTGTATATCTGTTGGATGACTTGACTTGTGATGGAGCCTGGGTCTGGTATTTCATCCGCACGCATTACCTCATAGCTTTTTGCTTCGCATACTGGTTTTATGATATGACGGAGAAAGGTGTCTGCGCGTTTGCGCGTTTCGGAACCATCAGGCCCAATGGGCGATAGTACAAAGCATTTCTTCATGACTCTCCTCCGTATGATTAACCCTTAACTTGTTTCTCCTCCCCTGTAAATACCGCCCACCCCGGAGCAGGCGTTTTTCGGAAACGTCGCCCCCGTGGGCGCCTTCGGCTTCCCAGAAGGCGTCGCCTCCTGTATGATGGTGGATGATGTGCGCCGTCCGTGCGACCGGCCGCATCGTCGGCAATTCCGAACCCGGATCACGCAGTCTCTCAACCGCAACGCCAGGAGGCGCATTCCATGCAGGATTTCAAGGACGTCGTCACGTTTCAAGGCAATCCCCTCACCCTTACCGGCGAGTTGGTCACCGTGGGGCAACCCGCGCCGGCTTTCTCCGCGCTGAAGAACGACCTCTCGCCCGTCTCCCTGGACGACTTCAAGGACAAGGTCCTCGTGGTGGTGAGCGTGCCTTCTCTGGACACCTCGGTCTGCTCCATCGAGACCAAGCGTTTCAACGACGAAGCCAAGGCGCTCGGCGACGATGTGGACATGCTCGTGCTCTCCATGGACCTGCCCTTCGCTCAGGCGCGGTGGGCCGGCGAACACGACGTCACCGCGGTGACGCTCGCCAGCGACCACCGCGACGCCGCTTTCGGGCTGGCGTATGGCGTGCTCGTCAAGGAGCTGCGGTTGCTGGCGCGCGCGTGTTTCGTCATCGACAAGAAAGGGACGCTGACTTACAGCCAGATCGTGCCCGAGATGACCGACGAGCCCGACTACACCGCCGTGCTGGAGGCCGTGCGCGCCGTGCGCTGACGTATGCGTAGCGGCGCATGCGCGCTGGTATTTCGGAGTTTCACGGGCGCCTTGCGCCTGTGCGCGCGGGCTCCGCAAGCAAGACGCCGCCCGGCCTCGCTTCACACGGAAGCAGGACCGGGCGGCGTCTTCGTTGGAGAGGGTTACTTCTTGACGGCGACTTTGGAGGTCTCGTCGATAATGCGTTTGAGCAGATCCGCCAGCTGGGAGACAGGCCAGCCGCCGGTGTTGACGTGGTGCGCCGGCTCGGGCCGGGCGGAGGCGGGGGGCGGGAGCTCGCCATAGGAGGCGTCGGCGATCTTGTGCAACGCCGCCAAGGCGTCCCGGCAGTAGGCGCACTGCGCCAGATGCGCCTCCACGGCGGCGCGGCGGGTCTCGTCCAGCTCGCCGGCGTCGTAGAGAATGATGTCTTCAAGAACGCATTTCATCGTGGGATGCTCCGTGCAAGGGGGGCGCTGCGTGTCAGCGCGGGCGTCAAGCGGGCGCAGCCGCCCGCGGTACGGAAGGTAACGGTCGCGCGGCGTCATTTCCGCGACGGGAAGGCACCATTGTCCACAGGAAGGGGGTCGTGGTCAACGGATATTTAGCGTCTCTGCGTGGGTCTCCGGGGCATGCTTCGTCCGGGGCGCGGGGAGGCGCCGGTGGCTGCTCCCGGATTGTCGGGGCATGCTCCGTCATGGCGGGCCATCGCCAGCCTTGCGTCTTGACGACGCGTTGTCGCGGGCATAAATTCACCCTGCGTCCAGTCTCGGAATACTCCATCACCCATGAACAGCAGCACGTCTGCGGGACTGCGCCATGCCATCGCCGCTGCCATCTCTGCGCCACAGCCTCATGCTCAAGCTCCTCCTCACGGTGGGGCTCAGCGTCTTCGTCTGTCTGGTGGTGTGGGGGTATCTCAACATCCGCACCCATGAAAAGACGGTGCAGAGCCATCTGGTGCATCAGGCGGACCGTCTCTCCACCACCATCAAGCTGGGCGCGCACTACGCCATGCTCATCAACTCTCGGGAAGACCTCGCGCAGATCGTCTCCAACACCGCGCGGCAGGACTTCATCCAGAGCGTGCGCATCTACAACAAGGACGGCGCCATCAAGTTCTCGAACGATCCTCGAGAGGTGGACACCGTGGTGGAGGACATGGCCCAGCATCCCGCGTGCAGCGTCTGCCACCAGACGGAGCCGCCGCGCACCAGCCTGCGCCGCGAGGAGCGCCTGCGCTTTTTCAAGGAGGACGGCGAGCGCTTCGTGGGCGTGATGACGCCTATCATGAACGAGTCCTCATGTGTTGGCCCGCCTTGCCATTTCCATCCGAAAGACAGCCAGGTGCTGGGCTTGCTGGACGTGGTCGTCTCCATGCGCGAAACCGAGGAGACCGTGGCCGGCTTCACCATGAAGACCGTGGCCTTCGCCGTGGTGGCCATGGGCATTCTCGCGTTGGCCATCACGGCCTTCGTGGTCTTCTATGTCAAGCGGCCCGTGCAGAAACTCATCGAGGGGACGAAGAAGATCGCCGCCGGCGAGGAAGTGGAGGCCATCGTCTATCAGGACGACGAACTGGGTCAGCTCGCCGACGCCATCGTCTGCATGGGCAACCAGATCCTCGCCAAACAGACCCAGCTCACCAAGCAGCGCCGCGAGTACAAAGATCTCTTCGAACGCGTGCCATGCCTCATCAACGTCCTGGACCGGGACTACCGCCTGGTGCGCGGTAACCGCGAGTGCATGGACCGCTTCCGACCAAGCCGCGGCGACCACTGCTACCGCTTCCTGAAAGGCCGCGACTGTCGCTGCGAGGACTGCCCTCTGGAGACCACCTTCGAGACGGGGCGCATCACCTGCAGCGAACAGCTGTGGACGGACGAAGAAGGCGAACAGAGCCACTGGCTGGTGACCACCTCGCCCATCACCGACGACAAAGGCGACGTGGTGGCGGCCATGGAGATGTGTCTGGACATCACCTCCCGCAAGGAGCTGGAGCAGCGCCTCGCCATCTCGGAGAAGAAATACAACGCCATCTTCAACAACATCCCCAACGCCGTCTTCGTACTGGACGCGCAAACCCTGGAAGTGCAGGAATGCAACGAAGCCGTCCCGGAGCTTTACGGGTATGCGTATTCGGAGGTCATGGGGTTGAATTTTCTGGAGTTCTTTCGAGAGGAGGAGCGCAGCCACTACGCCAACGTGCTGCGGACGAGCCCGGCCGTCAACCAGGCCGTGCAGCTCACCAAGACGGGGCGGCCCATCTACGTCTCCCTGTGGATGGCCCGCGCGGCGTATGGCGGGCACGACGTGCTCCTCGTCACCGCCAGCGACATCTCGAAACGCCTGGAGACCGAGCAGCAACTCATCCAGACCAGCAAGATGGCCACCGTGGGGGAAATGGCCACCGGCGTGGCGCACGAACTGAATCAGCCCCTCTCCGTCATCAAGACCGCAGCGAGCTTCCTGGCCCGCAAGGCCCGCGAGAAACAGCCCGTGCGCGAGGAGATTCTCGGTCAGCTCACCGACGAGATCTCCAGCCACGTGGACCGCGCTTCCAAGATCATCAACCACATGCGTGAATTCGGCCGCAAGCCAGAGCTCAAGGTGGCGCCAGTGCAGCTCAACACCGTCTTGCGCCGCGCCTTCGACATCTTCAGTCAGCAACTCAAATTGCGCGCCATCGAGGTGGTGTGGGAACTGGACGACGACTTGCCCCGCATCCTCGCCGAGGACAACCGCCTGGAGCAGATCTTCATCAACCTGCTGATAAACGCTCGCGACGCCATCGAAGAGCGCGCCGAACGCGACAAGCAGGACGAGAAACCCGCGTTCGTCAAACGCATCACCTTGCGCACGGAAACCGTGACTGCAGGGGATACCCGCACCGTGCGCGCCTCCATCTGCGACACAGGCCCCGGCGTGGACCCCGCCTTCGTCGACAAGATCTTCGAGCCCTTCTTCACCACCAAGGAAGTGGGCAAGGGCACGGGCCTGGGGCTCTCCATTTCCTACTCCATCGCCAAGGATTACGGCGGCGCCATCCACGCCATCGCCAATCCGCAAGAGACCGGCGCCTGCTTCGTGCTGGAGTTCCCGGCCGAGCCAGCCTAGCACGAGCTGTCGGGAGGGCGGAGCGTGACGAGCGGCGGGGCATGCGGCGGACCGGCCACGCGTGACCGCTGCGATTCGTATGGCCCGTCTGAGCCGGGGGCGCCGTGTGATTCTTTAAATCCGAGTGAGCCGAATGCTCCGGGGACAGCGCCGTTTCCACGGGGAACGCCTCAGGAAGCTCGGGAGCCGGACGGCGCAGACGGCTCGGTCTCGGGCTGACGCGTGGGCAGCTCGACGGTGAAGACGGCGCTATCCGTGATTCACCTCGGGAAGGAATACGTCGTCGACGGCGGCGCGCCCTATGGCGGGCGGTGGTGTGCGCCTCAGGAAGCTTGGGAGCCGGACGGCGCAGACGGCTCGGTCTCGGGCTGACGCGTGGGCAGCTCGACGGTGAAGACGGCGCCACGGCCGGGCTCGGAGTCCACCTCGATGGTTCCTTTGTGTTGCGCCACCACACGCTGGGTGATGAAGAGGCCCAGCCCCGTGCCTTTGGGGCCTTTGGAGGAGAAGAAGAGGGTGAAAAGCTTGTCGCGGGTCTCGGCGTCCATGCCCACCCCGTCGTCTTGAATGCGGAAGCGCACGCGGCCGGGACGCTGCGTGGGTTCCAGGGTGAACGTCACGGTGTGTTCGCGGGCGTCGTCGTGTTCGCTGGCGTCGGCCATGGCGCAGGCGTCCACGGCGTTTTCCAGCAGGTTGACGAGCGCGGTGGACAGGGCCGTGGCGTCGATCTCCAGCTCGCCCACGCCATGGTCGAAGCGTTTGACGAAGTTGACGCCGGCTTTTGCTGCGCGGGGTTCCACCAAGGAAGCGACGCTCTGCGCGAACAGGGGGCCGGCCACGCGCTCCACGTTCAGCTCCCGGCTCTTGGCGTAGCGCAGGATGTCCAATACGGTGGCGCGCACGCGTCCCACCAGCTGTTTCACGGTGGCCACGGCCTCGTGCACTTGCGTCATGTTCTCGCGCTTGAGGCCGGACTCCAGCCGATAGACGCCGCCATCGAGCGCGGTGAGCATGCCCTTGACGCCGTGGGACATGGAGCCGAGCAGCAGGCCCAGGGAGGCGAGGTGGTCCTGCATCTCGCGTACTTCAGTGATGTCCGCGATAAGCTCCATGATTTCGGGGTGCTGGGCGCCCTGCTCGGAAGCGGGCGCGCCGGCCAGTGGCGCAGCGAGGATGTAGTAGTGCCGCGGGCCTTCCGGGGTCGTGAGAGAGAACTCTGCGCGGCGGGAATGCATCTCGGCCGCGTCCAGAGGGGACTTGAGCGCCTCCAGAGCGCGGGCGAGGAGTTCGCGTTCGGGGAGGGGCTCTTCGTTGTGCGCGCGTGGGGAGGGCTTGAGCTGGGCCAGGGCGGCGCCGTCCGGACCGAAGTCTTCCTTGAACCGGCGGTTGGACTCGCGGATGGCGTGGCGCTGGTCGCGCACGGCGATGGCCAGAGGCGCGGTCTCGAACAGATGGCGGTAACGTGCGCGGGTGCGCGCCAGCTCCTGGCGGATGGCTTCCACCTCGCTCACGTCCACCCAGATCTCCAGGACGAGCTCCACGTCCTCCGCTTCCGAGTAGATGGGCGCCGTGTGGCAGACCATGGGGATGGCTTCGCCGTCGTCTGCTTGCACCAGGGCGCGTTTGCGCTGGGGCATGCCTGTGGCGAAGGTGCGGCCCACAGGGCAGTCGGCTTCGCGGGCGTGTTCGTCGGCGTAGAGGCTGCAGCTGGAGGCGCCCACGCGGTCGCCGAAGCGCAGGCGGTACAGCGCGTTGGATGCGACGATTTCCAGGTAGGCGTTGTGGATGGTGATGTAGCAAGGCAGCTCGGTGAAAAGTTCGTCATCCTCGTCCACATCGGAGGCGAGGTGTTCCATGGCGGAGGCCACGCCCTCGATGACCTGGCTGATGGCGGTCTGCCGCTCCAGTTCCACGATGCGCGCGCTTTTTTCCTCCACCAGCTGTTCGAGGTTGCGGGTGTAGTGTTCCAGCTGGCGTTTGAGGGACATCTTCTCCTGCACGCGAGCGAGAGAGATTTCCAAGGAATCGTGGTGGATGGGCTTGGTGATGAAGTCGGCGGCCTCGTGCTTGAGAGACTCGATGGCGGTTTCCATGTCACCGTGGCCGGTGATCATGATGACCTCGGTCTCTGGCCGCTCGGCTTTGATGCGCTTGAGCAGCTCCACGCCGTCCATGCCGGGCATCTTGATGTCCGTGAGGACGATGGCCGGCGTGTGTTCGCGGAAGAGGCGCAGGGCTTCTTCGGCGTCCGGCGCCGTGAGGACGTCGTAGCCGAGGTCGAGCAGGGAAATGGAAAGAACGCGACGGATGCCTTCTTCGTCGTCGACGAGGAGTACGGAGCGCGGCTCCGGGGAGGGCGCGCCGGCGGCGTATGGGGGTGTGGCGGGGTCGTCTTGCGGTGTCATGGAGTGGGTGAGTCCTTCGCACGCAGCCGGCGCCGGAGCGTCTGGGCCCCGGCGTCGGCGCGTGGAAAGGCTAGCCGAGGGCTTCCTTGACCGCGGTGATGACAGCGTCCGGGTCGAAGGGTTTGTTGATGGTGGCCACGGCTTTGCGGATGGCGAGGTGGATGCCGGAGAGGCCGCTGATGACGATGACCGGCGTTTCCTTGAGTTCGGGATCGTGCGCCATCTTGCGGTAGAAGCGCGGTCCCCACTCTTGGGGCATCTCCAGATCCAGAGTGATGAGGTCGGGTTTCTCCCGCTTGGCGACATCCAGGGCCAGTGATCCGTCGGAGGCGGAGCACGTGGCGTAGCCATTGTCCTGGAAGAGGGTGACGAGGAACTGCACGATTTCCGGATCGTCGTCCACAACCATAATCTTCTTCGCCTGGTCGGCCATGGTCGTCTCCTTCGCGAGAGCGTGCGCGGGCGTCGCTGTGCTAGCCGATGACCTTGTTCACGGTGTCCAGCAGCTCCTCGCGGTCAAAGGGTTTGGTGAAGCTCGCGACAGCCTTGGGCACGGCGTACTTGTTGCCGGTGAGGCCGCTGATGACGATGACGGGGATGTTCTTGTATTCGAGTCCCATCTGGCCCAGCTTGCGGTGGAAGCGGGGGCCCCAGTCTTCTGGCATCTCGATGTCCAGTGTGATGAGGTCGGGCGTTTTCTGCTGGACGAGCTCGAGGGCTTTGGCGCCGTCGTTGGCGACGACAGTGTCGTAGCCGTTGTCTTCGAAGAGCGTGGTCAAGTAGGACGTGATTTCGGGATCGTCGTCGACGATGAGGATGGTCTTGGCCATGGTGGTCGCTCCTCTTAGATCTTGTCAGGCTTGTTGACGCTGATGACGGGGCAGGGGGCGCGCATGATGACTTTCTCCAAAGTAACATCCATCCAGTCTGCTTGGGGGGAGTGTTTTTCGGAGTGGTGCGCCATGACGATCAGGTCCGCCTGTTTTTCACGCGCATATTTCACCACTTCTACATAGGGGATTCCTTCCCAGACGTCCATATCGAACTGCTTGAAGTCGCCCAGTTTGTTCACGTAGCGTTGGCGCAGCGTGTTGCGCGCCTGGATGAGCGCGTCTTCGATTTCTTCCTGTGGCGTGGGTGCGGAGGCTTGCGCCGAGCCGGAGACGTCATAGGCGTGGAAGAGGTAGAGCGTGCCGTCCAGCTCCTTGGCGGTTTTCAAGGCGAACTGGAACGCGTTGTCCGAAGCGTGGGAGAAGTCCGTGGCGAAGACGATGTTCTCGAAGCCGCCCCACATGGACGCGGAGGGCCGGGAGACGGTGAGCACGGGGCAGCGCGCGGCGCGGGCCACGCGTTGCACGGTGGAGCCCGGGAAGTCCCGGCGCACTTTCACGGCGTCGCGTTCGGACTGCGTGGTGGCGCCCATGACGATGAGGTCCACGTCTTCGGAGCGCGCCACGCGCAGCACTTCGCGGTGGGGGTAGCCCACGGTGACGAGTACGCTGCACTTGGCGCAGTTGGTCATCTGCTCGCTGTAGTAGTCTTTGACTTCCTGGGTGACGAGTTCGATGTAGTTGTCGTCCACCTCCACGTCTTCGCCTGTGCGCACGTCGGAGACCACTTGGCTGAAGGAGCGTGTGGGGGTGCCGAAGTCGTGGAAGACGATGAGCTCGGCGTCATAGCGGTTGGAGAGGTCGAAAGCCACGCGGGCCGCGTCGTCACAGACGGACGACGCGGACGTGGCGAACAGGATTTTCTTGAACATGTCGCACCTCGTGCAAGGTTAGAGGGCTTCCTCTTCGTCCGGGGCCTTGAGATGCTCGGGGACGATGGCCATCTCGATGACCAGGGGCTTGAGGAAGGACCAGCGGATGCCGATCTCGAACTCCTCCTCCAGGTCGCGGATCGCGTCCCAGCAGTTGTGGCAGGGCGCGATGACGAGGCCCGCGCCGGTGGCCAGGATCTGGTCGCGTTTGGTCTTCAGCGCTTCGTTGCGTTCCTTGCGGAACCGCCCGATGCCGTTGAAGCCGCCCCCGCCGCCGCAGCAGTAGTTGTATTGCAGCTCCGGGGCCATGGGCACGTAGTAGCCGGGTTCCGCCAGGTAGCTCATCACCTCGCGCACCGCTTTCACGATGCCGTGGTTGCGCACGTAGTTGCACGAGTCCTGGATGGTGAAGGGCTCCTTGAGGCGCTTTTCGGGATCGATCTTGATCTTGCCTTCGCGCAGGGCTTCAGCAAGCCACTCCACATAGTGGATGGACTCCACCGGGGTCTTGCCGTCTTCGTAGCCGGCCCAGTAAGGGCCTTCGATCACGGTGGCGCGGTGGGCGTGGCCGCATTCGGTGCCCACCATGCGCTTGGGCTTGAGGCGCAGCATGGCGTCGTAGACGGATTTGGCTTGCATGGTGCAGCCTTCCCAGTCGCCAGCGAACATGGTCAGGCTGGTGAGGTCCCAGCCCTTGCTGGGCACGGTCCAGTGCTCGCCAGCGAGGTGGAAGATGACTGCGGCTTCCGCAAGGTCTTCCGGGTAGTGCTTGGGTTCGCGGGCGTTGCAGGTGTACATCAAGTCGGCGTTTTCCACATCCACGGGGATAGTGATGCCCGGGTAGTACTCTTCCTGTTCTTCCGCCATCCATTCGCACGTTTCCACCCAGTCTTCGGTGGTCACGTTCATCTGGGCGTTGTAGATGCGGTGCATGCCCGAGCCTATCTTCAGTTCCCACGGCACGAAGCCTTGGGAAAAAAGCAGGCCGCGCATGTAGCTGACCATGACGCCCATGTCGATGCCGTGGGGGCAGAAGGTGCCGCAGCGGTTGCAGCACGTGCATTTTGCCCAGGCGGTTTTCATGCAGTACTGCATGAAGGCGTTGTCCACCTTGCCTTTGCGTTTGACGATCTCGCCCAAGGTGGAGTGCACCTTGAATGCGGGCACTTGCTCGGGGTCGCGGTCGTAGATGCGGTAGAAGAAGCAGCTGTCTGCGCACATGCCGCACTTGGCGCAGATCTTCAGCCACGTTTTCAGCCGCGATTTCATGGTTTTCTGGATGGTGGCCCAGAGCTTGTCCGTGTCCACGTCCAGTTGGTTCAGTTCCTCGTAGTATTTCTTGCCGCCCGTGTCGTTCAAGAGCGCCATGAGCTGCTCTTCAGTGTTCACGGGGGTGCGATTGCAAAGCGTGCCTTCAGGCATACGGATTTCCTCCTGATGAAGGACGGGGGGCCTACCAGTTGAAGGCGCCGTCCTTCTTGAAGCCGCCGCGCTTGATGCCGAAGTCCATGCCCAGCTGACCGCGGGACATGAAGAAAAGCACGAAGTGCGAGAGCTTGGTGAAGGGGATGGCGATGAGCATCACCTCGCCGAAGAAGATGTGCGCAAGCACCCAGAAGTCATAATTACCGACATTGTAGCTGGCAAGGGCGCCTGTAATGAACGGCAGGATGGTGATGCACAGAATCATCACGTCATGCCATGTGTTCAGGATGCGCACCTCCGGCAGCACGAGCCGGCGCAAGATGAGGAAAAACGCCGAGACGAAGAAGCCCCAAACCAGGAAGTCCACCAGCCCTTGCGGCAGCGAAAGCGGCGCCACTCCCAGCCACTGCTTCATCAGCGTGGTGTGTGCGGAAGCGAACAGCGGCACCAGGATGATGGCCAAGTGGAAGACGAAGGTGAACAGCGTCATGAAGGGCTTTTCCCGCCACGTGTGCGCCTTGTAGGGCACGATGAAGGCCAGGATGCTGCGAGCCGCATGCTTCAGGCCGAGCTTCATGTGGGGTCTGTACGCCACGCGGTCCATCTTCCAGTCCAAGCCGCGCACATACCACACGACCCGCCAGGCGCAGCCGCCCAAGAAGATCAGGATGGACAGGACCAGCATCGGTCCAGTGAGGAAATCATACATGAGGGGCTGCTCCTTAGTATTTCCGCATCTTTTCTTCGCGGCCCGTGAGGAACCGCCAGAAGGCGACGAAGCCGACGAGGATGCCGCCCATCAGCAGATAGATGACGCCTTTGGAATGCACCATGAAATCGTGCAGTGTATGGAATTCGTTTGCCATCGAATGAGCCCTCCTAGTGGTCTTCGTCCGCGTATTCCGGGTGCGTGTACAGGATGGGCATCCTGTTGGCGATGATCCGGAAGATCACGACGTGCAGGCTGATGATGAGAATGGTGACGACGAACTCGAAGAAGTGCGGGAAGTACGACGCTTCCTCGGGCAGCTTCCAGTTGTACGCGATGAGCGAGACGTTCAGTCGGTTCAGCACGATGCCCAGGATGGTCCACACCGCAGCGAGCTTGATGAGCCCTGTGCGCTTCTCCCGGTAGCCCACGGCGTAGCACACCGCTGGCAGGAAGACGAAGCCGATCAGCTCCACCAGGAACCACAGCCCCCAGCCAGTGGCCAGGTGCGCCCAGGCGCCGTCAGCCGCCACGCCGATCCACTTGATGAAGAAGTACGCCATCAGCACGAAGGCCGCGCCTTTGGCGAACCCGAACATCACGTCGCCGTGTCCGTCAGCGGTTTCCTTGTCCATCTTCTTGTGCATGTACCGGTGCGAGAGAATGCCCTCGAAGATGACCACGGACATGCCCGCCGCGATGGCTGAAACGAAGAAGTACACCGGCAGATACTGCGAGTACCACAAGGGATGCACCTTGCCCGGCGCGATGAGGAAGAGCGCGCCAAGCGAAGACTGGTGCATGGTGGAGAGCACCACGCCGAAGATCGTCAGCACGATGGTCAGCCCATGCACGATGTTGCGCAGGCGCTTCTTGCCGAGCCATTCGAACGCGCTGGGCAAGAACTCCAGGAAGAGCACCGTGAGGTACAGAAAGACGCACAAACCCACTTCGAAGAGCAGGCTCGACGTGCCTTGCGACACGAAGATGGGGTAGGACAGACGCCACGGCTGGCCCACGTCGTAGTGCAGCGCCACCACCACCAGGGAGTAGCCGATGAACGCTGTCAACAGCGCGGGACGCAGCGCCGTCTTGAAACGGTCCATGCCGAAGATGAGACACGCCGCCGAAGTCACGAATCCACCCGCAGCGAGCGCGACGCCGCAGAGCAGGTCGATGGAGATCCAAAGACCCCACGGCCAGTTGTCGTCCAGGTTCGTCACCATGCTGAGACCGCCTGTGAAGCGCAAGAGCGTCGCCAAACCGCCAAGAATGAGGATGGCGGTCTGGATGGGGTGCGCTTTGGCGGCGGCGATGATGGTTTCCTTGCTGAAGGTCTCCTTCAGCGTCTCCTTGAGGCCCTTTTTCGTCAGGCGCTCGGGGTCCACGGTGTAGGAGGCCACGTCGGGCTGATGCTCGGACATTAGGCGCCCTCCTCCTCAGGGCCTTCGCCCTTGTCTTTGCAGTCTTTGTCTTTCAGCGCGTCTTCGACGGCTTTCTTGATCTCGATCTCCAGCTTGCGCGTGGATTCCTGATCCTTCTTCGCCAGCGCTTCGGAGAGCTTGGCCTCCGCTTCTTCGCCGGCGCGCTGCAGCGCGTTGGAGACGGCGTGCGCCTGCTCCTGCGCGTGGCGGCGCTCCTTCCACTTGTTGATGGAGTAAATGCCCCCCAGCAACGCAGGCCACAAGCCCACGATCATCGGCACCATGGCCAAGGCCCCGCTGGTGTACTCCGGCGCGCTGGTGTCGCCAAGCGTCGTGTCCAGGCCGATCTGCTCGAACTCCACAGGCGCAATCACCATCCAAGCCGTGCCGCCCATCTCGGTTTCGCCGTAGATCTTCTCGATGTATTTGCCTGGATTGTCAGCCATGCGTTGGCGGGCGATGGCGATGACGTCATCGCGCGCGCCGAAGGTCATGGCTTCCTTGGGGCACGCCTCCACGCAGCCGGGGATTTCCCCGTGGATGAGCCGCGTATCGTGGCAGAACGTGCACTTCTGCACCTTGGGCGTGAACACGTGGTCGTACTGGTAGGTGGGCGCGTAGAAGGGACACGCCACCATGCAGTAGCGACAACCCACACAGACGCTGGCGTTGTAGGTGACAGAGCCGTCCGGATTCTTGGTGAACGCCTTCACGAAGCAGCTGGAGGCGCATGCGGGCTCCGCACAGTGCCGGCACTGGAACTTGTGGTACGTCACATTGTCCACCGTGCCGGGGGTCGCGTACTTGTTGACGATGGTGTAGACGCCAGCGTGGGTGCGGCGCTGCTCGTTCATCACCGTGAGGTCCGTGAAGGGGACCTCGGGTTCAGGGAGCTTGTTGACCTTGTTGCACGCCTCCTCGCACTTGCGGCAGCCGATGCAGCGGCTGGCGTCGAAGATGACGCCGAAGCTGTCCGGGTAGCCTTCGAAGTGTTTGGCGGCGGCGTTCGCCGAGGTTGGTGCCAAGCCTGCGCCGAGAGTCGCGGCGCCAGCCAGGCCGAGAAACGTGCGTCGTTTCATGATGAGGGGCCTCCTTAACGCGGCGTGCCGCGATTAGTCGGTTTTCTTCTTGTGACAGCCTTCGCAGTCCGTGGCCTTGGGCTCCACGTTCATCTGCTGGTGGCAGCCGATGCACGAGATGTGGAAAGCGCCTTTGAGGCCGGGCCGGTCCGCAGACTGGGGCTGGAAGGGCTGTCCGTGACAAGTGACGCACTTGGGCGGATTGAGCGTCATCGGCGCATTGTGGTGGCAGCTGGCGCAAAGAGTCAGCGCATCGCCATGGAAGTGCTTGGCGAGACCGCTCTTGCCCGTGCCTTCCACCAGCTTCTTGTAGATCTGTCGGTGGGGCAGTTCGGAGGCCTGGTATTCGTCGTTTTCGTCGAAGTAGTTGATGACGACCTTTTCGGGCACGTCCTCATCCTTGACGTATTTGAGCGCGGAGGTGCGGCCCTCCACGACCTTGGCGGCCATGTCGATGCGCTTCTGCTCGATGAGCGTCTCCTTGCCCTTGGTGGGGAAGCCTTCCTGCTCGTGGCACTTGTCGCACGCCAAATCGTCGAAGGATTCCTTCTGGATCTGCGCGTGACAGCCGGCGCAGGAGGGGTCCTTCAGCTGCGCGTTGTGGCAACCAACACAGGAAGCCATGGCCTCGCTGTCATGCATGGCGGTGTTCAGCGTCACCCAGTTCCCGGCTTCAGCGCCCATGGTGGTGTGGCACTGCTTGGCGCAGGCTTCCAGGCTGCCGCCCGTGGGCGTGGGATGGTGACACACGCGGCACGTCTCGCTGTGCAGCTCGTGCAGCTTGTGGTTGAACGCCACGGGGCCGGGACCAGCCACGGCCCAGTCCACGGTGACGATGCCGGAAGCGTCCGGCGCGCCGGAGAGCAGCAGGATCTGGTCGGGCTGGCCGCGCTTCAGACGGGGCACGTCCAGCAACGGCTTCACCGCGGCTTGACCGGCTTCGCTGTGGCAGGCCGCGCAGTCCACGGGGCCGGACGCGACCTTGTCCGTGTATTTCTCCTGAATGGCGACGTGACAATTCACGCAGGAGTCGTGCGAAGCTTCCCGGTGCGTGGGAGAGACGACGCCTTGCATGGGCAGCGGCTCGTCCTTGTGGCAGTAACGACAGGTGCCTTCTTCGCCTTCGGCGTAGACCAGCGACTCCGTCGCTTCGTCATACACGTGGTGGCACGCTTTGCAGGTCTGTTCTTCGGGAATCTGATTGCGCTCGCGCTCGGCTTGCACGTGCTTGGCGTGGAGCGAAAGGGTCATGCCGTAGGGCAGGATGAGCGCGGTCTCCTCGGCTTGCGCCGCACCCACGTGGCACCCTTTGCAGTCCGCCGCCAAGGGGACGTTGGGGTACTGCGCTTTCACCTCGGTGTGACAGGCCGCGCAGTTGTCGTGGTAGAGATTCGTCAACTTGTTGTAACTGTCGTACTCCTCCACGCGCATGTACTTGAACGAGTAGGAGCCGTCATCCTTCTTGATGTGACACGACGAGCAGTCCTTGCCCTCCATCTTGGCGAGAGCGTCGGTATGCTTGGTGTGGTAGAAGACGACGAGGGGTTGATCCTGATCGCCGAGCGCGGCTGCAGCGTCGATGACGATGGCGTCGGCGCGCAAGGCGCTTTCCTCCTGCACGTCCTCGGCGGGGGCCGCCGCTTCAGCGGTCGCCTCGGCGGCTTCCTGCTCGGCGTGCGCCGAGAGGAAGGACGCCGAAACGAAGAGAACCGCGATGATGGCGATCCCTGCTCCGATCAGCACTGGTTTTCGCTGTGTCATGGCCTTGTCAATCCTTGGCGTGTTTGGCGTCGCCCTGCGGCGCGCGCGGTTGGCCGGCCAGCGCGAGGGACAGTGCGTCCCCCCCGCGTTCCCGGCGCCATATCCTCACAGAGAACCCATTCCCTGGCTGCCGTGTTGCACGCGACGCATCCAGAAGACGTCGCCGGCTGCGAACGCCGTGGCGCTCGGCGAAGCTAGGGAAAAAATGAACAAACTTGCCTCGCCTGGTCTGCGCTCCATCCCCTGCAGCGCATCGGGTTCCGCACGACGTCGCGCCGTGAAACGATCCCGGATGGAGCCTTCTCAATATCCCTATGTAACACGAGGGGAATCCTGTATTTTTATTTCTAGGTCCGAGAACGGATACATATTTTTCAAGGATGAATCAACTCAAAAAACAAATCCGGACTATTCCATACGCTTTTACTCAACATTCATCCGGGCGCCGTTCTGCATACTTTATGTGAACTAAAGAACAATCATTTCATACCACATTGGTTTACTTTGTGGCGCATCATGCACGGCGCCCAAGCGTGCAGCCCCGATCGGATCGACGTCCACGCGAGACCAGCCGGCGCCGCTCACTCCGAATACGTGGGCGCGCCATCGAGAACTGCCCCCGGTTATTGGACAAGTACCCGCATGCTCACCGGTTTGTCCCCTTTCTCGGCCTCATGGACCACGTATCATTTCGCGTGACACGGTTTCATGCGCGTGGCGGTCGCACTCGCCGCGCGTTTCACAAGTGTCCCGTCGCAAGCGGGCGCACACCAGTACGAAGGAGTGGGTATGAGTTCACGAAACACGACGCTGAAAGCAATGACGTTGGCTGGCGCGTTCGGCGCCGCACTTGTTCTGAGCATTGCCGGCGCAACGCCGTGGGTCGATGCGGCCCGCGCCGAGGCGCCAAGCGTTAACGCGACTTTGGAGAGCAAGCGGGACGGGTACGATTCCGTCCAGGAGGTGCAGACGCGGCTCGAAGCCTTGGAGCCCGAACTGGATGCGCTGGTTCTGGACGCCAAGGAACTTTCCAATGAGGCGCAAGCCGCGGTTCTGCGGGCGTTGGCCGAGGTCGCCGAAGCGCGCATGGAGTTGCGCAAGGAGCTGACTGCGGAAGCATCAGACATCGATGCGGAGAAGCGGATCGAGAGTCTTCAGAAACGGCTCGACGCCTTGCAGCAGAAAGTCCAGGACCTGTACGAGACCAAAGAGAAAAGCAAGTAAGCGTGTCGTTTCCAGTCATACGCCAGTCATCACCCTGCAAACCGAAGGAAGAATCCATGAAATTGCGTCTCTTCACCATCATCTGCCTCACGCTCGTCGTCGCGTTCGCGTCCACCTCCGTTGAAGCGCAACAGCGCAGTCAGGACAGACTCCTCATCATCACCTACGACTACGACCTCGACGTGCGTTGGGTCAGCGGCGGTTTCTCGGAAGGCGCGCGCGCAGGTCTGCAAGCCATCCAGGACGAATTCACGGTCAAGCTCGTCTTCGCGCTCACCAGCGACCATATGGTCGGCGACGTGGGCGTGGTTGCAAAGCAAGGCGGCGAGATCGTGCTCGACGTCATGTCCAGCGGGCCCATCCTCCTGGCGGACCTCCCCGCGGGGACTTATGAGCTCACCGCCGTCTACGAGGGCGTCGCCAAGCAGGCCACCGTCACCGTAGGCGAAGGTCTCGTCACCGAATACATGAAGTGGACCCCGGATGAGGTGAACTTCGAGCCCATGCGCACCGGCGAGTAAGCTCCAGAGCCATCTCCCCCCCCCCGCGCAGGCGCGCCGCCCGTCCATGAATCGTATCGGCGGGGGCGCGCCGCGCGCTTTCAGGAAGCAGGAACGGCGCAGCCCCGCGCCTGGAGGCCTCATGACCATGACAACACCCCTGCGTATTATCTGCGTGCTGATGCTGATGTGCCCGACGCTGTGGCTCTCGACCGGCGACGCCCGCGCCCAGGTGACGCCGAGACGCGACGCCGTGGTCTACGCCAACGTGGAGCGCGCCCTCGCCGTGGCCGAGGACGTGGACAACTACCAGATCGCCATCGACGTGGACCGCGGCCGGGTGACGCTGTCGGGAATCGTGCGTTCCATGACCGAGAAGCGTCGCGCCGAAGCGCTGGCCCGCGACGCGGAAGGCGTGCTCGAGGTGGTCAACCGGCTGGAAGTCCGACCCGACGCCGAAGGGACGACGGTCTACGAGCAGCCCCCCGAGTCGATGGCGCAATGACGACGGTCAGCCGCTACGACCTTTGCGCGCCGCATGGATCATGATAGGTTGGCGGGGATACCCCGCCCCCCCCTCAGCAGCCAAGGATGGAAACCATGTGTTTCATCAGCTATTCCAGGCGTCTTCAGCGCAAATCCCCGCGTGACGCGAATGCTCCCGCCAGCCGGCCCATGCCGACCCGCGTCACCTCCAACGGCGAGTTCGATGCGCCCCCCGTCTCCCCGCAGCAACGCCGGGTGGCCGAGCTCGTCGAAGCGGACGCCGCGGTCAACGCTCCCCGGCTGGGGCTCTCCCGCCGGGCGTTTTTGCGTTCCGCTGCAGGCATGGCCGCCACCTTCCTCGCCATGAACGCCGTCTACGGGCCGCATTTCTGGGTGGAGACGGCAGACGCCGCCGACGCCGTGAAGGGGCTCCCCGACCTGGGCCCCGCGGGCTTCGTGTTCGACGACCAGCTCCACTTCGTCCATGACGATTTCCGGTTCCCCGGCCTGTTGGATCTGCGTGAATACGCCGGCGAGCACTGGAACCCCGCCATTACTGACGAACCCCGCAGCTTCGAGACCATTCAGTTCCACAATTTCGTGCGGGAAGTGCTGCTGGGCAGCGAAACCGCCGTGGGCCTGCTCTCCGGCGCAAGCGCCGACGACCCCATGGACATGTTCCTGGCCAACAGCCAACAGGCCAAAGCCCGCGACATGGTGAACCGGACCGCCGGCTGGCGCAAACTCCTCTCCCACGCCATCATCCTCCCGGGACACGACAATTGGCTGAACGAGCTGGACCGCTGCCTCCACGAGTACGAGCTGGACTCCGTGAAGGGTTACACCGTGGGCGACCCCCTCTCCCAAAGCGCCTTCCCCTATCGACTGGACGACGAAGCGCTGATGTACCCCGCGTATGAGAAGATGGTCGCTGCAGGCGTCAAGAACATATGTATCCACAAGGGTTTGGTTCCCAACGACTATTTGGAGAGCTACCCCAACTGGCCCTACGCCGCCGTGGAGGACGTGCCCAAAGCGGCCAAGGACTGGCCCGAACTCAACTTCATCATCTATCACGCTGCGCTCAAACCGCTGAACGACTTCCCCGAAGCGCACCTGGAGGCTTTCGAACGCACCGGCCGCATCGACTGGGTCTCCGATCTCGCGGAAATCCCGGAGCAGCATGGCGTAAGCAATGTCCACGCGGACCTCGGCACCTGCTTCGCCAACAGCTGCGTGAGCCACCCCCGCCACGCTGCAGCCTTGCTCGGCATCCTGGAAAAGGGGCTCGGCGCGGACAAGATCCACTGGGGCACGGACGCCATCTGGTATGGTTCGCCCCAGTGGCAGATCGAAGCCTTCCGCAGGCTCCGCACCCCCGAAGATCTGCAGGAGAAATACGGCTACCTCGATATCGGGGGACCCGACTCATCCTTCAAGAAAGCCGTTCTGGGCGAGAACGCAGCGCGCCTCTATGGGGTGGATGTCGCAGAGGCCATGGTTCTGGCTGACGACGACCCCTTCGGCGAGACTCGCCGTCGCATGGCGCAGGCTCGCGAGGAAAGCGAGGACGCCGCGGAACGGGTGGCGCAGGCCTTCATCGAGGAGCGCTTCGGCGAAGCGCGCTTCCCCTTCGTGGGGGAAGGCCAGGCGTAGGAACCTGTGGGCCGGTCCTGGCGGTGAGCACGACCGGTCACGTCCCGGAGTCTCGACGGCTCGAGGGGGACGCCCGTGCGCCGGTGAATTCCGGGACGGCGGAGGCGCTCCGACGGACGGTCGCCAGCCGTGGGGAGGGCGCGGTCAGCCGTCGCTCAAGGCGCGGGCGTCAGCGACATCACCCGGGGGAAGGCCTCGGCCACGCTCGACGGCCGCAGGGGCATCCGGATATATTCCCCCTCGCGCCAGAGCTCGGCTTGGTCGATGAAGTTGGCGCTTTCCAGCCAGCCGTCCTGACCGCCCAACAGGACGAAATAGTTGGCGTCCATGTCAGCAAGATCGGAAATGTGCCGTGCTTGCGAGCCATAGCTGGTGCGGTGGCGTTGCGCAGTCAGGTCGTGGGCGGTCTTCATCACCGTCTCCTGCGAGCCCCCCACGGGGAAGTCTCCATAGATATAGCGGTCGCCGATGAGGGGCGCGCTGGCGAGCATGTGACGCAGCTCCAGCCGGTGGGCGTCGCCCCAGACGCGGCCGTCCTCCAGCGCCTGGGCGGCTGTGGGCAGCGCCTCCCGGATGCGCGCGCGGACGAGCTCGTCATCCAGCGTGGCCATGAGCGTGCGGACGTAGCCGCGCAGGTGTGCGCCGCGGGCGAGTGCGTCGTACACCGGCTGCTGACCGGCGGCCTCGGCGAGCGCCGGTCCCAGCTGGACGAGCATGGCCTCGAAGGCGAGAGCCGCGCGGGAGTCGGCGGTGTAGGCGCCGTCCCAGTCGGTGAGCAGCCGCACCACGGCGCGTTGATCGGTGGGGAGGGCGTCCAGGGAGGCTCCGTCCAGCCGGGTCAGGAACTCTTGCGTGAGGTCGTAGGCGTCCAGGGAAAGGACGTCGCGCTGCAAGGCGGCGAGGCTTTCGCGGTCGTGTTTCGGCGTCTGCGCCGCCAACTCGTTGAGTCTGTGGACGCGCAGGTCCGGCGGGAAGTAGAACCCGATGAGTTCCTCCGAGTCCACGGGGCGGTTGTTCGCCGAGACCAGGACCCCCTCCGGCGGATTGTAGGCGAAGGGCAAGTCCCTGCCGTTGAGGCGCTCGGCCCAGGCTTCGTCGGCTTGTTCCGGGGTGAGAATGAAGACGTCTTTGCGCCAGGCGGGTCGATCCGGGAGGATGGTCGCCAGGGTCAGCCCGATGTTGCCCTCCACGTCGGCGTAGAGCATGTTCTGTGCAGGCACGGCGAAACCGTCCAGCGCCTGGCGGAACTGCGTCCAGTTTTCGGCGCGGCTCATGGCGAGCAAGGCGGCGAGGTCCTGGGTGGGTTCGTGGCCCATCCACCGCAGCGCCACTTCCCGGCCCCCGGCCGAGGGCACGACGTCCACGTCCGTCAGCACGGGGCCGTAGGGCGACCACCGCGTCTCGTGCGGGGCGTCCAGCCAGAAGCGGGTCTCGATTTCGCTTGTTTCCGTGACAAAGGCTTCCGGCGGCAGGGACGCGACGTCCACCAAGTCGCTGGAGAGGGCGCGCATGTTGGTGCCGCCCCAGGCGACGCGCGGGTTGCGGCCCACGGCGAAGACCGGCATGCCGGGCGGCGCCAGGCCCACCACCTGGTAGGAGGGGGACCGGACTCCCACGATGAGCCAGAAGTTCGGCAGGATGATGCCCAGGTGGGGGTCGTTGGCGAGCATGGGCTTGCCGCTGACCGTCCGCGATCCTGCAAGGGCCAGGCTGTTGGAGCCGGGCTTGCCGTAGGCGTTCAACAAGGTGGAGACGTCCTCCGGCGAAAAGGGCCCCGGCGCAGGCGGCAGGCTGGTGGCGCCGGCCAGCCCTGTTTCCAGCAGGGTGCGCCGCACGGTTTCGCGCGCGGCGTCGTCCTCGATGGCGAGCAGACTGTAGAAGGTGATCCAGTTGACGTCCGTGGAGGCCAGCCGCGAGAGGGTGATGATGTCCTCGGGCGTCCAGGGTTCATCGTTCAAGGCGAGAAGCTCCACCTCGTGGGGACGCTCGGTGAGCCGGGATTTGTAGAGGTTGACGCCCTCCACGAAGCGGTCCAGCCAGAGCCGGGTGGTTTCATCCATGGCGCGGTAGATCTCCGCGGCGGCGCGACCGTACGCCAGAGCGCGCAGAGCGCGGTCCAGGTCCTCGGCGAAGGGCCCCAGGGCCTCGCTCAGGCGGCCTTGGCTCAGCCGTTTGCCCAGCTCCATCTGCGCGAGCCGCAGGTGGGCGTGGACCATGCCCAGCAGCAGCGCTGCGTCCCCGTCTGTGGTCGCTTCGATGTAGGGGATCTGGAAATCGTTCCATCGCAGGGTGGCTGCAGCTTCCAGCGGCAGGTCCTCGGTGGGGAAGGCCTTCAGCCGGGTGGCGGCGTCGGTGGGGTCGGGAATGGGCGTGAAGAGCGCGCAGCCGGAAAGCGCGGCCGCTGCGGTCAGCGCCAGACAGAGCATGACGAGACGGACGCCGCGGACGAGCCGTTCGGGGGAGAAAATGGGACGGTGCATTTCCCGAGTATACAGGGATTCGCCGTCTTGAAAAGCGCAACGGCGCGACAAATTGCAGAAAATGTGGCGAAGCCGGCTGGCGTCTCGCCGTCAGGAGCGATGCGCGCTCGAGTCGCTCGTGTCGCCCGTGTCACGGAATCCCTTCGGACCGCCAGGTTCATCCGATCGTGCAGGCTTCCCGGCGTCGTCCTGCTCATGAGGGCCGCCTTTGCGCGCCCGACGTCGGCGCAAGGCGTTGCGGAGGCGTTCGCGCTCCGGCTTCGGCAGCACGCCCAGCCCGGCGGCCGCCGCCGCGTAGGCGAAGGGGCCCGCCACGGCCACGGCGTAGCGCGGCGCGCCGGCTGCGTCCTCCAGAAAGCGCATGACCGCCAGCGTGAGCCCCACGGCCATGAGCGTCTTGACGGCGGTGACCGCCGCCTGGGGGGCCAGCCCGTGACGCGCGGCCAGCCAGCCGGAGCAACCCAGCAGGAAGCAGTACGCCGCCACCATCACCCACGCTGCGCCCAAGGCGCCATGGGTGGGGATGACCAGCGCGCAGCCCACACACGTCAGAGCCAGGGCCGCGCCGGCGTAGATGGCGGCCCACCGCTGCTTCTCCATGGCGATGAGCACGTTGTTGAGCAGCATGTCCAACGACAACGGCGCCACCGCCAACCCTACCACGGCCACCACGGGCGCCGCCGGAGCGAATTTCGCGCCGAAAGCCAGTGTCGTCACCTCGTGGGAAAAGTAGGCGAGATACAGGGAGGTTGGCGCCGCCGCCACCAGGATGAGCCGGAAAAGCAGCCGGTAGAGCCGCGCAGCTTCATCGGCGTTCTCCTTCCACAGCCTGCTGAAGACGGGGAACATGGCCAGCATCACGGAGAGGGTGAGCACTTGCAGCTTCAGCACCAGCTCGTGGGGGGCCTGGAAGAAGGCCGTCTCTTCGGGACCGCCCAGCCAGCGCAGCAAGAGCGCTGCTGCGCGGAAGATGTTCTGGTAGAAGATGATTCCCAACCCGATGACGGCGGCCGTCTTCAGGAATGTCGTGATGGTGGGGAGATGGGGCGTGAGCTGCGGCTTGACGAAATGGCGGCCCATCACGACGAGCGCTGCGCACAGCCCGCACGCCATGGCGAGGGCGTACGCGCCGACCACATGCGTGAGGCCGCCGTCCACCAGAATCACGACGCCCAGCGCGCCCAGCAGCGCCAGGTTCTGCGTCATGGTCACGGCCGGTTCCCAGAGCATGCGCTCGTACGCCTGATAGACGGCGAGCGTCAGCTGGGTGAACGCGCGCAACGCCTCGGCGAGGAACGCCAGCCATAGCGCCTGGGTGACCTCCGCAGGCAGCGCCGTTTCGCCGAGCGCCGCCGCGCCCCACGCCGCCACGGCGGCTGCTCCTGTCAATGCGAGCCGGATATGGAACGCCGCCCCCACCAGTCGGGGGCCTGCTTCGGGGTTCGTGGCCACGCTGCGCACCAGGGTCTGCTGCACGCCGAAATAGGCCAAAGTCATCACCGCGCCGGCTGTGGCCATCACATAGGCGAATTCGCCCATGACCGCCACGGGGAGGTGCCGCGCCACCAGAATGAGCGCCGCCAGACCCGCGCCAAGCTGCAGCAACCGTGAGGCCGCCACGGCCAGGGAGTTCTGCAGCAGGCTGCGTCGCGGGGGGGTGGGCGCATGGGTGGGCATGGACCGGTCTCCTGGCGCAGCGGCGCCGGGTTCTATTGCGTTTGTCGGTAAAAGTCTTTAGGGATTGATGACAGTAAAGAGGCCTCGTCCGAGCGCGTGACGCCGGACGTCACTATGCACGGAAGGGACGTTGCGGGCAACAGGACGTCTCCCACACGCTGGTCCGCGCACATGGCCCTCTGTCGTAATCCGCTGCAATCCCCACAACGAGGCCTTCACGCCCCGAGACGATCCCCCGGATCCCGCATGGAACTCCGCCACCTGCTCGAAATCCTCTGGCGTCGCCGAGGCGTCATCGCTGTCGTGTTCGGCGCCGTGGTGCTCTTCACCCTCTTTCTGACGATCTCGGCCATCCCTCGGTACACCGTCACCTCCAAAGTGCTGTTGCGCAAGTCCACGCTCACCGCCGGGGTGCTCATGACGCTGGGGTTCCAGGCGGGCCGGCCGACATCGGAATCCGTCTCCGACGAGGAGCGCGCCAGTCTGGAAGCCATCGCCACGTCACGCCCCGTGCTCACCCCCGTGGTGGACGACCTGCGCCTGACCCGGGACCGCCGGCGCACCCAGCTGGTGAAGCTGCTGCCGTTCTCCCAGACGGTGTTCGAGGCCCTCGGCGTGCAGTGGTCCCGCCGGCCCCTGACATACGACGAGTTCGTCAAGTCGGGCATGCTCGCGCTGCTTTTCCCCAGGCCAAGCGTGGAGGTGAGTCAGCACGAGGATTCGGACGTGCTCGCCATCGAAGGGACCTCCACTTCCATCGAGGAAGCCGTGGACGTGGCCAACTCCGTGGCCGCTTCCTTCAAGGCGTACATGGGCGAGCTCATGGAGCAGGACTTCGCCGTGCTCCAGCAAGCTGTCACCCGGGAGATTCCCCCGGCTCGCGACCGCTATGAACGCGCCTTGCAAGCTTATGCCGACTACAGCCGACAGGCGCGCACCGTGGACGTGGATGAGGAAGCCATCGTCCTGTCGCAGCTGAAATCCGAGCTCGCCCGCGAACGCGACCAGATCCGCCTGCAACTGCTGGAGACCCGCGCGCGTCTGCAGAACGTGCAGGAACAGCTGGAGACCATCCCGGAATACAAACGCGCCTCCAGCGATATCGTGCGCAATCCGCTCATCGCCGCCATGGAGAACACCATGAGCGACCTCGCCCTGGAGCTTGCGCGCGCCCGCACCCAGTACACGGAGAAACACCCCCAGGTGGTGGAGCTGAAAGCCCGCCTGGAAGAAGCCCGTGACGTTGTCGCCGAGGAAGCAAAGACCGTGATGGGCAGCGTGGTCACCAACGAAAACTCCCTCTACCGCACCATGGCGGAAAACTACGCCACACTCATGGCCGGCGAGACGGGGCTGGAGCAACAGGAAGCGGGCTACGACGTCATCCTCCAGGAGCTCGACGAACAGCTCGACGCCTTCCCGGAAGTGCAGGCTCAACTCTCCCGTCTGGGCTCCGCGCGCGACGCCGCCCAGAGCTACTACGAAGCGCTCGTGGAGATGCAATCCCAACTGGAAACGGCGCAAGCCCTGCCGGAAGCGAACGTGGTGCTGGTGGAAGCCGCCGTCATCCCCCACCCAGACGACCTCTCGCGCTTCCGCAGCCCCAGCCGTTCCATCTCCCTGGCTTTCGCCATCATCATGGGCGGGTTCATGGGGCTCGGCGTGGCGCTGCTCCTGGAGTACATGGACGACGCCATCCGCTCCCCGGAGGACCTCGACGCCGTGGGCCGGCAAGGCGGCGCAACCTTCCTTGGCGCCGTGCCCAAAGCCGGACGGCACACCCGCGACATCGCCGCGCTGCCACCGGGACACCCCGTGCGCGAAGCCTTGCGCATGCTGCGTCCCGCACTGCTGAACGCCGCCGCCCGCACGCCCGATTCCGACCGCTCCCGTCTGATGCTCTGGACGACTTACGCCCACGGCCACGATCTCGGCCTCTGTTGCGTGGGAGTGGCCACGGCTCTGGCTTGGGCCGGGGAGCGCGTCTGCATCGTGGACATGGATCCCAACAGCCTTGCGGACTACGCTGGCGGGGGCGCACGGCAGAACCAGAGCCGGAGCGATCGCCTCGCCGCCTTGGAAGCCCTGGTGCAAGGCGGGGGAGCCGCCGAAGCCTGGGCCTTCGCCGCCACCACGTTGCGCGGCGGCGAAGGCCAGAGCGCGGGCGGGGTGGTCGTCGCGGTGGAGGCCGCCGCCTTGCCTGCCGAGTCGGCCACGCTGCGCCGACTCCTCGGCCTCGCCCTGGACCGGTATGATGTCGTCTTCGTGCGCCTGCCTCCGGCCTTGGATTCGGGAGACGCCGTGCTCCTGGCCCATTCGGACCGGCCTGTGTTCGAGGACGCCGCCGCGTCTCACTCCCTGCAGCCGGCTTTGATGGCGGCCGTCATGCGCGCGGGCCGCACGCCACGCAGCGGCGCCGCCCGGCTCGTCTCACTGCTCAAGGGACATCCCGCAGACCCGAAGGCGCAGCGTGACGCGCCGCCGCTGGGGCTCATCCTCACGGGGGTGGAGCAACCCCTGGGCGAACGCGCCGCCGGCTTGGCCTCTGCGCTGCGACTGCGCTCCCGACAGTGGCGGCGGCGTCGCGCAGCTCGCGGCAGGTGACCGGCGCTTCCGCTTCACCCCTCCGCTCTTGTCGTTCGTCGCTTTCGTCGTCCCCCGTCGCACGTCGCTTTCGTCATGCTTGTCTGACCGAGGTCAGCAGGGCAACGGGGCAACGGGGCAGGGGGTCAGCGGGCCGTGTTCAGGGGGGTCGTCTCCGATTCGTGACGAAAGACCCGCAAGGTCGCCATGGCCACGCCCAGATACAGGAACATGAAGCGCGAGGGCAGGGAGGTGAGGTCGTAGTTGATGAGCCCGTGCACTGCCAGCTGCGCCACCAGTCCCGTGAGGACGGCGTAGAGGAAGAGCCCTTCGCGGCGGTCGTTGCGGGAGGGGTCGGGCGGTCGCGCCAGCGCGTGGGCGAAGCCTTTGCAGAGCGCGTATACCAACCAGATGTAGAGGAAGACGCCCGCCAGCCCCATGTCATAATAAAAGGAGAGATGGAGGGAATGCACCTCCGGCGCGGTGGTCAGGTGGGTGAATCCGCCGGGTCCCAGCCCGAGGAAGATGGTGGGCCAGTCCTCGGCCATGGCGTCCAGGCCGTCGCCCCACCAGTTCATCCGCGCGCGCATGCCAGTTTCGTCGCTGTCGCTGCTCGCTTTTTTGGCTTTCTTCTGGGTGAAATAGAGCTCCCCCGTGTAGCCGAAGCCCACGAGGATGCGGTCGATGAAGCCGGGCGAGGCGATGAGAATGGCCGCGATGACAACCACCGCCGTGATGACGCCGTTGCGCACCAGCCGCCGCCGCAGCGCAGGGTGGACCCAGATGGTGAACAGCACGGCGAAAACGCCGCCCCACAACGCCCCCCGCGAAGCCATCAGAATGACCAGCACCAGAAAATAGAGCCCCACCGCCGCCAGCGCCAAGCGCGCCAGCCGGTTGCGTGCGGCGACCATGAACGCCATCGCCAGAAATCCCGCGAAGACGAGGTATCCCGCACCCTGGTTGGAGCCCTGCAGGCCGCCCAGACGCTCCACCTCGCCGGTGGCCCCCAACACCGCGAAGATGCTGAGCGTCAACCGCCAACCCTCGCCAAGGCCTTGCTCCCAAAAGAGTTCGTACCATTTGGAAGCCACGATCCAGCCCGAGGAGAGCAGCGCGCTGACGATGAGCAACCCGTACAAGGCGTACAGCCGGCGTCGCGTGGTCACCGTGCTGAAGATGAGCACGTACGTCAGCACGTTGGCGTAGAGCAGCAGCGTGTTGTTGAGCGCCCAGACGCCATGCGGCGCCCAGAAGGCCGCCAGCGTCTGCCAAGCGAGAATCGCCAGCAGCGGCGGCAGCACGGCGCGGTCCGGCGGCGCAGGCGGCTCCCACTGCATGGCGCGGCGTCGAAAGTGGGCGAGCAGGCCCGTGACAACGAAAAACATGAACGGCAGCAGACGGATACTGTAGACATCGAAGCGGCGGGCCAAGTAGCCCGTCTCCACGAAAAAGACCAACGCCATCAACGCCACGCTCCACATGGGCGGCGCCAGGGGAAGCGTCAACAGCAGCGCCAGAGCCGCCACGGCGAGCCAGCCCGCCACGTCCAGGGTGGGTCCGATGAACCACGCCGCCCCCGTGACGAGCGCAACGAGCGCCGCCAGCGGGACTGTCTGCGCAGGGGGCGCGGCGGCGGAAGCCACGGCGGTGGGCAGCGGGCGGGAAACCTGGGTCATGATGCTGCAGACGGCCTGGATCTCAATGGAAGGAGACGGCGCGAACGCCAAGCCCACGCCGGCGACATGGGAACCGGGGAGTGGTCATTCCGCTTCCGCCCACAGCACGTAGACCTTGCCGTCTTCGCGTTGGAAGTAGGCGCCGTGGACGCCATGCCCCGGGTGCAGGGGCGCGGCCGGCGCGCCGGCTGTCTTGGCGACGAGCAGACGATAGCTGGCGTAGGCGAGCTTCTTGACGCCGCGGCCTGTGCCGCCGCCGCGGCCGTCGTGGAGCAGACCGGTGTGGTCGAAGAGGTGGTCCTGATGGTGGAAGCCTTCCATCATCCCCCACGCCCAGAAGGTGCGGGGGGCGCCCAGGCCGCGCGCCGTGGTCAGCAGTTTGATCAGGCCGGCGGCTTGCTCGGCTTCGCTCTGGGGCGGCCACGGCGGTTGGCGGATGGCGCCGCTGTAGGTGCCGATCTCCGTCATCCAGATGGGGACGCCGGCGAAACCGTTGGCGTCCAGGGTTTGCCGTGCGGCGGTGTAGACTTCCTCCAGGCGACGCCATTCGTGGGCTTGGCCGAAGTGGTGCACATCGAAAGCGTCCATGCAGGGGGCGCCGTTTTCCAGAGGGGGCAGAGCGGCAAGGGCTTGAAGCACGGGGCCGTAGCTGCGGGCGAAGCCGGCGGCGCCGTCCTTGCCGGAGAAGCCGCCCATGACGAGGAACGCTTCCGGATTGGCGGCCTTCACCGCGCCGCACGTGCGCCGCATGAGTCGCGCAAAGCCTTGGGGATCGTGTGACGCCCGGGAGAGGTCGAATTCGTTTTCGAACTGGAGATGTCGCTCGCCGTGTCGTTCGAGCTGCTGGACCAGACGCTGCACGAAGGCTTCGTAGGTTTCGGGATCGTGCTTGAGCGTCCATGTGCGGTCGCCGGCGGCGTGGGCGGGCGGCGGCGGAGGCGCGCCGGCGCGGCGGGGCGTATCGCCGGCGAGCCGCTCCGGCAACATGATATTGACGAGGGTGGCCATGGCTTCGGGCGTGCTCGCGAGCTGGGCGTCCAGCTGGGCGAAGTCGTAGCGGCCTGCGCGGATGGCGGCGTCGTCCTGAATCTCCCGCCACCATGCCGTGGCGCCGCGGTTCCAGCCCAGACCCAGCTCCTGCGCGTGGGCGAAGGGCGGCGTCTCGCCCTCGAAGGTGGCCGGGTGGACGCCGTAGGGATTCTCGTCCGGGGAGAGGTCGGGCGGCGGCGCCAGCCGGGGGCGTTCTTCCACGAAGACGGGGGTTCCATCCACGATGATTTCCGCGAAGCCTTCCTCCACGGGGACCTGCGTTGTTTCGAAGGCGGCGGCGAAGTCGCCCAACGCCGCGCCGGTCTCCACGGTGGGGACGGCGCGGGTGACGGTGACGTACTCGCCGGCGGCCTCCACCTGCACCGAACGCGGCGCGACCTGTGGGGTGGCTTGGGGAACGGCGCTTGTGGCGGCAAAGGCCGCCGTCTGCACGACCTGTTCCCCGGAAGATCCCCGGACGGCGTGCTGCGGCGCGGCAGCCGGCGCGTAGGCGTATTGAAGAGGGGTATGCTGATGACGCTGTTGCGGCGTCTGCGCGGCGGCGTCGGCGTGCGTTGGCGTCGGGTGCGAGTGGTTGGGCCGAGGCGCGCTCATGGCGGCCACCCGCAGGTCCAGGGCGGCCAATCGAGCCACCGCCTGCCGTACGGCGCGGGCGGCGTCCTTGCGGGATTGCCTGTCCCCGCGCGCAAGCTGACGGCGCACCCGCTCCACTTCGCCGCGAGCCATGACGCGTGCTGCTTCCATGGGTCTGCCCGTGCGCATCAGCGCGACCATGAGGCTCTCCAGACGCGCGAAGCGATCCGCAGCGGCGTGGAGGTCCGTGGGGTTTGTCTGCTCCAGGCGGACGAGGGCGGCGGCTTCCTCCGGGATGCGCGCCGGGTGAATGGCGGGAACGGGCCGACCCGCAGGCCGCGCGCCGTGCTGGTGCGGCTGGTGAGGCGGCTGGGTCTGCTGCGCGCTTTGGGGGAGCTGGGTCCTGTCGCTGCAGGCGGAGATCGCCAGCAGGATACAGAAGCAAAGCCAAAGGGCGGGAAGACGTGAGTGGAGCAAGGTGTCCATGGGCGGGCTCGTGGGGCTTGGCCCCGCGACGTTCGGGGGGGCGTGGGGCGCTTGTACCATGACGGAGTCTATAGTATCCATGGCGTTCCCGCAAACGTCGCGAATCATGGCCCCCGCCGTGGCTGCGCCAAATCCTCACTGCACCCATGCCCAAAAACGCACCGAAAGCCATCCTGCTGGGGTGGGACGGCGGGACCTTCGACGTCCTGCGGCCCCTCCTCGACGCGGGGCGCATGCCCCACACCGCACGACTCATGGAGGAGGGCGCCAGCGGCCCACTGGCCTCCACCATCCCCGCGCTCACGCCAGTGGCGTGGACCAGTTGTTACACCGGCGTCAATCCCGGCAAGCACGGCGTTTTCGACGTTCTCGCCATGGATCTGCAGGCCCGGCGCATGCGCCTGGTGAACGCCACCATCCGCCAGCGGGAGCCGATCTGGTCGCTGCTTTCTCGGCGCGGCCGGCGTGTCGGCGTCTTCAACACCCCCATGACCTACCCGGTGGACGCCATCCAGGGCTACCACGTGGCCGGCATGTTCACCCCCGCCGGCGTGGAGGACTGGGTCCACCCCCCGGGCTTGCTCCAGCGGATCACGCAGCGTCATGGCGACTACCAGCACGAACCCCCCTCCCACCGCGACCCCGTCAAGAGCGCGCGTCTGCTGGTGGACTCCGTGGCGAAACGCACGGATGTGCTCCTGAGTCTTCTGGAAGAAGAGCCTTGCGACCTCCACTTCGCCGTATTCACCGAGTCCGACCGCGCGCAACACCGGTTCTGGGAGTATCGCGATCCGGCGCACCCCCGCCACCGCGAGCTGGGGTCGACCATCGACGACGTCTACCAAGCCTTGGACGCCTCCCTGGGCCGAATCCGCGAGGCTGTGGGGCGTGAGACGCCTGTCGTCATCGTCTCGGACCACGGCGCAGGCCCGCTGACGCGCGGCGTCTTCCTCAACAAGTGGCTGATGGAGCAGGGATTCCTGCACCTCAAAGGGGACCTGGCCGGAGCCGCCCGTCGCAGTGTGACGGACAAGGTGAAAGGCAAGCTGCGTCGCCTGGCGGGGCGTCAGGAGGACGAAGCCATCGAAGGCATGGTGACCGGCCAGAACGTGGACATGGACAAGGATCTCTTCTGGCGGTTGGTGGATTGGGAGAAATCCAAAGCCTTTTCGGAGGGTTCTGGCAACGCCGTCTATTTCAACCACGCCATTCTGCAACCCGGGGAAGCCGCCACCCTGACCCAGGCGCTGCGGGAGGGCATGCTCGCCATTCAGGATCCGGAAACAGGCCGCAAACCCTTCGCCGCCGTGCGCCACCGCGACGAACTCTACCACGGCGAGATGGTCCCCAATGCGCCGGACCTGGTGGCGGAGTGCGCGCCGGGCTATCACGTCACCGTCTTCCAGGAGATCCTGGTGCTCGGCGGGCGCTACGAGGACTCGCTCTTCCTGAAACATCCCTGGAGCGGCCGACACGAGCCCGACGGCATTTTCCTGACCGCCGGCCCGGAGACGCAACGCAACGCCACGCTGGAAGGCGCGCGCATCATCGACGTGGCGCCCACGCTGCTCCACCTCCTGGACGAACCCATCCCGGCGGACATGGACGGCCGTGTGCTCGCCGAAGCCTTCACGCCCGAGGCCTTGACGAACCGCCCCGTGCAACTGACGCACGACGACGCGGAAACCACAGCCACTCGCGAAACCACATACCTCTCCGACGACGACGAAGCCCAGATCACTCAACGTCTCAAGGATTTGGGGTACCTCTGATGCGCGCCCACTCCGTCTTCTCCCGGCCCGGCCGCCGCGCAGGCTCCCCGCGCCCGCGCAGCCCACGCAATGTCCGCGGCGTCGCGAACGCTGTCGTGCTGCTGCTCGTGCTTCTGGCTCTGCTCGTGACGACCCTCGGCGGATGCTCGCGGCAGACCAGAGTGGTGGAGTCGCAACGACCCACGGCGCCGCCACCCGAAGGCCGCGTCATTCTCGGCTATGGGGATGTGCTCAACATGCGCGTCTACCGCAACGAGGACCTGGACGGCGTGCTGCGCGTGGACGACGCCGGCTACGTCCATGCGCCACTTGCGGGTCGGGTGCAGGCCTCCGGCAAGACCATGGAGCAACTCCGCGAGGCCCTCACGAAGAATCTGGCGGCGTACGTCAAGGAACCCCAGGTGAGCCTGGTGGCGGAGCAGCTGGTGAGCCAGCGCGCGGTGATCCTCGGCGCGGTGCGCTCCCCCGGCGCGGTGAACGTGGATCGTGAACTCAGCGTCTGGGAGGTGGTGGCCGAAGCCGGCGGGTTCCTGGACACAGCCGACGAGGGCCGCGTGGTGCTGGTGCGCCAGCGGCCGGACAAGGCCTACGTCTACATCCTGAACATGGACCCCACCAATCCCGGCGAGGCCTCGCAGGTGGCCGGCCGAGTGGAGGGGGGCGACATCATCTTCGCGCCCACGACACTCTTCGCCGACGTGGAGGCCTTCATGGTGAGCCTGAGCAACATCATGCGGCCCTTCATCGACGCGCAACGCTTCACCGTGCTGTTGCCCCAGGTCCGCGACGCTCTGGAGGCCCTCGCCGAGGAGAGCGACCAAGCCGGCGGCGGCGGCGGGGGAGGCTCCACCATCGTGGTTTCGCCGTAACGCGGGCGGTGGCGTGGCGTTCTTTCGAGACGTGTGACGCGCGGGCGCGGCGTGTGGTTGGGCTGCAGCGCTCAGGACGAGGGGGCGGCTTTGCTGCGGAAGAGGGAGGCGTCCACCACGGAGGCCATGGCGTGGGCGTCCATCTCGCGGCCCAGAAAGCCCGCAGCCTCCTGCGCGGCTTCCAGCGGGGTGTCGATGATGCGGTGGAACGCCATGTTCTGCACGCGCATCAAGGGGCGGGTGTTGAAGAAGAGGTCCAGCTCCAGCAGGTGCTTTTCGAAGGACCGCCGCAGCACGTCGTCCGAGAGCTTGTCCTGCTTGCCCAGGCGCTCCAGCATGGCTCGTTGGGAGAGCAGCACTTCCTCCAGGGGGCGGCGCATGAAGAGCACGTCCGCCTCCAGGTCCGCGGGGATGCAGTGCAACAGCGGCGAGACGATCTTCACGGCGCGGCCGCGGTGTTCGTCCAGCCATGCGGCGTCGCCCTCGGTCAACGCTTTCACCCGCTCGTGCTCGTAATAGCCCTTGGGGTTGTTGGAATCCGCCGCCCGGTGCGAGTCCGTCACGGCTTCCACGCCGCCCTTGATGAGCATCTGCATCATCAGGGATGTGCCGGAGCGGGGCAAGCCGGAGACGACTATGAGGGCGTTTCGCATCTGCTAACCTTCGGGATTTCGAGAGTGCGGGACTACGGCGCCATGACGCCGTAAGACGGATGGACCTGGCGATTGCGGGGAGCCGCGGTGGCGCGGGACTGCCGGAGACCTTGCCTTGCCACGCTACCGCAAAGCGCCTTCGCGCGCAACCACGCACCCGCGCACCCGCGCACCCACGCACCCACGCAATCGCGCACCCACGCACCCACGCACCCACGCACCCACGCACCCGGCGCATTCGCTTCAGGCGGGTGAAATGGCCCATCCCGACGCGCATGGCGGGGCGACGCAGCGCGGCGCGCTGGGATGAGGACGGCGCCCTGCGCACGCGACCAGAGCGCGCAAGGGGGGGGCGGTTGTCATGCGGAGGGAATTTTACTATAGGTCAGCCACCGTGTATCGTTGCGTTATTGTATGAAAATGGCGCATGGCGGATTGTCGGCTCCCGCCGCCGGAGCAGGGGACGTTCCGGGCCGTCCGCGCGTGTTCCGTGGGGGCTCCAGCCATGAGCCGCTCCGGAGGATTCCTCCAACGTTCATCCCCTTCATGATATGCCGGATTCGACGCCATCCCGATTCTCCCTCTTGCTGGTGTGCGGCGCGTGCGTGCTGGTCTGGCTGGTTTGCGCGTCTGACTACGCCCGTCTGCTGGACATCTTCGCGCACCACGAGCCGAGCGCGTACCTGACTCAAAACGACGCGGGCCATTACTACCGGTATGCGTCCGCACACGCGCAAGGCGACTTCAGCTTCTCCTATGTGGTGAACAAGGGGGAGCGGCAGCCGTTGTACATCCTGCTGCTCGCCGGGGTCATGGCGTCCGGTGGTGGGGACGTAGCCACCCTGGCCGGCGTCAACGTGGCGCTGAAGGTCATCGCCGCGCTGCTGGCGGCCTTCATGGTCTGGCGGCTTTTCGGCGCGCCTGTGGCGGCGTTGTTGACGGCGGGTTGGATGGCCACCTTCCATTTCTTCGAACGCATGGGTCTGCGTCTGTTGACGGAGCCGCTTTTCACCGTGACGCTTTTCGGTATGCTGTATTGTTTCGTGCGGTGTCTGCAGGCCATGCGCCGGGACGGCGCCGTGACCACGTGGCTCTGCGCCGCGACGGTGTTCGGCTGTCTGGGGTACTTGAAGCGTCCCAACGGCCTGCTGGTGACGGCGCTCATGTGGTTGACCGTGCTGGCCTGGGCCGTGGCGCTGCGGCTGCGTGGACGCCGGCTGGCGTGGCGGCGTCTGGCCAAGGGGTTTCTGGCGGCGGGGGCGTTGTTCGTCCTGGTGGGCGCGCTCAGCTGGGCGCCTCGCGTCTACTACCATGGCGATCCCTTCCACTTCGCCAACCTCCCCAACTTCATGTGGACCGACTCCTACGAGGAAGGCCTCAACAGGGACATCCGTCTCACCATGGGCGATTACCTGAGGGACCATGACCTGGGCGACGTCTGGGAACGGTTCACCCATGGCCTGCGGAGGTGTTACATCCAGTACGTGAAGAGCGATTTCGGCCCCCTCGCCGGCGTGCTCATGCTCGCGGGGTTGGTCTTGGCCGCCATCCAGCGCCGCTGGGAGCTGCTTGCCGCGGCGGCGTGGCTCTTCGTCGCCATGCTGCCATTGGTCTGGACGAATCTCTCCAACCCCAGCGCGCGCATCCCCCTGGCGCAGCTCATGCCCTTCGGCGTGCTCTACCTGGGGTGTCTGCTGGCGACGGGGGAACGCCTCGTCCGGCGGCTTGCCGACAGCCGGCGGGTGGAAGTCTCCATGGTGGAGCAGACGCCGCGATGACGGACGCTTCCGACGCGCCTGCCGGCGACCACCCCTCCGGCGACGCCGGCCGACCGGCCCGCGCCGTGGCGTGGTGCGCGGTCTTCATGGCGGCGCATGTCTATTCGCCGGCATGGGCCGCTGCTCCGGAAGAATCGCATCCGGCCATCTTCATCGCCATGTGCGTGCTGGCCCCGTGCTGGGCGTGGCTCGCTGCGGGGGACGGCGCTGCGCGCGCGCCACTGCGGCTGGGGGGCTGGCGTCTCTGGGGACCGACGTTCGTCATGGCCTTGGGCCTCAATTTCGTCGCGCTCACGGTGGTCTACCCCTGGCGCGGCGACGAAGCGTTCATGATCTACCAGGCCGCCAAGGCCTTGAACACGTTCTTCGCGCCTCACTGGGTCGCGTTGTCGGCGGCCGGCGGCGTGGTGCTGTTCGCGTGGGTCTGCGCGCGACGGCTCGGCGCGAGCATGGAGCGGGTCATGCCGGCGTTGTTGCTGGGGTGGTTGACGCTCTGCGCGGTGGCGTGGGCCGAGCTGGATGTCGCCATGCACTACGCTCACGAGGCGTTGCGCTACCCCTTCATGGTGCGCTGGCTGCATGCGCTCGCCGCGCTGGCGGCGGAGTGGACCGGCGCCGTGTTGCAGCCGTGGCCCTACCGCGTGCTGAGCCTCCTGGCGACCACGGCCTTGGCCGCCGTGACGGCGCGTCGCGTGGGCGGTCCCCTCTGGACGCAGTGGCTCGTGGCGGCGGCGGTGCTCACCACGCCGGTGATCTGGGCCTATGCGAACATCGTCTATCTGGAGCCCGTGGCCGTGGCCCTGGCCGGATACGCCCTCTTGCACGGCGAGGACCTCCTGCGCGCGTCACCACGTCAACTGGGGCGCACGCCGGCGGCGTGGGCGTTGTTGCTGGCTGCTTTCTGCAAGGAAACGCTCGCCCCCGGCGTGGCTGCGGTGCTGGCGGCGCGATGGCTCTACCGGCTGATGAAACGACGCGAGGCGCTGGCTCGGGAGTGGCTTCAGGAAATCGCGGCGGCCACAGTCGTGTTCGCTCCCGTGGCGCTCTATCTGATTTTCCGGCATTTCGCCGAGGTGTCCCGTGGGGTCTCCATGCAGCCGGGGCAGCTCTTCGTCCTGGAGACGTGGTCCGTGGCGGCGCTTTCCCTGTATACGCAATACGGTGCATTCCTGGCGGCGTTCATCGCCGGCCTGGTGCTGAACCGCGGGGCGGGCCGGCTCGTGCAGGGCGCATGGTTCGCAGCCGTGCTGCTGTTCTTCTCCATGGAGAGCGCCAATTACCACGGGTACAGCCGTTTCAATTACCACTTGGCGCCGGCGGTGCTCGCCTGCGCGGCCGTGTGGCTGCAGGGGTTGCCCCGGCAGGCCGTGGCGGCGTTCTGCGTGGTGGCCGTGGCCCTCGGCTGCATGCTCACGCCGATGCGTTCCGACGGCGTCAAGGAGCCCTACTGGAGCGCGTACAACTTCGACACGGAAGAGCACTACTTCCCGTACGATCAGGTCTTCGCATGGGCCGCCGCCACACATCCCGAAGCACGGCTCGTCCTCGTCCACAGGAAAACGGAGTACGCCATCGCCGGCGCGCTGGCCCAGGGCGGCTTCGAGGTGGACACCGTCTCTTTCGGCATGCTCGGCAAGGATGATCACGGGGTGCTCCGAACGCTGCTCTGCAATCCCGACCAGGAGACTTTCCTGGTGTATCCCGTGTACCGGGACTCCTTCGCGCTGCCGCCGCTGCAATGCGGAGGACGGTTCGTCCGCAGGTTCGCCAATCAGGCGCATGAGCTGGCGCTCTTCCGGATAATCACGGCGCCGAAGGGGGAGACCGACTTCTCGACGCCGCCCAACATCTCGGACCTCACGGACGCCACAGGCAACGCGGACGCCACAGGCAACGCGGACGCCGTGGATGACAAACGCGGCGTGAACGAGTAGACCACAGGCGTTCCGCATCACGGCGCGACTGCGAGGAGCCGGCAGCTTCCCGCCGCTTGGTGGAGGACGAAGGGGCTCACGACGAAGGCATGACGTGCGACCCGGCAGGCTCTCGCGCGGCGAGGGGGCTGGCCGGTCCAGCGAGTGGAGAATGGCGAATGTGCGGCATCTATGGATATATCGGCCGGTCCGGCAATCCTGACGGGCATGGCGGGACGGGCGAGCCATGCGGTGACGCCGCGGCGGCCATGCGCGACGTCATGGTCCATCGCGGGCCGGACGGCGAGGGCGTCTGGCGCGACCCCGAGGCCCCGGTCTGTCTCGGCCACCTCCGGCTGGCGATCATCGACCTCTCCGGCGGCGCCCAGCCCATGCGCACCGCCGAGGAAGACCTCGTCGTCACCTTCAATGGCGAGATCTACAACCACGGCCAGCTCCGTGACGAGCTGCGCGCCCGCGGCCACCGCTTCCGCACGGACCACTCCGACACGGAAGTCCTGCTCCACGGCTACCGCGAGTGGGGCGAAGCCCTGCCGGAAAAGCTCAACGGGATGTGGGCCTTCGCCATTTGGGACCGCACCCGCCGGCGGCTTTTCATCAGCCGGGACCGCTTCGGCAAGAAACCGCTGTTCTACGCCGCCACGAGGGAAGCGTTCGTCTTCGGCTCGGAGCTCCGCGCCGTGGCCGCGCATCCCGCAACGTCCACCTCGCTTTCCACCCTCGCGCTCAAGAAGTATTTCGCGTTCGGCTACATCCCCGCGCCGCACACCATCTACCAGAGCGTGCGCAAACTCCCGGGGGGACATTCGCTGACCATCGCCCTGGACGACGCCATCCCCACGGTGCGTCAGTACTGGGACTATCGCATCGAACCGTTCGAGACCATTCCCAAGGACCCCGATGCGGAGTGGGGCGGCCGACTGCTGGAGCTGCTGGACGCCGCCGTCAAGCGTCGACTGATGAGCGACGTGCCCCTGGGCGTGTTCCTCTCCGGGGGGGTGGACTCCAGCGCCATCACCGCGCTCGCCGCGCGCCACATGACCGGCGGGCTCAAGACGTTCTCCATCGGGTTCACCGAGGCGAGCTTCGACGAGAGCGTTCCGGCCAAGCGCGTGGCCGAGCACTTCGGCACGGACCACACCTGCGAGACGCTCTCCATGGAGAAAGCCCTGGAGCTCGCGCCGCGCATCGCCGCCATGCTGGACGAGCCCATGGGCGACAGCTCCCTGCTGCCCACCTACCTCCTCTGCGGGGTGACGCGGAAACGCGTGACCGTGGCCTTGGGCGGCGACGGCGGCGACGAACTCTTCGCCGGCTATGACCCCTTCGTGGCGCTGCGGTACGCCGAGCTCTACAACAAGCTCACCCCCAAACCCGTTCACGAAGCCATCCGCATGGCCGCGTCGCTGGTCCCTGTCTCCCATCGCAACATGAGTCTGGACTTCAAGGTGAAGCGCACCCTGCGGGGGCTCTCCTACCCGAGGCCGCTGTGGAACCCCATCTGGCTGGGCCCCCTCGCGCCCACGGATCTGGAGGATCTTTTCCGCGAACCCACGGATCCGGAAGCGGTCTACGAGGAAGCCATCAACGCCTGGGAAGGCGCCGGCTGCGACCACGTGGTGGACAAGACGCTCTATTTCTACACGAAACTCTACCTGCAGGATGATATTCTGGTGAAGGTGGACCGCGCCTCCATGCTGCATTCCCTGGAAGCGCGCTCCCCTTTTCTGGATGTGGAGGTGGCGGACTTCGCCCGGCGCATTCCCTGGCGCTGGAAGCACCGCAAGGGCGTGGGCAAGCACATTCTGAAGCAGGCGCTGGAGGGGCTCGTCCCGCACGACATCATCCACCGCAAGAAGAAGGGCTTCGGCGCGCCCATCGGCAAGTGGTTCGCCGAAGGCAGGCTCCACCCCACCCCGCCTGTCCAGCCCATGCCCATGGACTGGAGCGAAACGACCCGACGCTTCGCCAACCACCGCGCCGGCAGATGCGACGAGCGCGCGTTCCTCTGGAACGCCTGGCTGCTCGGGGCTTGGGGCGGCGTACGGTGAGTCCGGCAAGGCGGGCGAGGCGTCGGAATCGGGCATGAACATCCTTGTCGTCAATTACGAGTACCCGCCCATCGGCGGGGGCGCGGCGTACGCCTCCCGACATCTGGCGGAGGAAATGGCCCGCGCGGGCCACACCGTGGTGGCGCTCACCTCCGCGTTCGGGAATCTGCGCGGCGCCGCCATGGAACACGGCGTGGAGGTGGTGCGTCGACCCGTGGGCCGCGCACGGGTGGACCGCTCCAACATGCGCGAGATGGCGACGTACATGGCCTCGGCTTCCTGGGGGTTGGGGGGGCTGCTCAAGAGCCGCGCCATCGACGTGGCGCTGGTCTTCTTTTCGATCCCGTGCGGTCCGCTGGGACTGCTCGGGCGGCTGGGCTGGGGCGTTCCCTACGTCGTCTCCCTGCGGGGCAGCGACGTGCCCGGATGCGACCCCCAGCTTGCGCGCTTCCACACCCTGCTCACGCCGCTCAGACGCTGCGTGCTGCGCAACGCCGCCGCCGTCACGGCGCCCTCGCTGGGTCTGCAGAAGAAGTCGGAAGCAGCGGATCCCGTACCGGTGGAAGTCATCGTGAACGCTGTGGACTCGCTCTATTTCCAACCCCCGGACGAAGCGACACGGTCCGCGGCGGGGGAGGGCGGCCCTCTGCGCATCCTCTACGTGGGCCGATTCCGCAGCGAGAAGAATCCCGGCCTGCTGCTGGAGGCCGCGTCGCGGTTCGCTGCAGACGGGGCGCGTCGGTTCGAGCTCCACATGGTGGGGGACGGCCCCATGGGGCCGGCGTTGCGCGCCCAGGCCCAGGCGTTGGGGCTGGCCGAGCGCGTCATCTGGTGGGGCTGGATGGAGAAACACGCACTGCGGGACTTGTACCTCCGGATGGACTGCTTGGTGAACCCCTCCCTCTTCGAAGGCATGCCCAACGCCGTGCTGGAGGCCATGGCGTGCGCCTTGCCCGTGGCGGCTTCCCGTGTGAGCGGTAACGAGGACGTGGTGCAGCACGGGGAGACGGGGCTGCTCTTCGAGAGCGGGGACAGCGCCGGTCTGGCCGACGCGCTGGCGCAGCTGGATGCGGACCGGCCAGCCGCGCGCCGCATGGGCGACGCCGGGCGACGCTGGGTGGAGGAACGCTACAGCTGGCCGGCCATGGCGGGGAAGTACCTCGCTTTGCTGGAACGCGTGGTGGGGCGGTAGGGGCTCGTTCACTCACCGGGCGTCCTCCGGGCGGGCGCCCTGTTCCGGACCGCGCAGTCTCGCTGGCGATGCGCTTGGGCGTGTGGGGTGTGGCCCGGCGAATGGTTCCGGACAGAAACCGGCATCCCGTGCCTGCGGCGCCCCCTGCGCGACCGCGCGGGAACGTCCTGCGACATTCCCTGGCGTGGGCGGCTCTCCGGAAGGCGGACGCAGCTCCCACGCGCCGCCTTGACGGCTTGAAGCCGGCGTGGTAGCCGCAACGGCTGGATTCATCCGCAGTCCCTTGCTTTTTTTCTCCATCGAGATATCGCCTATCGTGCGTCACCCGTCCTCGTCTTCTCCCCCGTTCTCGGCGCGGCCTGGCGCTTCGCTTTGGGCGGACGCGCTGCTGCTGTGCGGTCTGGCCGTGGCGGGAGCGATTTACCACGCGGCTTTTTACGACGTCGGCTTCAACCCCGGCGACGAAGGCAGCGTGGCGCTCATCGCGAAGATGCTCGCCGCGGGCGCGGTTCCGGAGCAGGACATCCGCTTCGGCTACGGCGTCCTGTGGTTCTTGCCCGTCGCCCTGCTTTTCGAGCATTTCGAGGCGGGCTTTCTGGTCATGAAGGGGTTTTTCCACGGTCTGGGCGTGTGCGCGGCGCTGCTGGGGTATGCGCTGGTGCGGTGGACCACGGCTTCGCGATGGCTGGCGCTGGCTTGCGGAGCGCTCATCGTGCTCATGCCGGGCACCATCCACAAGACGTTCATCCCGTTTCTGCCCATGGTCAACGTCCTGTGCATGGCGGCCATGCTGGGCCGCGGCCCTCGGGCGTTCCTGGGGGTGGCGGCGCTCTACGGCGTGGTGAACGGCGCAAGCCTGCACGTGCGCGCGGACATCACCCTGGTGATGACATGCCTCTTCTTCGCCATGGTGACGGCGGAACTGGCCGTGGGCGAGCGGTGGCGCGGCCGGAAACTCCTCCCGCGCGGGGGCGTCCTGGTGGGCGTCGGGGCGCTGCTGGCGGCCGGGCACGCTCTGGTGTTCTGGAGCGTCTCGGCGGGATACGGGGCGCACCTGGAAGCGCGCATGCTGCAGCAGTACGAGCGACCGGCGAGCATCGTCAGGAACATGGTGGCGCCGTTTTTCGCAGGGGCGTCTCTTCTGGAGGCGCGGCCGGCCTTGGCCAACGAGGCGCCAGACATCGCTTCAGGGGAAAACGCCACGGCGGTTCGGCACGCCTTGGGGCTCCCCGACCTCCGGGAGGCCTTTGCGCCGGGGGGCGAACCTTTGTTCGTCGCGTTGACGTACGCGCCCCTCGTCGTCTTCGCGATCTTTCCTCTGGTGACGCGCATGCGCAGCTCCGCCGGCGCGGGCGTCTTCCGCACAAGCTGCACCGAGCGCCGCATCATGGAGGGCTTGCTCTTCGGCATGGCGCTCAGCGTGTATCCGCAGTTTCTGCTCTTCCGACCGGATGCGGCCCATCTCTCTCAGTTCATGCCGCCGTTTCTCGTTCTTTGCGCGTATCTGGGGGCGCGGGGGTGGAGGCTCGCCTTCCACGCGGGGTGGTGCTGGCGGCGGGCGGCGGGGGGCGCGACGGTCGTCTTGGCTGGAGGACTCGCCATGGCTTGGCTCGTCTTCGGCATGCAGCGGGAGGGCGTGGGAAGCATCGCCAAGGCGGCGGGCCGCACCGAGACGCTTTCGGGCGCGCACGGCCTTCATGTACGGTTGACTCCCTGGGAACACGCGGCCTACGGCGAGCTGACGATGCTCATTCAGGAGAAGACAGCGCCCGACGACTGCGTCCAGTGTTTTCCCTTCTGTCCCGGGGTGAATGTCCTGGCCGCACGCGCCACGTGCCTGCCGGAGCTGTATTTCGACGGCGGTTTGAGCGAAGCGCGGCAACGTCGGATGGTGAAGGATCTTGAACAGGCGCGCTCCGCCATGGTGCTTTACAACGACTGGGCCATCCATGGTACGGAGGCTTCGCGTTTCTCCAACTGGGCGGACCAGGTGATGATGTTGCTCCGGCGCGATTTCGTCCCACTCGGGGAACGGGGGGGCTACCATGTCTACTTGCGCGCCGACCACGCGGACGCGCCGCCTGCTGGGCCTTTCGATTCCGCAGCGTCCACTGCATCGCCTGCGGCCAATGTTTCGCCTGCGGCCACTGCATCGCCTGCGGCCAATGTATCGCCTGCGGCCAATGTATCGCCTGCGGCCAATGTATCGCCTGCGGCCAATGTA
>CAYVWB010000008.1:61331-87453 GCA_964455395.1 uncultured Desulfovibrionaceae bacterium
TCGCCTGCGTCCACTGCATCGCCTGCGTCCACTGCATCGCCTGCGGCCAATGTTTCGCCTGCGGCCAGGGGGGCTGGCGCCGACAGCCTTCGCTGACGCTGCGGTCCGATCATCAAGCCATGCGTATCGACTACATCGCGCCCTCCACGCTGCCTTCTCGGGCGGCCAACAGCGTCCACGTGATGCGGATGTGCGAAGCCATGGCCGGGCTGGGCCATGCGGTGACGCTCTTCGCGTATCGCGGCGGCGCGGCGTCGGGCGCTCCCGGCTCTCCCGATACTCTTCAGGAGGACCTCCACGCCCACTACGGCGTCGCCAAGACTTTCAGCATCGTCCACCCTTTCCGTCCGCGGCTGCGCCTCGTGGGCGGCGCGCTCTACATGGCGACGCTGGCGGCGCGGCTTTCGCGTCGGGCGCCGGACCTGTATTATGGAAGGGAGCTGGAGGGCATGGCGGTGGTTTCCCATATGGGGAGGCCGTTCGTGCTGGAAACGCACGCGCCCCCCTCGACGCCGGAAAGCAGGGCGATGCTGCGGTTCATCCTTGCTTCGCCCATGCTGCGGCGTGTGGTGGTCATTTCGGAGGCGCTCAAGGCCATCTATCTGGAACGGTATCCCCACTTGGCGGGCGCGCTGGTGGTGGCGCACGACGCCGCGAACGATCCCGGGGAGCCGGAGGCGTGGGCGGCGCAGGCCGAGGTCGCGGATGCGCGCCGGCTGCACGTGGGCTACGTGGGCAGCCTGTATTCCGGGCGCGGGATCGGCTGCATCCTGGAGTTGGCGCGCGCCTTTCCCCAGGCGGATTTCCACGTGGTGGGCGGCGCCCCGGAGGATGTCGCCCGGGTGGCGGCGCAGCAGGTCTCGCCCAACGTGACTCTGCACGGTCATATGCCGCCGGCGTTGTTGGGGCCGCTGTACCGCCGTTTCGACGTGACCCTCGCGCCATACCAGCGCGCCGTGGCGGTGTCGGGTGGGGCGCACGGCAAGGGCGATTCGAGCCGGTGGATGTCGCCGCTGAAAATTTTCGAGTCCATGGCGTACGGCAAGGCCATGGTGGTTTCGGATTTCCCCGTGCTGCGGGAGGTGCTGCGTCACGGGGAGAACGCCTTGCTCGCTCCGCCGGAGGACATGACGCGTTGGCGCGAGGCGCTGGGCGCGGTCCTTGCCGATGCGGCCTTGCGTCGGCGGCTGGGGCGTCAGGCTCGCGCGGACTTTCTGGCGAACCACACGTGGCGACGCCGCGCAGAGACGACCCTTGCGGGACTGACGCCGTAGCGTACGGCGGGGAGGCTCCGGCCTTGTCAATTCCGCGCTGCGATTGTATGACCCCACCGCAGGCTCTTCGGGCTTTTTTTCGTCGCTGCAGCCGGTTTGGCCGGCGTCGTTGTGTTTCGCACCCTCTCCACACTCCAGGTCATCGTACGGGAACAGCTTCATGCGCAAAGTGTGTGTCTTCACCGGCAGTCGCGCCAACTATTCCAGCTGCAAGTCCATCATGCGCGCCGTGCAGAAGCACCCGGCCCTCGAACTGCAGGTGGTGCTGGGCGGCGCCGCCGTGTTGGATCGCTACGGCAACATCGAGACCCTGGTGAAGGCCGACGGCTTCGAAGTGGACGCGAAGTTTTACATGATCGTGGAAGGGGAGAATCCCATCACCATGGCGAAGTCCACAGGGCTTGGCGTCATCGAGCTTTCCATGATCTTCAACAATCTCCAGCCGGATCTCGTGGTGGTGGTGGGGGACCGCTTCGACATCATGGCCCCGGCCATCGCCGCGTCCTACATGAACATCCCCATCGCGCACACCATGGGAGGCGAGGTCTCCGGCACCATCGACGAATCCATCCGCCACGCCGTCACCAAGCTGGCGCATCTCCATTTCCCCGCCAACGAAGACGCCCGCGAGCGCATCATCCGCATGGGCGAATCCCCGGAGACGGTGCACAACGTGGGGTGTCCGCGCATGGACCTGGTCAAGGAGATCGTGGAAGCGCACCATGAAGGGCCGCCTCTGGATCAGGAGTGGCTCTACGCGAACTTCAAAGGCGTTGGCGGTCGTTTCGATATCCAGCGCGAGGCTTTTCTCCTCGTCTCCCAGCACCCCGTGACCACGGAGTTCGGCGAAAATCGTCGACACATGGAGGAAACCCTCGCAGCCTTGGAGCGGCTCGGCAAGCCCACCATCATGATCTGGCCCAACGCGGACGCCGGCTCGGACGAAGTCTCCAAAGCCATCCGCACGTTCCGCGAACGCGTGCGTCCGGAATGGCTGCATCTTTTCATCAATCTGCCCATCGACGTCTATATCCGGCTCATGGCCTCCTGCGCCTGCGTGGTGGGGAATTCCTCCAGCGCCGTGCGTGAAGGCGCGTTCATGGGCGCGCCCGCAGTCAACATCGGCACCCGTCAAGCCGGCCGCCTGCGCGGGACCAATCTGGTGGACGTGGATTACGACCGCGACCAGATCCACGACGCCATTCTGGAGCGCATGCAAAACCGCGAAATCGCTCCGGACACCATCTATGGCGACGGACAGGCCGGGGAGCGCATCGCCGCCCTCATCGCCGGGACGGAGCGTATCGATCCTCAGAAACGCATATGCTACTGATCGGCCTGGACGACGGCGGCCAACGCCTGCTCCCGTCTCGCAGGCCTGGGGCGCCGCGCGGGAGTCGCTGACGCCGCGATGATGACTCCACACCAAGCAGCGCAGGAACACCACCCCATGCCCACCATACCCTCCAAGGCCGCCAGGATTGGCGACGCCAACGCGCCGGAAGCGCGCCGCCTCTACGGCGCCCACAGCGCCACCCGAACGGATCGCATCGCTCACGCCCTGGAACACATGCCCGCCAACCGCGCCGTGCGCACGGCCCTGCAGCAGTTGCCCGCGCACGCCACGGCCTCCGACCGCGACGCCGTGGTGGAGCAAGCCCGCGAAAGATTCGCCGCCTACCGCGCTGCATGGCGGGAACAACCCCGGCGCGTCTACGAGGAGCGCATCCATGGCGTCGAGGCTTTGCGGCAGGCGGAGATTCGTCCGCTGTGTGTGGATGTGGAACTGGCCGCCCTCTGCGACCTGGCCTGTCCCTTCTGCTACCGTCAGACAGTCATGACTCCGGATACGCTCATGGAGACGGAGTTCGCCAGACGCGTCATCCGTGAAGCCGCGGCCATGGGCGTTCCCTCCATCAAATTCAACTGGCGCGGAGAGCCCCTGCTGCACCCCGAGCTGCCGGCGCTGGTGGCCTTCGCCAAGGACCTCGGCGTGCTGGACGCCATCATCAACACCAACGCCGTGACCCTGACGCGAGACAAGGCCCGCGCCCTGGTGGAGGCCGGGCTGGACTTCGTCATCTTCTCCTTCGACGGAGCGTGCGACGCCACCTACCAGGCCATGCGTCCCGGCCGGTTCAAGGCCAACGCCTTCGAACAGGTGGTGGCGAACATCCGCGGCCTCGCCGAGGTGAAGCAGGAACTGGGCTCGCCGTTTCCGTTCACCAAGATCCAGATGATCCTCACACGGGAGACGACAGCGGAGCAGGAACGCTTCCTGGAACTCTTCACCGGGGTGGTGGACGACGTCTCCTTGAAGACCTACACCGAACGGGGCGGCTCCCTGGAGGAACTGGACACGGAGACCCGGCAACGCGTGGCCGCCGCCTTGCGCGCACAGGGCCTGCCTGAAGAGACGCCGTTCATGCGCTACCTGGATGGCGAGATCTACGTGGCCACAGGCCGATTGCCATGCGAGCAGCCCCTGCAGCGGCTCTCCGTGGCGTACGACGGCCGGGTGAGCATGTGCTGCTACGACTGGGGCCTGGCGCACCCCGTGGGCGCCTTGAACGACTACGCCGCGCGCTGCGGCCAAGCGGATCTGAACCGCGTGGCCACGCGCATCGCGCAGGGGGCCAGAGGCTACGAAGCCATGGCCCACGCCGCGCCGCCGCCCAGCCGGTACGATCTGCCGGTGGAGCGCGACCTGGAATCCATCTGGACAGGAACGCGCATCGAAACAGTCCGACGCCACCACGCCGAGGGCAAGGTGGACGCCATCCCCGTCTGCAAGACATGCCCCTTCAAGGAAACCTACGCTTGGCGGCTCATCGAGGAGGCGGCGCCATGAGTCCTATCGAAATCATTGCGGAAATAGCCAACGCGCATCAAGGCGATCCCACCCAGGCCGCAACACTGGCGCGCCTCGCCGCCGAAGCCGGCGCAGACGCCGTGAAGTTCCAGGTCTACACCGCGGCGGAATTGCTCACACGCAGCCACCCGCGCTACGCGCATTTCGAGAAACAAGCCTTCAGCCGTGAGGAATGGACGACCCTGCTTGCGGAAGCCCGCAGCCTGAACGCGACCGTCTACTGCGATGTCTTCGGGCTGGAGTCCTTGGCGATGGTCGGCGCCTTGGGGGTGGACCACGTGAAGATCCACTCCTCGGACATGGGCAACCTCCCGCTGCTGCAACAAGCCGCCCGCGTGGCCAGACGCATCCTGCTGGGCGCGGGGGGCTGCGGTTTGCGGGAGATCGCCCGCGCGGTCAGGACCCTGCGCGAAGCCGCTCCGGCGCAACCGCCCCAGCTCGTTCTGCTGCACGGCTTCCAGAGCTATCCCACCGCCATCGAGGACACGCGGCTGGAACGATTGCTCGCATTCCGCAACGAATTCGGCGACGTCTGCGAAGTGGGCTACATGGACCACGTGGCTGGCGACGACCCCATGGCCTTCCATCTGCCGCTCATGGCTGCGGCCATGGGCGCCACGGTGCTGGAGAAGCACGTCACCCTGGACCGCGCCGCGCAGGGCGTGGACTATTATTCCTCCCTGGAGCCGGCGGAGCTCGCCGCCTTCGTGACGCAGGCGCGCCGAGCCGAGACCGCCCTGGCCGGCGGGTGCGCGGCGTTCTCCGAGCCGGAACGACAGTATCGCCGGGCCACGGGCAAGCACTGGGTGGCGGCGCGGGCCTTGCCCGCCGGGCGCGTGCTCGCGGGCGAGGATCTCGTCATGAAGCGCGACGTAAGCGGCGACGCCTACCCCGCCAAATACGAGCGGCTGGTGGGCCGTCCCCTGCTGCGCGACGTGCAGCCCGACGAGCCCCTGTGTCACGTGGACGTGCGACAGACCGTCTTCGCGTTGCCGGTGGCGCGGTCGGCCTCGTCCCGGCTGCCGGGGAAGGCGCTCATCGATGTGGCGGGAACGCCCGCCCTGCGGCACTTGCTGGAGCGTCTCAAACAGGCCGCGCGGCTGGACGCCGTGGTCTTCTGCACCACCGTCAACGCGGAGGACGACGCTTTGGCTGAAGCGGCCGCCGCGGCGGGGCTGCCGTGTCATCGCGGACCGGTGGAGGACGTGCTGGGCCGCATGCTGGGCGCGTTGGACATGGCGCCGCAGCTGCTGGGCGCTGCCGCTGTGGTGGACGCTCCGGCGGACGTGGTGGACGTGGTGGTGCGGGTGACCGGAGACGACATCCTGGTGGACCCCGACTATCTGGACGAGACCGTGCGCCAGCATCTTGCGCACAACGCCGAATACACCAGCGCCAAGGATCTGCCCAGCGGCGTGGAGGTGGAGGTCTTCGACGCGCAGATCCTGCGGGACATCCACCACGCCTGCAAGGACGCCGGTGGCACGGAATATCTGACGTTCTACGTGACCCGCAATCCGGACCACTTCCTGGCGCACGTCATGGTCCCTGCGGAGGCGCACCGTCGGGATTGGCGCTTGACGCTGGACACGCCCGAGGATTATCAGGTCATCACCGCGTTTCTGGAAGCCATGCGCGCGCAGGGCAAAGCCCTGGACTACCGCATGGACGACCTCGTGGCGTTCTACGCCGCGCGGCCCGACGTGCTGGCGATCAACGCGCAGGTCCGCCAACGCAGCGCTCCCATCGAGGTCTGCACGGACATCTGCTGGTCCCGACTCGGCCATCTCTCCGACGAAGGCTCCCCCCGCTCATGAAGGCGCCCCTCATCACCGTCTACATCACCAACCACAACTATGGTCGGTATGTGGAGCAGGCCATCGAGAGCGTGCTCCAGCAGACATTCAAGGACTTCGAGCTGCTCATCATCGACGACGGCTCCACGGACAACTCCCGGGAGATCATCGAGCGCTACCGCGACAGACCGGACGTCTTCATCATCCACCAGCAGAACAAGGGCCTGAACGTCACCAACAACATCGCTCTGCGCATGGCCCGCGGCGCGTACATCATGCGGCTGGACGCGGACGACTATCTGGATGCGCACGCCTTGGCGGTGATGGCTGGCGTGCTGGAGGACAACCCCGAGGTGGGCCTCGTCTTTCCGGACTATTTCCATGTGGACGAACTGGGCCACGTCATCGAGGTGGTGCATCGCAACAACGTCGACGACGTCACCCTCATGGACATGCCCGCCCACGGCGCCTGCACCATGATCCGCACGGACCGTCTGGAGGAAATAGGCGGCTATGACGAGTCCTTCCGCTGCCAGGACGGCTACGATCTCTGGATCCGCTTCATCCACAAGAACGCGGTGAAGAACGTGAACCTGCCGCTTTTCTACTACCGGCAGCACAGCGAATCCCTCACACGCAACGAGTCGCGCATTCTGGAGACGCGCTCGCGCATCATCCGCAAGCATCTGGATAGGGAACAGACCCCCATGCGCTGCGTGGGCGTGGTGCCCGTGCGGGGCGCGTTGGTCAACCCCACCTCCCCAGCCATGACGCCTCTGGCCGGCAAACCCCTGGTGGAATGGACTCTGGACGTGGCCCTGGCCGCCGAGCGCCTGGAGAAAGTCATCTTCACCACGCCCGACCCCGACCTGCTGGAACACGTGCAGCGCGTCTACGGCGAAGCCGTGCACGCCGTGCTGCGCGACGCTTCCTACGCGGCCTTCAACACCACCATCGTGGACACGGCGCGGCATGCGCTGGCGGACTACGCCGGGGACGCGCCCCTTCCGGAGGCCCTGGCCCTGCTCTACATCGAGTGTCCCTTCCGCACCCCGCAGATGGTCGACGACGCCGTGAACATGCTGCAGCTCTTCGAGACGGACTCCGTGGTGGGCGTGCGGCCGGAACGCAGCGTCATCTACCGGCATGAAGGGTGCGGCATGACCCCCCTGCGACGCTCCCATTCCCTCCGGCTGGAGCGCGAGGATCTCTACCGCGACAGTGGTCGGCTGCTGACTTGCCGCACCGCGCTGCTGGAGCAGGAACGCCGCGTGCTCGGCGACCGCGTGGGCCACGTCATCATCGACCAGGACGCCGCCGTGAGTCTCCATTCCCAGTGGGACTGGGAGATCGCGGAGTTCATCGCCCAGCGTCGGCTGAAAGCCTGAACGACGCGACCGCCGCCATCCTCCCCCCCCCGGCCGGGACCACCGAAACACTGCATCGACACGCAAGGAGAGCCCCATGCGCTTCATCGCCGAAATAGGAATGAACCACAACGGCAACTTCGGCCTCGTCTTCGAGCTGGTGCGGCAGGCGGCCAACGCCGGCGCAGACATCGTGAAGTTCCAGCTGGGCTGGCGCGACAAGCCCGAAGAGATCAACCACATCACCCCCGAGGTGCTGGAGCACATCTTCCGCTGCTGCGAACACCACGAGGTGGAGCCCATGGCCTCGCTCATCACCCCGCCAGCGTGGGAGATGGCGCAGAAGTTTCCCTTCAAACGCTACAAGATCGCTTCACGCACGGTGAAGGATTACCCGGACCTCGTGCGCGAGATCATCGCCGCCGGCAAGGAGACGTTCATCTCCCTGGGGATGTGGGACGGTCCCGAGGCGCCCTTCGGCCACCCCGAGCATGTTCAGTACCTGTGGTGCAAGTTCGCCTACCCCAGCTACCCGTGGGATCTGAAGGACGTCCCCAAGGACTTCGAGAACTCCATCTACGCAGGCTACAGCGACCACTCCGTGGGCGTGGCCATCCCTTTGATGGCCATCAGCCGCGGCGCGCGCGTGGTGGAGAAACACTTCACGCTGGACAAGTCCGACACCACCATCCGCGACCACGCCCTTTCCGCCACGCCGGACGAGTTCGCGCAGCTGGTGACGATAGGCCGGGAGATGCGCCGCTGCCTGGATCTCGGCGTCTAGGCGCTCGCCACAGACCGACACGCACCGCACCGCGCATTCATTTCTGCGGTTCGACGGCGCGTCTGGCCATCATGCGAATCTCCGCCGTGTGACGAACACGAGCCGCCACCGGACAGCAAGGACCCTTCGGCGATCTGGGTGATGGCGTCTTCAATGAGCGCCTGCGAAACCTCGTCAGGGACGACGGGGTGCAGCGTCGGCAGGTGTCTGGCAGCCTGGGAAGCGAGGCCGTTTTGTCGGGAAGCCTCTCACGAGCAGTCGGCCGGAGAGGATCTCATGTTGTGGCGGAATGCTGGGCGTGTCGTTGGGGCGCTGCGGGCTTCGTGAGAGACTATGGGGAGCAGGCGCGTGGCGCTCGCGTGATGGGGGGAGAGCGCGCCGTCCTACGAGTCTTCGAGGACGCTGCCAAACGTGTGAAGATCCTTGGTGACAGCGTCGATCTTGTGTTTGTATTCCTTGATGACATCATACCCGCAGTCGGTGAAGGTGTCGCACCAGACACGCTCCAACTCGTTGAGGTCGACATCGTCCTGCGTCGCCAGGCGTGGGCCGATCTCGCTGTTTTCGATGAGCATCTGATAAGCGGGCGATCCCGGCACGGGGATCAGAATGGTGGACGCCAGGCGGGTGAGGCCGCCGAGTTCGCAGAGCTCCTCGCACATGGAGAGGGTGTTCTGAAGGCTCTCGCGGCTTTCGCGGGGCAAGCCGAGCACGAAGCTGGGAAAATAGTGGAGCCCTGCGTCGCGCAATTTGCGGATGGCGCGCATGGCGCCTTCCCTGGTCTGGCCTTTGTGGGAGGTGCGGAGCAACCCGTTGTCGCCGCTTTCCACGCCGAGGAAGACTTCCTCCACATTGAGGTCCAGCATCGGCGGGATGAGATCGTCCGTGATGTTGTTGACGCGGCTGTAGACGAAGAAGGTGAGGTGCTTGCAACTCGCTGGTCGGCGCGCCACGAACGTCTTGAACCACTGCTTGTCGGCGAGGTTGTCGTCGGAGATGTCCCAGAGGGTGTTCACGTCGTAAGTGGCGCGGAGGTGCTCCACTTCTTCCCAGATCTGGTCGATGTCCCGGTAGCGGGTGCCCTTTTCCAGTCGCGCGCAGAACACGCAGCCCCCGGTTTTGTCCCTCCAGGAGCACCCTTTGCAGGAGTAGAAGGAGCCGGGCCGCGCGTCCCCTTTTTCGGGATAGATGGTTCGGAAGTTTTGGATATAGCGCTCATAGTCGATGAACTCGCGGGATGGAATGGGGAGGTCGACAATATCGATGCCGGCGATGGCGGGTGTCCGGGTCACCACTCCGTTGCGCTTGAAGACGAGGTTCGGCGTCTCCTCCAGGGGGTGCGCGTCTGGGTCGAGCAGGCTCCGCACCATGCCGAGGAAAGGGTATTCGCCCTCATTGACGATGACGTAGTCGAAGCAGTCCCTGTTCTGCAGAATCAACGGCGCCAAGGTGGTGGGGTGAGGCCCGCCCACGGCCGTGACGCAGCCCTGCGCCTTGGCGTCTTCGGCGTAGGCGATGGTGGTGTTGTAATTGAAGGTGGTTGCGTAGAAGCCGACCAGGTCGTAGCGACCGAAGGCGGAGCGGTCCATGACGTCCACGTCTTCGTCCATGATGGTGAACTCGACCTGGTCGCCGAGCTCCTGCTGGACGTAGGTCGCCACCGAGAGCATGCCCAGCGGCGCGTACATGCCCTTGCGCGAATGGGCGCCCCCTTGGCTGTTGGCTGCGTTGCAGAGGAGTATCTTCATGCGGGAGCTCCGTGCCGCGCCACGAAATCCGCGAAAGCGAAGTCGAGTTCGGAGTTGATGTCGATGGCTTCCACTTCGGTGACCGGCACGCCGCGCACGTCCTCTCCCAGCCAGTGGCCTTGGGGCTCCACTTCCTCCAGAAGGCGTCGGCTGCGCACGTAGAGCGAGCCGGTGAGTCGGTACGCCACTTCCCGCAGATGACGGTGCAATTTTTGCTCGAGAGGGATCTCGCAGAAGTCTTCGATCTTGCAGGAATCGCCCATGCGCTTGCAGATGTAGGGGTGGGAGTCCACCACTTCCGCCACAGTGGTCACGGCGTCACATCCCGTTTCGAAGAGGGTGTCGATGGCTTTCTCCACGGTGGCGGAGGCCAGGAAGGGGTTGGTGGGCTGCAAGGAGGCCACGCAGTCGAAAACTTCGCCGCGTTCCTTGAACCAGCGGTAGGCGTGGTCCACCACTTGGGGCAGCTGGACAGTGTCCGTGGCGAGCTCTGGCGGCCGCTTGAAGGGTGTCTCCAAGCCCACGCTGGCGCCCAGTTGCAGCAGTTCCTCGTTTTCGGAAGTGAGGATGACACGATGGGCGTTCTTCACGCCGTGGGCGATATCCGCCGCCCACGCGAGCAGTGGTCTGTCGCCGAGCGTCCGAAAGTTCTTGCGGGGCGCTCGTTTCGAGCCGCCGCGTGCGGGAATGATGATCAGTGTTCTGCGGGAGATGTCTGCCATGGAAGTCACAAGAAGCCTTGATAGACCCGATGAATCTTTGCTATTCGTGTTCGCGCGGCGGCGTCATGGACGCTGCTGCGCTGGAGGCCCTGGACATGGTCAGCGCCACGTCGGGCTGAAACCAGACGGACGGTACGCAGCGACTTCACCTCTGTCAAGAAGCGGCGTCGTGCACTGCCCTCGCCATTCTCCAGGGTGTCCACCGTGTCTTCTCCGCAGCAAATCAGTGGCCAGCCGGCGCGAGCTCACCTCTTTGTCGTGCGCGCCATACCGGATATCGACTGGATCACGCCGATCGCTTGGAAGCTGGCTCAGCGTGGCCGGCAGGTTCTCCTGCTCACCGTGAATCCCCGCTTCACCATCCATTCGGACTACCGCTTGCGTTTCCTGCAGTCGCAAGCAAACGTCACCGTGCGCGGGCCCGACATGTTGGACAAGGCCTTGGAAGCGCCTTGGGCCGCCGCCGCAGCTGCCGGAGAAAACCGTTTGTTTCCGCACGACCTCGATCTGCGGGGCGTCTCGGAGGCTTTGGCTCGTCTTGCGCCAGCCACCCTCTCGATCGACATGGACGCATACGACAAGGCGCCCCTTGCGCCGCTGGTCGACGCAGCTCGCGCGCGTGGCGTCCCGGTGCTTTCCTACCCCCAGGGCAACCGCCTCATGCGCGCAGAGCCCGGCGTTTTCAAGGCGCCTTTCGCAGACGCGTTGCTCTTGCCCCATCAAGTGGAGACAGGCAACGTCAGCGATCGTCCCGGTGAATACATCCTTGGCGGACCGCGCTACTGCGCGGAGTGGATGGCCTTGAACCTGCGTCTGCTGGAGGAAGCCTATCCCCGAACACGACTCCCTGCCGCCACAGGACGGCTCAAGACGCTCATTCTCGGGCGGCCATTGCGCGATTTCTATCCGGACCACGTTCGTTGCGCGCAGCTTCGCGCATTGCCTTTCACCCATGTGCTCTTCAAGGGCAAACCCCGCGGAGACGCCATGGACCAGGGCGACTTTCCGGACTGGCCCACACTGGCGCTGATCCGCTGGGCCGACGTGGTGGTCGCCTCGGTGACCAGCGTGCTCCTGGACGCGTTTCTGTTGGGCAAGCCGGTCCTCTATTTGCGCGAGGTGGCTCCGAAAGACGAGCCCCTCTTCCTGGACTATGGCCTTTCCCATGTGGTCGAAGCGACGGATGACATCAACACCATCATGCAGGAGCTGCATGCAGCGTTGCGGGACCGTCATGCCGATTTTGCGGAGTCTGCGCCTGCGTCAAGGAGTGATGCGGGAGGAGTCGCCCGACTGATCCGCGACCTGGTGCAATGCGGAGACGCCCGGCGAGACGTGCTGATAGACTATGCGCGATTGTACGACACATTGTCCGAACGCCACAGCGGGCGCCGTCACACCCTGCCGACACACGGAGGCGCCGGCGCTTAGCGAGAAGGACAGCCCTGCAGAGGCCCTTGTCCCCTGCAGTTTTCAAGGCGGTCAGCCCCTTCACTCCGGAGGATGCTTCCGAAGCCGTGGCGCACTTTTCCGTTTCCAATCATACCATGGAGGTCTGCATGGACTCGGCTGGTGGAGCCAAAACGCTATATGGACGGGGCTCCGGGGCGCGTCATTGCTCCAAAAAGCGCCCTCCCGGAAAGCGCCTTTGTTGATCGTCGACATTTTCCGGAATGGTCACTTCCGCTATCCCTTCCTGCTGGGGTCCATCAGGCCTTCCAGATGGCGGGCGTTCAACGAGAGCGCCGCGTCGCCCTCCAGGTCTTCGAATCCGCCATGGACCTGCTCCCGCAAGAGTCTGTCCACGGCGTCTTGCGTGTAGGGCGCGGCCTTGGGGTTGGCGTGGAGCTTCCGCAACGCTGCAATCAGCTCGTCTTCACTCTCCATTGTCCAGCAGGCGCCGTATTTGTCCACGACAAACTCGGCGTCGGGCGCGAGGTATTTGGGGTAGAGGAGCGGCTTGCCCTGGGTCAGCACGTCGAATGCGATGCCCGAGATATGCTGGATGACGACATCCGCCCATTGGATGAGCCGGGTGGAAGGGGCCTTGGCCAGTCCGCCCAAGGCGTGGTCGCCCTTGGGCCGCGGTTTCCCTTTGTAGAGCAGGGTGACGAACTCCAGAGATTCGAGGGTCCGCAGCAGGGGGTGTGTTTCATCAATTCCCGCCAACGGCGACCCGAACACCACCACATGGAGCTTCGCCGGCTCCCGCTTGAAGCACGGCCAGTCGAACCGGGCGGCGGTGATGCGCCGCAGTTCGTCAATCCAGAACGCGCTGTAGCGCGGGCACGGCAGCAGCGCCACGTCGTGGTAGTACCCCTTGGCGACGTAGGCGTCCCGGCTGCGAGTGTTGTGCACCACGGCGTGGTAGGCCCGCAGATGCGTCACGGGCGTGCTGGGCGTTGCAGAAACGGGGAGCAGGCGCGTCTCCATGCCGTGGGGGAACTCCAGATCGCGGACGCCGAGACGTTCTTCGGCAAGCCGGATCAGAGGCCGGGTGAGAAAGAGGTCGCCGGACTGGTGGTCGTGCACGATGAGCGAAGGCTTCACGCGGTCGAGCATGCGTTGCAACAAAGCCGGCCGGCGCGCACGGCGGACCATGGCCCGGGCAAGACGACGTTTGGCGTCGCGCCACGGCAGCCGTCGGAGCAGCCACTCCATGACGCGCAGGGGCGGGTCGTCATCCAGAAGCTGCGCCAGCGTCCAGCAGGGGGTGTCCCATTCTTCACGCAGGAACCGGGTGAGGAAGTCTTCATCAAAGGGGTGCTCCGGGTTCTGACAGAGCACGGCGCAGGCGTGGCCGCGCCGCCGCAATGCGTACACCAGTGGCGCCAAGTGGTCGTAGTCGGGCAGTTGACGGACAAGAAAGAGGAACATGGGGAGAGTCTTCCGGGGAGACGGGTTGAAGAAGCGCCGGGGCGGGCTCACCCGCGGCGCACGCCGGGGAGGGTGGCGAGGTCGTGGACGACCTCGGCGTTCTCGATGGTCTTGAGCCGGTGGGCGATGACGATCATGGTGGCCTCCTGGCTGAGCCGCTCGATACTGTCCTGGATGTACTTCTCGGACTCCCGGTCCAGAGCGCTGGTGGCTTCGTCGAAAATGTAGAGACTCGGTTTGCGGATGATGGCGCGGGCGATGGCGATGCGCTGGCGTTGCCCGCCGGAAAGCTTCAGACCGCGGTCGCCCACCACGGCGCCCCAGCCGTCCGGCAGCGACTCGATGAAAGCCAAGGCGTTGGCCGCCCGGGCTGCTTCCACCAGTTCGTCTTCGGTCGCATCGGGCTTGGCCGCCAGAATGTTCTCGCGGATGGTCATGTTGAAGAGGAAGGGCTCCTGGCTCACATAGCCCACGCCGCGCCGCCACGTGGCGAGGGAGAAGTCGTCCAGGGGCGCATCGTTCACGCGGATGGTCCCCGCCGTGGGTTGGTAGAGCCGGAGCAGCAGGTTCACCACGGTGGATTTGCCCACGCCCGAAGGCCCCACCAGCGCCGTCATCCGTTTGTAGGGAAACGAGATGCTGAAGCCCTCGAAGACGACGGAGCCGTCAGGGTAGCGGAAGTGGACGTCCTCGAAGCGGATGTCCGTCTTCAGGCCTTCGAAGGGCTCGCCCTTGTCCAACTCCTCGACGACGCTCGGCGCGTTGATGATGCCCTGGATGACGTTGAGTGAGGGCAGCGCCTTGTAGATGGACAGATGGTGGCGAGAGATGCCCTGCAGCGAGGAGTTCATCTTGTATGTGGCGGCGATGAAAAAGCCGAGAATGGCCACGATCTGGGAAAGGGCGAGCTCCTGAATGACTATGAAATAGATCAGTAAAAGCAGCAGAAAGAGTCCCTGGATGGGATTGATGACGTTGTTGAGGAACTCAGTATAGAGTGTGCGGATGAGCATGGCGTCCGCCCGTCGCACCTGCAGGTCCTTGAAGCGTGCAAAGAGGGAATTTTCCATCACCAGAGCTTTGATGTGATTCACCGCGGACAATGTTTCCGTGGCCATGGAGCCAAGCGACTGGCTGTATTTGATGCTCTTGGCTGTAATGGACTGGATGATGCCGGCGCCATAATGGTTCAAGACGATGAAAAAGATGAAATAAATGAGGGAAAGCGCAATGGTGGGCGTGGTATAATGGTAGAGCAGTACGGCATACACGAAGAGAAAGACAGTGGCTTCATAGACCAACTTGAAGAGCGTGATGAAAAGCTTGGTGGCCACCACCGTCTCGGTTTGAAGATTGTGCACGACCTTGCCCAGTTTGTGGGAGAGCACGAAGTTGTATTCAGAGAAAAGATACTTGTGGAAAGTCTTCAACGCCCATTCGATGCGCAGCCGGTTCGTCAGCTTCGTCTCCATGTAGACGCCCCAGACACGGAACAGCATCTGCAACACCATGGACCCCAACAGGATCAACGCTATGGCGATGGGCATGTACTCCAGTCCCAGGACATCCTGTACGGGCTCGAAGTACTGACGGTACTCCCCACCGCCTTCGCCCACCAGGGAGTTCATCAGGGGGATGATCATGGTGATGCCGAAGGTCTCCAGGACAGAGGAGATGATCATCACCACCGCGATGCACGCCAGCAGTTTCTTGTGTGGCGCAAGCGTGGTGATGATGAGTCGGATGGTGTCGCGTGAAGGTATCATGGGTGGTGGGGGGCTGGAGCGCTTGCCGCCCCACACTCGGGGGAGAGGCGCGCAAGGCTGCGTTGGGGGTTGATGACTGCCGGAGTGACGACGTGACTGCGTGACTGCGTGACAGCGTGAAGGGGCGGGCCGCGCCGCCGCAGCGAACTCAGCCGTGCGGCGCGACTGTCGCTTTCTCGAGCGCCGTCACGTCCGCCGCCACGGCCTCCAGCGCCGCCAGCAGATGCTTGGCCCGCGCCAGCGTGGTGTAATGTTCCAGCACGTCGCGCTGCCAGCGTCGGGCGATGCGCTCCCGGGCGGCGTCGTCCGTCGTGTACGCGCGCACCGTCTCCAGAAACGCCGACGGGTCCTGCAAGTGGAAGCGCCCTTCGCGCCGCGTCATCTCGTAGAGCACGGCGTTCTCCCCGTGGACGAGACCGGGGGGCGTCATCTCGATCCACGGCCTCGGCGCAAGCAGCGCGACGCCATCGCACAGCCCCGTCTCCGTCATGATGAAGGATGGACAGCTGCGGCCCGCCGGGGAATGGCGCAGTTTGGCGCGGGCGAAGAGGGCGTTGTACTCCTGTCGCGGCGGAAATTCCTTCTGCCCTTTGAAGATGAGGATGTGCGCGTCGGGCAGCTCGTCGCAGAGCAGGCGCATGGTCTCCCCGCGTTCGGGCATGCATTTGCGGCGCAGCCGGTTGGCGGAAAACACGCTGATGTCCTTCTCGCGCCGCCGGGGAAAGACGCACATTTCGGGCCGCACGGGGAAGGGTGCGAGAGGGCGGATGGACTCTGTCGCGCAGCCCAGGGGGAGGTCCGATTTGAAGTACAGATCGAAATCCTCGCCGTGGCGGAACCCTCGCGTCAACAGGGGGGTGGGGTCCTCGGCTGCGTAGAGTTCTTCGTGGTCGTAGTTGTCCAGCAGCGCCACGACCAGGCCGTGCTTGCGGGCGAGAGCGATGAGGCCGCGACCCCTTTCATCCACCCGGCAGGACGCGATGACGGCGTCCACCTCGCCGGCGCGGATGGCTGCAGCGATGGCCTCCGTGGTGGCGAACCGGGACTCCGGCATATTGTAGAGGGACGGGTAGGGCGTGTCCTGCGGGGGCGCGGAGGTGCGCCGGTGCTGATCCCGGTACGGCGTATGGTAGAGGACGTTCTCCTTGCCCAGAAGATACGGAAAGTCGCTGAAATTGTAGACTTCCGTATTGTACGCGCGGGCTTTCACCGGGATGAAGCGCTCCTGGCCCAGACGGCGCAGGGCGGCGTGGCGCATCTGCCGGGCGAGCGCTTGCAGACCGGCGGATGCGCGCAGTGGCGCAGCGCTCTCGGCGACAGGGAGGATGGCGAGCCGGGTAATGCTCATGATGGGTGCGATGTGGATCGAAACCGCCGACGAGGCGCTGCGTCTCGCCACGTCGGGGTCTGCTTTGCATGAACCTGGAACAGACGCAGGGAGCGCGAGGCGCGCGCCGATCCGTCTGGCCTGGACGTCGTGAACCCGATGGCTTCGGCGGCTCCAGCGGTCCAGACAGTGTGGACGCCGCGCTTCGATGGCGCAGCTTTGGGTGCGTGGGAATGCATGGGATGGTCCACTGAATGCTGCAGCGTCTTCATGAGGCGCCCAGCGACGTCAACAGCGCGTCGCGGTAATGCTCCGCCACGGTTTCCGACGAAAGGGAGCTGTCCAGAACGCGGCTGAAGGCGCCGGTGAAAGAGGCTTTCTCAAGCAGCCAGTGCATATACGCCGCCACGCGGTTGATGTCCACCACGTGTTCGCCGGCGGCGATGCGGCTCAGCGCCTCGCGACACTCCTGCACGGAGCCTGCCCGCAATGCGCCGGGGCACCCCTGGAACCACGGATGCCCGAAGATGAGCGCCGGCTTGCCGGCTCGCAGCGCTTCCCAGCCGGAGGTCCCGGTCATCACCGCGGTGCAGGCGGCGCGGGACATCAGCGTTTTGGAGTCCGTCCCCAGCGGAGCGAGGAGGACGCGGTCCGCCGGCAGCTCGAAGAGCCTTCTGTAGAACGCCTCGCCACGGCCTGTCTGAAAGCGGTTGGGCGTCTTGAATTGTCGGGGATGTTCCTTGATGACCAGGTGAAACCCTGCCGGCAAGGCGGCGGCCGTCATCTGCGCCATGTGCAACTGGTCGTGAAACACGCCGCCCAGGGGCAGGCTGGTGCGTTCCGGCATGAGCTGCAACGGCATGTAGACAAACCGGGCGTCCGCCGGCAGCGTGTGGAAGGCCGCGGCGCGGCGTTCGTAGGTGGTGCGCAGGCGCTCCAGCCGAAGCGCGTCCAGCGTTTCGTGGACCAGGGCGAGCCACCGCCGGGGCATCTCGCCATCCGGTCTGGCCATGGCGTAGCGGCTGGCGAAGGGAATGGGTTTGGCCAAGGTCGACCATTGCGCCAGAGCCGTACGGCCGTTGTTCCAGAGTCGACGGGCCATGCGGCCGTAGAGCGCGGCTGCGCCGAGGTTGCTGACAGGGGGCGCGGCGAAGTGCTGGTTGCGCGCGTCGTAATAATTCTCCCGGTTCAGCTCGGGGAGCAGGGCGGCTACGGCGTCTTCGTTCACGGCGTCCAGGTCGGCGGGGCTGGGAACCGGGCTCGCCTCCACGGCGGGGTTCATGAGCAGCGCGTCCGGGATGTAGGTGCGGTCCACCACACGCACGCGAACGCCCAGGGCCCGCGCCGCCAGGTAGAGCGTGTAGTCGCAGCCCATGTGCGGCGCCCCGTGGAAGATGATGGCGTCCGGCGTCCCCGCGTGCGTGAGGATGGCTTCCGCGTTGGAGGCCCATTGCAGAAACCGTTGCCGCATGACGCCGAAAGGCAGGGGCCTGCGGCTGTAGCGCGCCATCATCCCGTAGACGTCCGCTTCGCCGGCGGTCAACGCTTGGAGGAGCGTCGCCGAGACGGGCGCCGTCTCCAGCCGCTCCCCGGAGGACAGGCGCGGCGGCGCGCCTTGCGCGGCTTCGTGGAAGGGGTGGATGAACGCTCCGGGTGCGGCCGTGGCCACGTCGCCGAGAAATGTTTCGAGATCCCCGGCGTTGGCGCAGAGATAGCCGATTGTGCAGCCCGCTTCACGCAGCAGGGGAAAGAGCGCGCCATGGAAGGGTTCGATGTGGGAGAAGAAGAGTCGCATGGGATGGTGATCGCTAGGGTCGGACCTGGCCGGTCTCCATGAAGAACCGTTTGAGTTTTTCCGCCATGAAGACCTCGGTCTTGCGCATGGATTCCCGGGTGGCGCCGCCCACGTGCGGGGTGATGACGAGGTTGTCGTGTTCCCGGGCGTACGCGAAGAGGGGAGATTCGATGCGGCCCTCGGCTTCGGAGGCGATGACGTCCAGCCCCGCGCCGCCCAGCCGACCGGACTCCAGCGCGGCCAGCAGCGCGGCCTCGTCAAGAAGCGCGCCCCGCGCCGTGTTGATGAGGACAGCCCCCGGCGCGAGCCGCGCGAGCAGGGAAGCGTCCACCAAGCCGTGCGTGGAGGGAATGGACGGCGCGTGCAAGGAGACGACTTCGGCCCAGTCGAAGAGCGCTTCCACTGTGGGGAAGCGGCGCACGCCGGGGGCGTTGGCCTCGGGGTGGGGGTCGAAGGCGCCCACGGACATGCCGAAGGCCTCGCCGTAGCGCGCCACCTTCACGCCCAGGCGGCCCAACCCCACCACGCCAAGCTTCTTGTCCGCCAGTTCGTTGCCGAGGAACTGGTACCGGTCCCAGCCGCCGTGTCGCACGTGCGCCGCTGCCGCCGGGAGTTTGCGCATCACAGCCAGCAAGAGCGCCCAGGCGTGTTCCGCCGTGGCGTGCACCGTGTCCAGAAAGGCGCGTTCGCCTTGCAGGCTCAGCACGGTCACGCCTTGGCGCGCAGCGCGGGCCTGGTCGATGTGGTCCAGCCCCGTGGTGGCGGAGACGATGGCCTTCAGCCGCGGCGCCGCATCGAAGACCGCCTCGTCGATCTGGTTGGCGAAACGCACGATGAGCGCGTCGCAGCGGCCCACGGCTGCGAGCAGGCCGGCGCGGTCCAGCTCCTGATACTCCACCGTCGCGAAGGATTCGAGTACGGCCCGGGCCTCTTCGCAGTAGCGTGCGGATTCGGCGTTCAGCACGTGGATCATGCGACCCTCCCGGCGGCGAGGCGCGTCATGAGAAAATCCGTGACGGCGAGGTCGAGTTCGTCGTCGATGTTGGCGGAGCGCTCGCGGGGCATGACGTAGGGGAGGATGCGTTCTCCCAGCAGGGCGCCCCGTTCTTCCAGCGTCTCCCGGGGGCAGACGTAGAGCGCGCCGTTGCGGTGGTAGACCGGGGGCAGGCCTTGGCGCAGGCTGCCCGGTGGTTCCGTGTAGAAGGATCGCAACAGGCCGTTTTCCATATGATACATCCGCGCGGGATGGCAGTCCTCCACCTGATAGACGCTTGTCAGACTGTCCGGAGCATTGTGCGGGGCGGCGGCAGAGGCGGCGGCTCGCGCCTGGAGCAGCAGGGAGACGCCTGCGTCCACGTCCGCGGCGGCGCGCATGGGCGCGGTGGGCTGCAACAGGGCGATGTGGGTGAAGGGCGCTGCGGCCTCGGCGTCGCATGCGCGCAGCGCGTGGAGGATGACGGGGGGCATGGGCGTCTCGTCCGCGGCCAGTTCTGGCGGCCGCATGAGCACTTCGGCGCCGGCCTCCCGGGAGACGGCGGCGATCTCTTCGTCGTCGGTGGAGACCACGCAGCGGGTCAGCACGGCGGATTCCCTGGCGGCGAGGATGCTCCAATGGATGAGCGGGCGACCGGCCACCAGGCGCACGTTCTTGCGGGGGACGCCCTTGGAGCCGCCGCGCGCGGGGATGACGCCGAGCACGCGGTGGTCAGTAGGCGAGTCGTTTTTCAATGGTCAGCTCCAGGGTGGCCAGCAGGTCGGCGATGCGGCCGCCGGTGTCGCCGTCGCCGTAGAGAGTGTCGCTGGGGTGGCGGCCGGCATTGAATTGTGTGCGCGTCGCGGCTTTGATGGCGTCCTTGTCGTAGTCCACGTCGATGATGTTGCGGCCGCGTTCCCGGCCGGCTTGGCGCGAACCGATGTTCACCGCGGGCACCCCCAGGAAGGAGCATTCCCGGACGCCCACGCTGGAGTTGCCCACGATGCCTCGGGAGCTGTAGAGCAGCCGCAGGAAGTCCTCCGGCGCCATGCTTTTGAAGAAATGCATGTTTGCGGCGAGTTTCTTTTCCCGAAACACGCGGATGCCTTTGGAGGTGCCTTCGCTGCCGGCGTCCACGTTGGGCCAGAACCACAAGGCCGGGACGTCCAGCTCGCTGACGGCGGTGAGGGTTTCGGAGATGTGCGCCAGGGACTGGTCGAACTCCGTGGTGACGGGGTGTTGCAACACCACGATGTAGCCGTTGGAAAGGTCCAGAATGTCTCCCACGCCGGAGTATTTGACGAAGGGGTCGAAGTCCAGCTCGGGGCGCTCCAGCACTTTGGCTGCGATATCGATGGAGGGGCACCCCGTGATGTGGACGCGGTCCTCGTATTCGCCCATTTTCAGCACGCGTTCGCGCGCTTTCGGAGTGGAGACGAAGTGGAGGTCCGCCAGCTTGGTCACGGCGTGGCGCACTTTTTCGTCGATGGAGCCGGTCACCTCACCCCCCTGGATGTGCGCCAAAGGGATGTTCATGTAGGAAGCGGCCACGGCCGTGGCCATGGTCTCGAAGCGATCCGCGATGGAGATGACCACGTCCGGCTGCAAGGCGCCGAAGACCGTGGCGAGCTCCGCCAGGCCGTACCCCGTGGACTTGGCCGAGGTGACGAGGTTTTCGCCTTCCATGATCATGTAGACTTGCGCGGCGATCTCGAAGCCGTCGCGGGTGATGGCGTTGACGGTCTTGCCGTAGCGGTCCAGCAAGGCGGAGGCCGCCACCACCAGCTGCAGCTCCAGCGCGGGGTGTTCGCGGATGGCTGTCAGCACCGAGCGGATACGGGAATAGCTGGGCCGCGAGGTGATGACCACGCAGACCTTGCGTTTGGCGGCAGGCTTCACGGTGCGCTCCATGACATCGGAAAAGAGTGAGGTCCGCAAGCGGGGGCTTTCAGCGCACCATGTCCCATTGCAGCCGGACATTGGCGGGGACGTCGCACGTCATGGTCTTGCCGAGGAATGCTTCGTACCGGCTGGCCGGCACGCCGTCGCCGGGTTTCTTGAAGCGCAGGTCGTCCAGGGTCAGCGTGGTTCCTGCCTGCAAGGCCCGCGCGGTGACGATGGATTTCTCGAAGACTTCCTTCATGCCGGACAGGTCCGCAGCCATGGCGTCTTTGTCCACGGAGGCCTGCAAGGCTTTTTCCGCATCGCGCAGTTGAGCCACGAGTTCCGCAAGTTCGTCGGGCTCGGCGGAGAAGGGCGCATCCGGACCGTACATCCGCTTGGACAACACGAAGTGCTTCTCCACGGCCACGGCGCCCAGGGTGAGGGCGACCACGGCCACGGCCGGGCCTTGCGTGTGGTCCGAGAAACCCACAGGAAGGCCGTAACGCTCCCGCAGTAAAGCGATGTTGTTCAGCCCGGCCTGTTCCGGTGGGCAGGGGTAGCGGGAGGTGCACTGCAGGAGCACGATCTCGGGGCAGCCGTGGGTCTTGAGCGTCTCCACCGCGGCGTCCAGCTCTTCCCAGCGGCTCATGCCCGAGGAGAGGAGCACGGGTTTGCCCGTCTCCCCCAGCCGGATGAGGTAGGGGATGTTGGAGACCTCGCCCGAGGGGATCTTGTAGCGCTCGACGCCCACGGCTTCCAGCAGATCCACCGCTTCCAGCGAGAACGGCGAAGAGAGGAAGCGCACGCCGCATTCCTGTTCGGCGTACTCTTTCAGCTTGCGCCACCCGGCTTCGTCGAAGGCGGTGCGGTCGAAGTATTCCTTGCGGGATTCGTCCTTGAAGTAGGGCGGGTTGGGTGCGTCGGGCAGGCTCTCGGCGTCGAAGATGTGCGTCTGGAACTTGACGGTGTCGACGCCGGCGTCGGCCGCAGCCTTGATGCAGCATTTGGCCAGGCCCAGGGAGCCCTCGTGGGAGTTGCCGACTTCCGCGATGATTTCCACGTGATGAGGCACGCGCGTTCGCTCCTGATGTGTGCGTTGTGCGATGATTGGGAACATGAGGCGGGACCCGCGACGTCGATCCGCCCGCCGCCGGAATGGCCCTTCCTATGCCATCGTCTTGCGTAAATCAAGGCCGCAGCCGCACGCGCGGCGATTCGGGGCTTGACGCTACGGAGGGTTCTGGGAGATGGTGCGCGCTTCCGACGGCCCTCATCCTGCAATCGAAATCCATCCCTGCACCAACCATGCGCGTCATCATCCTCACCGGCGGAGACCTGCGCCACACCTTCATGCGCAAGGCCATCGCCCTGGCCGAGGGCGTGGAGGTTCTCGCCAGTTACTGCGAGGACAAGAGCGCCGTGAACGCAGCCTTGGCGGCGACTCCTTCCGAAACCTCGCCGGACGCCTCGCCCGCAACGTCGCCAGCCCCGTCCCGAGCGGAGACCGCGGACAGCGCCCTCAAACGCCGCCACCTGGAGGCCCGTACGCAGAGCGAAGAGGACTTCTTCCGCCCCTTCGTGCGCATGACGCCGGACCACTCCCGGCCCGTGCGGTTGGCGTACGGAGCGATCAACGCGCCGGCGCAGGTGGAGGCCATCGCTGCAGCCGAGCCGGACGTGTTGGCGGCGTACGGCTGCTCTCTGGTGAAACCGCCGCTCGTGGGAGCCTTTGCCGGCCGGTTTCTCAACGTGCATCTGGGCCTCTCGCCGTATTACCGCGGCTCGGGCACGAATTTCTGGCCTTTGGTCAACAACGAACCACAGTACGTGGGCGCCACGTTCATGCACCTGGACGAGGGCGTGGACACGGGGGAGATCATCCACCAGATTCGCGCCGAGTGCCGACCCGGGGACACCCCCCACCAGATAGGCAACCGCCTCATCGCGCAGGTGGCGGAGGTCTACCGGGTGCTGCTCAGCCATTTTCACGAACTCCCCCGCATGCCGCAGCCGCCGGCGCCTGCCGCGCCCCGCGTGTGCAAGCGCGCGGACTTCACGCCGGAGGCCGTGCGCGCGCTCTACGCGAACTTCGCGGACGGCATGGTGGCGCGGTATCTGGAGCGTCGGGAAGCAGCCGACGCCGAGGTCCCGCTGGTGACGAACCCCGTGGTGGAGGCGGCTCTTTCTGCCGAAAGGTCAGCTCCGGAGCCCGCCGTGGAGCAGTCATGAGAGCGCTGGTCTACCACTATGTCCGTCCCGGCGCGGCCGAGTCCCCACGGTTTCGCTATCTGCACCTGGATGATTTTCGCAGACAGCTGGACGCCCTGGCCGCCACGGGGCGGCTGCTGAGCCGCGCGGCTTTTCTGGACAAGCTGGAGACCGGCCGGTTCACCCCGCAAGACATCCTGCTGACTTTCGACGACGCCTTGCGCGATCATTACACGTACGTGCTGCCGGAACTCCTCGCCCGCGACGTCATGGGCGTCTTCTACGTCCCCACGGCCATCTACGAGGAGAACGCTTTCCTGGACGTGCACCTCATCCACCTGCTTACCGGCCGTTTCGATCCGACGATGCTGCTGAAGCGTCTGGGGGAGCTCGTCTCGGAAGCGATGCTCACGGACAAGGGCCGCGCAGGCTTCGACGCCGAGACGTACACCGTCACCGCCACGGACCAAGCCACGGACCGGTTCAAGCGCATCTGCAACTACTATCTTGATTACGCGCACCGCAGTCGCGTGTTGGCGGCCTTGGCGGCCGATCTGGTGGACGTGGCCGCCGAACGCGAACGCTACTACATGACCCGGGAGCAGCTGCGCGATCTGGCGCAGACCCAGCTGGTGGGCTCCCACGGCCAGCGCCATCTCGTCTTCTCCAAGTTGGACGAGGCGCTCCAGCAACAGGAGATCCAGGACTCCTTCGCCTGGCTGGACGCGCATCTGCCGGCGCAACCCCTGCGGACGTTCTGCTATCCCTACGGCGGGTTCCACACCTTCACCCCCGTGACGGAGCGACTGCTGACGGAAGCCGGTTGCCGGTTCTCCTTCAACGTGGAGCCCCGCGACGTGGCGTGGGAGGACTGGCGCAGCCGTCCCCAGGCGCTGCCTCGCTGGGACTGCAACCTCTTCCCCTACGGCAAGGCGCGCATCGGTGCGGGAACGACTTGTCTCGCCCATGCGGAGGATCGCTGATGGCCGCCCCCGCCCAGCCCCCCGAAATCCTGGGGCTCACGCCGGCGCGCGGCGGTTCCAAGGGCGTGCCGCGCAAGAATCTCGCGCTGCTGGACGGCAAGCCCCTCATTGCGCACACTGCGCTGGCGGCGCTGGAGAGCAAGCTGCTGACACGACGCCTCGTCACCACGGACGACCCCGAGATCCTGGAAACAGCCACGGCCTGGGGGCTGGAAGGCCCCTTCCTCCGGCCGGCGGCTTTGGCGCAGGACGACACCCCGGCGCTTCCCGTCATCCAGCATGCTGTGCGCTGGCTGGAGGAACACGAAGGCTACGTTCCCGACTATATCTGCCTGCTGCAGCCCACCTCGCCGCTGCGCACGGCGCGACACATCGACGAAGCCATGAGCGCGCTGGTCCATTCGCAAGCGGATTCCGTTGTCAGTGTGGTGCAGGCCCCGCACAACATGACCCCAGTCTCCATCATGCAGCTCAGGGAGGGTTTGCTCGTTCCCTTCATGCCCCGCGATGAAACCGAGAACCTGCGTCAGCGCAAGCCGGTCTTCTACGCGCGCAACGGCGCCGCCATCTACGGGTTCACCCGGCGTTGTCTCGTGGAGAAGCGCTCCCTCTACGGCGACGCCATCCTCCCCTACGAGATGCAGCCCGATGAGTCGGTGGACGTGGACGAACCCTTCGATCTGGAGTTGTGTCAGTGGCTTCTGGAGCGTCAGCGTCAGCATGAGCGGCGGCGCGCTGCGGATATGGAGGGGAGCGCTCGGTCATGAGGATCGCCATCATCTACACGGACAAGTTCTCCGAGCGCAACATCCGCACCAGCGGCCTGCTGGAAGCCCTGGAGGAACGTGGGTGTCGCGTCACCACCTATGACGAAACCGCCTTGTCCCGGACGCTGCCGTGCAGGGCCGTCACGGAGCTGAAGCGACGGTTGCACGTTCTCTGCCAGCATCGGTTCTCGGAGATCCACGCCTTCAAGAAGCACTTGGCGCGCAAAGCGCACCACGGCGAGCAACACGACAGTCACTATGACCGGTACCATCCCGGGCGGGGGTTCCCTTGGCCGCAGTCGCGAGCGCTCTTCAATGCGCTCTTCGCCTGTTTCGTCAAGCTGCCGTCGTGCGTGCGGCAGGACATCGCGTCGCACGATCTGGTCTTCATGACGAACGCGCAGGAGCTTGTGGCGCAGGCCGTGCTGACCTTGTGCGCCGCGCAGGGGGCTCCGGTGGTCACCTACGTGAACAGTTGGGATCACCTCACGCACCGGGGCAAGGTCATCGCGTCGCCGGCCATCCGCCGTTTCCTTGTCTGGAACGCCATCCACGTGGACGAGCTGGCGCGTTTTCACGACATCCCACGGGAGGCGGCGACCATCGTGGGCGCCTTGCAGGCGGACGGCATGGCCCGCGACGCGGCGACCCTGCAACGGGAGACCCTGCTGGAACGCTTCGCCTTGCCGGAAACCGCCAGGATTCTCTTCCTGCCGGCGTACAACGCGCGTCACGGCGCCCACGAGCCCCGACTGGTCCAGCACTTGCTGGAAGCCATGGCGACCATGGAAGAAGACGTCCGGCTGCTCATCCGACCTTACCCCCGGGACGAAACATTCCACGCGCGCTTCGGCGCGGCCCTGGCGCATTCCCTGTGCGAGGCGGCGCTTCCTCTGGAAGACGTGGAGGCGGACCGCGCGCTCATGGCGCTGCTGCTGAAGGCTTCGGACGTCACGCTCTCCGGGCCCGGCACCGCAGC
>CAYVWB010000009.1:0-2831 GCA_964455395.1 uncultured Desulfovibrionaceae bacterium
GGTTGTACGCGCGCATCTCGTCAGCATCGAGGATCATCAGGTCGTTGGGGCAGATATACATGCAGGCGGTCTTTTCGCCGCCCTTACAGCCGTCGCACTTTTGCGGATCGACATACGTAGGCATACCGTCTCCTGTGGAGTCGTTATAGGTGAGGCTCGGGTCGCGATCGTTCGGATCGTCACAAGCGGCGCCTTGTCGGTCACGGGGAGTAGAGTAACCATATTCACCCGACTGTAAACTCTTTTCCCGGAACATTTGCCGCGGCGTCGGCGCAGGGGTAAGCTTTTCTTCATGAAATACAGCATCACTTTCACCATTGTCAGCCACGAGGACGCCGACGCCGGGGACGCAGCCCCGCGAAAGCTCGCACAGCGGGAAAAGCGCGTGCTGGTCTCCCATCCCTCGGAGGTTTCGTGGCATATCGCCTTGAAGATATTGGGTTTGATTCTCTACTGGGAGGACTCGCCCCAGGTAGAGCTGGACGTGGGCCATCGCCACAAACCCGACCTCGCCGTGACCGAGACAGGCCCCGCAGGCGAACGCGTCCGACTCTGGATCGACTGCGGCAACATCGCCGTGCGCAAGATCCACCGCGTGGCGGCGTGGTTGGACGCTGAAGCGCGCTTCATCATCCTGCGCCGCGACCGCCGCGACGCCGAAGCGCTGCTCGACGCCTTGGACGCCGCCTCCAAGCCCTTGCGCAACCCCGTGACCGTGCGTTGGTTCGAGGAAGGCGTGGTGAACGCGCTGGCCGAGGCCTTGGACGCCAACAACACCCTGGAGGCTGCGCGCGGGCCCGAAACCCTTGCACTGACCCTGCGCGGCCGCGGCGGCACCAGGGAACTCCACACCCGCATGGACTCCAGCCGCGTGGGGTGATTGCCTTGCTCACGGGGATGCTTATACGTCTGCCTCACGGCGCTTTTCAGCCGCGTCGCTTCCTGATAGGACCGGACCTCCCGGAACGCCCGCACCCCCGTGACACCCCATGCAATCGAGGAGCCTGCGCATGATCGCCATCTACGATTTCGAAAAGACCGTTGAAGCCCATCACGAAGCATACTACGCTGAAATCAAAGGCGTCCGTTACGCCATCGACATGGAGCGCGCGCAAAACTATTTCGGCGCCGTGCTGGCGCGCCACAACACGTTCTCCGCCTATGAGACGCTCATCCGCGAAGACCCCGAGGCGTTCAAGGAAATGGAAGCCGCCGTCACCATGATCAGCTCCATGCCGCCCAACCCCCTCGATGACGTGGAGTACACGGAATACGCCATCCTCTATCTGAAGTTCCTCTTCAATATTTTCCAGCGCTACACCAAACGCTACATCTGCGACACGGTGCTCATGGGGGATGAGGACCACCACCACTGACGCCGCGCCGCCTCCCCGTCGCGACCACGCGCATGAAAAACGACCAAGCGCACGAAAAACCCCGGCGAGCCCACACGCCCGCCGGGGTTCACGCATTGTTTACGGACGGCGCCTACAAACCGGCCCAGCGCAACCCCCCAAGCACTGCGCCCACCAGCGCCAGCGCCGCCAGCCAGCCCTGCAGCGGGGTGAAGCCCAAGGCCTCGTCCACCCGCATGGAAAGCGTCGGGCCCCAGGAATCCAGGCGGTTCTTCAAGGAGGGGTAGAGGATGATGAACAGCCACGCCCCCACCAGCAGGCCGGGCAGCACCCCGAGCAGCGCATCCAGCCCGCCATGGCCCGCAGCCGCCGCGGCCGTGCCGGGGCAGTATCCGGAAAGCCCGAAGCCCGCGCCGAAGAGCAAGCCTCCCAGCACCAGAGCCCCCGCCGACCGCGTGACCGGGCTGTACCGTACAAGGCCCAGCCGCTGCAGGGGAAAGACGCCCAGAAGACCCACCGCCACGGCAGAAAGCATCACCTTCGCCACGGTGAAGTCCTCCAGCAGCAATTGGTTGATGAGGACATCGTAGCGATTCACGCCGGCGCGATCCAACAAAAAGCCGAAGCAGAATCCGAACACCAACCCCAAGACGAGCTGCAGGGGCCGGAACGTGTGCAAAGCGTGGAACATGTCAGCTCCTCGTAACATCAAGCGTAGAGGAGGAACGCCGTGGCGATTCCCCCGATGAAAAAACACGCCGCCGCCAGCCAGCTGCCGACCACCAGCTGCATGGTCCCGGTGATGCCGTTGCCGCTGGTGCATCCCCCGGCCATGCGCGCCCCGAACGCCAGCAGCGCCCCTCCGAAGAAGCCCGTCCCCAGACGCGTCAGCCACGAGTCGCCGAATCGCGCTTGAAATACCTGCGGGAAAGCCTCGAACTCGAACCGTCCGGCCATCATGGACGAAGTCACGGCCCCCACGACCACCCCGACCAGCAGCAACAGACCCCAGTTCACCTGCGGCGGGTTCTCGTCGTAATACTGACGCGACGACTTCTGCGGACCGCGCGCGAGCCGCTCCAACAACCCCGCGGCCGTGGCGTAAGCCCCCGAAGCGCCCAGCCCCCCGCCGGAGAAGAGGAACGCCAGCCAACAGAGCACGCCGATGCCCGCGCCGCAGAGATACGGCGACCAACGCGCTGTCTCCAGCAATGTCGCGGCTTCCTGAACATCCGCCGCGGGGGCTTCTTGATCGGCGGGCTCTGTGGCTGCCTCGGCTGCGGGTTCGGCGGGGGCTTCGGCAGGAGCCTCGGTGGGGGCTTCTGTCTCGTCCGCAGGCGTCGCGGCTTCCTGAACATCCGCTGCGGGGGCTTCTTGAGCGGCGGGTTCGGTGGTGGCTTCGGCAGGAGCCTCGGTGGGGGCTTCTGTCTCGTCCGCAGGCGTCGCGGCTTCCTGAACATCCGCCGCGGGGGCTTC
>CAYVWB010000009.1:2931-68707 GCA_964455395.1 uncultured Desulfovibrionaceae bacterium
CGGCGGGCTCTGTGGCTGCCTCGGCTGCGGGTTCGGCGGGGGCTTCGGCAGGAGCCTCGGTGGGGGCTTCTGTCTCGTCCGCAGGCGTCGCGGCTTCCTGAACATCCGCCGCGGGGGCTTCTTGAGCTGCGGGTTCGGTGGTGGCTTCGGCAGGAGCCTCGGCGGGAGCTTCGGGAGCCGCGAATGAAGGCGACGCCACGTGCAGGAGGAGGCAGCCCAGCATCAGCAGCAGAGGGAGCAGCAGTCTGGTGTTGAGGAATCCGCGCATCTAGACGCCCTCCTCGATGGGGCAGCCCAACGCATGGCATGCGGCCATGGAGCCCAACGCGTCCTCCACATCCACGAAGCCAGCCCGCTTGAGCAGACTCGCCGCGATGATGGCCCGTTGACCCGAACCGCAGAAGGTGGTGACGGGCGTATCCCGGGGCAAGGTCTCGATGAGCTCGGGCACGTCGCCGAGGTAGATGTGCCGCGCGCCGGGAATGTGACCTTCCTCGAACTCCTCCGCCGAGCGGACATCCAGCAGGGTGAAGGCAGTTCCTTCCTGGATGCGTCGCACCAACTCGCCGGCGTGGACTGCGGGGATGGCGTCGTAGGGTTCGCCGGCGGTTTCCCAGGCGGTGAGTCCACCTTCCAGGTAGGCGACCACGTGGTCGTACCCGATACGCAACAGATGGCGTACGGCTTTTTACACTTGCTCGTGGGATTCCGCCACCAGCCCGATGGGCGCATCATATTGCAGGAAGTACCCCGCGTAGACGGGAATCATGTCCAGGGGGATGGCGTAGCACCCGGGAATGAAGGCGCCGGCGAAGGCCTCCGGGCTGCGCAGGTCCAGCACCTGCATGCCGCCGCTCATGCGGCGTTTGAACTCGCTGGCGCCCACTGGACGGGGGCGCTGGATTTCCTGCAGGGAGGGCGCGTCGCCGCGCTGATTGTAGCCTTCCATCTTCCGGAAGTAGGGCGGCAAGGGGTGACTCTCGCCGAGTTTGCGCTGGATGAAGGCGTCCCGGGAGGGAATTTGCAGCGCCGCGTTGTGGACACGCTCATGACCGAGGGTGGAGAAGTCCCGCGGCGCCATGCCCTTGCCGCAGACGGAGCCGGCGCCGTGAGCGGGGTAGAGCAGGGTCTGGTCGCCCAAGGGCAGGAGCTTCCCGAAGATGGAGTCGTAGAGCAGGCCGGCGGTTTCTTCGCGGCGGTCGGGGAAGAAGTCCGTGCGGCCCACATCGCCCACGAAGAGCACATCCCCGGTAAAGACGCCCAGGGGCGTGTCGCCGGAGCCGCGGTCGCGCAGCACCAGGGAGATGGAGTCGAAGGTGTGTCCCGGCGTCTCCAGCACGCTGAGCTCCAGATCGCCCACTCGGAAGGTTTCGCCCTCGCGCGCGACGTTGCCGTACTCGAACGGGGTGGAGGGGCCGTGGAGGATGGCGGCGCCAGTGCGTCTGGCGAGCTCCTGGGAGCCGATGACGTAGTCCTCGTTGCGGTGGGTCTCGAAGATGTGGGTGATGGCGCAGCCGTGCGCGGCGGCGATATCCAGATAGACATCGCAGTCGCGGCGGGGGTCCACCACCACGGCTTCCCCCTTGTGTCCGATGATATAGGATATGTGCGCCAGCCCCGGCGACTTCACGCTTTCGATGAACATGCTCATGGTGTCTCCCCTGTGGGCGCTTTCGCCCTGCAGCTCTTTGGCAAGGTGGAAAAGGGATGCTATCGGGTCCGATTTTGGCGCCCCGGCGGCGGCAGGTCAAGACGGGTCGTCCAAAATAACTGTCTCCACGAGCGGGAAACCAGTGAACAGGCGCGTCAACGCGTTCGTGTGCGAAGCGATGTCAGCCTGCAGGGAGCGGCCTGGTGGGGTGGGGCGCGTCCGGAACGAAAGCGTTGCGCCTCCCGCAAATGGACGCCGGACGCGCTGTGTGGAGTGGGCGGAGGGGGGCGGCAAGGCGCGACGCCGTCCCCCGCACGAGGTCGGCGTCGCGCCTGAAAGCTGGAATGATTAGCGGGTGAGACCGTATTCTTGCAGAATGGCGTCCAGGGTCCCGTCCGCTTCGATGGCTGCAAGGCCCTCGTTGAAACGCGTGCGGAAGGTCTCGGCGTCAGGGTGTTGCCTGGAGATCATCACGGCGAGCTCGTTTTCCTGCATCGGAGTGGCGGCCACGGCGAACTTGTCCTTCTCCTCGGGGAAAAGGCGCTCGATGATGGCCCAGCCCACCAGTTCGTTGTCCGGGAAGATGGCGATGCGGCCGGCGGCGAGCTTCTTGAACCCGGTTTCGCTGTCGGAGGCGTAGTCCACCTCCACGCCTGCTTCCTTGAACATGGGCTCATAGAAGTACCCGGTGGCGCCGCCCACGGCCATGCCCTGGAGGTCCTGGAGCGCGCCGGTGTATTCGAACTCGGGCGTGTAGTCCTTGTGATAGAAGAAGACGTTGCGGGAAAAAGCGATGGCGGGGGAGAAATAGGCGAAAGCCTTGCGTTCGTCATTGGGCATGTAGGGGAAGATGGCGAGGGCTTGGCCCTGCTGAATCATCTTTTCGCCACGCACCCAGGGGTAGAACTCATAGGTGGGTTCGTACCCGGCGGCCTGGAGCGCAGCCGTGACGATTCTCGCCGTGGGGCCGTATTCTTTCAGGTTTTTGCCCACGAAGGGTTCCCATTCCCCAGCGAGAATGGTGACGGGCTCCGCGCGGGCTGGCGCCGGAACGTTCACGACAGCCAGGACGAACAGTCCGAGCAGGACGATGGCGGAACAGTTGAGCGACATTCGGGGAGCGCGCATGAGGAGTCTCCAGGGTAAAGGATAATTTGATATCGTCGAAACGGACAAGGCATGCGATACGGTATGTCACAAATATGAGAAAAGATGGTACAGGCCGGCGGGCAGGGTTGGCGCCGACGCCATGACAATACCGTTACAAGACGATCATGAACCGCCGTGCGCTCCGACCACGACCTCGTTTGACTTGCCTGGGGGGACGGGCTACATCCACAGAAATCCCCGCCCGAAAACGCCTCAGCCTCGTTTCTGGAAACCCCATGGCGCTGCCCCAGCTTTCCACTGTCAAAAGTCGGTTCCGCGTATTCTTGCTGATGGTGCTTGGCGCGCCCATGGTGTTCGGCGCCTTGGCTTTCACGTTCTATTTGCGGGACTGGTTCATCCAGGACGCCAAGAACCGCCTTGACGAGACGCTGTTCCATCAGTCCACCCTGGCGCAGGAGTGGCTGGAGGATTACGCGCACAACGCCGCGGCCTTCGCCGCCATGGACCCCGTGCGCCGCCGCGACAAGGCCGACATGGAAGCCCTCTTCAAGGCGTTCATCGAGGCGCAACCGGAGCTCTTCGCCATCGTCTACGTGAACCCGGAGGGCGTCTCCGAGGTGGCGCCCGGCGCCGTGCCGGGGCTGAATCTTGCGGACAGAGCGTATTTCCAGGCGGCGCTGGAAGGCGAACCGTACATCACGCAGGTGCTCATCAGTCGGTATACAGGCGATCCCGTCGTGATATTCAGTCATCCCGTCGTCACGCCCGAGGGCGAATTCGGCGGCGCCGTCACCATCCCCGTCAAGCTGGAAGCCATCCACACTGTCGTCCAAGGGCTGCGCAGCGACGGCGGCGGCGTCTTTCTGGTCGCCGATGACGGCATGATCCTCACGCCGACCCCCGGGTGTGGCGGCGAAGGCCTCCCCGCCATGGCCACCATGCCTCCCCACGAGTTGACACGGCTGCGGGCCGCCATCAAGCAGGGGGAGTCCTTCCGGAGCCTGTCCGGCTGCGAGGTGCTGGCGGAAGCGACCCGACTTTCGAACGTGGACTGGACGATGGTGGCGCAGACCCCCGTGCGCCGCGTGCTGGCGGGAGCCGCCTTGCAGGCGCTGGTCTTTTGCGGCGCGCTGGTGGCGGCGGTGCTCATTGTAGGGCCCTTGGCCTGGCGGCGTCTTTCCATCACCGTGCTGCAGCCGCTGCAGCGGCTTTCGCAATATGCGGACTCGGTGAACGCCGGCGAGCGGCCTGCAGCGTGTCCACTGACGACGAAAGACATCCCACGAGAGATCAACTCCCTCTTCGAGGCCTTTTGCGCCATGATCGCTCGGCTGGACGACCACGCGGACAAGCTGCGCAAGCTCGCCATCACCGACCAGCTCACGGGCTTGCCCAACCGCGTTCGTCTGGAGAATGAGGGTTCGCGCATCATCGAAGTGTGTCGGCGCTCCGGCCAGCCCTGCGCCGTGATCATGCTCGATCTCGACCGCTTCAAACAGATCAATGACCGCTACGGCCACGCCGTGGGCGACAAGGCCTTGCGTGGCGTCGCTCGGGTCTTGCGGCGTGTTTGCCGCGAATCCGACCTCCCCGCGCGCTACGGCGGCGAGGAGTTCTGCATCATCGCAGCCAACGCGGACAGCCGGCAAGCCATGCGTCTTTCGGAGCGCATTCGCCTGGCCATCGAAGCGGAGCTCATCCCCGTGGACGGCGTCGGGCCCGACGGCGCATCCATCAAGGAACCGCTCAAACTGACCGCCAGCCTGGGCGTCTCCCAGTGCGCGGCGCACCCCATCTACGGCGCCACTCCTCTGGATGACGCCATCATCAAGGCGGACAAGGCGCTCTACGCCGCCAAGGACGCCGGCCGCAACCGCACGCACGCCTGGAGCGCCATGACGCCCCCCGCGTCCTGACGCTCCCATCCCCGGCCGTCCCGTGTCTCTCCGCATCGTCACGGGTTCAAGCCATCACGGCCGGCGCCCTTTTGTCCCCGCGTCGTCCCCCGGAGGAGAATCATGCGGAGGAGAATCATGCAGCGCCTCATGAGCAGACGCGCCTTCCTGCGCTGGAGCGTGGGCGGCTTGGGCGCCCTCGGCGCGGCGTATGCGACCGGGGTGGAGCCATATACGTTCCGCGTGGTCAAGCAGGACGTCCCCATCGCCGATTTGCCTGTAACGCTGGACGGCCTGCGCCTTGGCGTCTTGAGCGACATCCACATGAACTGGCTGCAGGGGCCGGATCGACTCCGCGAGGGCATGCGCGCCCTGGCGGCGGAAACACCGGATCTGGCGCTCTACGCCGGGGACTTCATCGACGGCGATGTGGCCTACTGGCCGGCGTGTCTGCGCGCGCTGGAGACGTTCGTCCCGCCCCTGGGAGCCTACGCCGTCCTCGGCAACCACGATGTGCTGGCCAGCCACAAGGCGGGCTCCCCCCTCGGCCCCGTCGTGGACGCCCAAGCCATCGCGTTGAAGGCCCGGCAGTTCTCGGACCACGGCGTGCGGCTGCTGCACAACGAAACCCTCGCCGTGACGCGTGGAGGAGGGCGGCTGCACATCGCCGGCCTGGGAGACGCCTTGCTGGGCCGCGCGCTGCCGGCTACGGCGTTGGCCGGGCTGCCCGGGCGGGAGGCCGGCGAGCCGGTCATCCTCCTCGTCCATGAACCGGATTTCGCGGACACCATGGCCCAGGGCGTGCGCCGCGGCCTCTTCGACCCGGACCCGTGGATTCCCCTGCAGATCTCCGGGCACTCCCACGGCGGACAGGTGCGCCTGCCCCTGGCGGGGCCGGTGCTGCTGCCGCCCATGGGCCGGCGGTACCACACGGGGTTGCAGCGCCTGGAACTGCCCGAGGACCTGCAGCCGGGGGCGCGGGAGGTCCTCGCCGAGCGGTGGGTCTTCACCACGGTGGGGTTCGGTTCGCTCTTTTCGGTGCGGGTGAACTGCCCTCCCGAAGTCTGCGTGCTCACCCTGCGGCGGCGTCGAGGCGGAACAAAAAAATTGACGAGTTGATTGACTTCATTTGGTTTTTGGCGCAATGATACGCATAAACCCTTTGGAGGAGCGTGTCATGGGCGAAATTGGAATAGAAGAAAGCGTTTCGAATGGCGCCGCTGCGGTCGGGCAAGGCTCGTTCGAGCGGTTTGTGGATTCCTTGCACGCTGTCCCGTTGGAGACGGTTCTGGTGTCACTGGTGTTGGGCGTCGTGGCGAGTTTGGTGGCGTCCGCTGCATTCCTGTTTTTCCTGAAGCGCTTGCGTCCCAAAGTGGAGATTTCCGAGTTTATCTCCAGCTTCGTCTCTGAGGATGGAAGCAAGCTTTGGGGGTTCAAGATACTCAATTTGGGGAGCCGTGACATTATCGATGTCGAGGCTGATTTGAGTTTCTTTGTGCCAAAAACCGTGCATGGGGGGACGGTGTGGGCTGGCGCCGACATGGAATTGATCCGTTCAAAAGCGTTTAAAGTTTCGAAGTACGACAGAAATGACAAGGGAGCACGGTATGCATACCGTTTTTATTCGCGGGTGAATTTGGACGAACTGTGGGAGACGAAAAAGAACGGTCGCATCCGCTTCAGGATCATCGCCACGGATTCACTCTCCAGCTTCAAGGATGTCTTCGAAAGAACCTATTATATCAAAGCGAACAGCATCAAGGAAGGCCGCCACAACTTCGGCATGGATATGGGCGTCAGCAAGGAATAGCGCGCCACCCTCCGGCATCACCCCATCACGCCGTGGCGTCGTCAGGTGCTTGCGCAGCAGTGCATGGCGGCGTCGCGGCGTCATCATCCCCATCGTCTCCCCGATCGATCCCCCACACGTCGTGGCGCGCGGCGCCGAAGCCGCCCGGGCTCCGTCGTCGGACCGTCGTATTTGCCGCCACCCGGGTTTTCCCATTGCCATTTATGGATGATGCGGTACGATGCCGGCAACTGTCGAGAACACTCTCGCTCGTCGCTCCGCCGCTCGACCCCGCGGCTCGGACGCGGCGTCGCGTTCACCCCAGACCGTTTCCGGAGGCGACATGGCCTGTTCACCCCGCAAGAACCACCCCGCCAAGACTGATGTCGGCGCGGAGGCCGGCTGTCAGTGCGGCGGCGTTTCGCGACGCAACTTCATCAAATCCATGGGGACCGGCGCCATGGCCGTGGCCACGGCAGGCGTGGCCGGAGCCGCCCACGCCGAGGCAGCGCAGTCGGAGGCCCCCGTTTCGGTGGAGGGCATGCTGCCCCTGACCTTGCAGGTGAACGGCCGCCGCCACAGCTTGCTGGTGGAGCCGCGCTGGACGCTGCTGTTCGTGCTGCGCGAACGCCTGGGCGTCACGGGCGCCAAGGAGGGTTGCGCGCGCGGCGAATGCGGCGCCTGCAGCGTGCTCATCGACGACGAACCGCGCTACGCCTGTCTTACCCTCGCGCTGGAGGCCGCCGGCAGGAAGATCGAAACCGTGGAGGGGCTGCTCAACGGCGACGAGTCCCTTGGCCCCGTGCAGGAAGCCTTCGTGGAGGAGGACGCCTACCAGTGCGGGTACTGCACGCCGGGACAGGTCATCGCCGCGGAGGGGCTCTTGCGCAAGACGCCTCAACCCTCCCTGGAGGAAATCCGCGTGGGCATGAGCGGGAATCTCTGCCGGTGCGGCGCCTACAACCATATATTCAACGCCGTGGCCGCTGCGGCCGAGAAGAAGCAAGGATAGGGGGGCTGCCATGTGTGCGAAATCCATTTATTATGACGCGAAGCAGCCCTTCCCGCAGACATCGGAAGACGGCGCCGCGCCAGCCCCCTGGGACAAGACCAACATCGTGGGGGGCCGTGTCCCGCGCGTGGATGGCTACGACCGCGTGAGCGGCGCGGCCGTCTACCCCTCGGACGTGGTGCTGCCGGGCATGCTCTACGCTGCAGCCATCGTCAGCCCTCATCCCAACGCCGTGCTCAAGCGTCTGGACGTGGACGCCGCGTTGCAGATGCCGGGGGTGAAAGCCGTGCTCGCGCCGGACAGCCCGGAAGCCAACCTCCCGTGGTCCTACGAGGAGATGGAAGTCAAACTGCTGGACCGGAACTGCCGTTACGAGGGGCAGGTGGTGGGCGCAGTGGCTGCGGAGACGCCGTATCAGGCCGCGGACGCCGTGCGCGCGTTGCAGGCGCGGTGGGAGCCGCTGCCCTACGTCGTCGAGCCCATGCGCGCTCTGGAGCGGGGCGCCCCCAAGGTGCACCCGGACGGTAACGTGGTGGAGGAAAGCGAATACGCCCGCGGCGACGCCGAACAAGGCTTCAAGGACGCGGACGTGGTGGTGGAGCGCGAATACCTCACCCGAGTCCAACTGCACACCCCGCTGGAGTTGCACGGCTGTGTGGCTCGGTGGGACGGACCACAACTCACCGTCTGGGAATCCACCCAGGGCGTCTACGCCGTGCAGGAGCGCGTGGCCAAGACGCTGGGCCTGCCGCATACCCGCGTCCGTGTCGTGGGGCATTACGTGGGCGGGGGCTTCGGCTCCAAGCTGCGCGCGTCGAAGTACTCCATCCTCGCAGCAGTGCTCGCCAAGAAAACGAACCGACCCGTGAAGTTCTTTCATACGCGGGAGGAGACCATGCTCGCCATGGGCAACCGGCCTTCCGCGCATATGCGGTTGAAGGCCGGAGTGAAGCAGGACGGCTCGCTCACGGCCATCCGCTTCGAAGGCGTGGGGCCCTCCGGCGGCTACCCCGCAGGCGGGACCAGTCTGCTGGAGTGGCAGGCCAAGGACCTCTACCGCTGCCCCAACGTCGCCACCAAGACCACAGATGTCTACATCAACGCCGGCCCGGCACGGCCTTTCCGCGCGCCGGGGTATCCACAAGGCAACTGGGCCATGGAGCAGATGATGGACGAACTGGCCGAGGCCCTGGAGATGGACCCCGTCCGGCTGCGGCTCGCCAACATCCCCGAGACATCCCAAGGCCGCGACGGTCAGCCTCCCTACACCACCAACGGCCTCGCCGAGTGCCTGCGCCGCGGCGCCGAACGTTTCGGTTGGGAAGCAGCGCGCAAGGCCGTGCGCGAACAGCCGGAAGACGCCGTCCTCCGCAGAGGCGTGGGCATGGCCGCCTGCAACTGGTTCGTCGGGGGCGGATGGCCGCCGTCCACCGTGGTGGTGAAGATGAACGCCGACGGCAGCGTGAACCTCAACATGGGCTGCTCGGATATCGGCACCGGCGCGAAAACGGCCATGGCCGTCATCGTGGCGGAGGAACTCGGCGTCACCCCGGATTCCGTGCTCATCGAAAATGCGGACACCGGCGCCACGCAGTACTCACCCCCCAGCGGCGGCTCCAAGACCTTGCCCAGCGACGGTCCCGCCGTGCGGCTGGCCTGTGTCAACCTCAAGGAACAGCTCATGGAGATGGCCGCCGAGGATCTGGAAACGGACGCCGCGGACCTCGTCTTCGCCGGCGAGCGCATCCATCACAAGGATGATGCAGACAAGGGCAAGGCCGTGCGGGAGCTTTCCCGGCTGCAGCAGCAGAAAACCGCCATGGGTGTGGGGCACAAGAAACCCAACCCCAAGGACAAGCAGGTGACGCCTTTCGGGGCGCAGTTCTGCGAGGTGGAAGTGAATACCCGAACCGGCGAGATCGCGTTGCTGCGGTTCGTGGCGGCGCACGAGTCCGGCCGCGTCATCGACCGCCTCGCTTTCGACAGCCAGGTGATAGGCGGGGTGGCCATGGGCGTGGGCCTGGGCATGACCGAGATGCGCGTGCTGGACGTCAACACCACCGGCAAACTCTGCAACAAGAACTGGCATGACTACAAGCTCCCCACAGCACTGGACGTGGCCCCGGACATGGTGAGCGAAGCCGTGGAGCTGCCGGATGACGAAGCCAACGCCATCGGCGCCAAAGGCCTCGGCGAACCTGTCACCGTGCCCACGGCCTCGGCCATCGCCAACGCCGTCTACAACGCCGTGGGGGTGCGCTGCTTCGAATCGCCCATCAACCCCGTCACCCTCGTCGCCAAACTCGCCGACCGCACGGTCAAGTACGCGTAAATCCGCCAGGAGCTTCCCATGTTCGCACCATTCCAATACGTCCGGCCCCAGTCGATGGACGACGCCCTCAAGGCCATGGCCGCAGGCGGTTCTGTGGCGCTGGGTGGCGGTTCCGACTTGCTGACCTGCCTGCGCGAACACATCCTCGCCCCCGAGCGGTTGGTGAGCCTCGCCGACCTCGCGCAGGATCTCGACGGCGTGCGCCAGCAGGGCCGCGGTTTCATCGTGGGCGCAGCCACCACCCTCACGACCCTCGCCGAGGACCCGCTCATCACCAGCCGCGTCCCGGGGCTCGCGCAGGCCGCATCCGCCGTGGGCAGCCCCCAGCTGCGCAACCAGGGGACCGTGGCCGGCAATCTCTGCCAGAAAGCGCGCTGCTGGTACTACCGCGGCGAGTTCGACTGCATCCGCAAAGGCGGCCCGGTCTGCTACGCCGTGGGCGGGGAGAACCAGTTCCACTGCCTCTTCGGCGGCGTGGAGTGCTACATCGTCCACCCCTCGGACACGGCGCCCATGTGGCTCGCGCTTGACGCTCGCGTGCATGCGCAGAGCGACCGCGGCAAACTCGCCATCCCCATAGACGACTTCTTCGTGCTCCCCGAGGACGACCCCACCCGCGAGACCGTCCTGGAGCCGGACGAGCTCATCACAGCGGTGGAAGTCCGCGAACTGCCGCCCAAACTCCACACATCCTACAGGAAAGTGCGCGCCCGCCGCGCGTGGGACTTCGCTCTGGCCGGCCTCGCCCTGGCTCTGGTGGTGGAGAATGGAACCGTGCGACAAGGCCGCGCCGTGCTCTCCGGGGTGGCGCCGGTCCCGTGGCGGTCTCGCGCGCTGGAGGAGGCCATCATGGGGAAACGCCTCACGCCGGAAGTCATCGAGCAAGCCGCCGAGGCGGCGCTGGCCGAGGCGCAACCCATGGACCAGAACGCCTACAAGATCCCCCTGGCCAAGGGCATGATCCGCGAGGAACTGGCCAAGGTCGCCGCGGCGTAGGCCTGTCCGCGCGTCTGAAGCGCCTCTTGATCCCACACCCCACACCCTTCAACCGTTTCAGGAGATGGAGACAATGGCTTCGTTTCTCTTTGTGCTTTCACGGGGACCGGAAGACCCCACCCGCGCCGTGCGCTGTACGCATCTGGCCAAGATCGCTGCGGAAAAAGGCCACGACGTGACGCTCTTTCTGGTGGACGACGCGGTGATGTACGCCCACGCTTCACTCGTCGACAGGGTCAAGGCTCCTACCGGCGACGACCTCGCCACCTATCTGGCAGGATTTCTGGAGCATGGCGGCAAAGTGCTCTGCTGCACACCCTGCTGCGTGGCTCGGGAAGTGGAGGAAGAAGAGCTGCCCCCCGGTTTCGCGCTGGGCACGGCGTATCAGCTCGTCGAGCTCGCGGAACACGCCAAGGTTTTTTCCTTCTGAGCGCGGACGGCCGCACCACCACGCCAGACAAGACTACCGGCCGGATCGGCCTGCACGCGGGGGCGTCTCCAGAGGGGGGCGCCCCCGTTTTCCATGCAAGGGAAAGACCGCGGGCTCGGCAACGAAACCACCCAACCATCGTACAAGACAGTCGGGCGAGCATGGACGGCGAACCGACGTCGCAATGATGGCGAAAAAAAGACAGGCTCCCCTCCATGCGCGCCGGCGCACCATGCGCCGGTCCCCCCCGCTGGATGAGAGCCTGTCAGAGTAAGGTAAGCGTTTCAGCGCGCGTTGCCAACCCCCGAGACGAAAAAAGTGGATAACATCCCAGCAATATAACTGAAAAACTGATCCTGAAGGTTGAACAGCCAGTTCGGGCGACACATGGCCGTCACGCAAAGGGCGTAGCGTATCCTCGTGTACTTGCTGGCTTTTTCTGTGGATGAAGGCCCTGCGGTGACAGTTGCACGACGCCGACGGAGATGCAGGAGGAATTCCATGGGCGGAAGCCGGGTTGCAGGGCGTCATCTAAACGAAACGATAGAGGAGATCGCGCAACATTTCGAAATTATTGATGTAATAGTAGAGCATCACCCCGGCGGCCAGGATGGTGAGCAGCGAGAATATCAGCGCGTTCATCGGAATGCGCACCAGTTTGATGAACAACTCCAGGAACATGGCCACGATGAGGGCGATCAGGAACGTCATCAGGCCCAAACAACCCGCCACGGCGACCTGCAGATACTCGGCGTACGTCGCCTTGTCCTGCAGGTCCGGGAAGAAGTGCCGCACCACTTTGAAGTAGTCCTGTTGCAGCAGCAAGCTGTTCTCGAAAAACGCGAAGATGATGAAAGCGAGCAGGCCCATCAACAGCAGGAAGCTTGCCAAGCCCCGCAAGAGGCTCATCTTTCCTTGGCGCTTCTCACGGCGGATGTCGTCCGCCACCCATTCGTCGAGCTCCTGCGCAACGCCGTGCAAAGCGGCGGCTTCGCCAGCAGCGGCGTCGCCCACGGGCTGGTTGGGCTGCATCTGCTCCCAGGCGCGGGCGCGTTCGCGCAACGTCTCACTCAAGGCGACAATGCGTGTGCGTATCTTTTTGTCCATGGCGTCCTCAGGGCGAATCCAGGGCTGGCGGTTCGGGCGGAGCTTCAAGCGTTCCCGGGGGAAGGGGCGTCTGCGCCGACTTGCGCAGACCCCCTGTTCCGGTGTATAGCCATCCACATTGTATAGAAAATTTCTAGATAACGCCAGACGCCAGGAGGCCCCCATGACGTTTTTCTGCTGCGGGACGGCTCGGAGCGACCATGCGTAGCGGCCACACGCTTCGTGTGCGTCGTCTCGTTCGACATATCGAGAACGCGATGCCCCGTCTCCATGGCTTGCTGTGGCCGGGCCTTTGTGTGGTGGCTGCAGCAGGCGCGGTGACGGTCTGGGCGTTGCTGGCGATGACCGAATCCACACCCGAGGGCGAATCCGCCGCGCTTGCCGGCCGCACGCTTCCCGAGTCCTTGACGGTAGCGCAGGCGGAGCGTCTCGTCCATACAGCGCAAGCCTCGGAGGCGCCCCTGGCCGAGGTGGACGCCTGGACGGCCCTGGCGTTGGCTTGCCGTCGAAGCGATGCGCCGGAGGCCGCCCGGGATGCGCTACGGCAGGGGCAGGCGCGTCTTGCTGATTCGACCCTTCCGGATGGCGCTCAGGCGATACGGCTTGTCCGAATGGGCGGCGTCGCGGAACTGCTGGGCGAGCACGCCGACGCCTCGGCGCTTTACCGCCGCGGGGCGATTCTGGCGGAACGGGCTGGCCGTTTGCGAGTGGCGGCGTATGCGGAAAGACGGCGGGCGGCCGGGTTCGCTCACCGGCAGGAGTGGGTGGAGGCCGCGGCCGGATTCCGCCAAGCCCTCGCTTTGACGGAGCGCGCTCCCCACGCTTCGGCCGCCATGCAACGGGCGCTGCTGGCGTCCGCAGCGCATTGCGCCCTGCAGGCGGACCAGCCGGAAGCAGCCCTGGCCATCGTGCGCGCGCACAAGGGAGCCGGCGACGCGGCGTCGAACCAAGCCTGGCGCAACGCGCTTCTGGCGCTGGCGCAAGCGCGTCGCGGGGCGTGCGAACCAGCGCTTTCGATGATGACGCATGAGCGCTCCCTGCTGCACGCCACCGTGGCGGCCACTGCAGGTAGCGCCAGCCACCAGCGGCTGATTCGAATCCGCGACCACGAGGGGACCGGCGCTATCCCGCATCCCCTGGAGACAATGCTCGACGCCGCGGCGATCTGTGCGCCGGGTGGAGGCAGGCAGGGTCTTGAGGTGGCGCGTCATCTGGACGAGCAGGCGCAGCGCGCCGCCACGCGGCTCCAGCCGGAGGATGCCGACGCGCTGCGGCGTCGAACCCTGGCTTTGCGCGCCAGGACGGCGGCTGCGCATGGCGAGACCGCCGAGGCTTTGCGCGCGCAACTCGCGTTGCGGGCGCTGTCCTCCGAAACGTCCGCGCTCTCGGTACGGCCTGCGGGGGCAGGCGAGGCCCGGTTCACCATGCTGACCGACCGCAGCGAGCGCTTGATGACGACCCTCGGTCTGGCCGCCGGCCTGTCGGACTCGAAGCCGCTTCGGGACGCAGACATGGAAGCCGGCGCAGGAACGTTTGGCGCAGCCGCCATCCGGCTCGTTTTCGGGTGGTGGCTCACCGAGCGGGTCCTTCCGGAAGCCGCTGCGTTGGGAGACGCCACGGCTGTCGCGCGGCTCACCAGAGCTCTGCCGAAGGGCGAGGCCGCGGTCTTCTTTGCGCGAGGACGCGGCGTCGGTGAATTGGGGGATGCGACGTCGGGGGGACCACGGCTTTTCGCCTTCGTGCTCACCTCCGGCGCACAGGTTCGGTGTCTGGATCTGGGGCCGGTGGCGCGACTCGTCAAGGCGCTGGAGGCGTGGCGGAAACACGCCGGCCGCGTCGGGGTGGCGGGCTCGCTGGCGGAGGTGGAGTGCTACACCCTGCTGTACGCGCCGCTCCGCGCAGCGGTTTCCGGGACGCGCGCCTTCTGGATCGGGCCCACGGATCCCGCAGGCGCCATGGCGGCGGAGTTCGATTTTGCGGCGCTGCCCACGCCGGAGGGTGGACGCCTCGGTGAGCGCATCCCTTTCCGCCGGCTGAATCGTGAGGACGTCAAGGCCGTGCTCGCCGGGGAGGTTGCGAGCGTGACGGCGTTTGCGGCCGAGGCGCAGCCGGGAGCCGTGGCTGCTGCGGCTCCAGCTGAACCGCTCGACGCGCCCGCGCCCGACGGACAGAGCCTGGGATTCTGGTGATGGTGGCGGGTCATCCGCGCGACGGTCGCCGCCCAGGTGAATGGCGATGGCGGACGCCGGACGATGGAGCCGGAGTGTTCGGCTGGAACGAGCGCTCCTGTTCTGCCGGGGGCGGCCGGGGAGTGGCCGGGAACGCGCCTCACTGAAAAAGGGGTATCCCCCCGTACTCCCGCATCAAAAATCCTGTCGTGATTCGCGTGTGCGCCGTGTTCCCCCCAAGCCGTCCAAGGACGTGGGGAAGGGGCGCGCGAGGTGGACGGATCAACCAAGCCGGATGGGTGGAGAGCCGCCGGCGCAACCCGAGGGATCAAGACCAGTTTCGGAAGCGTTCACCCGATCACACAGCCCCCGGCGTCGTGGCGCAACAGCCCCCCGGCGTCGTGGCGCAACAGCCCTCAGTTCGCGGGGGAGGCGCCGGGCGACGCGCCGGTGCACACGAGGCTGGCGATGGCGAGGGTGAGCGTCTCCTGCTCGAAAGGTTTGGCCACGAAGGCGTTCATCCCGGCGCGCAGGCAGCGGTCCCGGTCGCCTTCCATGGCGTAGGCCGTGAGCGCGACGATGGGGATGGCCGTGTTTACGTGCGCCAGTTCGCCATCCCGGATGCGGCGCGTCACCTCCAGGCCGCTCATGTCCGGCAATTGGACGTCCATCAGCACCAGATGGAACGTCTCCTCTTCCAGCGCGCGGATGGCCGCGGCCGCGGTGGTCGCGCTATGCACGTCCCAGCCTTGCGTTTCCAGCAGACGGGTGGTGTAGGCGGCGTTGACGATGTCGTCTTCCACCACGAGAATGCGTAACGTTTGCGGGATGGTGGGTGACTGCTCGCAGGGGGAGACATCCGCTTCGGCGGCGATGCGCAAGGGCGCCACGAAGTGAAAGACGGAGCCGGAGGCCGGGTCGCTTTCCATGAGGATGCGGCCGCCCATGTGTTCGGCGAGCTTGCGTGCGATGGCGAGACCCATGCCCGGGCCGCTTTTGTGTTTGGTCAGCACGTTTTCGGCCACGCCGAAACTGTCGAAGATGTGTTCGCGTTTTTCCGCTGGCACGCCGGGACCCGTATCCCGCACGGAAAAGGAGAAGGGCGCGGCGTCGCCCACGTGGTCATGGACAGGCGCAAGCTCTGGCGCCAAGCCCACGCGTACGTCCACGGCGCCGCTGTCCGTGAAGTTCACGGCGTTGTGGAGGATGTTGATGAAGATCTGCTTGAGTCGTTCCGCGTCGCCCAGCAGATATGGGGGCATGTCGTCGGCGATGGCGTAGGTGAACTCCAGCCCCTTGAGTCGGGCCTGCGCGCTGTAGGTGTCGAGGGCCGCCTGGAACAGTCGGTCCGGCGCGAAGGGCGCAGCCGCCAGGGGCAGCTCGCCGGCTTCCAGGCTGGAGAGATCCAGCAGGTTGTTGACGACCTTGAGCACCCTGCCGGCCGAGCTGAGGATGTTGTCCGCGTATTCGCGTTGCTCCTCGCTCAGGCCGGTGGCGAACATGAGTTGCGTCATGCCGAGAATGCCGTTGAGGGGCGTGCGCAGCTCGTGGCTCATGTTCGCGAGAAATTCGCTCTTGGCCTGGTTGGCGGCTTGTTCGCTCGTCACGGCGTTGCGCAGGGCCTGGCTCATGTCGTGTTGCGCGGTCACATCGCGTGCGATGCAGACGAATTTGACCACGCGGGCTCCGGTGTCGGCAAGGGGGTAGACCACCACCTCGTAGCGTTTGCCGCGGTAGCGCTCCTCGAACCGGCGGACGTCTCCGCGGCGGAGGGCGTCCAAGGTGGCGCGGGTGCGCGCGGCGAGGAGGTCTTTCGAGAAGAGGCTGCGCACGTCGCGGCCGATGAGCTGGGCCAGGGAGAGTTCCAGGGCCGTGGCGGCGCGTTCGTTGGCGTCCAGCACCACGCCCCTTCGGTCGAGGATGAGCATGCCGTCCAGGCTCGCCCGGAAGAAGGCGCGCAGGGTTTCCTCCTTCTCGCAGAGTTCCTGGGAAGCGACGTCCAGCAGCCGACGTTCTTCGCCCAAGCGGCGGTTGGTCTGTTCCAGCGCGCGGGAGCGTTCCTCCACCTGGCGCTCCAGGTCGCGGTTCATGGTGCGGATGCGGCGGTAGAGTTCGAAGCTTTCCAGCGCGTGCGCGCACCCCGTGAAGATGATGGTGAGCAGGGAGAAGTAGGGATCCAGGATGGATTCCTTCGGCTGGCCCAGCGCGCCCACGAACATGCCCCGCACCCGGGAGATGGTGGTGAGGGGGTGGAGCAGCAACGGGGTTTCGCGGCCCGCTTGCCCGGCGTCTCCCGCCTCCGTGGTGATGAACGCCTTGTTGCGGCCGAGCGCCCAGGAGAAAGTCTGCTCGCGAATGAGCTGCTGGGTCTGCGCGTCCAGGCGTGCGCGCTCGGACTCGGGCTCCACCCAGGCGAGATAGAAGTCGCCGTCCGCTTCGTCCACCAGATAGAAGGCCATGGCGTGGAAGCGGATGAGGGACAGCAGCTTCTTGCCCGTCTCCTGCAGAATGGGGGCGGGCGTTTCCAGCTGGTTCAGCGTGGCGGCGAAGGACCCCATGCCGCTGGCGAGCTCCAGGGCGTTCAACGCCATGCGCCGCTCCTCCACGAGGCGTGCGATACGGATATCCTTGGCGCGGATTTCGTCCTGGTGACCCATGAGCGCGTTCCTTACGCCGCCTCGGGGGCGAAGAAGGTTTCCAAGATTTCCTCCAGCTGACGGTCCGTTTGACGCACGGCGGTGGCGAGCAGGCCTTGAGGCAGCCCGAGGGCGTCCCAGACGGAGGCTTTGATGGGGGGCGTGAAGATGGAGCCGCTGGCGCCCATCTGCATGGCGATGGCCATGGCGTCCGCCAAGTAGATGAAGCTGGCTTCCATGGCGCTCAAGCTGCGTTCGGGGTGGTGGTGGTCGCCCACCATGGCCAGCAGATCCACGGGCAGCCGCCATGTCTCCAGCAGCAGTTTGCCCACCAGGGTGTGGTCGTAGCCCAGAAGCTTGCGCTCGGCGCGCCATGTCTCCACGCCGTGGGCTGCAGCGAAGAGCAGCGTCTGGCCCATGATTTCCGGAATCTCCTTGAACATCACCAGTCGGCCGATATCATGCAGCAAGCCCGCCACGAAGAAGCGTTCCTCCTTCATGCCGGGCACGCGACCAGCCATGGAGCGCGCCAGCAAGCCGCAAGCCACGGAGTGTTTCCAGAAGTTCTCCATCGTCATGGCGTCGATGGGCATGTCGCTGAAGGTGCGCACGGCCGTCACGCCGTGGGCGAGCACGCCCAGCTCGTTGAAGCCCAGCAAGGCCACAGCTCGGTCGATGGTGTCGATGCGCGAGGGAAAGCCGTAGAAGGGGCTGTTGACGAGCTTGAGCAGCTTGGCCGAGAGGCTCACGTCCTTGCTGATGACGTCAGCGATGGTCGTGGCGGAGCTGCTGGGGTCTTCCAGCACTTCCACGATGCGGTAATAGATGTCCGGCAGGGAGACGAGCGTCATGTGACGACGCACCAGCTCCGCAGCCGTGGGGGCTTGGCGGCGGTCCACCAGATGTTCTGGCGAGAGGAGTTTGATCTGCGCGAGCTGTTCCGCGTCGAACCGGTAGGGCTCGGGACGCCATCCGCTCACGGATTTCTCTGCGCAGCGCAACAGCGCGAGTTGATAGAGCTCGCGGACGGCTTCCTGTCCCAGATTCGCGCGGGAGAAAATCTCCGTGGCGTATTGCTCGCACTCCTCGAGCGTCTCGGGGGAGAGCTGGGAGATGGCCTCGCCCATGGCGGCTTCGCGGTCCACCCCTTCCACATTGGCTTCCGGCACGCCCCAGATGGTGAGCACGCGCAGGTTCTTTTCCGTGAGTTCCACGCCTTTGGGCAGCAGGAAGCGGCCGTTGGGCGCGTGGAGGTCCGCCGCCAGGCGCATGCCCGGCTTGATGTCCTGAATATTGATGACTCCCATACATCCTCTGCGGCGGCAAGCGCACCGCCAAGTCAAGGGCGCGACGCCCTAAGCAGGCGTCACTGCACGCACTGTACACGGGTTGGACGAGGTTGCAAACAGCACATGACGCCATGGCGGCGTACGGACGACCGCGTGCGCCGGAAAAGTGCTTGCCGGGGCTGTGCGAAAGCCGCAAAGTGTGATACCGTCAGCCATCCAAGCAAGGAGAGCGCTTCCGTGAACGAACCAGACATCAAGACAATTCTGTGCCCCATCGATTTTTCCAAGGCTGCCGCGCCCACGGCGCGCGCCGCCGCCGCCATGGCGCGCATGGCCAACGCCCGGCTCGTGCTCTTCTACGCGGCTCCGGCGTACGAAAAACACCACGTCTTCCAGATCGATACGGAAGAGCTGACCCGCTTCGCGCAGTCCATCCTCGAAGGCGCGGAACGCAAGATGGCGGAATTCATCGCCGAAGTCTTCCCGGATGACCACGGACTGCAGCTGGAGACCAGCGTCAAGGGCGGGCAGGCGGCTTCCACCATCCTGGAGGCCATCCACCATGAACACGCCGATCTCGTGGTCATGGGCGCGCACGGCCACTCCGGCGTGGCCCTCGCCATCTTCGGCTCCGTGGCCAACGAGGTGCTGCGCAGCGCCACGGTTCCGGTCATGACCGTACCTTATGAAGACACGGACTAGCGCACAGCGCGTCGCTTCCCCCGTGCAGCGAGAACGCCGCCGCGGGAACACAGGCGCTCTGCAACAGGGCAGGGGAGGGCGCCCCCCGAGCCCCGCTCGCAAGAACCCCCCTCTTGCGGTCGCCCAACAGCCGCCCGGGGACCCCTTCAGCGAGGAGCGACGACCATGAAACGCCCCAGTCATTTCGAACGTCTCGTCAAGCGCTACCCCGCGCTCATGGAGGCGCACGCTTCCCTCGGCCAAGCCATCAAGGACGCCGGGCCACTCGACGAAAAGACACTGCAGCTCGTGCAACTGGCTTTCGCCGCCGCCACCGGCAGCGAAGGCGCCGTGCACAGCCACGCACGCCGTGCAAGGGAGCTGGGCGTTTCCGAAGACGCCCTGTGCCACGCCATCCTCGCCGGCGCCTCCACCATCGGATTCCCCGCAGCCAGCGCCGCCCTTTCGTGGATCGGCCACCCCTCCGACGCATCCGTGGACGAGGGAGAGGAGCAGACATGATGATGACCCCACGCCACTACGCCCCGTCCCGTCTTGCCGCCGTGCTCGGCGTCACCTTCGCGCTGCTGTGCATGACAGCCGCGCCGGCCCGCGCACTGGACGCCGCCTCCGGCGAAATCATTCAGGAAACAGACACCATGGCGGACTTCCAGCTGCCCCCCGAAGAGGACGCCGAACGCGCCGCCTACCTCGGCGTGACCCCGGGCGAGCCCTTCTCCATCTCGGACGTGGACGCCAGATACCTGCTGATCCAGGTCTTCAGCATGTACTGCCCCCACTGCCAGCGGGAAGCGCCGCACATGAAGGCGCTCTTCGAGAACCTGCGCGGCTCCGACCACGGCGACGACCTCAAGCTGCTCGGGCTCGGCGTGGGCAACTCCGCGTACGAGGTGGATGTCTTCCGCGAAAAATACGAACTGCCTTTCCCCTTGTTCCCGGACCAGGACTTCACCTCCAACGACTATGTCGGCGTTGTGGGCACTCCCTTCTACGTCCTGGTGGACGTGAAGGACACAAACGGCCACACCGTGCTCTTTTCCCAGGAAGGCACCTTCCAGGATGAAGACGCGTTCCTGACGCTGCTGTTGCACAAGGCCGGCTTGGCCAAGTAGGTTCGCATTCAGGAGAAATCGTCATGACCATACTCCACGCCACGACCCGCAGCCGCGTCCTCTGGGCGGTCGCCATGTCGCTCATTCTGGTGACGCTCGCATGCACCGCCTTCGCCGAGGTGGGACCACAACGTTCCAGCAAACAGGACGAAGGCCTCGTTTACGACCCCGGCGGCATGAAACCCCGCGACTCCACCTTGAAGGTGACCGTGGGCGACCCCGCGCCGGACTTCACCTTGCCTTCCATCACTGGAGAGGACGTCACCCTCTCGGACTACCGCGGCAAGCACAACGTGGTCATCTCCTTCGTGCCGGCCGCTTTCACCCCGGTCTGCTCGGACCAGTGGCCCGGCTACTGCCTCGCCGAAGATATTTTCAGGAAATATGATACGATACTGCTGGGAGTGACCACGGACAACATCCCCACGCTCTATGCGTGGACCAGACAGATGGAGAACCTCTGGTTCCCCGTGCTCTCGGACTTCTGGCCCCACGGCGCCGTGGCGGAACAGTTCGGCGTGCTGCGTTCCTCGGGCGTCTCGGAGCGAGCGCTTTTCCTTGTCGACAAGGAGGGGATCATCCGCTACATCGATGTCCACGACATCAACGCCCGGCCGAACCTCGGCGATCTCGTCCAGGCCATGGAGCAGCTCGACGAGCCCCAGCCTTAGGCGCTTCAGAAGGACCGCGCAGCCTCATCGAGAGAGACGGCGGGAGCTGTACTCCTGCAGAACCGCGCCGTCGCCGTCGCCGGCGGACGCCGTCTCCATGTGCGCACTCCTCTTGACGGACGTGGCCACGCCCACCCTCGCCGGGCAAACCAGGAGCTCACCCTGTGCCCGAACCTTCCGTCGACCCACGCTGCGAACCCCTGCGCCACATCACCACGCACCGCGAAGCCGCCGCCGCAGTCAAGCCGCTTGATCAGCGCCTCCTCGAACAAGCCCGCCGCCGTCTGGACAACCTGACGAAACCACGCGGCAGCCTGGGCCGACTGGAGGAACTCGCTGCGCAGCTCTACGCGCTGCAAGAGGGTCGCGACCCCCTGAGCTGCGACCCCGCGCGCGTCTACACCATCGCAGGAGACCACGGCGTGGCTGCGCCCGAGGCCGAAGGCGGGGCTGGCGTCTCCGCCTTTCCGCAAGCCGTCACACGGCAGATGGTGTTCAACTTTCTGGCTGGCGGCGCAGGCGTGAACGCCATCGCCGGCAGCGTGGGCGCGGACCTGCTGGTGGTGGACGCCGGCTGCCTGGGCGAACCCTTCCCGGAGCACCCCCGGCTGCTGCAGCGCCGCGTCGCTTCGGGGACCGCCAACTTCCTGCACGACCCCGCCATGTCCCTCGCGCAGTGCGAAACCGCGCTGGACATGGGCGTCGGGCTGGCTTCCGCAGCCGCCGCGGAAGGGTTCGCCACCCTCTGCACGGGGGACATGGGCATCGGCAACACCACACCGTCCACGGCGCTGTACTGCGCGCTGCTGCAGCTTTCTCCCGGGGAAACCACCGGCCCCGGCGCGGGCCTGGATTCTGCCGGCGTGGCCCGCAAGGTCAAGACGCTGGAACAAGCGCTCACGCGTCATGCGGATGTGGTCGCCAGCCGGGACCCCCTGGCCATTCTCGCGGCGCTGGGCGGGTACGAGATCGCCGCGCTGACGGGGCTCATCCTCGGGGGCGCAGCCCATGGGCTGCTTGTGGTGGTGGACGGCTTCATCGCCACGGCGGCCTTCACCGTGGCGCACGCCATGGCTCCGGCAGTGGCCGAGCGCTGTGTGCTGGCGCACGCCTCGGCCGAACCGGGACACGCCAAAGCCGTGGACGTGCTGGGCGTGCGGCCTCTGCTGCATCTGGACATGCGCTTGGGCGAGGGCTCCGGCGCGGCTCTGGCTGTGCCCTTGCTGCGCGCGGCCATCGCCATTTTTCAGGAGATGGCCACGTTCGAGGACGCCGGCGTGAGCGAAGCCGGTTGAAGCGGGTCCGCCAAACGCCTCATGGGGAAGGCGCCCTCGGCGCCTTCTCTCGCCATCCATCACCATGAGAGGGGGGGAAGCAAGGTCGTGGAGGTTGCGGTGGTTGCGGTTGTCCACGCCCACTCCCGACCCACCCGCCGAACTCCGGAGCGGAGGACCATGCGGCCGTCGGTCTAGCTCCTGGACGCAGTCACCAGGTAGACGGGATCGCTGACCCAGGTTTCCTTGATGTGCGGATCATCCACAGGCCGCCACCAGTTGCGGATGGAAAGCGTGGCGAGATCATTGAAGCCCGCGTCCGCCAAATAATCCAGAACGAGGCCCATGCGCTCGAACTCGTGCAGATCCATCCACTGGCGAGTGGCCTTGGTGGGAAACCAGCGATTGGAGAAGGCCACCAGGCATCGTCCCTCGGGGGCGAGGACGCGGGCCGCCTCGGCAAGCACCCGCCGCGGCTGGGTGAGGTATTCGATGGAGAGGCTGCAGACCACGGCGTCGAAGGAGGCGTCGTTGTACGGCAGCCGCGGTTCCGCATTGAGGTCCAGGACGGTGCGCTCGGCGAGGACGGGGTTCGCCGCCAGCTCTTCGGCGTTCAAACCGAGCCCGGTCACGGCGTAGCCCTTGTCATCGGGCAGGTGGGACTGGAGGGAGCTCATCAGGTCCAGCACGCGGGCGCCTTTGGGGAGGCGCGCGCCGTATTCGGCTTGGAGAAACGCGCTGGCCTGCGCATCCACGTGGCCCACCATGCGCGGTCGTTCGTAGAAGACGGAATCTTCGCCCTCGTCGAGGCGGCGCATGGCGTCGTCGTCGGTGAAGTCCGCCGGGGCGGCGGGGTCGTGGGCCTGGAGGCCCGGCCCGGATCCGAGGAATTCCTCCATCCAGTCCGTCAACCGGCCGCCGGTTTCACACTGCTTGGCCGCAGTGTTCTCCACCCGAAGCTCCAAGGTGACGTCCCGGCCCGCCAGCGGATGGTTCAGGTCCACCTCCAGGCTGTCGTCATGGAGGGCGATCACCTTGAACGGCTGCATGTTGGAGGGAAAGAGCCCGGGCACTCCCCGGAGCAGGCCTTTGGGATAGTACCGGCCCGGGCGCGGCGCGATGACGCGTCCCGAAGGCGAGACGCCCACGAATTGGTTGCGGCCGATGGCGCGGGCCAAAGCCGGGTCGTAAGCCGGGAGGCCTTCCCCCCCGCCAAGGGTGAAGACGGCGCGTTCGCCGGGGCGCAGGCCGCGCGCGCCGGCCTCCATCGAGGCGGGGAGGATGTCTCGCCAGAAGTTGACCCGCCGTGCGAGGTAGCGCTCTTCGTGTGTCGCGCCGGGGCTGCGCCATCGCGCCGTGAACAGCAGAGTGGCCAGGCAGGAGTCGTCCAACGGAAGACAATCGCCGTGGGTGTGCTCGGTCATGGAGGGAGCTCCTGTGGATTCGTGTTGATCAATCACGATACACCAAGGGAGGCGCTGGTGGAACCCCTGAAGATTCGGCTGCTACTCCTGTCTGCGGAAGTCGTCCAGGATGGCGTAAAACGCCGGGACCACGAAGAGCACCAGCAGCGAAGCCGCCAGCAACCCGAAAACGATGCTCAAGGCCAGCGGGATGAGCACCTGCGCTTGCGGACTTTTCTCGAAGGTCAGCGGCAACAGCCCCGCCACTGTGGTGGCCGAGGTGAGCATGATGGCCCGGAACCGCTGCTTGCTGGCCGTGACGGCGGCTTCCGCAGCGCGCATGCCCTGAGCCATGGCCTTCTTGATGAATTGGACGAGGAGAATGGAGTCGTTGACCACCACGCCCGCCAATGAGACGAAGCCCATGATGCTCGGCATGGAGAGATCGTACCCCATGGCGAGATGTCCCCAGATGACGCCCGTGAGCGCCAGGGGGATGGTCAACATGACGACGAACGGCTCCAGATAGCTGCGGAACTGGAAACTGAGCAGCACGAAGACGCCCACCACTCCCACCAGGAACGCCATGCCCAGCGAAGCGCCCGTCTTGGCGCCTTCAGCGGACTGCCCCTCCATGCTGACGCGTATGCCGGGCCGGCGCTCCAGAAGTTCCGGCAGGAAGCGGGTCCGGGTGTCTTCCAGCACGGCGTTTGCGGTGGCGCGGCTTCTGTCCACCGTCCCTTGCACGGTCACGGCGCGGCTTCTGTCCACGCGGGAGACGGCGGCCCACCCCCGGGCCTCCTCGATGTGCGCCACCGCGGTGAGCGGCGCTTGGGAGCCGTCCGGCATGGTGACGCGGAAGGCCGCCACGTCTCCCGGCGTGAAGGCTCCGTCGTGGCCCGGCGCCAAGCGTACGTCGATCTCGTAGGCTTCGCCGCGGGTCTGCAGCTCCTGCGCGGTCACTCCGTGGAAGGCGGCGCGTAGTTGGCTGGCCACGTCCATGGCGGACACCCCCATGCTCAAGGCGCCTTCGCGCATGGTGACGACGAGCTCCGGCTTGCCGGGCCGGAGGTTGTGGGTCAGGTCCTCCACGCCATCGTAAGCGCGCAGCCAGTCGACCAGCTCGCGAGCTGCTGCGTTGAGTTCGTCCAGATCCTCGCCCAGCAAACGTATCTCGATGTCCAGCCCTGCCGGCCCCAGGGAGGGCTCCTTGTAGGTGAGCGCCAGCACGTCCGGCGGCGTTCCCACGGCGTTGCGCCAGGCGGCGGTGAACTCGTCCAGGGGGGTGGCGCGGATTTCCGCGGACAGCAGGTCCACACTGATGGTGGCCACATGCGGTCCTTGTTCCCCGGCGTCGCGGTTCACGTTGTACTGGACGCTGTAATGCTGAACGTAAGCCCGGGGTTCGCCAGCCTCGTCAGTGGGTTGCTCAGGGGTGAGCGTTCGGTTGACGTCCTCCAGAGCCGCCGTGACAGTCTCCACCACGGCGCGGGTGCGTTCCAGGGGCGTCCCCTGCGGCAGCAGGATGCGAGCCTCCAGGACGTCGCCGTCGATGTCCGGGAAGGCGACGGTCTTCAGCACGCCCCCGGCGAGCATGCCCCCGGAGAGCAGGAACAGAGCGACGACGGCCCCTGTGAACAGATAGCGCCAGCGGACGACGACATCGGCCGCAGGACCCAGCACGCGCTCCCGGAGATGGTCCATGGCGGCGTCCACGCGAAGGCGGAATCGGCCCCGGGGGGCGGCTTCCCGGCCGTGGAGGGCGTGCGCCAGGTGGTTGGGCAGGATGAGGAACGCTTCCACGAGACTCACCGTGAGCGTGAGCAGCAGCACAACCGGCATCACCCAGAGGACTTTGCCGATGTCCCCGGCGATGAACACGGCGATGGATCCGAAGATGAGCATGGTGGTGAGGTAGGAGCTCAGCACGCCAGGGAACACCTCGGTCACCCCGTCCACCACGGCGGCGTGCGCCTTCTTGCCGCGCTCCAGATGCGCAGCCACGTTCTCCGCGATGACGATGGCGTCGTCCATGAGCAGACCAATGGCGAGGAGCAGCCCCACCATGGTGAGCATGTTCAGGGAGAAATCGATATGCGGCAGGAAGAAGAGCGCGCCCATGAAGGAGACGGGCAGCCCCATGGCCACCCAGAAGGAAAAGCGGAAGGTGAAGAAGAGCCACATGGCGCCGAAGACGAGCAACAACCCCTGCACGCCGTTGATCGCGAGCAGGTCCAGCCGCTCCCCGATGATCTTGGAGACGTTCTTCGTCAGCGTGAGCGAGACGCCGGGGGGCGCGGCGGCGCGCTCCTCCTCTAGAAACGTCTCCAACGCGGCGAGCGTGTCCAGCGCGTCCTGCTGTTTGGTCTTGCGGATTTCCAGCAAGCCGGCGCGGCGGCCATCGAAGCGGTACTCGGCTTCGTCCAGCTCGAACCGCTCGGCGATGGTCGCGACGTCCCCCAGACGGAGCTCCGCGCCCTGATCGTTGGACGACACCACCAGCGCCTCCAGGGCGGCGACGTCGGCGCGTTCGTCATCGAAGCGCACCAGCAGATCCGTCTGCTTTGTCTCCACCACGCCGGCGGGCAGGTCCACGCTCTGGCGTTCGATGGCGCGCGCCACGTCCTCCACGGAGAGCCCCAGCTGCATGAGCGTCTCCGGCGCCAGGGTCACGCGGAACTGCCGTTGGGAAAAACCCTGGATCTCCACCAAGCGCAAGCCTTCGCGTTGCACCATGCGATCCTTCAGGGCCGCGCAATAGAAATGGAGGGAGGATTCGTCCATGGGCCCGGAGACGGCCACCGCCGCCACCAGATCCGTTTTGTGCAGTTGGGAGACGACGGGAGCTTCGGCTTCGTCCGGGAAATCGTCAATGGCGTCCACCTCGGTCTTCACGTCATTGAGGAACATGCTGAAGTCCGCGCCTTCTTGCATCTGGACAACGACGACGCCCCGGTTCTCCCGCGCCGTGCTGCGCACTTCCGCCACGTTGACCACGGCGTCCACGGCGTCTTCGATGCGCTCGCAGATCTCGCTCTCCACCGTCAGGGCCGTGGCGCCCGGATAGGCCACGACCACCTCCACCTCGGCGGCGGCGAAGTCGGGGAAGGTCTCGCGCTGCAGCGTCGTGATGGAGAGTCCGCCCATGAAAAGAAAGATGAGCATGAGCAGGTTCGCGGCGGTGGGGTGGCCGGCGAAATAATCGATGACGGCGCGGATGGGTCCTGCCGGGGCCGTGTGCGCGTGCTCGGAAGTGACGTCGCTCATGGCGTGGACTCCGGCTCGAATGACGACCCGCCTCGCGACCCGTGTGATGACGCGGGCGGATCCTCAATCGGATTCCGCTGCGGGGTGGCGTTCGCTGTGGCGGCGGCCTCCCCCATGGCTTCCGATTGGGGGGGACGGGGAACATCCAGGGCGAGCGCTTCCGTGCGGACGGTCTCGGTCAGGTCGTTATCGGCGATGGGCTCCAGCAGCATGCCTTCGATGACGGGAACAAGGTCGCTGACCACCACGCGTTCGCCGGCGCGCAAGCCCGCGTCCACCGCCGCGATGGTCGCGCCCAGGTAGCCGGTCTCCACGGTGCGGCGCTCCAGCCGGTTCTCCGGCCCCACCACATGGACCACGCCCTCGCGCAACGCCGCCCGGGGGATGACCACCCGTTCCTCCAAAGGTGTCCCGAAGAGCTCCACCTCGCAGTACATGTTCTGCACCAGGGGCGGGCGTTTGCCCGGGCCCACGCCGGCGTAGGGGTCGTCCACGCGCACGTAGAGCGTGAGGGTTCGTGTGGTCGGATCGATGGCTTCCCCCACGCGTTGGAAGCGCGCCGGCCAGGTGATCCGTTTGCCTTGCGTCACGGGGAGCCGCACCACGGCGTCCAGTGACAACGCCTGCCGTACGGACGCCATATCCAGGGTGGCGGCGGGGAAATCTTTCTGCGCGCTGGCGGCCATGAAGCGCCACATGTCCGCGATGGGCGTCTGCGCCGGCACTTCCACGGCGTGGATGGCGTAGCCCCGCATGAGCGTCTGTCCCGGCGCGACGTATTGCGACATCTCCGCGTTCACCTCGCTGACCCGCAGATCGAAAGGCGCGCGGATGACCGTCTTGTCGATGTCGAGCTGCGTCTCCTCCAGGCGGCGCTCTCCGGACTCCAGGGAGGCCATGAGCTGACGGCGTTCCGTCGGGATGAGCTCCAGGCTGTTCTCCAGATCCTGCACCATGTTTTTCTGCGCGAGATACCGCTGCTCCTCGGCGTCCACTTCCGCGCTGGAGACGGCGCCGCGGTCCAGCAATTCACGCAGCCGCTCCCACTCGCGCTGCGCCAGGTCCAAAGCGCGGCGTTCCACCTCCAACTGCCGTTCGAGATTGCGTTGACGCTGCTCCAGAGCCTCCAGCTGCGCCAGCAGGTTGTCCACCTCGGCTTCGTCGCGGGCTGCGGCCAAGCCGTATTCCAGAGGGTCGATGCGGAAGAGGAGCTCGTCCTTGCGGAGGAGGGCGCCGCGCTCCAGCTCGGGGTTGGTGGCCACCACGCGGCCATCCACCTCGGCGAGGGCGCTCCAGGCCAGCACGGGCTCCACTTTGCCATAGCCCTTCACTCGTGGGACGAGAGCCAAGGCCTGGGCCGGAACCACCCGCGCCGGCGTGACGCGCTCGGCGTCGGCGAGGCGCGGGGGCGGCTCCTTGCGCAAGACCATGAACGCCAGCGCCGCCACGCCCGCCAGCAGCAGGGGAACGAACAGCAGTTTCTTCCATCGGGGGCTGCCTGCGGCCATGACGGTCTCCTGTGGACTGAAGGGTGCTTCTCGAAACAAAGTGAAAACGCGTTTACCAAGGTGCGACGCCGGCGGCCTCCTGTCAACCCTTTTGGGTGAACCGGAGAGACCGGTCTTGGGGCTCGTCGGCCCTGTTGGGACGACTGACGGCTTGCGGCGGTCAGGCCGTGGGCGGGGAGGGCTGTTCGGAGCGCGTCGTCGCCAGGTGAGCGGGAACGACCTCGCCGAGGGGGCTCACGTAGCGGACTTCGCACTCCAGCCAGAAGCCGGTGCGACGGTGGACGCGCTCCCGCGCCAGGCGGATGAGGCCGAGCATGTCCGCGGAGCGTGCGCCGCCAGCGTTGATGAAGAAGTTGGCGTGCTTGGGAGAAACGAGCGCGCCGCCCACACGGGTCCCTTTCAGGTCCGTGTCTTCGAGCACTTTGCCCGGGGGGCCGTGGCGTTCGTAGATGTGGGGCAAGCTCTTGAAGACGGAGCCGCAGCTGGGCCACTCCAGGGGGAACTTGGCGGCGCGGAGGGCGTAATCCTCGTCAATGGCTTGCAGGCAGGCGGCTGCGTCGCAGGGGGTGAGGCGCATGGTCCCGGCGAGCACCACGGCGCCGTTTTCCTGAAAAATGCTTGTGCGATAGGAGAATCCGCAGGCGTCCGGCGCAAGCTCGCGGACAACGCCTGCGTCGTCCAGCACCCGTACGGTGGTGAGGACTTCGCCGATGGCGCGTCGGTTGGAGCCGCCGTTCATCACCACGAGGCCGCCGAAGGTGCCCGGGATGTTGGCGGCGTGTTCCAGACCGGCAAGGCCTGCGCGGGCCGCCTCGCGTGCGAGCCGCGTCATGAGGGCGCCGGCCTCGGCGTGGACGGTCTCGCCGCTGATGCGGATGTGGCTGAAGGCCTCGCCGAGGAGGATCACCAAGCCGCGGAAGCCGTCGTCATCGAAAAGCAGGTTGGAGCTGGCGCCGATGATCACCCAAGGGACGTGCGCATCCTGAGCGATTCGGACCGTCGCGGCGAGTTCGTCTTCGCTGGCGGGCTGCGCCAGGACATCCGCGGAGCCGCCGATGCGCCAGCACGCCAGGGGCGCCAGGGGGACGTCCACTGCGACGTCGGCGACGCCGGCCCGGCGGAGGGCGAGTTCGAGTGCCTCAAGACGCGCCATGGGACGATGCCGCTACAACCGTGGTGTGACGCTGCTCTCGCCGAGCATGGAGTGATACTCCGGCCGGATGGCCCAGATGATGGCGATCCACACGCCGCAGATGCCCATGATGAGGAAGCTCATGTTGGGCAGGGCTATCTGATAGGGCAGCCACTGCGTGAACGTGAGGATGACCACGGAGCCCAGCACCTTGAAGAGCCGGTAGCCGAACATGTCGATCCAGGCCTTGGCCTGGTACATGAGCGCTGCGTCCACCGGGACGTAGAGGTTTTCCTTGGAAGCGCGGTTGATGGAGTAGCTCAGACCACGGTCGCTGACCTTGGCCACGGCGCCCATCAAAGCGATGGGGTGCAGGAAGAACGCGAAGGAACACACGCCCATGAGCAACGGCTGCACCAGCAGACCGGAGATGACGCCCATGTACCGGTGCACCAGCGGCGTGACTGCCAGGTTCACCCCGATGGCGACCACGCCCAGCACGCTGAAGAACTTGGAGAGAAACGCCGTGCGATTGTCCAGTTCCGTATAAGACTCCTCCACGATGGAGAGGAACTGGTAGTCCACCAGCGGGGAAGCCAGCTGCGCCACCAGCAGGAGCAGCGCGATGAGGCCTATGTAGCGGTTCTTGAAAAGCGCGCGCCAGCCGCGGGCTGCAGCTTCGGGGTCGGGGGATTTTTTCTTGCGCGTCTCCTCGAAGACGCCGAGCCACCCCAGAAAGAGCGTGAGGATGAAGATGAGCGCCAGAAAGCCGGCGGCCACCAGCAGAATGTCCGCGCTGTCCAGGTGGGTGCGCTTGATGAGCAATGCCGAGACGCCGCCGCCAGCCACGCCGCCCACCAAACCCCCCGTGCCGATGAAGCCGTAGTAGCGCTTGCCTTCATCCTCCGTATGGATGCTGTTGGAGAGCGACCAGAACTGCTCCACCAGGATGACGCCCACGATGTCCACGAAGATGTAGTACCCGGCCGCCGCCGCCTGGGTGAGCAGCCCCCCGGCGTCGGTGTTGGCCAGCGCGCTGCTGAAGAGCGTCAGCAACCCGATGAACAGCATGCAGGAGCCCAGCACCACCATGAGCCGCGACGTGCGCACGATGAGCTTGTTGTAATACGTGATGAACGCACCCATGGTGAGGGCGGTGCCTATCCAGACATAGGGCAACATGCTTGCGCCCAGGCTCTCGATGAAGAACGAGCGGCTCGTGGGCTTGAGCAGGTAGAGCGTGGTGATGATGAGAAAGAAATCCAGAAAGAGAAAGCAGGACCGCACCCACGGCCGACAAAGGAAGGGACGAGCGCCTTCGGCGTAGGTCATGCACTGCTTCAGGAAACTCATGCTCATGGCGTGGCTCTACGAACCGGCCGTCGCGTACGGCGCGCCTGCACATGTCGAGACACGCCTGGGGAAACGGACCTGGCCGTTGTGCGTCGGCAGCCCTCGCCCGAAGGGACGAAGCGACGGACGCGTCATACCGAATCTATACCATATTCAAAAAAAAACGCCACCCTGGAGGGCGGCGTTCGGGAAAGCCGGCAGGCTGCGCGAGGAGGTTTGGGAGGAGGCTCGCGCGCCTGCCGGGACACAAGGTGGAGGGAGGATCACAATGGATACGGATTGTCGGGTCTCACAAGGGGATACGGATTATTGTGAAGATCGCGCTCAGCGCACGGCCTGTTCCTTGGGCGCCGCACGCTTGGCGTCGGCCTGCATGACGCCCGTGGCCTTGGGCATGCGCGCGCCGAGGATCGTTTCATCCGCTGCATAGCTCACGGAGAGACGGCGCAGCTCGCGAATGAAGTCGATGGGCTTGGTCTTGTAGAACTGGATGGACTCGCCGAAGTACTCCGCCTCGTACAGGGGGATGTCGTGATACGTGTGGCCTTCCACGGCGCGGGCGCCCCGGAACTTGGAGACGGTGGCTTCGTCGAAGATCACCTGGTCGTTTTCGTCATAACGGTAGCCGGCGCCGTAGAGCCAAGCGTAGAAGTCCTTGCGGTTGGGGTTCGCGCGGTACTTGAAGGGCTTCTTGTTGGAGAGGGAATACGCATGGAAGTAGGCCACGCCCATCACCTCGGGCTCGCCGTTTCCATCGATGTCGTAGACGTCGTAGTGCTGGTACTTGTTGCGGTAGGTCACCACGCCGCTCAAGCCTTCTTCCGTGGAGGGGAAGATCTGCCGGAACTCGTTCAGGAAGCCGGCGTTCACGTGGGTGCAGCCTTGCGACATGGGGCCGCGGCTTACCAGCCAGAGGTAGGGGTAAGGCTTGCCTTCGCGCTCACCTGCGGAAACGCGGCGCCATTCCTCCGGCAGGGGATCCCAGTGACGCGCATCAATGCGGAACCACAGGGAATGGAAGGAGTTGTGCAGCCGGGAGCCCACGTGCATGTAGGGAATCCACGGGGTGAAGCCGTAGCTGCCCTTCTCGGAGATGTGGTCCGCCACCCGGGTGCGCTGGTGGTAGCAGATCTGCCGCACTCCCGGGCAGGGGTAGAGCGGAATCTGGTTGCCTTCATGCTTCACGTATTGGTTCAGCGTGCCCACAGGGTAGATGGCGGTGAACTCCCACACATCCAGGAAGCCCTCGTCGTTCACGAAATAGAGGCCTTCGCCAGCTTCATCGAAGAGCGCGGCGGCGGCGCGGAAGAACGTCTCGAAGTCGCCGCCTTGATGCACGTCCGCCCAGGCGTGGCGGGCGGCTTCCAGCTTGGCGGCTTTCGTTTTGGTCATGGTCGAGTGCTTGAACCGGGTGGGCAGCAGCGCGTTCACGGCGTCGAGCTCGGCGTCGGGGGACATGGAGACGGTCGGGCTCGCAGGCAGCGCCCCCTCGGCCCACTCGGCGAAGCGTTCACGCAGATCCATCTTGATGTGGAAGACGCGGCCCGGGTTCAAGGCGGCCATCTTCACCAGGCTCAAGGCGCGGTACGCCTCGGGATCCATGAGGTTGGCGCCCTCGGCCAGACCCAACAAGCCTTCCGCATGCACGATGTTCTTGAAACGCTCCCACTGTTTGTTCTGGGTCAGCTTCAGTTCGCCGGCGTCCAACAGCGCCTGCACGCCGCGATAGCGCAAGGCGATGTCCTGCAGGTACTCGTCCAGCACCTCGTCGGAGAGCACGGCCGTGAGCCGTACCTGGTTGCCGCGGCCCAGGAAGGTGTGTACGCGCTTGGGGTCTTGGATGCGGGGTGCAAACCCCGTGTAGAACATGGGCTCCAGCCGGTGGAAGAAGATGCCGGGCGCGGGGTTGCCGGCTTCGGGATCCTCGAAGGCTGCGGTAGCCACCGTCAGCAGACCCGGTCTGGAAAGGTCCAGCATGGCCGGGGACTCGCTCGAAGCGCGACGTTCCGCGCCGGCTTTGGTGGGATCGCCGTCGCACACCTGGGACGTCGCGGCTGCTTCACCGAAGAGCATGGTGTCCACCATGGCGATAGGCTTGGTGACGAAGCGCGTCACCTTGGCCACGGGGTCTTCCTCGGTGGTCGCTTCGGTGCAGATCGCATCCGCGCCGGTGGGGGCTTCGCTTTCAGGCCCGGTCGAGGCGCGCACAGGCGCCGCGAAGCCTGCGGCCATCAGAACGATAGCCATGACGATGACGTTGAGCGTGATGCCGAACTGACGGAGCCCCTCTGCAATCTTCGGACGTTGCATGCACTGCACCTCTGGTGGAAATGTGCCGCGGCGTCGCGGGGGAGACCGTGCGCCGGGTCGTGGAGGGAGCGACAGGGAGCGTACCCGGTCGCGAGGAACGTGAGTTGTCGGGGAGTGGTTGGAAAGATAATCGCGTCTGCGGCGTTGGCAAGGGCCGGGGCGGGGAAAATGTGGAGCGTGACGGTAGGTTGCCTGCTCGCCTGCACGGCTTGGCGTCATGCGCGGGGTGGATGTGTATTGGTCTGGAATGGTTGATGGTTGATGGTGACGGCTCGCTCGTGATCGACCCGCTTCGGGCTGTCCGAGTGGGATCAACAAAAAAAAGGCCGGCGCGGAGCCGGCCTTGGTGACGAGGCGTGGGTGGGCGAGGGGCGGCGCGCCCCTGCCTCAATTCAGGAAGAGCAGCGTTTCGTCGGCGTCGTACCCGTAGCCCACCTTGCGCAGCTCCCGGTTGAAGCGGAAGCCGGGGTTGGTCTCGAAGTTGGCGGGGTTCAGCGTGTAGAACTGCAGTTTGTCGCCGCCATGGTACTCCGGCTCGAAGAGGCGGATGTTCGTGTAGGTCTTGCCGGGCAGCGCCTTGCGGCCCACGAAGTGCGCGTCCTGGACGCGAGGGAAGACGACGCCGCCGTCGTCCGTCCATTGGAAAACGCCTTTGCCGTAGAGCCAGGGGTAATAGGCTTCGCGGGTGTTGAGCACACGGATTTCCACCGGGTCGCGGGGTTTCACGGTGCGGTAGGCGATGTAGTACTTCACGCCCATGACCTCAGGGGTCCCGTCGCCGTCGATGTCGAAGACGTCGAAGAGGGCCGGGGTGTTGCGGTAGGTGGGCATGCCTTCGATGCGCTTGTCGTTGGAGGGCAGGATGTTGCGGAACTCGCCCATGAGGTCGGAAGGCAGGCGCGTGCAGCCGTGGGAGACAGGGCCCCGGCTGGTGAGCCAGATCTGGTTGGCGGGCTTGCCTTCGCGTTCGGTCTTGCGGCCTTTCCATTCTGCGGGGATGAAGCCCTTGCCTGCGGGCGTACGGATGCCGTCATTGTGGAAAGCGTTGTAGTAGACGCCGCCAGCGTGCTGGTAAGGCAGCATGGTGATGAACCCGTAGCCAGGGTTCGTGGAGATGTAGTCCACCATGCCCACCAGACCCCGGCCTTGCTTGCGGGGGGTGAGGGGCCAGACGCCTGTTTGCGGGAAGTGGGGCACCCGGTTGCCGTCCACGGTGGTGTACTGGTCCACGGTGCCCACGGGGTAGATGGTGGTGTATTCCCATACGTCGATGACGCCGCCTTCCACGGGGTAGCGTTTGCCGCCTGCAGCTTCGAGCAGAGGCAAGACGCCTTGGGCGGAGTCCGCAGCCAGAGCCTGTTGCAAGGCGCTCTCCAGGGACGGGGTCATGCTGGTGCGCCAGAGCCGGGTGGGAATGACATCATTGACCAGTGCGAGCTTGTCGCCTTCGCTGGCGGGCTGTTTGTTGCGGTTGCGCTCCAGCCACGCCTGGGCGAGGGCTTCGGCGTCGAAGACGATATGGTAGACCTGATGCGGGTTGAGCGCGCGCATCACTGCCAGGGACTGCCGGCGGTACTCGTCGGGGTCCATGGCGGCCTTGCGGGCTGCGAGGTCCCGCGCGTTGTGCGTGGCCAACTTCTCCTGGAAACGCTCCCAGCTCTTGTTCATGGTGAGGTTGATGACGTTTTCCGCCAGCAGCCGCTCGATCATCGTGGCGCGGGCGTCGAGATCCTGCAGATAATTCGCGATGGTGGCGTCGTCCATCACCACGGTCAGGCGCACTTGGTTGCCGCGGCCAAGGTGGATGTGGATGCGTTCGGGGTCGTGTTCCCGCGGCGCAAAGCCCGTATAGAAGGAAGGCGCGTACCAGTGGAACCAGATGCCGGGGGCGTGGTCCGGCTTCAGCACGCCGCCGGCGAGGGCCGGCGCGGTCATGACGAGGCATAGGCACAAGGCCAGTGCGGTGGTGAGGATGCGGTGAGGTGCTACCATGCGATGCTCTCCTTCAGCGAGAAGAGGGCCTCTTCCCGCTTGGCGATGTCTTTGTCCAGCGCAGCCAGCGCCGGGAGATTCTGGATGTCGGAGTTGCCCACGAACGGTCTGGCTTGAAAGAGTGATAGGGAGCCGTCGACGAACCCGAACTCGATGTCCCAAGGCAGCCGGCGGCCGTCGGAAGAAAAGGCTGGCTGAAACGTGCGCTCGATCGTCTTTGCTGCGGCGATGAGGCGTTCCAGTTCCTGGTCCGTCAACACCCGTTCCTTGCCGGTGGAGGGCGCGATGTAGGCGCCGCCGTCCTTGGCCAGCAGCCGTCGGGACTGGGCTTTGAACTGGCTGAGCAAGGTCGCTGCGCCGTCCGCCACCAGCAGGGTTTCGGCGGGGGAGCCGTCCACGGCGCCGCCCACGCCCTCGGCGGTGGCCACGGTGATGGCGGTGGGGTCGCCGGTGGTCACGTCGGCGGTCACCACCACGCCGGATTTCTCCGAAGGCACGCTCTCCATGAGCAAGAGCGAGGGGTAGACGAGATTCGGGTCGCTGATCACGGTCTGCCGCCACGAGAAAGACCGGTACGTAAACGGCGAGGCCCATACCTTCTTCACCCCATCTAAGACTTCATCGAACGTCTGCAAGTTGAACAGGGTGAGATTCAAGCCGGCGCCGTTGAAATCGGGCTGGTCCTCCACGTTGGTGTCGGAACGCACGAAGATGCCCGTGGGGGAGTCGCCCGACGGCCCGATGAGGCCCTGGTTCATCAACTCCCGGCGCAACCCCGCCACCAGCGCTGCGTCCAGTTCGATGGCCTCGATGGAGTGACGGATGACCTCCAGACGCGGCGCGATCCACGCGGCGAGCTCCGCCTGGGAGTAGCTCGGATCTTTGAGCCTGGTCCCGAAGTATTCATCATAGACGCCCCGGACGTATGCCGGCAGGGGCGTTCCCACCGGAACACGGAGGGACGTCTCGGCCGGGGCGCGGACCTTCGCCGTGGCGAAATGGGCGGCGTATGCGCCGAAGGGCAGCACCACCGCGCGGGCCACGTTGTCCGGAAAGACGTGTTTCAGCTCACCGAGATACGCGGCCTTGGGGCCGCAGATGACGCCCGAGTCCACGCGGCGGATGTCGGTCAAGGGCAGGGGGTCGGTCTCGTCCAGGTCCAGCCGGTCCGCATCGATGACGAGCCGTGGACCCCCGCCGCGAGCGTCGCCGTCGTCGCGACGTTTCATGTTCTTGCGGTATTCGGCGAGGATGGTCTTGTCCCGCGTGTCCATGCGGGAGAGCTCCTTCAGCACCACCCGACCGCCCGGAGTGATGGCGTAGAAGAGCTCCTTGCCCGCCACGTCCTGCAGCAGCGCGTAGGCCTCCGAGAGGAACACAGCGTTGGGCACGCCCAGAGCCCGCGCCAAGAGCTGCACGTGAGAGACGGCGTTGCCCTCGTCCCGGGTGATGACGCCAGCCACGGGCTCCAGCTCGGCGTTGGTGGTCTCCAGGGCGAGGATCGTCTCGCGGGAGTAGGCTCCCCCTGTTTCGTGAAAGGCCAGCTCACCCACGGCCAGCCCCGGATTCAAGGGCCGCACTTGGCGGCTCATGCGACGGCCGAGCACGTCGTGGGTGAGGCCGAGTTCGGCGTGGAGCGCTTCCGTCAAAGACTTGGCGAGACGCGCGTACGGGAACAGGGGTGACGCGCGGATGACGTCGTCCGGGAAGGGAGCAACCTCGGGGAAGACGGCCATCCACGCGGGCCAGACATCGGCGAACGCGGTGCGGATGCTCGCTTGCGCCCACTCCGCCACGCGGCCGGCGCGGTCCATGGCGGCGCGCATTTCGGCCATGGGAATGGACTCCTTGCTGGCGAGCTGGGTCAGCAGCCGTGTCGCTTCCTCGTGTTCGCGGCGGGAGATGAGGCCTGCGCCGTAGGCGCCGTCGGCCAAAGCGCTCATGAGCTGCAGCGTCTCGCGGGCGGTGGCGCGGCGGCCTGTCTGGCTGGTCATCTCCATGGCCTGGGCCGTGAGCAGCGCGTTGGCGGCCACGGCGAGGTCCACCACGTCGATGGCTTGCGAAGCCGGAAGAGCGCGCGCTGCGACAGTGTCCCGACAGGCGGCGGCCAGGGCGCCCAGCGCTTCGGCTTGGGGCAGGCCTTCCGGCGCAGCGAGCACGGCGTCCAGGGAGGCGCGCACCTCCCGGTCCGGAATATCCTTCTTGAACTGCGCCAGACTCTGCACATCCAGGGTGGCGAGTTGGCGCAGCATGGACGCGAGGCGTTGGAAGCGTTGGCTCTGCCCGGCGCGGGGGTGCTTCTCTTGGAAGGCCTCCACCATTTCAGCCTGTCCGGCGGACATCTGGTTGTGGATGAGGTCGCGCAGCGGCTTGAAGGGTTCGTAACTGTTGCGGATGGCCGAGGAGAGGTTGCGGATCTGGTGGATAAGGCCCACATCGTTGCGAATGAAGAAGCGTCGTTGCAGTTCGTACTGCACAAGGTAGTGGGTGAAGTCTTCCCATGCACGCAGCTGATAGACCTTCTCGAAGTAGCGTGGCATGTATTCGACTTCAAACTCCGCGCCGGAGATGCCTCCGGTGGACTTGAAGACGGTCAGCGGCTTCTCCGGGTGGTTCTCCATATAGTATTTTTCGAGGATGAACCCCTTGAGCACGGCTTCATTGTCCTTGGGACGGTCCCACTCGTGGACTTCGTTGGCGAAGATGTTGGCGACGTAGAGGCCGTACTCGTCGCCCATTTCCTGCGCCAGATCGGTACGGTACGCGGTGCAGAAGAGCTCGTCTGCGCCGAAGAGCAGACCGCAGGGGTCGGCGCGCACGCGGAGCTGGTCGTCCGCCACAGGGGCCTTCTCGCCATTGGTGCAGGTACAGTAATTGATGGTGTAGGGGCCTTTGAACTTGGATTTCACCAACGCCCAGTGCTTCTGCAACGCCTGCTTCTCAGCTGGCGGGAGCTGGGGCGCGAGGGCTGCGTGCGAGCACTGGGGCCGACTCAGCCACAGGACAGCGAAAAGCGCTGTGACCACGAGGGGAGCGAGGACCACGACGCGATGGCGACGGGGTGCAGGAGCGGGCAGAGAAGAGAGCGTCGACAAATACATGTGCAGACTTCCGGCTTGGGGTGCTCGATGGCGTCAGGCAACGACGGGTGCATTGGTTTTCCGTCAAGTATGCCATGGATTCGGAAAATGACAAGAGGCTGTGGGAATATTTCGGCGGTTGGCGCCTGTGGCGCCTGATCGAAATAAAACCCGCAGGCGATGGACGCCGTCGCATTATGGCTGTATCCTTGGTCGCTGTGGGAGCCCCGGCATGTCGCGCGCGAATCCACCCATGACGTCATCGAGGCGTCGGGCATGCGCGTTGTCGGCCTGAATATTCGAGCCGCCCGAGGCGGACCTCGCTGCGCGTTCGCAAGGAGCCGGCTGGTCGCCCCCCGAGGCTCATGGCAATCGCCAGCCGTCCCGTACACCCCGGATCAACCGTCACACGGAGCCTTCGCCATGCATTCCGACATGCGCACCAAGATCGTGGCCACCCTCGGCCCCGCCTCCTTCGAGTACGACGTCATCAAAGCCATGGCCGCCCATGGCGCGCGGATCTTCCGGCTCAACTTCTCCCATTCCGACGCGGAAGCCTTCGCGCCTGTCATCGAGCGCATCCGCACCGTGGAGAGCGAGCTCGGCGCGCCCCTCACCATCATGGGCGACCTCTGCGGCCCCAAGACGCGCATCGGCGAAGTGGAGCGCTCACCCCTCACCATTCATACGGACGAACACTGCTATCTCGGTCTGCCGGACGCCCGCAACGCCGTGGACGACGAACACGTTTTCATCCCTCTGGACATGCCGGAACTGCTCCAGGGCTTGGAGCCGGGCATGCGCGTGGTCCTCTCCGACGGGCTCCTCCAGTTCGAAGTGACCAAGGCCGTGAAGACCGACGTCTGTTACGAAATGGTGGCCCGCACGGGGGGGCCGCTCACTTCCCGCAAGGGCATCGCTTTCCCGGGCAAGTCCCACCGTCTGCCGGCGCTCACGGACAAGGACCGCGTGGACTTGCACCAAGGCGTGGAGGCCGGCGTGGACGCGCTGGCCCTGAGTTTCGTGCAAGGGCCCGAAGACATTCTGGACGCCATGGACGAGCTCAAGCTGCACAGCCGGCACATCTCTTTGGTGGCGAAGCTGGAGCGCCGCAACGCCGTGGACCGGCTGGACGGCATCCTGAAGCTGGCGGACGCCGTGATGGTGGCGCGCGGGGACCTGGGCCTGGAGTGCCCCCTTTCCGAAGTGCCCATCATCCAGAAGCGCATCCTCCGCGCGGCCCGGCATGCGCAGAAGGCTTCCATCGTGGCCACGCAGATGCTGCTTTCCATGGTGAAGAATCCCGTGCCCACCCGCGCAGAAGCCACCGACGTGGCCAACGCCATGTTGGACGGCGCAGATTGCGTCATGCTCTCGGAGGAAACAGCTGCAGGGGAACACCCGGTGGCCGCCGTGAAGTTCATGGCCGAGGTGGCCGAGCACGCGGAAGCGTATTATCTGGAGCGGATGAAGGCGCCCTATTTCCCGGCGGAGGAGTCCGGCGCAGCGAAGTACCTTGCGTATTCAGCAGCGCTTCTGGCCAAGAATTCCCACGCCAAGGCCATCGTCTGCCACTCGCAATCCGGCTCCACGGCGCGGCTCATCTGCAGCCGTCGTCCCGCGCATATGGTCTATGCGCTTTCGCCGGAAGACGATGTCATGCGCTACATGAATTTCTTCTGGGGAGTGAAGCCCGTGCGCACGACGCACGACGAACGCTCCCACGTGGCGCGCGCCGAAGACTTCGTCCAGCAAAGCAATGACTTCCAATCCGGGGACCGGGTGGTCATCACCTCGGGCCAGCCCACGCCGGGTCAGAAGTCCACTTCCACCAACGAAATCAAGATCTACACCAAGTAGCCAGCAAGGAACGACATGCCCAAGATACTCCTCGCCAACCGGATGGAGCGCTGCATCGGCTGCCACGGGTGCTCCCTGGCGTGCGCGCGGCAGGTGCACAAGATGCTCTCCTGGTCTTGCGCCGGCATCCGCGTGCATTCCTCCGGCGGCATGACCACCGGCTTCGAAGCCAAACTCTGCGTGGCATGCGACCCGGCCCCTTGCGTCCAGGCCTGCCCCACGGACGCGCTCACTCCGCGACCCGGCGGCGGCGCCAAGGTCAAGCAAGCGCTTTGCATTCAATGCGGCAAGTGCGCGCCCGCCTGTCCCGTGGACGCCATCTACCTCTCCCGGGAGGGGCTGCCCTATCTCTGCATTCACTGCGGCCGCTGCGTGCCCTTCTGTCCGCAAGGGTGTCTGGAACTGGTGGATGACGAAGCCAAAGCCGGCGCCATGACGCCCCAGTGCGTGCTGCCGGACTTCGAGGAGGCCCGGAATGTGGAGTAAGGAATCGTTCCGCGTCCTGCATGTGGACGCCACCGACGGCCACGCGCACGCCTTGGACTTCGGCGACCCCGTCACCCAGCTTGGCGGCTCCGGTCTCGCCGCAGCGCTCTATGCGGAATACGGCAAGCCCGACGAATCTTGGGACCACCCCGAGCAACCCCTCATTTTCGCCATCGGGCCCCTCACGGGGGCGTTTCCCCTCATGAGCAAGGTGGTCTGCGCGTTCAAGAGTCCCTACAACAACCAGTATGCGGAAAGTCACGCTGGCGGCCGTATGGCGCTCTCCATGCGCTTTGCGGGCTACCACGCCATCATGATCACGGGACGCGCCAAGCGCCTCTCCGGGCTGCAGCTCGGCTCGCGCATCGTGGAGCTGGCGGACCTGCACTACCTGCGCGGACGTGACGCGTTGGCTGCCGGCAAGCTCTTGCGCAAAATGAAGCGCGGCTCGGATTCCCGCGGCCATCGCTCCATCATCCGCATCGGCCCCGCCGGGGAGAAGGGCTCCGCTTACGCTTGCATCAACGTGGATACCTACCGCCACTTCGGCCGGCTCGGCGCCGGCGCCGTGATGGGCGCCAAGAACCTGAAAGCCATCGCCGTGGAAGGCGACGCCGACTTCCCTTTGCAGACCACCAAGGAGTACCCCAAACTCTTCAAGGACTGCTACCTGCAGGTGACCGCCACGGACATGATGAAGAAATACCATGACCTGGGCACCCCGCAGAACCTCATCCCCCTGGACAAGCTGAAGTCCTTGCCGTGGCGCAACCTGCAAGCCACCAGCGACCCCGCCGTGGAGCAGATCTCCGGCGAGACCTTCGCCAAGGAGCTCCTCCTGCGGCAGACGGCTTGCTCCGGCTGTCCCACGGGGTGCATCCATATCGGCCTGCTGCGTCAGCAGTACGCCAAGGACCACGAATTCCTCTACCGCCAGGTCACCTACGACTACGAACCCATCTTCGCCATGGGCTCCATGCTGGGCGTGACCACGGCTTCGGACGTGCTGGTGCTGCTGGAGGAGACGGAAAAAGTCGGTCTGGACGTCATGAGCGCCGGCGTGGCGCTGGCATGGGCCACGGAAGCGTACCAGAAGGGGCTCGTGGGCTGCGAGGAGACCCTCGTCCCACTGACTTTCGGGGACGCCAAGGCCTACGCCAAAGCCGTGCATGCGCTGGGTCTGGCCGTGAACGACTTCTACGCCGTGCTGGCGCAAGGCGCAGGCGCGGCAGCCAAGGCCTACGGCGGCGAGGACTTCGCTTGCGTGCTGGGACAGGAGATGGCCGGCTACGCCACCGGCGAGATCTACTTCGCTTCCCAAGCGACGAGCTTTCGCCATTCCCACCTGGACACGGGAGCGTACTCCTTCGACCAGAAACGCACCGAGCAGGATGTGGACGGCGCCATCACGTTCCTCGTGGAGGACGAACGCAGCCGCATGGAGTTGTGCTCCATGGTCTCCTGCCTGTTTGCGCGCGGCGTCTACAAGACGGAGAAAGTGCAGGAAGCGCTCAAGTCGCTCCATCTCGACGAGATGGCCGACGCCTTGCCGGAGTCCGCCGGACTGGTCCAACGCGCTCGGTGGCGCCACAAGACGGCCACGGGATTCGACCCGCGCGCCGTGACGATTCCCAAGCGGTTCACGGAGATCGAGACCTGGCGGGGCGCCATCGACGTTCCCTTCATGGAGTCCGTACAGCGCGCCTACGCCGACGCCATCATGGAGATGGTGGAAACTCCTTGAGCTTCAGGATATTTGGTGTAGAATAAACCCTCCGGACTCCCTGCCCAAACGCAGGGCCGGGGGGGGTTTTCATGACCGCCGCCAAAGAGCCACTTCCCCAGCGCGTCCGGCGCTTCCTCCAGCAAGACCTCTGGACCCTGGACGCCAGCAAACGCGCTCCGGCGCAGGGCTACGGCGTGCGCGTGCTGCGGTGGCTCGTCTTCCTCGTCGACGGGCTGCAGAAGGACAATGTCTTCTTGCGGGCCTCGGCGCTCACCTACGCCACCGTGCTCTCCATTGTGCCGTTTCTGGCTGTGGCGTTCAGCGTGCTCAAGGGGTTGGGCTTCCAGAACACGGAGCTCATGCGCGAGCTGTTGATGCGCCTCGCCGCGGAACGGCAGGTGGTGGTGGATCAGATCATCGAGTACGTGAACAACACCAACGTGGGCGCCCTCGGCGCTTTGGGCGCGAGCTTCCTCGTACTCACGGTCATCAGCCTGCTTTCCAACGTGGAGAACGCTTTCAACACCATCTGGCAGGCGGGTCACGCGCGGCCTCTGGCGCGCAAGGCGGCGGATTACATCTCCGTGAGCCTCGTCTTTCCCGTACTGATGGTGGTGGCCATCAGCATCACCGCCACGTTGCAGAACAACGTCCTCGTCCAGGACATCCTCAGCTACTCGGTGGCGAGCCGCATCTATCTGTTCTTGTTGAAGCTGACGCCGTTCATGGCGGTGTGGGCCGCGCTCACGTTCCTCTATGCGTTCATCCCGAACACCCGCGTCAATCTGGGCGCGGCGTTCCTGGGGGCCGTGGCGGCGGGCACGGCGTGGCAGGTGGCGCAGTGGGTCTACGTGGAATTCCAGGTGGGGGTGGCGCGTTCCAACGCCATCTATGGCAGCTTTGCGCAACTGCCGATTTTTCTGGTGTGGCTGTACCTCAGCTGGGTCATCGTGCTCATCGGCGCGGAAATGAGCTACACCTTCCAGAACTACAGCGCCTACGCCAGCGAGGCCAAGTACCGCGACCTCCGCCACCGCGAGCGTGAACGCATCGCCCTGGCGGTGCTCGTCTCCATGGCGCGATCCCTCTACAAGGGCGAGCCGCCGCCCACCCAGCGGCAGCTGGCGGAAACGCTAGCGTTGCCGCACTCGCTCATTGTCACCATCGTGGACAACCTGACGCAGGCCGGCTTGGCGGCACGGCTGGACCATCCCCGCGAGGTCCCCTTGGCGTTGACGCGCGCACCTGACGACCTCCGCGTGACCGACGCGCTTGACGCCTTGGCCATGCCCCCCTCCCAGCTCGGGACAGTCAGGGGGGCGCGACCCGAACCCCACGACGAAGCTGAACGCCGTCTGCAACAAGACTTTCCGCATCTGACTGAAATCATGGATGGTTTGGATGATTGCGCCAGGCGGAGCGAATTCAATGTCTCCCTGAAGGAGCTCGCGGGGCGCGGCCTTGACGTGGAATGGAACCAGACCGACAAGCCCGGCCAGACCGAAAAGCCCGACCAGACCGACAAGCCCGGCCAGACGGGCCAGACCGACCAGACCGGCTGACGTCGGTCTGCCCGACGTCGCATCGCATCTTTCCCCCCATCATCAGGAGCAGAGAACGTGCCGCAACACTTCGAGACCATGCAGGCCCTTGCGACATCCCTCGCCGGCCGCCCCGACGTGCGACGCCAACCCGCCGTCATCGCCTTCGGTGAGGAGGATTCGCGCACCATCACGTACGCCGAACTCGCGGAGACAGTGGACGCCATGGCGCGCGCGCTGGTCGCCATCCACCAGGCCAATGGCGGCGGCAGTCTCAAGGGAGAACGCGTCTGCCTGCTGGCGCCCCCTCGTTGGGAAGCCATGGCCGCGGCTCTGGCCGTGCTGGCCGCCGGGGCCGTGGCCATGCCCGTGGACATGCAGTTCCCGGACGAGCAGATGCGGCACGTGCTCACGGACGGCGCGCCGGCCATCCTCATCGCCGTGGAAGAGACGGCTGCGCGGGTGGAAGCGCTCGCGTTGAAGACGCCTCCCGTCGTCGTCCGGCTGGATCACCCCGCCGGCGCGGCGGACTCCCTCTTCACCACGCCGGAACACGCTGCGTCCATCACCATGGAAACCGTGGCGCCAGCGGACCAGGCCGCGCTCTTCTACACCTCCGGCACCACAGGGCGGCCCAAAGGTGTGGAGCTGACCCACGCCAACCTCGCATTCCAGATGACCGCCGTGGCCGAGTCCGGCATCCTGAAACAAGGAGACGCGCTGCTGCTGCCGCTGCCCCTGCACCACGTCTACCCCTTCGTGCTGGGCATCTTTTCGCCGTTTCTCATGGGGCTCACGGCGGTGCTGCCGGCAGCCTTCACCGGACCGCAGCTCGTGCGCGCCATGCGTGAAGGCGACGTGAGCGTGGTGGCCGGCGTGCCCCGACTCTACTCCGCGCTGGTGGCCGGCGTGGAAGCGCGCGTCCGGGAACGCGGCGTGAAGGCGCGGTTCCTCTTCCAGAAGATGCTGTCCCTCTCCGGGTGGAGCAAACGTCGTCTCGGCGTCAACCTCGGCAAGACGCTGTTCAAATCCCTCCATGAACGCTTCGGACCGCGCGTCACGGTGACGGCCTCGGGCGGTTCCGCGCTCGATCCCCAGCTCGCGGAAACCATGGAGGCCCTGGGCTGGCGGGTCGCCGTGGGCTACGGGTTGACGGAGACCTCGCCTCTGCTGACCCTCAAGTCGCCGTGGACGCCCGGCGGCCTGGACACCGTGGGTAAAACCATTCCCGGCGTGCAACTGCGCATCGACAAGGAAGCCGCCCCCGAAGGCGCCGCAGCCGGCGAAGTGCAGGCCAAGGGGCCGGGCGTTTTCCGCGGGTACCGCAACCTGCCGGAGAAAACCGCCGAAGCCTTCACCCCGGACGGTTGGTTCCGCACCGGGGACCTGGGACAGTTGGACGAGAACGGCGTGCTGCGGCTGGCCGGTCGGGCGTCCACCCTCATCGTGACGCAAGGGGGCGAGAACGTGCAGCCCGAGCCGGTGGAGGCGGCGCTGGAGGAACATGCCGCCATCACGGAAGCAGGCGTGCTGGAGTGGGAGGGCAAGCTCGCGGCGGTGCTTGTCCCGGAGGAGAAGGAAGTGCGCAGCCTGCGCAGCGAGCCCATGACGGTGCTGCGCGAGGCTGTGGCCGAGGTCTCGCGGAAGCTGCCTTCGTACATGCGGCCCACGGAGCTGGCGCTCTCCCGGGAGCCCATCCCCCGAACGCGGCTGGGCAAGGTCCGTCGGCACAAGCTCGTGGAGCTCTTCGAACGCGCGCGCGCCGGTCAGGCTGCGCAGACGCCGGAGTCCCTCGCTCCCATGGACCCCGTCGACATGGCGGCGGCGGATCGCGCCTTGCTGGAGTCGCCCGCCGCGCGTTCGGTCTGGGAGTACTTCGCAGACCGCTACCCCACCCACGGGTTGTCTCCCGACGCCAATCTGCAGATCGACCTCGGCGTGGACTCGTTGGAGTGGCTGACGCTCTCCCTGGATATCCGCGCGCGCACGGGCGTGGAGCTGACCCAGGAAGACGCCGCCGACGCCGACACGGTCCGGGATCTGCTGCGCATCCTCGCCGAACGGGGCAAGGGCTGCGACACGGAGCCGCCTTGCGCGCCCGAGCAAGGCCGCGTCGTGCGGGTTTCGCCCTTCGAACACCCTGAAGCATACCTTGCGGAGGAGGAGCGCCGCTTCCTCGAACCGTTGGGGCCGGTCAAGCAACTCCTGGCGGATGTCTCCCACATGGAGGTCCGTGTACTCTTCAACACGTATTTCTCTCTGGAGACGGAGGGGTTGGAGCGCGTCCCCAAGGACATGCAGGTCGTCTTCGCGCCCAACCATGTCAGCTACCTGGACCCCTTCGCCCTCATCGCCGCCATGGACCGTTACCGCATGCGGCGCACACAGTTCGCTGCGTGGACAGGCGCGGCTTTCAGCAACCCGGTGAACGCTTTTTTCTCCCGGCTGGCGCGCGCCGTTCCCATCGACCCGGACCGCGGCGCAGCCACCTCCCTGGCTTTGGGCGCGCTGGTGCTGGAGCGAGGCCGCTCCATGGTGTGGTTTCCTGAAGGCGTGCGCTCGCGCACCTGCCGCTTGCGGGATTTCCGGCCCGGCCTCGGCATGCTGCTGGAGCGGTTGCCCACCACGCTGGTTCCCGTCTTCATCCACGGGACTTGCGAGAGCATGCGACCCGGCGTCTTCTGGCCGCGGCCCCGGCCTGTGCGGGTGGTCTTCGGCGAGCCGGTCACGGTGGAGACGTTGCTTGCCGAAACGGAAGGCGAGGACACGCCAAAGCCCGCGCGCATCATGCAGGGGCTGCGGGACCGGGTGGAATCGCTGGGTCGTGACTCGGCGGCGGCTTATGCGCGGCAGGCCGGCGCGGCCAGCGAGGCCGTTTCATGACGGCGTCCACGCCGGGTTCGCAGAGGGCGGGGGCCGCGGAGACGTCGTCGGGGCCGCGGCCGAGGCGCAAATGGGCTTCGCCGCGACAGATGATCGCCTGGGCGTTCTACGACGCCGCCAACAACGGCTTCGTCACGCCCATCCAGACGTTCATTTTCGCTGCGTATTTCACCAATGCCGTGGCGCCGAATCCGTCCTTGGGCACGGTCTGGTGGGGGAACATGGTCAGCCTTTCCAGCGTGCTCATCGCACTGGGGGGTCCGCTTTTGGGCGCTGCTGCGGACCGCATGGGCCGTCGCAAACCGTGGATTTTCGTGTTCACGGCGTTGTGCGTCACGGCGTCGCTCTTTCTCTGGTTCGTGCAGCCGGATCCGTCGTATGCGCTCATGGCGCTGGTTCTGGTGGGTTTGGGGACGGTGGGCAGCGAGTACGCGCAGATTTTCTACAACGCCATGCTCTCCGATCTGGTCCCCCGCGAGCGCACGGGGCGGTGGTCCGGTTGGGGGTGGGCCTCTGGCTACGTGGGGGGCCTGGTCTGTCTGCTGCTGAGCTTCGGACTATTCGTCAGCGACAGCGCTCTGATCGCCCTCCCGCAGGACTCCGCCATGCATGTGCGGGCCACGGTGCTGCTGGCCGGCGCGTGGTATACGCTCTTCGCGTTGCCGCTCTTCTTCATCACTCCGGATGAACCCAGCAAGGGCGTTCCTCTGGGCCGTGCGGTGCGGCAAGGGGCCTCCCAACTTCGGCAGAGTTTCGCCAACGTGCGCAAGTACAAGCACATCATGCGTTTTCTCATCGCGCGGATGCTTTACAACGACGGGCTGACCACCACCTTCGCTTTCGGAGGCATCTTCGCAGCGGGGGTCTTCGGCATGAGCGCTTCGGAGGTGCTGCTCTTCGGCGTGGCGCTGAATGTCACGGCGGGGCTGGGCGCTGCTGGGTTCGCGTGGGTGGACGACTGGCTGGGGCCCAAACCAACCATCCTGCTCTCCATAGTGGGGCTCATCATCCCGGGCGCTGTCATGCTTCTGGTGACGGAGCAGCTCCATTTCTGGATCGCCGGGTGCGCATTGGGCCTCTTTTTCGGTCCGGTGCAGTCCGCCAGCCGGTCCTATCTTGCGCGCACGGCGCCGCCGGAATTGCGGAACCAGTTCTTCGGGTTGTTCGCCCTATCGGGGAAGCTCACCAGTTTCATCGGCCCCATGCTCGTGGGGTGGCTCACCTATATTTCGGACAGCCAGCGCGTGGGCATGTCCGTGGTGTTGGCGCTCTTCCTGGCGGGAGGCTTGCTGCTGCTCACGGTGCCGCCCGCCGAGGACTTGCGCGACGAGCTTCATGAAGACGAGCCAAGCACGTGACGAGCCGGCGACGCCGCAGGAGACGCTGCGGCTACCGCGCGAGCTCTTCCGTCATCACGGTGAAAAGTTCGCCCAGATCCAAGGCGCGTTGACGGGTGCGGGCGTAATCGGCCTGCGCGGCGAGGATCTGAGCGAGGGAGCCTTGCGTCAGCGCGGCGGCGAGGGCGACGTCCGCGTCACGCATGGGGATCCAGGCGAGCTGGGCGTTTCTGAGCATCTCCTGCTGATGGGGCTGCATCACCCCGACGAGTTGGCCATATACGTCGTTGAGCAACGCATCCGCCCGATCCTTGGCGGTGATGTAGCAGAGCACCGTGTCCGGCGCGGAGAAAACGTTTTCCAGGCAGCCTTGCAAGTCGCGGAAGATGACTTCGTCCTGCTGGACGTAGAAAGGCAGGGTGGCGCGGGCCGCGGGCGCAACCGCCAGGAGCAGACAACAAGCGAGGAGAGCGGGGAGGAGGACGCGCATGGGGGCTCCTTGCAATCGTGACGCCGTCAGACGCGGCGGGGGTTTACTCCGGCGGGCAATTCCGCCATACCCTCACGGGTACACAGCACCTTCAACCATACTATACTGCAATGCCCGACACCGCCAGTCCGATTGTTCCACGTCCCGTCAAGGAAATCCTCGCTGCGGAAGCGCCCATGGAGGCGGTCCGAGTGCAAGGGTGGGTGCGCACGAAGCGCGAGTTCAAGGAGTTCGCCTTCATCGAAGTGAACGATGGTTCATGCCTCGCAAGCCTCCAGTGCGTCGTGGACGCCGGCGGCCCCGCGTACGAGGTCCTGGAACGGATCTCCACTGGAGCGGCGGTGGAAGTGAGCGGCGCCCTCGCGGAGAGCCCCGGCAAAGGCCAAGCGTGGGAGCTGCGAGCCACAACCCTGCACATCCACGGCGAAGCGCCGGAAGACTATCCGCTGCAGAAAAAACGCCATTCCGACGAATACTTGCGCACCATCGCCCACCTGCGGCCGCGCACCAACAAATACGGCGCCATGGCGCGCATCCGCTCCCAGGCGGCTTTCGCCGTTCACGATTTCTTCCGCGCGCGGGGCTTCCATTATATACATACACCGATACTCTCCGGCTCAGACTGCGAAGGCGCTGGCGAGCTCTTCCGGGTGACGACCCTGCCCCCCGGCGAACCCTTCGACGCCGCCGACCCCTTCGCCAGAGACTTCTTCGGCAAGGCGGCGAATCTTACAGTTTCCGGGCAGTTGGAGGCGGAACCCTACGCTTTGGCGCTGTCCAAGGTGTATACCTTCGGCCCCACCTTCCGCGCGGAAAACTCCAATACGCCACGCCACGCCGCCGAGTTCTGGATGATAGAGCCGGAGATGGCTTTCTACGATTTGTCGATGGACATGGACCTCGCCGAGGCCTTCACAAAGCATGTCATTCGGCAGACTCTGTCCACCTGCGAAGCGGACATCGCCCTGTTCGCCTCATTCGTGGACAAGGATCTCGCCCCCAGACTGGAACATGTCGTGGAGACGCCCTTCGAGCGGATGCCGTATGCAAAGGCTGTTGAAATATTGAAGGAAAGCGGCCGGAAGTGGGAGTACCCCGTCGCCTTCGGCGAGGACCTCCAGACCGAGCATGAGCGCTTCCTTGCCGAGGAGTATCTGGGCAAGCCGGTCATCGTTCATGATTACCCGCGCACCATCAAGCCATTCTATATGAGGGTGAACGATGAGGAGGCGGCCGTGGCCCGCAGCGGCCGCGATCCCGGCGAGACCGTGGCGGCCATGGATCTGCTTGCCCCGAAAATAGGTGAACTGATAGGCGGCAGTCAGCGCGAAGAGCGACACGACACACTCCTCCAACGCATGCGTGAGACGGGACTCGATCCCGAAGCGTATTGGTGGTACCTGGATTTGCGACGTTACGGCGGCGCCCCGCATGCGGGTTTCGGCCTCGGTTTCGAGCGCCTGCTCATGCTCATGACAGGCGTCAGCAACATCCGTGATGTTATCCCCTTTCCGCGTACGCCACGACATCTGGAGTTCTAGTTGCGCATGGCTCCGCGCTCCTGATGCGTGTGCGATTGTGGCGCGTCGTGCGTTTCTGGCGTGCTGGACGACCACCATCCATGCGTCACGATTTCGGTGTTTCCGGGCAGCGAAAGTTCCTGAAGAATCGGATCAAAATGCGCACGAAAGATAGCCTCGAAAGAGCCGTCCGCGTGCATGGCGGCGAGTCCGGTTTCAAGGCGTTTGCGCAACGCATCCCCTCGGGGCGAATTGGCCGGCCAGACGTAGAGTGGGGCTGGCGCCGTCCTCCAGAGGATGTCGGCAACGCGCAGTTCCGGGAAGTCGTCACGGCGGAGCATGTACTCCAGCAACCCCACGCCGAGCGGTCGCGCCAGCATGTCCACACGGCCTTGCGCCAAGGCGATGAATTGCGCCTCGTATGTGGGTAGCGCCACTCTTCGGAATCCCGGTACGGTTTCCATATCCAAGTTGATGCAGTTGATGACGCCCTGTCGCGTGGCGTGTTGTACGGTCTGCAGCGCGCCAGAGTGTGGTATGTTGTGTACAATATTTGCACGAACCAGGAGGACGCGCCATTCGCTGAGCCCGTTCTCCAGTGGGACGCGCACCGGGGTGAGGTGGTCTTCCAGGTCCGGGGAGGCGTGGTGAACCATGAAGTCCAGCCCGGGAGCGCCAGCCGTCAGCATCGCCGCCATGCGCTCGCAGGGCATGGCCGCAGCGGCGGGTTCCAGCTCTGTCGGGCCGTATTCCGGAGCCGAGCGCTTCAGTGCGGCGCGAACGAGCGCCAGCGGGTAGTCCAGCCGCACGTCCATGGCGGATTGGGGCCGGGGGTGGCGGAACGTCTGCTGCGCCTTGGCGTGGCTGTGGCAGACGAGGACAAGACATGTCGCGAGAGTGATGACGAGACATGTCGGAGCGATGACGGTGCGTCTTTGCATGCGGACCTCCAGGGTGGCGCTTCTGGAGGGAACGCAGACGAGGGAAGTGTCATTTCATGTACAGAGGTTGCCTTCGCTTGGCAAGAGTGTTGTACGCAATATGTTCAAAAAAATGTCATCAAGGTCGCCTTGCATGTCAATTGGCCTTGGACAGGGTCTATTGCAGGCCCGTGCGTCATCCGTGTGAATCTCGGCGCTGTTCAGCGGCGGGCGCGGGCCGCGTCCACAAGACCTCGGAAGAGGCGTCGCATGGTCACTTTCTGGGGCAGGAACTCGGGGTGCCACTGGACGCCGATGACGTAGGTGCGCGACTCGTGTTCGATGGCCTGGACCACGCCGCTGGGCTCCCGAGCACAGACGCGCAAGTGCGAGCCCAAGTCGCGCACGGCCTGGTTGTGCAGGGCGTTCACCGTGGCGGAACGCGCGCCGAGAATATCCGCCAAGCGCGAATCCGGAGCGATCTCCACATGTTTGCGGGGCAGGAGCGAGCGAATCTGCGGATGCTCCGTGTAGAGCTCGGTGAGGTCCTTGTACAGCGAACCGCCATATGCGACATTGATGAGCTGCATGCCACGACAGATGCCGAGGATGGGCAGTCCTTGTTCCATGGCGGTGTGGAGCAGCCCCAACTCCAGGTTGTCTCGGTCGGCGTCCAGGCCGGCGTAGGGGCCTTCGTCCGGTCGTCTGGCGAGAAGCCGCCGCAGCAACGTCAACAAGGGGTAGAGGACAAGCCCTATAAGGTAGTGCGTGCGCTGTGGTTCGCTCTCGTCAATGGCTTTGAGGACGTCTTCATCCTCGCCTTCGTAGAGCGAGGGCGCCACATCCGCCCCGCCGGTAAGGATGAGGCCCTCCATGGGGCCCAGGCGTTCGGAAAACGTGGGCGAGCCGGGCGTGAGCCGCACGGCCCAACCACCGGCCAGGTAGACAGCGAGCCACGTGAAGAGCCACATGCCGGTTCCGCCGAGCTCCGGGCCGGTGACAGCGATCAACGGTCGAGCCATGATGCGACTTTCTCCTTCCAAGAAGGTTCGATGAGGTCCAGGGGGAATCCCGGGGTCTGCTGGAAATCCGCACACATGGCGTCCACTTTTTCGGGAGAGGCCGCGAGTTTTTCCAGGACCAGCCAGAGGTCCCACTCCTGGCTGATGCGCCAATCGGGGTCGTCCACCATACTGTTGGGAAGACGGTAGTGCAGCGCTGGTCGGGGCTTGATGAGTTCGGGCTCCTTGGCTTTTTGCAGCACGCGCTGTTCGTCAAGATGCGCGAAAAGCGGCAGAAAATCCAGTGGGCGATTGCGCGTGGGCGAATGCTCCAGGTAGTCGTCGATGAGCGCTCCCATGCTTTGGGGCGCGTATTCGGGATGGCAGACCAGCCCCACGTAGCGGCGGGGAAAGCTGTCAATGAAAGGGGAGAGCGCGCGCGTCACGTCAGGCGCCGCGGCTTCACGCAACCAGGGATAGGTGAGGAGAAAGGCCTTCAACGTCCAGGTGATGGTCGCAGGCTCCAGATCCGGCGGCTCCACATTGAACTGCATGCCGAACGCGTAGAGGATGGATTTGCCCACGCCTTCCGCACGCTTCAGCCGCAAGGCTTCGCGCATGTCGTCCAGGGGGTCGAGCTGGTCCATGGGGATGGGCGGCGCCACGATCTCATAGGGGATGAACTCGTCCGCCACGTCGCGCAGAAAGCGTTCCAGGCTCGCCTTGTCTGTCTCGGAAAGCTTCACGCCGAGGGCGCTCAGCCAATTCATGTAGCCCTTGTCCTGCAGCATGGAGGAATCCAGCTCCAGGGTGAAGTCGCCGTGCGGGGTGTCGCGCACCAACTGTTTGAAAGCGTCCACGCGCTCCACATCGCCCCCGAAAGTGCTTTGGACAATGGCTGCAGCATCTTGCAGGGAGACGCCGGCGTATTCGAGCTCGACGCCGACGCGGCGCATGGAGCCGTCTGTTTTGCGGGGATCTGGCGGCAGAGCGAAGGGCATGGAAGTCTCCTGGCGCGCTGGCGGATCGCGATGGTTCGGCCTGAACGTCGCGGTTGCGACTGCTCCGGCAGAAATGGCTGCGGATGGCTGCGCCATCAATGCGCACCGGGCCGCCGCCTTCATCAAACGGAACTCGTCCCCCCCTGAACGACGCGCGGTGTCGACACTGCGGCGCCTGACGTGATTCGAGGCAGACTGAACGAGACTATCATACCGGCGGCGCGGAAGGAAGGGGGGCGGCGTCGTGTGCGAACGCTCGACCCGCCGGCACGGCTCGCCACGGCGACACCACCAGAACAGGGACGAGGACGGGGCCTTCGCGGCAGGGCTCGCTTTTCCTTTGGCCTTTCGCACAGCCTTTTGCTAGGCTTGACCACAGCTGCGCTGACGGCGCATGCATCTTACGTGAACATGTATTCAATTGAAGTGAGCCACCCATGAAGACGCGCGCTTGTGGCGTCCTGTTGCACCCCACATCCCTGCCGTCTGCGTACGGCGTGGGCGACCTGGGCCCCGCGGCCCGACAGTTCGCCGAGAGTCTGGCCGAAGCTGGCGCCCTCTATTGGCAGACCCTGCCTCTGGGGCCCACCTCGCCGGCGCTGGGCAACTCCCCCTACGCCGGCTTCACCGCCTTCGCCGGCAGCCGGCTGCTCCTCAGTCCGGAAGATATGGTGGATGACGGCCTGTTGGAGGCGGAGGACCTCGGCGACCCCTGGACCGTGCGTCGCAACACCCTGGATTATGATGGCGTGGCCGCGCATCGGGACGCCTTGCTCGCCACGGCGTTCGACAGGGTGCGCCATGAGCTGGAGCGCGACCCGGCGTTCAAGGCCTTTCGGGAAGAAGCCGCCCCCTGGCTGGAGGACTGGGCCCTCTTCGCCACGCTGAAAGCCACCTACGGAGGCCGCGCCTGGAAAGAGTGGCCGGACCCCTACCGGTTTCGTGAAGCCGCCGCCATGGACGAATGGCGCGATCGCGCCGGCCGGGACATCCTCGCCGAGGAGTTCGCGCAGTTCCTCTTCCACCGCCAGTGGTCGCGGCTCAAGCGACACTGCCACCACGTGGGCGTGCGGCTCTTCGGGGACATGCCCATCTACGTGGCGCACGACTCCGCAGATGTCTGGTCCCGACCGGAACTCTTCAAGCTGGACGCCAACCGCCTGCCCTACGTGGTGGCCGGCGTGCCGCCGGACTACTTCAGCTCCACGGGACAGCGCTGGGGCAACCCCGTCTACGACTGGACGGAGCACGCGCGCCAGGGGTACGACTGGTGGATGGCGCGCATGGGCCACATCACCGAACGTTTCGATCTGGTGCGCGTGGACCACTTCCGCGGTTTCGCCGGGTACTGGGAGATCCCTGCAGAGGAACCCACGGCCGTGGGCGGCTGCTGGGTGGAAGGCCCCGGCGAGGAACTCTTCGCGGCGCTGGCGCGGCGGTTTCCGGCGTTGCCCATCGTGGCGGAGGACCTGGGCCTCATCACGGCGGATGTCCGCGAGCTCAAGCGCGCCTTCGCGCTGCCGGGGATGTACATCGTCCAGTTCGCGTTCGGCGCGGAATGGCGCAAACACATCCTCCACATCCACGAACGCAACGCCGTGGCCTACACCGGCACGCACGACAACAACACCTTCCGCGGCTGGTACCGGGTGGAAGCCACGGAGGCCGAGCGCTCCGCTTTCCACCGCTACCTGAGTTTCACGCCGGACGAGGAAAGTGTCCATCTGGAGGGCATGCGGTTGGTGATGGCCAGCGTGGCCGGAACCGCCATCACGCCCATGCAGGACGTGTTGGGACTGGACGAATCCTGCCGCATGAACACACCCTCCACCATGGGCGGCAACTGGGAATGGCGGCTCCTCCCCGAAGAATCCGGCAGCAAGAGCTTTGCGGACTTCACCGCCCTCGCCCGCTTCTACGACCGCGCCGGCTGAATCGGAAGACGTCCATGACGACACGGCTGACGACGCCACGAGACGCGTTCTCCATGAACCTTCCCGCGAGCCGCCCCCAGGACATACCCGAACAAGCCGCCGGACAGACGCTATGCCTGCACCGCCAACTCGGGTAGTGTGCCTCCGGTGTCCTCCGCAGCGCCATTCCTCCGCGAGGGTGCACAGCAGACCTCGCGACACCCCTCAAGCCCCACAGCCATTCCATGCCACAGACTCCCTATTTCGACGCCGAGCCCCAGTGGTACAAGGACGCCATCATCTATGAACTCCACATCAAAGCATTTTTCGACGCCACAGGCGACGGCCTCGGCGACTTCAAAGGCCTCTACGAAAAGCTCGATTATCTGAAGGAGCTGGGCGTCACCGCGCTGTGGCTTTTGCCGTTCTATCCCTCCCCCTTGCGCGACGACGGCTACGACATCGCCGACTACATGGACATCAACCCGGACTACGGCTCCATCCGGGACTTCAAGCGTTTCCTGAAAGCCGCGCACGAACGCGGGCTGCGCGTCATCACGGAGCTGGTGCTGAACCACACCTCCGATCGCCACGAGTGGTTCCAGAAAGCCCGCCGCGCCAAGCCCGGCTCTGCCGCCCGGGACTTCTACGTGTGGAGCGACACACCGGACAAATACACCGAAGCGCGCATCATCTTTCAGGATTTCGAGACCTCCAACTGGTCCTGGGACCCTGTGGCCAAAGCCTACTACTGGCACCGCTTCTATTCCCATCAGCCCGATCTCAACTTCGAAAATTCGCGGGTGAAGAAGGCCCTCTTCAAGGTTATCGACTTCTGGTTCGCCATGGGTGTGGACGGCATGCGCCTGGACGCCGTGCCCTATCTCTACGAGGAGGAAGGCACCAACTGCGAGAACCTGCCCCGCACGCACGAGTTCCTCAAGGAACTGCGCGCTTACGTGGATCAGCGCTATGCGGACAAGATGTTTCTTGCGGAAGCCAACCAGTGGCCCGAAGACGCCGTGGCGTATTTCGGCGGGGGCGATGAATGCCACATGGCTTATCACTTCCCGGTCATGCCGCGCATCTTCATGGCGTTGTGGATGGAGGACCGCTTCCCCATCCTGGACATCATCGAGCAGACCCCGGCCATACCGGAGAACTGCCAATGGGCCATGTTCCTGCGCAACCACGACGAGCTCACCCTGGAGATGGTCTCCGACGAGGAACGCGACTACATGTATCGCGTCTACGCCCGAGACCGCCGCGCACGCATCAACCTGGGCATCCGCCGCCGGCTGGCGCCTTTGATGAACAACAACCGCCGCAAGATAGAGCTCATCAACTTCATCCTCTTTTCCTTTCCAGGCACGCCCATCGTCTACTACGGGGACGAGATCGGCATGGGCGACAACTACCACCTCGGCGACCGTGACGGCGTGCGCACCCCCATGCAGTGGAGTCCGGACAGAAACGCCGGCTTCTCCAAGACCAATCCCCAACGACTCTACCTGCCCACGGTCATCGACCCCGAATACCACTACGAAGTCGTCAACGTCGAAAACCAGGAGCAGAACCTCTCCTCCTTGCTGTGGTGGATGCGCCGCGTCATCAGCATGCGCAAACGCTACAAGGCCTTCGGCCGCGGGGGCATCGAATTCGTGGGCTGCGACAACCCCAAGGTCCTTGCTTTCGTACGGGAATACGAGGACGAGCGCGTGCTGGTCATCGCCAACCTCTCGCGGTTCTCCCAGGTGGCGCGGCTGGATCTCTCGGACCACGCTGGCATGACGCCTGTGGACGTCTTCGGCGGCGCGCGGTTCCCGGACATCACGGAAGAAGCCTACGTGCTGCCCCTGGGACCCAACGACTATTTCTGGTTCGACCTGGAAGCCGTGACCGAAGGACCCCGCGAAGCGCCCCTGCCCACCATCGCCCTCAAAGGCGGCGTCAAGGAGTTCATGGGCGAAGCCATGCGGCAGCGGCTTGCCGAGGATGTCATGGTCGCGCACCTCACCCACGTGGGCTGGCCCGGCGCCAGCTACCGCCGGCTCGTCAAGCTCCAGATCCTCGACATCATGCACGCGCCGGAGCTGCAGGACACCGCCTTCGTCCTCTTCGAACTCGGCTACGCCAGCGGCGCGCCCAACATGTGCTTCATGCCGCTCTCCCTGGTCCGGGGGGAGGAAGCAGCCCGGCTCAAAGTGGAGCTGCCCCAGACCGTGATCGCCAACATTCGCCTGGGCAAGGACGAAGAAGCCCTGCTGGTGAACGGATGCCACCGCCGCGCCGTGCGCGACGCGTTGTTGAGCCTCTTCACCCGCAAGCGCCGGCTCAAAGGCGCTCGGGGCGAGGTGGCGGCCCACGCCACACGCGAACTGGCCGCCAAAGCCCGCGAATACCCCATGGGCGTCACCTCCAGCGTCTTCAGCGGAGAGATGAACAACGTCGGCTTGCTCTATAGCGACTGCTTCTTCCTCAAACTCTATCAACCCGTGGATGAGGGCGTGAACCCCGAGGTGGAGCTCCTGGAATACTTCACCCGAGCCAACGCCTTCGCCAACACGCCGCGCTTCCTGGGCGCGCTCTCCTACGAGGAGTCCCGCTCCAAAGTGACGAGCCTGGGCGTGCTGCAAGCATACATCCCGGGACATCAGGAGGGGTACGAGTACGTGAAGGACGCCTTCCGCCGCCATCTGGAGCGCGCGGCGGAAAACGGCGCTGCGCCGGCAAGCCCCGGCGTGGGCGAGTTCCTGCTGGAGATGGCCCGAGTGCTGGGGCGCCGCACGGGGGAATGCCACAGAGCCCTCGCCGAAGGCCCCGGGTTCGACCCGGAGCCCTTCACCACGCTCTACCAGCGGTCTGTCTACCAGTCCTTCCGCAACCTGGTGCGCAAGACGCTCATCTCACTGCGCGACGGCAAGGCCTCCATGGAGGAGCCCACCCGCCGCCTCGCTGCGCAGGTGCTCGCTGCGGAACCGGAACTGCTGGAACGCGTGGGCGCCATCACCCGCATGCGGCTCAAAGTGAAAAAGACGCGCATTCACGGCGATTACCACTTGGGCCAGACTCTCTTCACCGGCAAGGATTTCGTGCTCACCGACTTCGAAGGCGAGACCCAACGCTCCGTGGGAGACCGCCGGCTCAAGCGCTCCCCCTTGCGGGACGTGGCCGGCATGCTGCTTTCCATCTACAACGCCGCCCACGAGTCCTACCGCGAGCACGCCATCTGGGATGAAACGGCTGATGAACTCGACGCCGTTGTGGACCCCTTCAGTGAGACCGTGGGGCGCGCTTTCCTGGACGGCTACCTCGAGATCACCGCCGGCCAAGGCTTCGCCCCGGAAAATGGGGACGCCGCAGGGGCGCAGAATGGCGGTGAATGGGCCAATGGGGCCGACTCGGATATCGGCGGCGACCCGCCTGCGCTGGCTGCCCTGCTGCGGTGCTTCGCCATCGAGCGCGCGCTCATCGACCTGGAGCGCTCCCTTACCCACGATGGCGAACGCCTGGAGCCAGCCATGCACGCGCTCAAAGCGCTCCTGGAGGACCGTGGCGTCTGCGTGACGGCGAGTCCGCCACGCGAAGAGGCCTGATCGCGGCCCTCGGGCGGAAGCCTCAAGAATATGGGGGGCTGGGTGGATGGTTATGGGACCGACCCGAAGCCGCCCCTGTGACGTTCAGCCACCACGGACGATGGCGAGGATGGAGCGTTCTAAAAACGCCTCCATGCGCTCTAATAATCGCAGCGCGACATCCTGTTCGGCCCCGTTGAATGCAGCAGGCTCTGTTGCGCTTGTCTCCGCGGCGCGCATCAAATCATTGCGCCATGTCGATGCAGAGAAAGATGCATTGCTTATGATTGTATCCACAAGATAAATCACCTCCGCTTCGGTGATCGCCGCATGGTGAATTGCTTCATGCTTCAAGTGCGAGGCGATCCAAGGGGCCACGGCCGTAAAACCAGCCGCCTCGACGTAAGTTGCGGACGCAGCCGCATACTGTGGATGCAACCGGCACACGTCATGCAGCAAGGCTGAGGCCGTGACCGCCTCCACATCCAACGCGAGTCCGGCGTGACGCAGCGCTGTTGCAAGGCGCTCCACCCCAGCCGCCACAGCGCGGCAGTGGGCGACCACCCCTCTATTGGCGTACCCCTCATCCACGGCGAGTTTCAGCAGCGCTTCGGCTTCGGATGCCGTGGGTATAGCGTTGCGCCGGGCGCGGGCGTCGCCGTCCGCCAAAGCGCGCGGGGTGTCCATGTCCAGGAGGATGAACGCGTCAGCTGTGGGGACCGCCGTGGTATCGACGTTCTGCAGATAGCCTTGCATGCCGAATGATCCGTCATATTTGAGAATATCTGCAAAATGGGCCGCCCCGATGAGTGGCGGATGCCCCGGCTCGTCATGGAAGTGGGGGATGCAGATCGCTCGTGAATCCGTGGTGTTGCGCCAGACAGTCAGGAGTCGGTCGATGGTCGACGGTCGCACCAAGGGGATGTCCGCCGGCAGCAGGAACGCCGCCTCGACTCGGCTGGGCAAGGCGGCGAATCCCGCCTGGATCGACGAGAGCATGCCCTCGGAATATTTGGGGTTGTGGATGACGGAAGCGCCCAGCCCCGCCGCCGCGGCCCCGACCTGCTCTGCAGCGTGTCCCGTGACGACGAGCGGCGTGACGCCGGCTTTTCGGAACAGCTCGACGCATCGTGAGAGCATGGTCCGGCCGGCCACCGACAGGAGCGGCTTCAGCGCGCCCATGCGGGAGGAAAAACCTGCGGCGATGACGATGGCGCCAAGAGTGGAGTCAACGTCCGCGCGCTGCCTCATGTATTGTTCTCGTGACGGCGTTGGATGAGCTCGGCGACGATGCTCACGCCGATCTCTTCGGGCGTCTGCGCGCCGATGGCGATCCCGATGGGGCTGTGAACCCTCGCCAAATCTACGTCAGTGAAGCCATGCTCACGCATTTTGGCGTACGTCGCCTCCCGCTTGGAGCGGCTGCCGATCATGCCGATGTAGCCGGCTTCCGTCGCCAGCGCCTGCCGCAGCACAAGGCCATCGTGGCTGTGACCGCGGGTGACGATGACGAGATGGCTGCGCGCGTCCATGGGTTCGTCCAGGGACTCGGGGGTGAAGATGTTGTCGAATGATTCCAGAATGATGACGCGATCCGCCTGTGGAAAACGCGAGCGGCAGGCGAACTCCGGGCGGTCGTCCAGGGCGACCACGCGGAAGCCGGCCAGCGCAGCCACGGCCGCGGTGGCCTGGGCCACGTGGCCCGCCCCGAACAGGTAGACGGTGGCCGGAGGCGCGTGCGTCTCCACGAGCCAGCGCGCGTCGTTCTGCGGGTCCTGCGCGAGGCGCCACGCCGGCGATTCGGCCACACCCAGAGCATCCAGCGTGTCCCCGGGAAATGGCGCGCCGTGCTGCGCCGTGTCGTTGTCTCCTTGGACGAGGGCGCAACGCGTCAATGTCACGGCCTCGGCGTCGCCTTCCACAGGGGAGAGTCGCGTCGCCAGGGTGACAGGGTGGTGGCGACGCAGCGCCGCGGCGGCGGCGGAGAAGGCCACGTGGGACATGCCGCCCGGGGCGACGACTTCGAGGAGCATTTCCAGGCGGCCGCCGCAAATCATGTCCATGTCCGTGTCGCCGCGCTGTTCGCCGCCAGCCATGTCGATGACCATCAGTCGCGCCCGGGCGTTCTCGCCTTGGTGGTTCGTCAGCATTTCCAGGCAGATTGCCTGCGCCATGCCCTCCGCTTGGCCGCCGCCGACGGTGCCAGCCGCGACGCCATCCGGAGTCACCAGCATGCGCGCGCCGGCGGTGCGCGGGGTGGAGCCGTCCTGGTGGAGGATGGTGGCGAGGGCGGCCGGTTCGCCGCGGTCAAGGCGGCGGGTGATGGACTCGATCAGCAAAGTGTGCTCGGACATGATGCGTGGGCTCCCTTGGGTGGGTGGATGGCGACGCGACGTGCGGGACCGGCGGGAAGCTGTCGAGACGTCCTCTGCACGAGGCGGATGCGCGTCCCTCCGGAGGCCCCATGATGCGGGAAATGCGGTCTGTGCGCAATCGTTCGTCGTCCGCGTCGGATCCCGGCAGAGCGGACGCCCAGGGTTGGCCGTGCGATCCGTCTTCAACGAACATGGGCCGCCGCGCGGTGGCGAGTCGCGCTGCGGCCCATGGGCGTCGCATGGTGGGGGATCGCCGGAGGCGTCACGCCTTGGCGCGGCCTTCCTTGGCTTCGGTCTCAGGGAGGCGGCAATGGCCTTCCACTTCCTCCCAGCCTGTGCACATGGCCTTGATGTGGCAGAACACCGTGTGGCCTGTGGTGGTCATGTAGACGTGGACGATGAGGAAGATGAGAAACGCGAAGGCCCCGATGGTGTGCAAGGCCGCCACGAATCCCAGGGAAGGGTTGAGCTCGTTGTAATAGTAATAGACGAAGCCAGTGGCCATCTGGAAGGGGATGAGCACTGTGACCACCCCCAGATACGTGAGGCGTTGCAAGGGGTTGTGCTTGGCGCGCTCGCTCTTGGGCACGGGATGCTTCTCGCCGCGGAAGATGCCGACCATGTAGTAGTGGGCCACGTCCCAGAGTTTGCGGTAGGTGGGCGCGTACTGACGCCATTCTCCGGTCACGGCGAGGTAGAAGAGGTCGAAGATGAAGAGCACCAGCCACGCCCATGCGCAGAAGTTGTGCGTGTGGAAGGCGTTCTCGTAGCCCAGCAGGCTGTAGCTGCCGTGGACCTCGAAGCCGGTGACCAGCAGCGTGAGCACCAGCGCGGCCTGCAGCCAGTGGTTGATGCGTTCGAACCGCGAGTAGAGGAAGATGCGCCGCGGATCGCCCTGCAGTTCAGCCTGGGTGGCGCCTTTTGCCGAGGAGTCGGGGAGGTGTGAGGCGTTGCTCATTTAATTGCTCCTTTGTTTGCGGCAGCTCCACCAGCGCAACAGCCCGTGGCCCAGCACGGCGAGGAGGGCGATGAGGGCGCCGGTGTAGCCAAGGAAGTCGATCATGGCGAAGCTGTCCCGGCCGGGGAGGTAGAAGCCGGCCAAGTTGGCAAGCCGACCATCCCGACTGTGGCAGCTCTCGCACGCCAGGCTCTTTTCCTTGGGCGCGACCATGTGCGTGGTCGGGTAGTAGTAGACCGTCTGCACGAAGTCGTATTCACCGCTGAAATCCCGACCCGCAGCCTGTTGACCGGAAGCGATGGCCTTGGTCCAGTCGTAGCTCTTCCAGTACGCGCTCTCGTCCTTGCCGAAGAGGTGCGGGACCACCATGCGGTTCAGCTCGCTGTCGTAAGGTTGTTTGCCGCGGTGCGCCTTGAAGGGATAGATGCGCGAGTCCGCGTCGTCATATTCGCCCACAGGCCAGTTCAACGCCACTTCCTGCGTGGCGTCGATCTCGTCATCCAAGGTGAGATAGAACATGGAGCCGTTGAAGAAGTGGTATTCCGGGACGATGTTCATCTCCCAGCGGAACTCGCCTTTCTTGGTCACATAGACGTTTCTGTCGAGAGGGCCCTCCTCTTCATAGGGCTTGCCGTTGCGCATCCTGCCGGCTTTGGACCAGTCCCACCACGTCTTGGTGGGCTTGGCGCGCGCCATGGTGGGGATGTGGCAGCTCTGACAGGCCACCTTGTCGGTGTGATCGTTGGCTTTCACGCCTGGTTTGTGAGGCTTGGCGGTGTGGCAGGATTCGCAGGTGATGCGGCTGATCTGGTCATTGTCGATGAGGGAGCCGCGGTCCGTGGCGGCGGGATTCTTGTAGCACCGGCCGGCGATCTTGTGCGCTTCGGTGGTGTGACAACGCACGCAGCTGAAGTCGGGGCCTTCCGTCGCCATGTGGACGTCCAGCTCGCGGGAGGGATGGAGCAGGGAGGTGTCCAGATCGCCGTGCTTGACGCCGTCGCCCCCGCCGCCTTTGAAGTGGCAGTCGCCGCAGTTCTGGCGGCCGGGCCGCTGCACGGACTGCGCGACCTTGTTCCAGTCCGGAGGATAGTAGGTCTTGCCGTTGCCCTTGAAGACTTTGGCTTCGTCCACAGGGTAGCCGGCGCCGGAGGGGAATTTCTTGTAAGTCCCCGTGGAGTCGTGACAGACGAGGCAGTCCACCCGGGTGGGATCGTTGAAGTCGAAGGAAGCGTCCTTGAAACCGTAGCCCACGTGGCAGGAGGTGCACCTTGGCTCGTTGGAGGGTACGGCCACGCAGAAATTGTTCAGCGTTGCGCCGTATTTGCCCATTTGACCGCTCTCGTCATGGGGGCATTTCCATGTCCAGTGGATGGTCTGATGCACCTGGAGCGCGGCCTCGTTATGGCAGGAGAGACACGCCGCGGTGACCTCCGGGCCGGAGGTGAACTCCTTTTGAAGCGCCTCGTGCTGGGAATGGTCTGCGGTGATCCAGCGTTTGGGCTCCATGGAAAGCTGCCGCGCCTGTTCGGCGCCGTGGGCGTCCGGCGTGGGTTGCGTGGGGTGCGGCGGCTGGCTGGCCATGAGCAGCGGGGCCGCCATGATTACCGCCAGCAACACAGCGAGGCCCGCGAACACTCCCAAGGCTGGGCGGGCGAGCGCTCCCGCTTCGGGAGACACGGGGGATGAGAGTGTGGAGGACACGCGCTCCGGGGGCGACCCGGATGCAACCGCGGGCTTGGGCTGAGATGGGTGCGCCATGGCGTTCTCCCTGGAAGCCCCGTGCACGGGGGGTATGGGGCGGCGGAGGCCGCCTGTGTGACGTGCTGGTCAAGGGTTGTTGCATTGTCTTGAAATCATGGCGGTTCATTTCGTGGTGACCGCGCGGTGGCGGCCGCCTGGGAAAAGGCGTCATACTCACGCGCAGCAGCCTTAAACGAATGGAGCCTAGTGACAGGACTCCAGGAATGCGCGCTGTAGCCATCCTTCTTAAGAAAGATAAATACCCATAGGGGGTATGGGTGTCAATGGTGGTTTTTGCTCTGGCCGGTTTTTTTCCCGAAATATCCCTGCTTCCGGCGTCAGGGTGACCATGAAATACCCGCTACGAATGTATCAGATACTTCTCGGTTGGGGAATAGGGGAGGCCGTGCGGCGAGCACTCGCGTCAAAAAAAAGCCCCTGGTCTCGCCAGGGGCCGTTTGTGGGGGGGAAGGACGTGGAGGGGCGCCGTCACATGGTCAGCCACGCCTGCGCGGCCATCTGCACCGGGTCCCACGGGCTCGAAAGCGGCGGCGTGTAGCTCAGGTCGTAGTCCAGGAGGTCGGCGACGCCCATGCCGTGGTGTAGCGCCGCTGCAGCGATGTCCACCCGTTTGGCGACCTCGGCGCCGCGGCGTCCCGCCAGCTGGACGCCCAGCAGCCGCCCGGAAACGGCGTCTCCTGTCAAGAGGATGCGCAGTGGCGTGGCCCCGGGGTAGTACGCCTTGTGATCGTCGCAGGTGAAATCCACGGTACGGGGTTGGAAGCCGGCTTGCGTCGCTTCGACGGGGCGCAGCCCCGTGCGCGCCACGATGAGGTCGAAGATCTGCACCACTTGCGTGCCCAGGCTGCCGGCGAAGCGCGTTTCACCCCCACCGAAGCCCAGCGCCATCACGGCGTTGGCCCCGGCCACGCGGCCCTGCTTGTGCGCGGTGGTCCCCAGCGGCAGGTAGCCATCGCGCTCCACCAGTCTGCGCCAGGTTGTCACGCAGTCCCCCGCGGCGAATACCCCCGGGAGGTTCGTGGCCATGGTCCGCGACACGGCGATAGCCCCGCCATGCGCATGAGCGAGCGTCACGCCCGCAGCCTCGGCGAGGGCCGTGTTGGGCTGCGCCCCCGTGGCGATGAGCGCCATGTCGCCGCGCGCCTCCACGCCTTTGCCCAACAGGAGCAGGCCGTCGCCCTCCGGCTGCAGGGAGGCCGCCTCCACCCCGCTGAACACGGTGACGCCGTGGCGGGCGAGTTCCTCCGCCACCATGGCGCCCAGAGCGTCGTCCACGGTCTTGAGCACGCTCGGCGCACGGCCGGCGAGGGTTGTCCGCACGCCGCGGCGGGTGAACGCGTCCGCCATCTCCAGACCGATGTACCCGCTGCCCACGATGAGCGCGGTGCGCGGCTGACGCGTCTCCAGAAAGCGACGGATGAGCAGGGCGTCATCCATGAAGCGCATGTGGAAGACGCCCTCCAGTTCTTGCCCGGCGATGGGCGGCGCCTTGGACAGCGCTCCTGTGGCGAGGACGCAGACGTCGTAATCCAGCGACAGCTCGTGGCCGCCGTCGTCCTGCAGAAGCACAGTGCGGGCGGCGGCGTCCAGTGAGATGGCGGTGTGCCGCGGCCGCACCGTGACGCCGGCGGCTTCGATCTCACCGCGGGTGCGGTGCGCCAGGCGCGAGGGTTCGGGGACTTCGCCGCTCAGCAGGAAAGGCAGGCCGCAGATCGAGTAGTTGGGGTAGTCGTCCGCCACAAGCATGACGACCTCCAAGCGATCGCGCTCCGGGACGAGCTCACGGGCGCGCAACGCTGCGCTGACTCCCGCGTCACTGCCGCCGATGATGATGAGGCGCTTGGGGGACATGTCACGGTCTCCTTGTGCATGCGCCCTTGCAGTCCAAGAGTCACGCCGTGACGGCGCGCTCGGTCAGAGCAAGGCGGCGCCGCGGTTGAGCCTCACCACGCCGTCCGGGCCGGCCACCACCGCTTCCTGTGCGAGGTTGATGAAGAGGCCGTGTTCCATGACGCCGGCGCGACTCGAAAGGACATAAGCAAGTCTGTCCGGGTCGTCTATGGGGCCGAACCGACAGTCGAGGATGTAGTGGCCGTGGTCCGTGACGAATGGCTCTATCTCGCCATCGGCCGCAGCAGCGCGGCGCAGGGTCGCATCCGCCCCAAGTTCGCTGATGAAACGATGCTGCGCGCCCCAGCCGAAAGGGGCGA
>CAYVWB010000009.1:68717-86969 GCA_964455395.1 uncultured Desulfovibrionaceae bacterium
GGGCGATCTCCACCGGCAGGGCGTGGTTGCTCCCAAGCGCGCCGGAGAGCTTGGTGTGATCGGCGACAAGGATGACACGACGGCTGTTCTGGTGGACGATCTTCTCCGAGAGCAGAGCCCCGCCGCCGCCCTTGATGGCGTCGCAGTCGGAAGTCAACGCATCCGCGCCGTCGATGGTGAGGTCGACAGCGTCCACGTCTTCCAGGGTGACCAGGGGGATGCCGAGGCTGCGCGCCTTGGCGGCCACTTCCCGGGAGCAGGGCGCGCCCCGCACGTCCAGCACGCGGCCATCGGCCAACCGCGCGGCGAGTTCCCGCACGGCGTGGATGGCCGTGGAGCCGTGACCGAGGCCCACCACCATGCCGGACTCCACGGCGTCCACAGCAGCGATGGCGGCTTGCCGTTTGAAGTCGTCAAGCGGGTCGTGTCCCTGGCCGGTCATGCGCGCAGCTCCTTGGCGGCAGTGTAGACAGCGTCCGCCGTCACGCCGCGCTTCTCGTAGATGGTCTCGTAGGGCGCGCTGGCGCCGAAGTCCGTCAGCCCAACCACGCGTCCGTCCAGACCCACGTACCGTTCCCACCCCCAGGCGGCGCCGGCTTCCACGGCCACGCGCGCGCGCACTGCGGCTGGCAGCACGGCTTCGCGATAAGCGTCGTCTTGCGCCTCGAAGAGCTCCCACGAGGGCAGGGAGACCACACGCACGGCGGCGCCTTCTTCCGCCAGTCGCCTGCCGGCTGCGTAAGCGAGTTGCGTCTCCGAGCCGGACCCCATGAGGATGAGGCGTGGCGTCGCCTCGTTTTCCCAGAGCACGTAACCGCCGCGGAGTACGCCTTCCGGGGAGGCGCAGGCGTCGTGGTCCAGCATGGGCAGCTTCTGCCGGGTAAGGGAGAGCGCCGTGGGGCCATGGTCGTGCTGCAAGGCGGCCAGCCACGCATAGGCTGTTTCCGCAGCGTCTGCAGGGCGGATGACGGTGAGATTGGGGGTGGCGCGCAGGTTCATCAGATGTTCTATAGGTTGATGCGTGGGACCGTCCTCGCCCAGGCCGATGGAGTCATGCGTGAACACGTAGATGGGGTTGAGGTGCGACAGCGCAGCCAGCCGCATGGGCGGGCGCATGTAGTCGGCGAATGTCAGGAAAGTGGCGCCATAGGGTCGCACGCCGCCGTGATAAGCCATGCCGTTGAGGATGGCGCCCATGGCGTGTTCGCGGACGCCGAAGTGGACGTTCTGGCCCGGAGCTTCTCGCGTGAAATGCGGATTGTTCTTCTGGATGGTGTTGTTGGATGGCGCGAGATCCGCGGAGCCGCCCACGAGATTCCCCATATGCTCCACTATGGCGGCGATGCTCTGCCCGGAGGCCGCGCGCGTAGCCAGTTTGGCGCCCTGGGTGATGAAGTCCTCGGCGAGGGCGCGCAGGGCCGGGCCCACCTCCGCAGGAAGCTCGCTGGCCAGCCAGGCGCGCAAGGTCGCAGCGTCCTCCGGGTGGTCTTGAGCAAAGGTTTTCAGCCGGGCCTCCCACTCCGCCTGTTCGGCAGCGCCGCGGCCCACGGCCATGCGGGTATGCTCCAAAACATCCTCCGGGATGAGGAAGCGGGGCTCCGTCGGCCAGCCCAGAGTCTGCTTGGCGGCAGAGAGATTGTCGTCTCCCAGGGGGGAGCCGTGGACAGCCGCCGTGCCTGCTTCGGGGCTGCCGTACCCGATGACGGAGCGCACGGGGATGAGCGAGGGGCGAGCCGTTTCCCGCTGTGCGGCGGCGATGGCAAGGCGCAGGCCCTCGGCGTCCAGGGCGTCCACCCTGTCTTGCACATGCCAGCCATAGGCCTTGAAACGCGCGGGGACGTCCTCGGAGAAAGCGAGCTCCGTGCCGCCTTCGATCTGCACGGCGTTGTCGTCGTAGAGATAGATGAGTTTGCCCAGCCCCAGATGGCCGGCCAGGCTGGCGGCTTCGGAGGCCACGCCCTCCTGCATGTCGCCGTCTGAGCAGATGGCGTATATGTAATGATCGAACAACGTGTGTTTCCCTCGGTTGAACCGTGAAGCGAGAAACGCTTGCGCCATGGCCATGCCCACGCCATTGGCGAAGCCTTGGCCCAGGGGCCCGGTGGTGGCTTCCACGCCGGGGGTGAGGCCGTATTCCGGGTGGCCGGGCGTCTTGCTGTCCCACTGGCGGAACAGCTTGATCTCGTCCAGAGGGAGGTCGTAGCCGAAGAGGTGGAGGCAGGCGTAGAGCAGCATGGAGGCGTGGCCTGCGGAGAGTACGAGCCGGTCACGGTTGGGCCATGTCGGGTCCGCCGGATTGTGTCGCATGATCTCGTCGTAGAGCAGGAATGCAGGGACCGCCATGCCCATGGGCGCGCCGGGGTGGCCGGAGTTGGCCTGTTGCACGGCGTCCGCCGCGAGAAAGCGGATGGTGTTCACGGCGCGATCGAAGAGAGGGGTGTCCATATGGGCTCCTCGGAGGTTAGTCGGATTCAAGCAACCGCCAGACAAGACACTCTCGCGGCGCCACCATGGCGGCCGGCAATTCGGCGGCGTCGCCGTCGGCGATGGCGCGGACATGCGCCAGTTTACTGCGTCCGGTCACCAGAAAGAGGACGGCGTGGGCGTCGTTGATGGCGGCCAGAGTCAGCGTGAGTCGATCCACGCGCGGAGCGAGGCCGGGGGAGACATCATCCGCCGGCACGTGCGCCACGCGGCGGTCACGTAAGGCAAGCGCCGGCGCGCTGGGAAAGAGCGAGGCCGTGTGGCCGTCAGCGCCCATGCCGAGGATCACGAGATCCAAGCTCGCGGTGGGGTCGTCCAGGGGGCCCAGCGCGCGGGTCAGCGCGTTTTCGAAATGAGCGACGCACCTCCCGGGATCCTCCGCCATGCCTTGCGGGACGGGGTGAAGCAGCGTATTCGGCGCAAGGCCCGCAGGGGTCAGCAGGGAGTCGCGGACCATGGCGGCGTTGCTCTCCGGGGCATCCGGGGGAACGAGTCGTTCGTCACCCAGGAAAAGCCGGATGTGCGGCCAGGGCAAAGACCGCAATGCGAGTTGTTCGTATATCGGTTTGGGCGTAGAGCCGCCAGCCAAGGCCACCCGGGCAACGCCGCGAGCGTCCACGGCCTCTTCGATGAAGCCCGAGATTTCATCCGCCGCCTGGGTGACGAAGGTCGATTCGTTCTGCAGAAACCGATAAAATGTCTCCATCTACATGCTGCCCCACAGTCGCTTGACCTGTTGCGGACCATCAGAGCCAGCTTTGTAGAGAAATAGACGCTGTTGTTTGAGCTCCTCGCAATCACATTCCATGATGATTGGCGTGAGAAAACCCCAGCACAGCTCCACGGCATCCTGACGCCAGAATAGCGTATGGTCGCCGAGCATGCAGTCAAGCAGCACTTTGGCGTATGCGTCCATTTTTGGTCCGACAAAGCCTCTGTTGTAGTCGAAGCTCATGTTCACGGTACGCAGACACATGGGACCTGGCACCTTGGTCTGGAATGTCAGGCTGACTTCTTCCTTGGGTTGTATGGAGAGCACCAGACGATTGGCGGAGATGTGTTCGCCCAACGCCTCCCGGAACATGGAAAAAGGCACCTCCTTGAACTGTACTACAATCTCCGTGTGCTTGGCGCGCAGTCGCTTGCCGGAGGTCATGTAGATGGGCACGCCCTGCCAGCGCCAGTTGTCGATATAGACTTTCATAGCGGCGAAGGTAGGCGTCAGCGAATCGTTGGCGACGTTGGGTTCATCAATGTACGCAGCGACCTTGGAGTTTCCGATGACGCCGGCGGAGTATTGCCCCAGCACCAGATGGTCATCGAAACGGTCCATGGGGAATGGGCGCAATGCTCTGTATACTTTCGTTTTTTCGTCGCGAACGCGGTCGTCCTTGAAGATGGAGGGAGGCTCCATGGCGGAGAGCGCCAGCAACTGCATCATATGGTTCTGGAACATGTCCCGCAACACCCCGGCCTTGTCGTAGTAGCCGGCGCGGTGTTCCACGCCGAGGCTCTCGGCGGCGGTGATCTTGATGTAATCCACATAGTTGCGATTCCAGAGCGGTTCGAAGACGGCGTTGGCGAAGCGCAACAGCAGGATGGACTGAACCGTGTCTTTGGCGAGGTAGTGGTCTATACGGAATATCTGGTGTTCGCGAAAATGCTTGTGCAACGAAGCGTCCAGACTGCGTGCGGAAGCGAGATCGTGGCCGAATGGTTTCTCTATGACGATGCGGGAAAACCCCCCTTCCTCGCTGTGGAGGCCGGCGCTGCCGAGGCCGAGGGCTATCTCCTCATAGATGAACGGCGGCACGGCGAGATAGAAAAGTCTGTTCTTCGGCACACTGTGTTCGCGCTCCAAATCCTCCAAACGCTTGGCGATTGCCTTGAAGGCCTGCGCATCGCTGGTGTCCGCCTGGCAGTAGAAACTGCGGTCGACGATTGTCGCCATCGCGCCTGTGGAGTCGTCGTAGCCGGTTTCCTCCAGGCTCTCCCGGATGCGTTCACGGAAGGCCTCGTCCGAAAGTTCGGTGCGGCCAATGCCCATGAAAATGAAAGAATCCGGCAGCTTGCCTGAAGCAGCGAGATCGCGCAAGGCGGGAAAGAGTTTGCGTGAGGCGAGGTCGCCAGTGGCGCCGAAGATGACGAGCGAGCACGGCGTCTCGGCTTTTTCCACATGACAATGCGCGGCTTCGCTTTCTTCGGCGTCTAGTTGGGACGTCCGTTCGCGTTCGTATTCGGCGTGCGCTTGAAGGAATTTTTCCGGCATGGGTGCTCCTGAGCGACGTCAATCCGCAAGGCCCAGGCGTTGGGCGGCGTGATAAGCCGCGCCCCAGAGGCCGGAGGATTCATCGCGGATGAGGCGGATGGGCATGTGCATGAGCAGTTCGTGATACGTGGGCGAGCGGACGAATTCCTCGCGGAAGGCCTCGCAGTCCACCAACTCGGGGTTTTTGGCCGCCACGCCGCCGGCGATGTACAGGCCGCCCATGGAGACGATGTTCAGCGCGTAGTGGCGGGCGGCGCGGGCGTAGAAGCGCGAAAAAAGCGCAAGCGTTTCCGGATGAGCCGCAGCGATGACGTCCGGCGGCGCCAAGGCTTCGCCGGTCAGATATTCGTGCGCCATGGAGAGGCCCGTTCCCGAGACGACCATATCGCCATACGCGTAGGGGAGTCCCGTTTTCTGCCGGAGGAATGCGTGGTAGGATTCTTCGGTTTCGCCGATGAAAGCGAACGCGGCGTGACCCGCTTCGGAGGCCACAGCGTTGCGCTGTCCGTCACGACTGCGCGCCAAGGCTGCGTGGCCGAGGCCCGTGCCGGCGCCGATGACGGCGACCACGCCGTTGGGGTCGGCGTCGCCGGTTTTGACGAGCTGCGCCGCTTCCCCGATGGGGGTCGGGATGGCGTAAGCTTGGGCGATGAAGTCGTTGATGAGCTGGACTTTGTGGAGGCCGGGGACGGTGTGTTCATCAAGCGTTTCCAGGTCTATATCCCAGGAAACATTGGGCATTGCGACGAAGACGCCGCGCTGGACGGCCCCCGGGGTGGCGAGAACGGCGCCATCGCAAGCCTGCAGTGGGAAGCCTGCTTCCGCCGCCATGCGCAGCAGGTCCTTGAAGCTCTTGGTGGAGGCGGTTTCGAACCGGGCGCTGTGTTCCAGGGTGATGGCGAGCGCGTTGTCGTCCGGGCTCGATTCCGTCCGGAAACGCCCGAAACGGCTGGAGGTTCCACCGATGTCCGCGGCGATGATGGTTGCCATGAGCGTCCCCTTTATGGCGCTGGTGGTCAGCTGAACGCGCGGCGTCAAGGAAGGACTTCCGTGGCGGCCGCGGCCACAAGGGGGATGATACCATCAATGCCGGGTTGGGGACAACACGGCGGCGTGGGAAAGTGCGCGGCGGCCTAGTCCTGGAGGGAGTCCAGGTCCACGGAGGGCAGCTGGGTCCGCGCGGCGTTCTGGGAGGACCCGTTGCGCAGGGCGTCGCGCAGGGCCTTGGCCACCGTGTGTTCCGGATGGATTGCAAGCAGGCTGTCGAGGGCCTGCAGTGCGAGCACGGTGTCTTCGTGTTCGGAAGCAAGTCGCGCTAGCGCCAGCAGCAAGCGCGGGTCACTGGGCTGCAGGTCGCGAGCGCGATGCAACAGATGCTGCGCCTGCTGCGTGCGGCCACGTTCCGTCAGCGTCATGGCCACGGCCACGAAGGGGTTTTCCGGGGAGTCGCACTCCTTGCAGAGGACTTCGTACAGCGCGCTGGCTTTCTCCAGCTTGTCTGCCCACACATATCCACGCGCCGCCATGAAGAGCGCGTGCCGCCGCCGGCTCACGTCGCCCATGCGCGTGTAGACAACGGCAAGCCCTTTGTATGCTTGCGGATTGCCAACGGAAAGCTGCAGGACCCCAGTAAAACAGCGCAAGGCCAGTTCCATGTCGTTTCTGGAGAGGGCGTCCTTGCCTTTGGAGAGCAGCCGGCGCGCTTTGGTCTGGGTGCTTTCCTTGGCGGTTTCCACGGCTTTTCCCCTTGAAGGTGGCGAGAGGTCCGGGAAGGCGATTTCATGATCCGCCGGGGCGCTTTGCGGTCTTTCCGAAGAAGCGTCTTCATCCAGCGGTTTGTCGGCGCCGGGGGCGCTTGTCACCACGGGATCGGCGAAGATTTCTGCGGCTTCGGGAGAAAGTTCATCGAAGGTTTCCAGCAGTGCGCTGTCTTGGGCTCGCACTTCGCTGGGCACGTTGGCGCTGGGCCGCCGCTTGGAGAGCAGCCATTCCAGCAGAGCTGCGTCGGTGACGCCTGGCAAAGCGTTGGGGTCGCTTTTGGGTTTGTCCGCATGATCGAAGAGCAGCGCGCGTCTGGCGGGGATGAGGCTGTTGCGGTACGTGGTGGCGTGGGGTTCGGGCAGTCGGGAGATGGCGCGCGTCATGGCCGTCTCCAGTTTGTCGGTGGAGAAGGGCTGTTGCAGGCAGACCACGCCGATTTCTTCGAGCGCTTTCGGCAAGGCGGCGCGTGGCGGGGCCATCACGCAGCAGGGGGTGGGGGGCGTCGAGTTCGCCATTTCCTGCAGGAATGCGCCGTCATCCGCCTGTGCGATGTCCAGCGCCACGAGCACGAAATCCAGGGCGCCGTCGCTGTTCAAGCGGTTGAACTCCGAGTCGGCATAGTCGATCACGCGATGGCCTATGCACGCTGCTTGGTTGGCGATAACCTTCGCCATGACGGGGTCCTTCTCGCGGACAATGACCCTGAGAGTATGGGATTTCGTCATGTCGTTACGCGTTACCGGGGAGCATCATGAACGAATCGCGTGCAGTGCTTGGGGGGAGTTCCAACGGCATTGGACCAAGGACGCCCCAATTCCTTTGTCCAATGATTCGTGGAGTTGTGAATACCATAATTTATTCGTTGCCCCATGGCAATAATAAAGAAGTGAACATGCGCAGCAGAGCTGGCCGATTCATCAGACATGGCCGCGGCTGTGCGCGTCTGCCGGGGATCATTCATTGCGAAGCTCCTCCCACGCGGACCGGGAGAGCACCTGCCGCATGCTCGCCAGGCCCAGGGTCAACGTCGCAGCCACTCCGCCAAGCGTCACCCACAAGAGCGGCCCCCAGAGCACGCCGTACTCCAATTTCGCGATGTAGTGAACGAACCCCCAGGCCAAGACGGCGCCGATGACCGCAGCCGTCAAGGCGGTGGCCGCGCCGAGCAGGATGAATTCGAGAATCATCATCTGCATGATGTCCCAGCGGGTTGCGCCCAACGCTTTGAAGACCACTGCGTCGTACTGGCGGCGGCGGATGGTGGCGGCCAAGGTTTGCGTCAACACCAGCAGGCCTGCCGCCAGCGTCACGGAAGCGGTCACTCGAATGGCCATGCCTATGCCACGGATGATGGCCTCGGCGTCCTCCAGCGCTTCGCGGACATAGACCGCCACCACATTGGGGAATTTTCGGGTAATGGCGGCGAAGAGGGCGTCCTCGGCGGTTTGCGATTCGGTATAGGCCGTGGCGATGTATGCGTGCGGCGCGTTTTCCAGGACCCCGGGAGCGAAGATGATCGCGTGATTCAGCGCCAGGGAGGACCACTCGATGGTGCGCGTGCAAGCGATGGTCGCGGTGATGGGCCGACCCAGCACCGAGATGGTCAGCGTGTCCCCGGGGCCCACGCCGAAGCCTTGCGCCAGATCCTCCCCGAAGCAGATGGCCGGGGGTCCGTCGTAGTCCGGCGGCCACCACTCGCCACGCACGATGGTGGAGCCTTCGGGGGGGGCCGTGGCGAAGGTGACGCCACGGTCGCCCCGCAGCGCCCAGGCCACGTCCTCACTCACGGCGGCTTCCGCCGCGGGAACGCCGTTGATATGCGTGATGCGGCCGCGGACCGAGGGCTCGTCATTCAACTCGCTGACCCCGGCCACGCTGGCGACAGTGGCGCGGAACTCGTCGATGCTGCCCCCCGGGATATCGAGAAAGAAGAACGACGGCGCGCCCTCTGGGAGCTGTTCGGCAATGGCGCGTTGTAACGAGCCGTCCACTTGGCTGACGGTCACCAGCACCGTCAGACCGAGACCAAGGGAAAAGAGGACGGCCGGCGTGGGCGCGCCGGGACGGTGCAGGTTCGCCACGGCGTGGCGCAGTCTGGGGTTGCGCGAGCGGGGCGCGGCTTTGGCGGTCCGCATCACGACTTTGGCCAGCAATCTGAAGATGATCATGGCGAGAAGGATGCCCCCGGCGAAGCCCAGCGTCAGCCCCGGTTTGCCGGCGAAGAGCATGGTGACGCCGAGCAGCGCAAGACCCGTCAGCGTGACCACAACCGCGGTTTTTCGCGTGGGAATGGCTTGTGTGGGCTCCCCGTACCCTCGGAAAAGCCGCGCAGGGGAGACGCCGCCCGCCGCCGAGAGCGGCCAGCAGGCGAAGGCCAGAGCCGTGAGCAGACCGTACGTCAATGCCAGCGCGATGGTTCCGGCGTCCACCACAATGGCGACCGGCACGGTCAGCAGCTGTTGCAGCAGAGGCGTGGCAAGAAACGCAGCCGCATAGCCGCCCGTCACTCCCAGCACGCTGCCTGCCAGGGCCATGACCATGGTCTGCGTCAGGTAAATGGCGATGACCTCGCGCCGCTCGGCGCCGAGGCACTTCATCACCGCGATGGCCTCCATCTTCGTCTCCAGTGAGGCGCGCACGCCGTTGGCCACGCCGATGCCGCCCACCAGGAGCGCCGCCAAGCCGACCAGAGTCAAGTAGACGGAAAGATTGTCAAAGAAGCGCGCCAGACGGGGCGAAGCGGTGCGGTAGTCGTTCAGCCGCCATCCCGGTTCGGCCATAGCCTCCAGCTCTGTCTTCACCGTTTCGAGCTGTGTGGGGTCGTCGAGCCGAACAATCATATAATAGGTCGTCACGCTGCCGGGTTGGAGCAGGCCGGTTGTCTCCAGTCCAGCACGACTGAGCAGAATCCGAGGGCCGAGGCCGAAGAACGAGGACGGCTGGTCCGGTTCGCGCACCAACTCGCCACGGATGGTCAGTATAGCGCGACCGAGTTGAAGCGCGTCGCCCACAGCCACTCCGAGACGCTCCAGTAGCTCGGGCGCCACTATGCAGCCGTAGGTTCCATCCCGCGAAGCAAGGGCGGATTCCAGGGGCATGGCGGGCGTGAATTCGACGTCCCCCAGCAAGGGATAGGCCGGCCCGACGGCTTTGAGCTCCACCAGCGTGGGCCGCTGGGGAGTCTCGGCGGAGTGGTTGTCCTTCGCTGCTCGCGCCATGGCTCGCATGCGTACGTAGGAAGCAGTATCACCATAAGTTTCGATCTGTTGACGGACGTTTTCCGCAATAGGGACATGGACCTGGCTGATCTGGAAGTCGCCGCCCAACAGTGTGCGCGCGTCCCGGGAGACGGCATGATCCATGGACGATGCGACGACGCCTACCGCCGTGATGGCCGCCACGCCCAGCGCAAGGCACGCGAGAAAGACACGATATCCGCGCACGCCGCCGCGGAGTTCACGCCGCGCAAGTCGCACAACGAGCAGGAGTTTTCGAGCCAGAACCTTCACGACTCAGGCTCCGTCGTCGCTTGAGTGACATGGGCTTGAGCCGGCGCCGCGGAGCGATTGTCCTGGATGCGCCCATCGAGGAGCGTTGTCGTGCGGTCCGCCATGGCTGCGAGACCGGCGTCGTGCGTGATGAGGACCAGGGTCGCACCATGCTGAGATGACAGGTTCATCAGCAATTCCATGATGATGCGTCCCGTAGCGGCGTCCAGGTTGCCGGTGGGTTCATCAGCGAGAAGCAGACTCGGTTCACCAGCGAACGCTCTGGCGATGGCGACGCGTTGCTGCTCACCCCCGGAAAGCTGTGAAGGATAATGATCCCGGCGAGCTGCGAGTCCTACGGTGGCGAGACTGTCGGCGGCTCGGTCCATGGCGTCCTCCCGGCCGGCGAGCTCGAGCGGCAAGGCCACGTTCTCCAGCGCTGTCATGGATCCAACCAAATGAAATCCTTGGAAAACAACACCGACGCGGCCACGGCGGAACCGCGCAAGGCCATCTTCGTCCAGCTCGCCGAGGGATTGTCCATCCACGATGACTTGGCCGGAACTCGGCCGCTCCAAGCCGGCCATGACCATGAGCATGGTTGTTTTGCCAGAGCCGGAGGGACCCACAATGCTCAAGATTTCACCACGTTGGACTCGCAACGAGACACCGCGAAGCACGTTGACCGGACCGCTTCCACCTTGTAACGTCAAATGTATGTCATCCAGATGAATCGCAGCGTCTGGCGCTGAGGAGTCTTCAGTACGACTTCCAACGCGTTGCGCCTCCTGCGTTAATAAGGAACCAGCCATGCGTCTCACTCCCAGGATCAAAGCGTGTTGTCGAGCATCGAGAATCCTGCCCCATCCGCTACTCTACCTCGTTTTCACTTTCGCGCAAACCGTTCTCCTCGTTTTTCTGACATGGGGTGGCGCTACTGCAGAAACTGCTGAAACCCCAGAGAATTCACAAGGAAAGGCCATGCCGCCACTCACCCTTCTCGCTTTTGGAGACAGCCTCACGGCAGGGTACGGGCTCCCACCCGACGCAGCGCCGCCAGCATTGCTCCAGGCGATGCTCGATGCTGATGGCTACGCCGTGCAGGTGGTGAACGCAGGCGTTTCCGGCGAGACCACGGCGGGTGGCTTGGCCCGGCTGCCATGGCTATTGGAGGATGCGCCGGACGCCGCCATTCTGGAGTTGGGCGCCAACGACGGCCTGCGCGGGGTGGACCCGGCGGAGATGGAATCCAACCTCATGAAAATGTTGGAGTTGTTCAAGGCGAATGATGTCGAAGTACTTTTTACCGGCATGCGGGCCATGGCCAACCTGGGTGAAGAGTACGTCAATGAATATGAAGCTGTCTTCACGCGTCTCTCGCAACAGTACGATGTTCTTTACTATCCGTTTTATCTGCAAGGCGTGGCGGGTGACCCTGCCTTGAATCAGCCGGATGGCATCCATCCCAACGAGGCGGGCGCGAAAGTCATTGCGGAGCGAATCTATCCGTATGTCAAACAGCTTGTTGAGCGCGTCCGAGAGCGTGGTGAAGCCGGTTGAGCGCAAAGTTTGCAATTTTTGTCAATATTTGACGACTACTAAACTTTGTCACTTATCATAAAAAGCCATGGAATCGCAGAAGTTTGCTATTGCTTTGGGGCGGATCGCCGCCTTGGGTGGGCGAGAGCTCGCTGTTCGGTATCGTGCCGCAGAATCCTCGGGCCTTGAGGTGTCCTACAAAGACGACGCTTCGCCGGTCACCGAGGCGGATTTGGCCTCGCACGTGACGATATGTAGCGCGCTTTTCGATGAATTTCCTGATATTCCGATTCTTTCTGAAGAGGGAGAACATCCTGTTGCTGCTGTTCGACGGCAATGGAGCGCTTGTTTTTTGCTGGACCCACTCGATGGCACGAAAGGCTTCATCCGTCGCACCGGCGATTTTTGCGTAAGTCTTGCGTATGTCGTTGACGGAGTGAGCGTGATCGGGGCTATTCATTCTCCATTGCAGGATTTTTGCATGGTTGGCGGCCGTGACTTGGGGGTCTTGTGTGCGAAGGGGGACGGCCCATATGAGCCGCTATCGACAATGGAATCGCCCCGGGAGCACAGACAAATTCTCGTGATGAGCCGCATTCGACGGTCGGATCGAATGCAGCACTACATCCAGAAGACGCCTCATGGCGGAGTGTTGCACCTTGGCTCCGCGTTGAAGTTTTGCTGGCTCGCCACACGCAGAGCTCATGTCTATCCATGCTTTCACCCTACCTGGGAATGGGATACGGCTGCAGGGCAGGCCATTGTTGAGGCGGCTGGAGGGGGTGTCGCAGATATGCAGGGAGTTCCTTTACGGTACAACAAGTCGGAGCTGCAAAATCCTTGGTTCGTGGCGCGATCGGGGTAGTTTCGCGTTTGACAAATTTTGCAAGTATCGTGATTTTGTTGACAAATTTTGATAACTACCTGAATAATTGGCTAAAAGTGTGTTGGTGCGCAGACCTTTCTTGCCAGAGTGGAACAGTTTGCGTAGGAATTCCCCTTCCAAGTGATCTTTTCAACCCGGAGGAGCATAATGAATCCCACAGTATATTTCATCGAAGGCGACGGGATAGGCCCTGAAGTATGGGAAGCCGCGCGGCCTGTCATTGACGAGGCTGTCTCCAAAACCTACCACGACGGTCGCGCCCTGCAGTGGTCGGAGTTGCTGGCTGGCGAAAAAGCCTACAAGGCGACGGGGGAGTATCTCCCGAATTCGACGCTGGAGGCGCTGCAAAGCGCTGCCCTTGCCATGAAAGGTCCCCTCATGACACCGGTAGGCAAAGGCTTCCGCAGTCTGAATGTTACTCTTCGCCAAGCACTTGATTTGTTTGCATGTATTCGACCTGTTCGGTATTTTCAAGGCATACAATCTCCACTGAAGCATCCAGAAAAAGTCGATATTACCGTGTTTCGAGAGAATACCGAGGATGTGTATGCTGGCATCGAATTTCAATCCGAATCTGCTGAGGCGGTGAAGCTGATCGAGTTTCTGCGGGATGAACTGGGCGCTGAAGTTGATCCTCAAAGTGGTGTTGGGATAAAGCCAATCTGTTCATGGCGATCGAAGCGTTTAGTGCGTAAGGCGATTGAATACGCGTTGGCGCAAGGTCGTCAAAGCGTGACCTTGGTGCACAAAGGCAACATCATGAAATTCACCGAAGGAGCTTTCCGGCAGTGGGGTTATGAACTGGCTGCCGAAGAATTTGGCGATCGTACTGTCAGCGAAGCAGATCTTGAGGGTGATGCTGGAAAGAAATTGATCATTAATGATCGGATAGCCGATGCGATGTTTCAGGAAGCTCTAATTCGACCGGAACAGTACGATGTCCTGGCGACGACAAACTTGAACGGCGACTACCTCTCGGACGCACTGGCTGCGCAAGTCGGCGGACTTGGCTTGGCTCCTGGCGTCAATATGTCGAATTCACTTGCTTTCTATGAGCCAACGCACGGTACCGCGCCGTCTATCGCTGGCAAGGACATGGCGAACCCCGGAAGTCTGATTCTCTCTGGAGCGATGATGTTGGAACACATCGGTTGGGGAGAGGCAGCGCAACGCATTCATGCAGCGATGGATGAAGCAATCAAGTCCAAGCAAGTCACTGTTGATTTGGCTGGGCAGATGGACAACGCGACAACTATTGGCTGTAAAGCTTTTGGTGACTTGCTTCAATCTAAACTGTAGAAAGTCAATTCTAGGTTTTTTCGTGGATAAAGGTGCAGCCGCTAGGTCGCGTTTCCCAAGAGGCCTTCTGCAACCTGAGGGTTTTTTCAGGTTTTCTGTGGATTCGTTACTGGTGGCTGCGTTTGCATGGCGCGCTATAAATGGTAAGCATCACACTGTTGCTGACTTGGGAGCTGGTTGTGGTGTCATTGGACTCGCTATGGCGCTAGCTTTCATGGAAGATGACACGACATCACACAATTCAGTTTCACGCTGGAGCATAACAACATTCGAGCAAAATTTGAAACTTGTGGAGGCAACTCGTCATAACGCAATTTTGTTGGGCGTAGATGATAAATTCACAACATTCCATGCCGATGTACGGACGCTCGAGAAAAGTTTTGAAAATCTTTCCGAGACGTTTTCAATAGTAGTATGCAATCCTCCATACAGGCTCAGCGGGCGCGGTCGTGAGCCTCGAGGGCCCCGGCGCTCCGCTTTGTTTGATGTAACATCAAGTATAGAAGATTTTGCAGAAAGCGCATCATTTCTTCTTAACGAAAAGGGACGCGCTTTTTTTGTGTATGGAGCAAGTGAGATTGACAATCTTTTCAGGGCACTACACTCTGCAAGGCTGACGCCAAAACGTCTCCGAGCTGTCCATGGTCATATGGATTCACCCGCCAAGATTTTTTTGCTGGAGGCTCGCAAGAATGGTGGGCCTGGATTGTGCTGGGAGCCCCCACTCGTCTTGTATCAAGGAGGCATTGTCTGTGAAAAGGCTATACGATTCTGCCCGTGGCTTTCATGTAACAGTAGGAGGATTTTGTAGTCTTAAAATATAGACAGGAATGAAGTATCAAATAGTTTTTGGCTCACCGCCTCGTGGAGGACGTGATGCAAAACCTCGATTCACGGAAAGTCAGATCCACAAGATTCTCAATAAGGTCGAAGGCGACCGCAAGGTGGCGGAAGTCTGACGTGCGCACTAAGTGAGCCAAACACCCAATACACTTGGTAATCCAAGTACGGAGGCATGGAAGCCTCGGATGTCCGACGCCACAGGGAACACGAAGAGGAATACCGCAAGCTCAAGTACATGTTCACGAACTTGAGTCTGGAAAACGTGGCGAGGGGGCGTTATCGTAAAAACGTTTTGGGCCGGCTGAGAAACGCGCATTCGCAGACCACTTGCGCCAGACCCACGGGCTGAGCTCCAGGCAGTCAAGCGACGCGATGCGCTGAGTCGGACCGTTTACGACTATCAGCCCACACCGCGGGATGACGCGTCCGTTGTCGAATCGCTGTACACGCTGGGCAAACGCCATCCGCGCTATGGTTCGGTAAAAAGTTCACGGTGATACGCCGGCATGGCGCCGCTGGAGCCACAGATGCGACCTCTGCGCATCCAGCTAACGTCCCTGGATTGTTGCGGCTTGAGGCTGAATTGACCTGTCCGCACTCCACTTGTTGTCCCGAGTCGGCCCACTCGGCTTCATGATGCGCCGAATCGCAGGCGCTATCTCTCCTGGCAATCCCGCGCCAGACACACGGCCATTTTCAGATTGAAGGCCTTGACGATCAGCTGCAGCTCAGTCCGCCGCCTCCTTCTCTATGTCGAGAAAGCGCCCTCGGTCGAAGCCATAGCTCCGTTTCTTCATGCCGAAGGCGCACTCGACTGCTGATCAACCGCTTACGGGTCTGCTCGATGCGGTTCAACGGTTCACTGTGGGTGGCCCGAGCCACGATGACGTTCCTGGGCTTGCACGCCTGGAGGACATCACGGTTGCGGCGCCTGGAAAGCCTTTGCCCGCGAAGACGTAAGCCCCTCGAGGCTGTCGCTCAATATGAACATGAAATAATTCAGTATATTGAACGATTCTTGAAGGACTGCTCTGCAGAACACTTCTATGGGCAATCGTCGCCGGAAGCTTCCGCGTTTTCTATGACGACAGGTTCCAATGGCACATCATCATGAAACCCTTTGCGGCCTGTTTCCACTTTCTTGATCGCGTCAACAACATCCTGGCCTTCCACCACTTTTCCGAAAACGGCGTATCCCCAACCCTGCAGCGTCTTTCCTTGATGGTTCAGAAAAGGATTGTCCTTGACGTTGATGAAGAATTGCGCCGAGGCGGAATGTGGGTCCTGAGTCCGGGCCATGGCAAGTGTATACTGTTCGTTTTTAAGGCCATTGTCTGCTTCGTTTTCAATGGGACCGCGGGTGGGTTTTTCCTGCATACTGGCGTCGAAGCCGCCACCTTGGATCATGAATCCATCAATGACGCGGTGAAAAATGGTGCCGTCGTAGTGACCGGAGCGGACATATTCAAGAAAATTTTCACTGGTTTTCGGAGCCTTTTCCTTGTCCAGTTCGATGACGATGTCGCCTTTGTTCGTTTTCAGGGTAACCATGCAGGAACTCCCTTCCACGGCGAATGCCGAGGTAATGTTAACGGTTGTTGTGATGACCATTCCGATCAGCAAGCATTTCATAAAGTGTACGTGTAGTGAAACAGCTTGCTTGGCCTTGTGGCATATAAAATCGTACATTGCTTCTCCTTCGGAAATTGTGGGCTGCGATAAGGTTTACTTGGCGATGGCGAATGCTTACAATAAGGAATATCAGGAGGCTCTATGTTCACTCTGAACGGCGTCGCCATAGATACGTCCACCCAGGTCTACACAGCGCCAGCCGCCAGGGAAACATACACGGCGCCGGCAGCGAGAGAGGTGTTTACTGCGCCGGCGGCGAGGTTCACTCAAACGCAGCCTCCCGGGCAGATTGTGGCCACGCCCCCTGGGCGGGTGGTAGCCACCCCGCCGGGACAAGTCGTTGCGACGCCGGCCGGAAAGACAGTGGCCGGTCCTGCAGGCGTCTTGCAGGTGGAGGGCGGGGGAAGGCTCGTTGTAGGCCCGGCGACCAACAGCAATTTCACGGAGCTGGCTGGATCCATCGTACGAGTTGTGGCCTGACTCTGTACGGATTCCGCTCAAGGAGCAGGTCGCTTCGTGGCGCCCCCCTGCCGGGTAGCATCCCACGAATTCTCCCGTGGCATGTCCCTGTGCTGAAAACAGGGCGCAGCCTTGAGCGGCGGCAAACGCTCAACATCCGCAGCGTTCAATGCATTGAGACGACTGAGAAAATTTCGCTTGGCCTCCAATGTTGCGGCATACCCTTCCCATGGGGGGCCAGCATCGCGGAGATGCGAGACCATGTCGGACAGGGCCTGCGGCGTTGCAATCTGCATCAACTGCACCCCGACCGGGTTATGTTCCCCGTCTGCGGACAGCGCCTTCAGCCGGGGAGCCACCTCGCCCTCCACCCAGCTTCGGTCGACTGCGCGCGCGCGTTGGAGAATAAGCCATGCATGGTGATCCGCCGCCGCACCGTGGACGCTCACCACAGGCCAGCCGTGGGGCTCCAGCGCCGGGCTTTCCTCCAGAAGGCGACGCAGCAACTGAGCGTGTTCTTTGTCCAAGGTCTGCAGGAATCCGGCCGCCGTGTCGTCAGCTTCGCCATTGGGGGCGTTTGGCCGGTATTTCGGATTGATGAAATATTGAATATACGCTCCGGTGACGGCGGGGTCCCAGCGGCGCTCCACCACCGGTGTGATCAATGCGTTGCGGGCCAGCGCGTCCACACGCGCCATGTGCGCCAACGCGGCAGCCACCCATTGCGGGTCCGCCAGGTTTTCCGGTTGAGTGAAAGCGTTTCTGGCCGCCTCCACCTCGGTCGTGAATTCATGGATGGCCTGCTGGGCGAGGCACAGCTGGCGTTCGCGGGCGGCCGCGACGCCGGGCAAGCCGGAAGCGTGCGCCGCAGCGACATGGAAGCACAACACCATCATCAATAGGACGGAAAGGAGTGTGACGCGCATTCCGCAAGGATACTCCGCTCCGCAGGCAAAAGGCAACACCATGAAGCGCATCAATCCTTTCGCGACAGAATCCGGCCACGCTGCCTGGACGGTTGTCGACAGCGAACTCCTCGACGCCAAGGCCGTACACGCGACGACAAACCCCCGACGCCGCGACATGCATCTCTTCCACGCCGGGGGTGACGATCCCCTCCAACGCATGATCAACGCCGGCCAACCCGGTACCTATTACCGGCCACACCGCCATCTGCATCCGCCCAAGGCCGAGACCTTCGTGGTGCTTGAGGGACGCGTCGGCTTCATCTTTCACCATGATGATTCGGGCGACCCGAACCGCGCCGACTATGTGCTGCTGGACCCCGCCGCGCGCCGCTACGCCGTGGACATCCGGCCCGGCGTCTGGCACGCGCTGGTCATCCTCGCGCCGGACACGCTGCTCTTCGAGACGAAGAACGGTCCGTTTGCGCCTCATTCGGACAAGGATTTCGCGCCGTGGTCGCCTGCGCCGGAGACGCCAGAGGCCGCAGCTTTCGTACGTGACATGGAAGCGCGCTTCGCGCCAGCATGACGAGGCGGCGCGTTCTCTTCGGGAGACCCGCCGACCGGGTCTGCAGAGTGATCCTCACAGGGTGCGCTCACGGAAAAATCCCCCGAAGCCGGCGCAGG
>CAYVWB010000010.1:0-84473 GCA_964455395.1 uncultured Desulfovibrionaceae bacterium
TCCCAGGGGCTCTCGCTGGATCAGGCCAAGCGCGTGTTGCGCAGCAAGCTTCTGGGGTACGAGATGTCCCCCACGGAAGCAGGCGGCGAGCTGGATGAAGAAACCGTGCTGCGGATGATCCGTCCCGCTGTGGAACGACTCGTGCGGCAGGTGGAGCGCACTTTCGAGTACCACACCACCACCATGGGCAAGGACCGGGTGGAGAAGATCTTCTTCTCGGGGGAGATCACGTCCAACCAGCTTCTGGTGGAGTTCGTGCAAGGCCAACTCGGCATCCAGGCGCAGCTTCTGGACCCCTTGGCGCCGGAACTGGTGGGCCACGGGACCGCCGGCCCCATGTCCGACGCCGAGCGCTTGGACTACAACCTGGTGCTCGCGCTCAGCCTCGCCAACAACGCCATCACGCCGAACCTGCTCTTCACCTTCAAGGACAAGGAGAAGGAGCGGCAGACCAAGCGGGTGGACACGGGCATCGTGGTGGTGGGCTGCGCCGTACTGGCCGTGCTGGTGGGCATCTGGGTGTGGCAGCGTTCAGTCATCAATGACAAGGAAAACGAGATCACGCAGCAGCAAGCGCGTCTGGCGTCGTTTCAGCCGCAAGTGACAACCGGCTTGCTGACGGAGTGGGCTCAGAAAGTCAATCAGAAGCACAAGGACCTCAAGCGCGCCAGTCGGACATACGAGAGCCTCACCGTGCTGAGCGAGATCTCGCGCGTGACGCCGCCGGTGGTCAAGATCGTGGATCTGACCTTGAACTTGAGCGAGGACGAGCTGCCGGGCGGCGGTGAAGGGCAAGTGGGCGGCGCGCCCCGTGAAGTGGTGATGGAAGCAGTCATCCTGAGCGAACCGGACGCCTACGACAACACGCTGACCAGCTACCTCATCAAGCTGGAGAACTCCCCGCTCTTCAGCGCGCCGATTCTGCACAAGCGCATCGTGGAAGAGTTCTCCACGTCCGGCGAGGTGCTCCGCTTCCAAATCCGGCTGAACCTGGAGTAAGACGCCATGGCGAACAGTTCTCCCATCCCCCAGCAAAGTGTGATCAAGATCCTGATCCTGGTCGTGCTCATCGTGGCTGTGGCTTTCTTGCTGAACATCAAGAGCAAGAACCGGGTCTCCCAACTCAACCGGGAGCTGGTGCAAGTGAAGTCGGATATCGAGCGCCAGAAAGTCCTGTATCCCGTCTACGAACGCTTCAAGAACGAAGTGGAGCGCGAAGTGGTCAAGGAGCTTGAGTTGGTCTCCAACAAAGCCATGACCCAGGAGCAGGTGGACGAAGTGACCCAACAGATAGAGCAAGCTGCTTACGAGGCGAGAGTGGAGCCGCAGCAGGTCACGCCAGACCCCTCCACCATGGCCGAGAACTCCGGGCAGCTCATCGTCAACAGCAGCTTCTTCGGCAACTTCTTCGACATGCGCGAGCTGCTGAAGAACCTCGGGGCCATCCCCTATGTGCGCCACATAGAGATAGTCCAGATGCAGGAAGCGCTCAATGGACTGGTGGTGAACATTCAGCTGCGACTCTCCGTGCAGACGGAAGCAGAGGAAAACGCGTAACGCAATGGGACGCCGCTTTGCGCGCTGTGCGCCCGGCGAACGTTCGCAAGCGCCCGCGAGGGCAGTAGGTTGGTAGCGCCATGCCACAGAAAAAGAGTGAGCAGATACTGTTGATCGCCTTGGGGGGCATCGTCGTCCTCTACCTCGTCTATACATTCCTGTTGACCGGGGACGGGGAATCCATCGATCCGGACAAAGTGATCAACGTCAATTGGAGCGAGCTCAACGCCACGGTGGACATGGCGGAGCAGCTCGCCAACAAGGACCCCTTCACGCCATTGGAACAGGAAAAGCTCGAACGCGCTGAACAGCGCTGGCCGAACGATCCGTTCTACGACCGGGTGAAGTTCGCGCGTCAAGACCAACAGCAGAAGGAGCAGGAACTCACCTCCGCTGAAGACCTGAACCTGGCGTACACCGGGTACGTCACCATCGACGAAGACGTCTTCGCTGTCATCAACGGCTTCGAGTACGAGCCGGGCGAGGAGATCGTCACCGCGGAAGGGTTCTACATTTCGGCAATTGATCCGCAAAGCGTGATCATCGGACAGAAGAACGCGACCGGGGAAATCGTTGAACAGTTCATCATACCAATCGCGGAAGATCCGCTCAACCTTTACAACTAAACGGTGTCGTCATGAATACGCCCATGATTCGTCTTGTGATCGCGGCCTGTTTCTGCGTCGCCGTCGGCCTCTCCGTCGGCTGCCAGAAGGAAGACAACCAGAAAGATTCCTTCATCGAGAAGTGGCACGTGCTGGCGAGCAACGCCGAGGGCCACTCACCAAGCTACACCCCGCGCTCGCTGGACGCCCGCCAGCGCGTGGTGGAACCCCCCGAGCCGCCGGAACGGCCTTTGCCCCAACGGCTCATCACTTTGCGCATGCACCGCGCAAGTCTGGGCGCCGTCATCCAGGCGCTCTCCCGCGCCGCCAACCAGAGCGTCATGCTCAGCCCGGAAGTCGCTGGCGAAGTCACCGTCAACATCGTCAAGAAACCATGGGACCAAGTCTTCAAAGGTATCTTGCGCACCAACGGTCTTGCGTATCGTTGGGAAGGCGACATCATCCGCGTCCTGACCCTGGACGACCTGGAACAGGATCTGCGCATGGCTGAAGTGGTGGCCCGCCAGAAAGCCCAGGAGCTCAAGTCCAAGGGCGACGAACCCCTCATCAGCGACGTCATCCCCGTACGCTACGCTGATGCGGACAGTCTGCGCGAGACCATCGACGAAATCCTCGTCATCCGCGACCGCTCCGGCGATGTGGAAACGGAACAGCGCCACGGGTACGTGCGGGTGGACAACTCCACCAACTCCCTGGTGCTGGAAGCCGCCTACCAGGATCTCAAGAAGATCTACGACCTGGTGGACAAGCTGGACCGGCCCCGCAAGCAGGTGCGCATCAAAGCGCACATCGTGGAGACCACCACCGGCGTCGCCAGGGATCTCGGCATCCAATGGGGCGGCTCCTTCGCCACCGGGCCCGAAGACGGCAACCAGCTCTTCCTCACCCCCGGCGGGCAAGGCGGCGTGGTCAGCCCCACCGGCGTCTCCTACGTCCCCAACCTGACCACCGGCGTGAACCCCGCAGGCAGCATCCTGAGCTTCGTGCCGGACGCGATCGTCGAAGGCGCCACCGGCGGCTCCCTGGGCCTGCTCTTCGGCACCATCGGCGACAACCTCCTGGAAGTGCAGCTGCACGCCCTGGACGAGGACAACAAGCTGGAGATCCTCTCCAGCCCCTCCATCACCACCCTGGACAACCAGGAAGCCTTCACCGAAGTGGGCCAGCGCGTCCCCTACGTCACCACGGACGAAGACGGCACACGCGAAGTGGAATTCGAAGACGCCGTGCTGCGTCTGGAAATCACCCCCCACATCATCGATGAAGAGTTCCTGCGCATGGCCATCCTCATCAAGAAGGATGAAGTGGACCTGCTCAACAACGTGGACGGCAACCCCTTCATCAACCGTCGGGAATCCCGCACCACGCTCATCGCTCGCAACCGGGAGACCGTGGTCATCTCCGGGCTCACCCGGTCCACCGCCTCCGACCGTGAAGCAGGCCTGCCCTACGTGCGCGATGTGCCCGGCCTGGGCTGGTTGGCCAAGAGCCAGTCCACCAGCGATTCCAAAGACGACATCCTCATCTTCATCACGCCCACCATCCTTTCCGAGTGGGCCCCCGGTGAAGTGCAAAAGAGCTTGCAGCAGATCGAAGAAGAAGTCTTCGACGAACGCAAGATTCGCTAACCACAACCGCACGGATGCTTGGGCGACACCATGAAGTACTACGAAATCCTCGACTTTCAGGACGAGCCGTTCTCCAACTCACCTGACCCGGATTTCTTCTACGAGTCGCCCAAGCATCTTGAATGCCTCCAGCGGCTCGAGATCGCCATCCGGCTCAGACGCGGACTCAACGTCGTCATGGGCGACGTGGGCGCCGGCAAGACCACCCTCTGCAGACGCCTGCTGCGCGAACTGAGCGAGGACGAGCGCGTTCAAGCGCATCTTCTCCTCGACCCGGACTTCGACAACCCTCGCGACTTCCTGCGCGTGCTCGTCACTCTGCTCGCCGGGGAAGAGCCCGAAGCCGGCCTCTCCGAGTGGGCGCTGAAGGAAGCCGTCAAGAGCGCGCTCTTCGACAAAGGCGCAACCGACGAACGCGTCACGGCGCTCATCATCGACGAGGGCCAGAAGATCAACCCCCGCTGCCTGGAGCTCTTGCGCGAGCTCCTCAATTACGAGACCAACAGCTTCAAGCTGCTCCAGATCGTCATCTTCGCGCAGCTCGAGTTCAAAGCGCTCATCGACGACCATCCCAACGTCGCAGACCGCATCAACGAAGTCATCGTTCTGGAATCCCTGAATTTCCGGCACACCAGAGAGCTGGTGCGCCACCGCATCAACCTTGCGCGCGTCCATTACGACAAGAACCCCGTCTTCACCCTGGGCGCGCACTATGCGCTCTACCGCGCCACGGGGGGGCATCCACGCAAAGTGGTGCGGCTGGCGCACAAGGTCTTTGTCGCCATGATCCTGCAAGACCGCACCCGCGCCGACTGGGCGCTGGTGCGCGACGTCTGCAGGAACAACAAGCACGCCGCCCGCCGCGAAGACTACGCCCCCACGGCCCGGGCCACTGCGCCCTCCCTCGATCGCGAAGCGCGCAGCCGCGAGGCTTCCCGCAGACCCGTGACGGGGAACCACGCCGGGGATCCCCTGCATGATGTCGACCGCGCGGAGCCCCGCAGTCCTCTCTTCTACGGCTTCACCGCCGTGGCGGCCTCGTTGCTGCTGTTGCTGGCGGTGGATGTGCGCGCGCCCCGGTACGCCACGGACCACACCGCGGTTTCCGAAGTGCGCATGGCCGTCCAACGCCCCGTGGCGATAGGGGAAGACGCCGCAGGGATCTCGCCGGCCGCCGGACAGGCCGCCATGGCGGGAGCTGCGCACGACCCGCAGACGACCGGGGACGGCGCGGTTCTCGAAGCGGCTCCGGCCGTACTCGGCGCGCTGACCCTGCAGGAGCGCACCAGCATGGCGACGCTCATCGAGCGGATCTATGGCCATTTCAACGAAGACTTGCTCCACCTGGTGGCCACGGCCAACGAAGGCCTGGAGGGTGAAACCGCAGCGCCTGCCGGCGCGGAGGTGGTTTTCCCGGTGGCGCGGCAGCTGCCGCCTGCAGCGCTGGAGGAAGGCGCGCGGGTGCGTTTCGCCACCACCAGCGAATTGGGCGAGGCGTATGCGCTGCTGTGCGAGCTTGCCGGGGGGGCGGACTCCAACCAGCGCGGCGCGCCGGCGATTCTCCCGGAGTGGCGGCCCGGCGCGCCTGTGGCGTTCCATCTCGTCTTGAGCGAACCGTTCCAGGAAGAGTCCAGAGCCTTGCGCGCGCTGCGGCGCTTTCCCGCCTTGAAGGGGCACACGGCCGCCATCGTCGCCGTATGGCGTGATGACGCCTTGCTGCTTGCGGATGTGGAAGCGTGGCGTTCGCCCATGCGCGGGGCCGTCTCTTCTGCTGCGGCGTGTGTGACGGAGCCCACAGCCACGCCGTGACGGAGCGAGGGGTTCTCCTCGCGCCGTCGTGTCATCGATGGCTCGGCGCGCTGCGTGGCCGGTCGGGGGTCATGCGGGTCATCAGAAGCGCGGCGCATGTTGAAAGCGTACTCTGCATGGGGTAGAACCAGGGGGGTCGGAACACACGCACCACCCAGCGCCGGCGGCTTGCTGTCGCTTCCAAGGAGAGATCATGGCGGTTCAGAGGAAGAAGCTTGGCGAGATGCTGGTCGAAGCCGGTCTTGTGACGCAGGAACAGTTGCGCGAGATTCTCGTGGAGCAGAGCGGCTCCGGGTTGAAACTTGGCGAGTACCTGGTCAACCGCGACATCATCCGGGAAAGTCAGATCGTTGACCTCATCAGCCAGCAGCTCAAGATCGAGAAGTTCCGCGCGGACAAGCACCACATCAACCCGCAGCTGGCCCAGCTGCTGCCCATGGAGTTCGCGCAGACGCGCATGGTGGCTCCGCTTTCGCTGAAGGGCAATCTGTTGGTGGCGGCGATGACCGACCCCATGGACATCCAGGCTCAGGACGAGATGGAGATCCTCACCAACAAGGAAGTCGAAGTCGTCATCTGCACCATCCAGGAATTCAACGAGATTCTCTACTCCGTGTACGGCGTCTCCACCAACATCTCCGAAGACGTCATGCATCGTCTGGAGGATCTGGAGCGCGCCGAAACCGACAGCGGCGAGGAGAGCGAAGCCGAGGAGTTCCGCACGGACCTCAACGTCTCCTCTTTGCAGGACATGGCGGAAGAAGCGCCAGTGGTGCGGCTGCTGAACTCCATATTGACGGAAGCCGTGCGTGAGGGCGCAAGCGATGTGCACATTAGCCCCGAGAAGGACTACGTGCAGCTGCGCTTCCGTGTGGACGGCAAACTGCGCGACGCGCCTGCGCCGCCCCGGCGCATTTTTCTGCCCATAGTTTCGCGGGTGAAGATTCTTGCAGGCATGGACATCGCCGTGGCGCGCGTGCCGCAAGACGGTCGGTTCACGTTCCGCCTCAAGGACAAGGAAATCCACGTGCGCGTCTCCACGTTGCCCACCATCCATGGCGAGAATGTGGTGATGCGGCTTCTGGACCGCAGCGGCGGGGTGAAGACCCTGGCGGAGCTGGGCTTCTCCAAGAAGGACGGCGCCAAGCTCGGCCGGGCCATGCACAAACCCTACGGCATGATTCTGGCCACGGGGCCCACGGGCAGCGGCAAGTCCACCACGCTGTACGCCATTCTCGGGGAGCTGAACGCGCCGGATGTGAACATCATCACATTGGAAGACCCGGTGGAGTATCGCATCGAGCGCATCCGCCAGACCCAGCTCAACCGGAAAGCCGGCATGACCTTCGCTTCCGGTTTGCGCGCCATCCTGCGTCAAGACCCGGACGTGATCATGGTGGGCGAGATTCGCGACGGCGAGACGGCGAATATCGCCGTGCAGAGCGCGCTGACAGGGCACCGCATGCTTTCCACCCTGCACACCAACGACTCCGCCGGGGCCGTGACGCGGCTCATGGAGATGGGGGTGGAGCCGTTTCTGGTGGCGTCCACGCTGCTGGTCTCCATCGCGCAGCGTCTGGTGCGGCGCATCTGTCCCCATTGTCGTGAGGCGCATGAACCGACTGATGAGGCCTTGCGCGCGCTGGGGTTGGCTCGGCGGCGGGAGTTCACGTTCTACAAGGGGCGCGGCTGCCGCATGTGCAACAACAGCGGATACCTGGGTCGCATTGGCTTGTACGAGGTGTTGGAAATTGACTCCATGGTACAGGAACTCATTCTGCGGCGGGCTTCCGCTGCGGAGATCACCCGCGCTGCAGTGAAGGCTGGAGCGCTCAGCACGTTGAAAGACGACGCAGCGCGCAAGGCGGCTCAGGGGCTCACCACCCTGGAGGAAGCCGCTTCCGCCGTGCTCGCATAAGCCATCGGGAGCAGACTCATGGCCAACTATTCGTATCAGGCGCTGACGGAATCGGGCTCCCAAGTCGCGGGCAGTCTCGACGCCAACTCCGTTGAGGAAGCGCGGCAGATGCTTGCAGCGCGCGGCTACATTCCTTCCAAAGTCTACAAGGACGAAGCCGCCGGCGGCAGCTTCATGAAGTCGCTGAACGACAGACTCAGCTCCGTGAGCGTGCCGGACCTCATCCTCTTCACCAAACAGTTTCGCACCATGTTCAACGCGGGTCTGTCCATCATCGCGCTCCTGGAGGTGCTGGAGGAGCAAACGCAGAACCCGAAGCTGAAGAGCGCCATCCATGAGATAGGGCAGGACATCAAGCAGGGCTCTTCGCTCTACAACGCGTTCTCCAAACATCCCAGCGTGTTCGATTATCTGTATTGCAGCATGCTGCGCGCAGGCGAGGTGGCTGGTACGCTGCCGGACGTGTTGGATCGTCTCATCTACCTCATCGAGCACGAACACAAGGTCAAGAAGCAGATCAAGTCCGCGCTGCTCTACCCGCAAATCGTCCTCGTACTGCTCATCGGCGCGTTCATCTTCCTGCTCACGTTCGTCATTCCGCAGTTCGTGAGGACCTTCGAGAACGCCGGCATCGAACTGCCCCTGCCAACTAAGATCGCCATCATCCTCTATGAATTTCTCGACAACTACTGGTTGTTCCTCATCATAGGGACTGTGGGCCTGTTTGTGTTGATCTTCTTCTATGTCCGCACGGAAAGCGGTCGGTTGGTGAAAGACCGCATGCTGTTGCGCATGCCCATCATCGGTCCCGTGCTGCAGAAAGGCGCCATGGCCCGCTTCGCCAGCATCTTCTCGCTGCTGCAGTCCTCCGGCGTCTCGGTGCTGGAATCCGTGGGCATCGTCTCGGACACCATCGGCAACGCCGCCATCTCGCTGGAGTTCGACAACCTGCGGGAGAAGCTGCAGGAGGGCCGCGGCATCGCCGGGCCATTGCGCTCCTCCCGGAACTTCACTCCGATGATCGTGAACATGATCGCCATCGGCGAGGAGACTGGTGAACTGGACTTGATGATGCGTGAAATGGCCAAGCACTACGACTATGAGGTGGAGTATCAGGTGGGCCGCATGTCGGAGCTTATCGGACCCATCCTCATCGGTTGTCTCGCCGGCGTTGTCGGCTTCTTCGCCGCCGCCATCTTCTTCCCCATCTTCGACTTGACGAAGATGGCCGGCTAACCCGTCACGCGCTCCAGCGCGAGGCGCGTTCACATCCGCCTGGAACCCCCCGCCCGCGGCGAGCCTCCTGCGCAGGCTGGTCGCGGGCGGCGGCTTGTCGCGGGGGGGATATGCGAAAACTGCGATTCCACATACGTCTGAATCTCATCGTTCCCACCATCTTCTCCAGCATCGCTCTTCTCTCCCTCGTCATCACATACCGCATCACCATCTATTGCCTGGAGACGCAAAAGGAGACGCTGCCCTATCTGCTGGGCTGGGGTGGGTTGCTCGTGGCGCTCACCTTCCTTTCCGGCTGGCTCATCTCCCGCACCATCCTGCGGCCGGTGGAGGAGTTCGTTCGCGAAGCCGAGAAACTTCCGGCGCTCATCGCTCAGCAAGAGGAGGGCAACGCCAAGGGCCGTGACGAGATGGCCCGCTACACCCAGGTCTTCAACCAGATTTCCGACTTCCTCAGCAAAGTGGACGCACGCGAGCTCTTCCCGGGGATCGTGAGTCAAAGCAAGCTCATGCGCGGCGTGCTCAGCCAGATCGTGAAAGTCGCGCCCACAGACACCACCGTGCTCGTCACCGGGGAATCCGGCACGGGCAAGGAAGTCATCGCGCGCAGCATCGTCAACCATTCCAAGCGCCGCCAGGGGGCCTTCATCGCCGTCAACTGCGCCGCCATCCCGCAAGGCCTGTTGGAGAGCGAACTCTTCGGGCACGAAAAAGGCGCGTTCACCGGCGCCGTGGCCATGAAGAAAGGCAAGTTCGAGCTCGCTGACGGCGGCACCCTCTTTCTGGACGAAATCGGCGACATGCCCATGGAGACGCAAGCCAAGATCCTGCGCGCGCTGGAGACCGGCTCCTGCGAGCGTGTGGGCGGCTCCAGGACCATCGAATTCGACGTACGGCTCATCTCCGCGACCAACAAGGATTTCTACCAGCTCATCGAGCAAGGACACTTCCGCGAAGACCTCTTCCACCGCCTCAATGTCTTCCCCATCCATCTGCCGCCACTGCGCAACCGTCGGGAAGACATCCCCGTGCTCGCCGCGCATTTTCTGGAAAAACTCGAAGCAGACGCGCACATCTCCCCCGAAGCGCTCCAGGTGCTCATGGCCAGCCCCTGGCCCGGCAACGTCCGCGAACTGAAGAACATCATGGAGCGCGCCGCCGTGCTCGCGGAAAACGACATCATCCTGCCAAAACACCTCACAGGCCTTGTCGTGGGCGACCAGCTCGAGCCAGAAGAAGAAATCGCCTTCGACGACGGCGTGAGCCTGGACGAAAAGCTGGAGCAGATGGAGCGTTCCCTCATCGTGGCGGCCTTGGCAAAAGCCAAAGGCAAACAGGTGCAAGCCGCCGAGCTGCTGGGCATCAAGGAACGGTCGCTCTTTTATCGGGTGAAGAAATACGGCATCGACGCACAAGCCATGCGGCGGTGAGTCCGCTTCGTGTGGGACTGCTCCACGAAAAAACCCCGGAAGCCGTGAAGACTTCCGGGGTCAAGCGCATGGGGGCGCATGGGGGCGCCCTAATGAACGCAGCCTACTCGGGCGCGCCCAAGGGACAACCGTCCCCCTAGTTGCAGGGGGAGGCCGCCAGCGCCGCCACGGCCTCCTCGTCGAGAGCGCGGGTGTAGACCCGCACGTCGTCTATCTTGCCATTGAAGAAGGTGTCGTCCCAGCCATCGAAATTGCCGCCCACGTAAAAGACGGCGCCGCCTTCCACGATGGAATCGACCTTGCTGGACGCCTCCTCCACCTCCACGCCGTTCACATAGAGGGTGACGCGGCCTTCGTCGAAGGTGACGGCGATGTGGGACCACTCGTTGCGCTCCAGGCGCACAGGACTCTCCACGGAGTCTGACGGGTCCTCCGCGTCGCCCTCCGCGCCGGACCACCAGAAAAGAGGGCGGCCCTCATTGAGCGCCAGGCGGAACTCCTTGGTCGGAGCGTGGACATCGTATTTGTCAACAAGGATGCGCATCCCTTCCCGGATGGAGGACGACACCCACAAAGCGAGGGTCAGCTGCTCCGCGTGACCCGGGGCGTTGGAAAGGGGGCCGGCGTCCACACGCACGTAGCTTCTGTCCACCATGTTGAAGGCGAGGGCGGAGTTGGGCATGCCGCACATGTCCCCTGCCATGTAGGCGCCTTCCATCACGCCGTGACGCATGCCGCCGCTTGCGTCGTTCACGGCGCCGTCGAAGGGCAGGTGGAGGGCGAGGCCCGTGGTCGTGTCCGGCGCGTCTCCACTCCCGGAAGCGGCGATGGGGGAGACGAAGACCAGAAACAGGAAAACGAAGAGGACGGCGGTGGTTCTCATGGCGATCCCTTCAAGACGGCTTGGATGGTTGGTGCGCGACACGTCTGGCCGGGGCGGCGCGTTCATTTAGAAAATCTCTAGAGACGTTTACCGGATCATGACGCCATTGGCAACTCTTTTGTGTATGTTTCCAAGGTCTTTTCGCATGGCGGACGGCGGGGTCTTTCCGGGTCGCGCTATTTCACATAGACACGCAGTTCGTTGGTCACTGCGCGGGCCACGCCCTCGCCGTTGCGGGAGGCTGCGCGCAGTTGGCCGGGGGAGGGCTGACCCGAGGTGATGACCACGCTCTCCCCGGCCTGGATGTGCGACGAACGCTCCACGAAGCGCTCCGCGCGCTCCATGTGGCGCTCCACGGCGGCGTCTGCGGGCGACGCCGTGACGCCAGCGTAGAAATTCAGCAGATGGATGACATGCGGCGAGGGCGAGACGGCGTAAATGGGAGCCGAGGGCCGCCGGCTCGCCATGATGCGCGCCGTGGCGCCGCTCACGGTGTGGCAGACCAACGCCTTGCTCGCTGCGCTGTCCGCCAGCAACGTGGCTGCGTGCGCCAGATACATGGAGGAGTCGCGGGAGGGCGCAAGTTCGTGGGGCGGGCGCCGGCTGGTCTGGTAATGCGTCTCCGCTGCTGCGGCGATGCCCGCCAGGATGGCCACAGCCTCCACAGGGTAGTCGCCGATGGCCGTCTCCTCCGAGAGCATGACGCAGTCCGCGCCGTCCAGCACGGCGTTGGCGGCGTCGGTGGTCTCCGCACGGGTGGGCAGGGGGTTTTTCACCATGGAAAGCAGCATCTGCGTGGCCACGATGGCCGCCTTGGAGGCTTTTCGGCACGCCTTGAGGATCTGTTTCTGGATGATGGGCAACGTGGTGATGGGCGCTTCCAAGCCCAGGTCGCCCCGCGCCACCATCACGGCGTCCGCGCGCGCCAGAATCTCGTCCAGGGAAGCGATGGCCTGTTGCCGCTCCAGCTTGGCCACCACGGGCACGGTGCGGTTGTGCTTCGCCAGAGCCTCGTGCAGGTCCTCCATGTCCTCCTTGCGCTGCACGAAGGAGAGGGCGAAAGCGTCCAGGCCGGCTTCAAGGCCTTCGGCAAGGTCGCGGCGGTCCTTGTCGGTCAAAGCAGGCAACGGATGAAACTTGCCCGGAAAAGCCACGCCCTTGTGCGAGGTGATGAGGCCGGCGTTCTGCGCTTGCAACAGGAATCGCGCATCGGCTTTCTGGGTTTCGCGCACGGTGAAGCGCAACATGCCGTCCGAAAGGGAGACAGGCATGCCGGGCTCCAGACCGTCCAGAGGTTCGGGGTCGGGGATCTCGATGAACAGGAGGTCCGGGTCGGCGACGGCGCGTTCCTCCGGCAGACCCAGCACCACATGCTGTCCCGGGGCGATGTTGACCGGGGAGCCGGCCACGTCGCCGATGCGCAGCTTGGGACCGGAAAGATCGCCCATGACGGTGAGGGTGATGTCGAGTTCGCGCTCCAGCTCCCGCGCCCACGCCGCCACGGGGATGAACGCCTCCGCGCGGCTGTGGGAGAAGTTGCAGCGGAAGATGCGCGCGCCGTGCTGCGCCATCTGACGCATGGCCTCGCGGTTCATGGAAGCGGGACCCAGGGTGGCGACGATCTTGGTGTGCAGCGACATGGTGGACTCCTGCGGTTGGCTCGTCAAATGAAGGGACTGACGCAAGAACGCGGGCGCGAGACGACGCGAGACGATGGGGGGAGCGCGTCGCCAGTGAAGAACACTACGGGAACGTCTGCGGGAGGACGTCGCCGGGGCGTGACAGTCTGCCGACGATTAATTTTCGGAAACGTGGCTTCCCTCTTGCGGGAAACCACTGAAATGTGGAATAGCATACCATGATTCCCTGATCACGGAAGGCTGGGCCGACACGCCCGGCTGTGATATTGTCGCAGATTTTCGAGCACCATGAGCACCCCATGAGCACCCGGGACGACCACGCGCTGGCGGCGCTTCTCGCCCAGGCCGCTGACGCCATCGTCAGTCTGGCGCCGCACGCTCCGGAAGAAGACCAAGCCACCCTGGCGGAATTGGCGCACCAGCTGGAGCGTCGACAGGCGCGACTCGATGACGACGCCCCCCCGCCCCAGGCCGACACGCCGACGCTGCTGCGCGGCGCGCATGCAGCGGCCCGGCTCTTCGGACGCGCCCCCGCCGCCTGCATCGCCTACGACGCCAAAGGCGTCATTCACGCCGTGAACCACCTCGCCGCCGCGTGTTTCGCCGCCGAGCCGGAAGATCTCACCGGCCGGCCCCTTGTGGTCTACATCGCCGGGGAGGACCAGACGGCCTTCACGAGCCACCGCCGCGCCGTCTTCGCCGAGGGCGGGACGCCGCATCATCTGGATCTGGAAGTCGTCCGCCACGACGGTTTCACGTGGCGCGCGCGCATGGTCTCCATGATGGTGGAGGAAGGGCCGGACCCCTTGGCCGTGGCGTTGCTGCATGATGCGCCCGCAGTCCAGCGCCTTGCGCCGGTGGAGTCGTCGGAGCAGCCGGACAGACTCCAACTCCCGCACGGTCCCCACAGGGTGCGCCAAGCTGCAGCCGGGGATGACTCCCTGCTCGCCCACGCGTCCATGGAATGCGCCGCCATGCTGGAGCGCGCCCCCGTCGGCGTCTTTCAAAGCGATGAAGCAGGCCGGTTCCTCGCCGCCAACGCCCAAATGGCCAAACTCTACGGCTACGACACGGCTGAAGAACTCGTGGAATCCGTGGAGGATATCGGCCGCGAGCTGTATGTGGACCCCCGCGAACGCGAAGAGATCCGCGAGTTGCTGCGACAGGAGGGCGAAGTGGCCCAAGCCGAGCGACTCCATGTGCGCAAGGACGGCTCCACCTTCTGGGCTCAGCTCAACCTCCGCCTCGTTTTCGATGACCAGGGCAAAGCCCGCTACGAGGGCTTCGTCACGGACGTCACCGCCATGAAGGAGATGGAAGCCTCCCTCCTGCAGACGGCTTCCTGCTACCGCGCCATGGCGGAGCTTTCCCGGTTGGTGCTCAAAAGCACTTCCCTCAAGGAAATCTCGGACCTCGTGCTGGAAACGGCCAAGGCCTTCACGGAAAGCCGCGTGGGGTTCGCCGGCTACATCGACCGGCGCGAGGGCAAGCTCGTGTGCATCACCATGGCTGGCGAGGTCTGGAACGCCTGTCGGGTGGAAGGCAAGCGCGAACTCTTCGAACACCGCGCGGGTCTCTTCGGTTGGGTGTTGGATCACGGCGAGCCATTGTTGTTGAACAACCCCGCGGAGGACCCCCGCACCGTGGGCGCGCCGGAGGGGCACCTTCCCATACGCCGTTTTCTGGCCACCCCGGCAGTCAGCCGCGAAGGAAAAGTGCTGGGCCAGATCGTTCTCGCCAATGCGGACCGCGACTACGACGCCGGCGATCTCGAGATCCTCCAGACCGTGGGCGACCTCTACGGCATCGCCCTGGAGCGCACCGTCACCTTGGAGGAGCTCAAGCGCGCCAAGGATACCGCCGAGGAAGCCGACCGCGCCAAAATGCGTTTCCTCGCCGCCATGAGCCATGAGATCCGCACCCCCATGAACGGCATCCTCGGCATGGCCGAGTACCTTGTCAGCAAGGAAAATCTGGACCAGGCTCCCTTGAGCGAAGAACGCCGCGAAGGTCTGGAGGTCATCCAGGACTCGGCGCGCCACCTGCTCACCGTGGTCAACGACATTCTGGATTTCTCCCGCATCGAATCCGGAAAGGTCACGCTCCAGGCGGACCATTTCGATCTCCACCAGCTGCTGGAGGCCACCACACGCGCCATGCGCGTGCAAGCGGACGCCAAGGGCCTGGAACTCGCCATGGATATCGCGGAAGACGTCCCCCGCTACATCCAGGGGGATTCCGGACGGCTGCGCCAGATCCTCAACAATCTCCTCGGCAACGCCATCAAGTTCACGGAGCAAGGCGGGGTGAATCTGCGCGTCGCCCCGTACGGCGCCCAACGCAGGGAGCGCCGTGTGGAACGCCACAAGCTCGTGGCGCTGTTGTTCACCGTGGAAGACTCGGGCGTGGGCATCCCGGAGTCCCAGCAGAGTGATATCTTCGAGCACTTCGTCCAGGCTCGGGACGGCTACGTGCGTACTGCCGGGGGCACCGGGTTGGGCCTCGCCATCTGTCGGCGGCTTGTCAAACGCATGGGCGGCCGCATCTGGGTGGAAAGCGAGCTTGGCCGCGGCTCCACCTTCTATTTCACCGCCGTTTTCGGCGAAAGCGACGCGGAACGCGCGCGGCCTGTGGTCGGCCTGGACGACTCGCCGGATCCCGACCGCGCGCTCAACGTCCTTGTGGTGGAGGACAACCGCGTCAACGCCATGGTGGCCTCCAAGTTCCTGGCGCAATCCGGCTGCCGCGCCGTCACCGCCGCCAGCGGCGAGGAGGCGCTGTCCCTGCTGGCCGCCGAGCCCTTCGACCTCGTGCTCATGGATCTGGAGATGCCCGGCATGGATGGCTTGGAGACCTTCCGCCGTATCCGTGAAGGCGGCGCCGGCGCGCTGAATCGGGAGACCCCCGTCATCGCAGTCACGGCGCATGTGCTTGCGGAAGCCCGGGAGCGCTGCGAGGAAGCCGGCATGAACGGCTACTTGACCAAGCCCTTGCGGCTGGCGGATGTGCGCCGGGCCTTGGCTTGCGCTGCGCCTCATGCGTTCCTGCCCCGGGAGGAGGGCGACGCCGCCCAACAGCCAGCCGGCTCCATGGCGTCCTGCGTCTCCGCCACGGTTCGCAACACGCGCAGCCCCGTCGCCGAAGACGCTCCCCCGGCGCTCCGCAGACCACGACATCTTGAAGCGCGTCCCGTCATGGACCGGGGGGTGCTCTGGGAACGCCTCGGCGGGGACGAAGGCCTCTACCGCGAACTTCTGGACGTCTACGCCAAGGAGATGCCCGGGCTGGTGGAAGAAGCCGTCATTGCATGGAAGGACGAGGACTTCGACCGCATCTCCAAGAGCGCGCACGGCCTCAAGAGCGCTTCCGCCACCATTGGCGCGGACGCTCTGCGCGACACCGCCGTGCGGCTGGAGTTCGCTGCCCGGGAACGCCGCCGCGAGGCTGCATCCGTACTTGTCTCCAGGCTGAAAGGGGACCGTGACAGGTTCCTGGACGAATACGAACGCCTCAGCCAGCCGAGTGAGGCGTGACGCCTGGCCTTTCGCCGCCGCGCGAGAAAGCCGTCGCCCATTCCGTGTATTTCACGCCTGGTTGTTGAAAAAAATCTGCGATCCCTTATGATGGTATTTGACGGGTACCGCCTCGTCGCGTCTGGTGTTCCCTGTCGTCCGGCAAACGCTCGCATCAGGCGACAGCCGCCTTCACGATGCGGTGGCCGAACCCCACGCCAACCACGCCAACCACGCCAACCACGCCAACCACGCCAACAGGCCGCCACCAACCTGCACGCCGCGAGGGAGCTCCCCAGTTTGGAATACGCATTCATGCCGCAACTCAAGGACGCCATCATGGACCTCCATGACGAGGCGGAACAGCACGGCCCGCTCCACGCCATCCGCGAAGCCTGCATCGACGAGGCGGGCTACGCCGCCGTGCTGAAACGACTCCACGGGTTTGTCGAGCCGGTGGAGGAAGCCCTAGCCAGGACGCTGCCCCCCTCGGAGGAGCTCCCCCTGCCGCTGCCTTACGAGGCGCTGCGCCGGCTCCCCGACATCAAGCAGGACCTCGTCGTCCTTGGGGTGGACGCCGCGACGCATCATACGCTCCCTCGGTGCGAGACGCTGCCCCCGCTGGACCATGCCGCGGCGGCCGTGGGCGTACTCTATCTGATGGAGGGCTCGCGCTTGGGAGGACTCGTCCTTGCGGAAGCCCTGGGCCGTTGTCTGGGGCTGGAGCCCTGCCGCGGCGCCGCCTATTTCGGCTCCTGCGGGAAGGATCCCCGCGCCCTCTGGGGGACATTCGCGCCTGCTCTGGAGCATTACGCCACGGCCCCGGATCCCACGGCTGCCCCCAGCCGGAGCGCACGCGTCATCCAAGGCGCGCGGCAAGGCTTCATCGCCCTGAACGCTTGGCTGGAAGCCGAATCATGAGCGAAACGCCTCCCAACGACGGCGACCAGTTCCAGGTCACCCTGGAGACCTGCGACCAGGAGCCCATCCACATCCCCGGGGCCGTGCAGCCCCACGGGCTTTTGCTGGCGCTCTCCGAACCGGATCTCACCGTGGCGCAGCTCAGCGACAACGCCGCGGCCTTTCTCGGTCGTCCCCTGGAAGAAACCCTGGGCGCCCCCGTGGCCGAGCTTTTGGCCGAGGACTCCTTCGAGGAGCTGCGGCGCCGCAGCCGCGCCACCCCCAAGGAACGCGCCCTCGCGCCGCTGCGCATGCGGCTCAAACCACCGGGGGAGGCGACGTTTTTCGATGGCATCGTCCACCGCAGCGGGGAGTTGCTCATTCTGGAGTTGGAGCCCCAACCCAAAGACGAGCCCTTCTCCTTCGAGAACCTCTACGCCATGGTGGCGGGGCCCACCGGGCAGTTGCAGAACGCGCAGACCGTGACCGAGTTGCGCGAGAAAACGGCCGCCATCTTCAAGCAGCTCACCGGGTTCGACCGCGTCATGGTCTACCAGTTCGACCGGGACTGGCACGGCGAAGTCGTCTCCGAAGCCAAGGAGGACCGACTGGAGCCGTTTCTGGGGCTGCATTACCCGGCGTCGGACATCCCCCTCCAGGCGCGACGGCTCTACGTGCTCAACCGCATCCGGCTCATCGCGGACGTCATGGCGGAGCCCGCCCGGCTCAGACCCGAACGCAACCCCCTCACCGGCGACCCCTTGGACCTTTCCCACGCGGTGCTCCGCGCTGTATCGCCCATCCATATAGAATATCTACAGAATATGGGAGTGGACGCCTCCATGTCCATCTCCCTGGTCAAGCAGGACGAGCTGTGGGGCCTCATCGCCTGTCACGGCTACTCCGGTCCCCACTACGTGAGCTACGAGGTCCGCCAAGCGTGCGAATTCCTCGGTCAGACCGTCTCCCTGCTCCTGCCGGACCTGCTCATCAAGGAAGAATACGAAGACCGCCTGCAGAAAGACCGCATCCATGACGCTTTGGCCGACCGCGTGGAGAAGCTCGGCGCCATCGGCCCCGACCTCTTGAACGGCGAGCCCGGCTTGATGGACCTGGTGGAAGCCGACGGCGTCGCCCTCGTCTACGGCGGCGCTGTCCGAACCACCGGCCGCACCCCCTCGCAGACGCAGATTCGCGCGCTTGTGGACTGGCTCATCCAGTCGGAGACCTTCGAGCACAGCAAAGTCTGGGAGACCAACCATTTGAGCGGCGCTTTCCCGGAGGCCGAAGCCTACGCCGACGCGGCCAGCGGGCTCCTTGCCATGGTCATCGCTCGCACTCGGGGGGACTGTGTGCTCTGGTTCCGTGGCGAAGTGGTGCAGACCGTGAGCTGGGCCGGGGATCCTTCCAAATCCGTTCAAGTGGACCCCGTCAAGGAGCGACTCTCACCCCGCAAGAGCTTCCAGAAGTGGAAGGAAGTGGTGAACCGCCACGCTACCCGCTGGAGCGACGCCGAGATCGACGCTGTCAAACGACTGCGCGTCACCATGGTGGAGACGGAGCGCAAGCGCGCAGAAGCCGAGCTCAAACGCAGCCATGAGCAGATCGAACAGAAAGTGGCGGACCGCACCGCAGAGCTGGAGCGCGTGAACGCCGAACTCAAGAGCGAAGTGGCCGAACGCAAGCGCGCCGAGGACGAACTGGAGAACTCCCTCCGCCAGCTGGAGGTGAAGAACGCCGAGCTGGAGCGCTTCACCTACACCGTTTCGCACGACCTCAAGAGCCCGCTCATCACCATAGTGGGCTTTCTGGGCATGCTGGAAAAGGATGCGCTGGCCGGAGACGAGTCGCGCATCCGCGAGGACATCGAACGCATCGGCAACGCCGCCGACCGCATGCGTGATCTGCTGGACGAACTGCTGAAACTCTCCCGTGTGGGACGCCTGGACAATCCCAAGGAATCCATCGACATGCCCGCGCTGGCCAAGGAAGCCGCGGAGCTCGTCTCCGGCCGGCTTGCGCGACTCGACGCGAACGTGGAGGTGGACGAGTCCATGCCAGCCGCCTGGGGCGACAAACCCCGCTTGCGCGAGGTCTTCCAGAATCTGCTGGACAACGCCGCCAAATTCATGCCGCAAGGCCGCGAACCCCGCATCCGCGTCTACTGCCGCGATGCTTCCCCCGGAGAGCCGGAGGGCCCCGTCTACTGCGTGGAAGACAACGGCATGGGCGTGGATGCGCGACACCACGACAAGATATTCAACATATTCGACAAGCTGGATGCTGACAGCGAAGGCACCGGCGTGGGCCTCGCCATGGTCAAACGCATCATCGAAGACCTGCACGGCGGCGCCATCTGGGTTCTCTCCGAAGGCGCCGACAAAGGCGCGGCCTTCTGCTTCACCTTGGCGCCCGCGCCACGAGGTGTGGACGCCACGTCCGAGGAATGAACTTTGTTCATGATTATATGTTCATGTGTAACCGGTGCAATGCGATGCCTGACAAGACGCCCATCGTCCTTCTGGTGGAAGACAACCCGGACCACGCGCTGCTGACCCGGCGCGCTCTGGAAGACGTCACGCCCGCCGTGGAGTTCATCCACATCGCGGACGGCGACAAAGCCATGACCTTTCTGGAAGACCACGAAGCCGCGCCCTCGGCTCCCTGGCTCATCCTGCTGGATCTCCGGTTGCCGCGACGCAGCGGCTTCGAAGTGCTGGAGCGCCTCAAGCAGAACGAGTTCTGGCGGCGTGTTCCCGTGGTGATCTTCACTTCCTCCGAACGCGACGCGGATGTGGAGGAAGCTTTGCGCCTCTTCGCCAACAGTTACGTGGTCAAGCCTACGGATTTCAACAAGTTTCAGGAACTCATCCGCGCCATGGCGGAATATTGGCTGCAGTGGAGCAAGCTGCCCCACCAACAGAAGGCGTGAGCTCCTCCATGCCTGCCCCCTTGTGAGCCCTCGATCCCATGCAGCAAGACCCCTTGAACCTGAACGTCTCCGCCAGCGACTCCACGGCGCGCGTCCTGCTCGTGGAGGACGACGAGGACCACGCTCTGCTGGTGGCGCGGGCCTTCGAGGGAGAGGCGTCGCTCACCCTGGAACGCGTGGCGACCCTGGCGCAAGCCCGCGAAGCCCTTGCCGGAAGCGCATTCCACCTCGTTCTGGCGGATCTCATGTTGCCGGATGGCCGTGGGCTCGATCTGTTGTCCGAAGACGGCGGCGCGGCGCCCGTCGTCATCATCACCTCCCAAGGGGACGAACGCAGCGCCGTGGAAGCGCTCAAACGCGGCGCAGTCGATTATGTCCCCAAAACGCCGCAAGCCCTGGGCGACGCCCCCCGGCTCTGTCGGGCCGCCTTGCGGCAGTGGACGGAACAATCGCTACGCCGCGCGGCGGAAGCGGCCCTGCGCGACGCCAACGAAGTCCTCGAAGCCAGGGTGGCGGAGCGCACCCGCGAGCTTGAAACAGCCAACCGGGTGAAAGCACAGTTTCTTTCCAACATGAGCCACGAGCTGCGCACGCCTTTGACCGGCATCCTCGGCGTGGCCGAGCTGCTCCAGGACACCACGCTGAGCCAGGAGCAGCGCGAGTATCTGGACCTCATCGAGCAAGCGGCGCGTCAGCTCAACGCCAACGTCGACAATCTGTTGGAACTTTCCGCGGTGGAGTTCGACGCGCCGGTCATCGCCGCCAAACCCTTCCATCCCCGTCCGCTGCTGGAATCCATGGCGTTGGCCGCGTCGGTCAAGGCCTCCAGCAAACAGCTCGCGTTCCGGTACGACCTGGCTGCGGATATCCCGCCCGTGCTGGTGGGGGACGCGCTGCGCATCCGCCAGGCGCTGCTGCAGCTGTTGTTGAACGCCGTGGCTTTCACGCCCCAAGGCGGCGTGACCATGCGCGCGCATGTGGAGCCGGCGCATGGCGAAGCAACCGTGCGGCCCGGCGCCGCCGCTCTGTTCGTGGTGGCTGTGGAAGACACCGGCGTGGGCGTGCCTTCAGACAAGCTGGAAGCCATCTTCGAAAATTTCACCCTCGGCGAAGACTATATGGTGAAAGCGCACGGCGGCGCCGGCGTGGGGTTGTCCATCGCGCGCAAACTCGCCCGGCTCATGGGGGGCGAGGTGCTGGCGCACAGCGTGGTCAACCAGGGCAGCGTCTTCACCCTCTCCGCGCAGGTCTCCGTGCCGGAAACAGCCGACGAAACCCCGCGCCATGTGGAGGATGAACAGGCGGTGCGCAATCCTGCCGCCGCGCGACTCACAGGCTGCGCCGAGGCGCCGACGTCCATCCTTGTGGTGGAGGACGACGCCGTCATCCGCCGCGCCTTGCGCCGCGCGCTCGTGTCGCACGGCTACGTCACACAGGGTGTCCCCAACGGCCGCGACGCTCTGCGCAAGCTTGCGACGGACCGTTTCGATTGCGTGCTGATGGACTTGCAGATGCCTGTCATGGACGGCCTGGAAGCCACCCGCCGCATCCGCAGCGGCGAGGACCCCCGCATCGACGCGCGCATCCCCATCATCGCCATTTCAGCTTTCGCCCAGACGCAGGAGCGAACGCAGCTTCTGGCGCACGGTCTGGACGAACTGGCGTTCAAGCCGCTGCAGGGCCGGGCTCTGCTGGAACTCATCCGGGACGTCCTGGAACGCCGCCGGCATACTCCACCCGGGGCCGGCGGGGACCTCGGCTGAGCTGTCCGTCGAGGGCGTCGGCGGAGCCATCACGGCGCTTTACAGCGGCAGCTCGCGAGGCTACCACTCTGAAGCGCCCCGCGCCATTGTCAGCTCAAAGGAGAAAGCCATGTCCGTAATTGCAGAATCCGTCGCCGGGTATCTGGAAAAGTCTTCGTGGATCAGGAAAATGTTCGAGGCCGGCGCGGCCATGAAAGCCGAGCACGGGGAAGACGCCGTTTGCGACTTCAGTCTCGGCAATCCGGACCTGCCGCCGCCCCCCCGTGTGGCCGAGGCGCTGCGAGAGCTGGCGGACATGGCGACCACGCCCTTCGCGTTCGGGTACATGCCCAACGCGGGGTATCCTTGGCTGCGGGAGAAACTCGCCGACCATCTGGCCGGGGAGCAGGGCGCCTCCATCGCAGCGGACGACATCGTCGTCACCTGCGGCGCCGCCGGCGGCCTGAACGCCGTCTTCAAGGCGGTGCTGAACCCCGGGGACGAAGTGCTCTGCCCCCGGCCTTATTTCGTGGAGTACGGCTTTTACGCGACCAACCACCAGGGCGTACTGACCACCGCCCCCGTGCGGGAGACGGATTTCGGCCTGGACGTGGCGGCCATGGCTGAAGCCATCACGCCGCGCACCCGCGTGGTGCTGGTGAATTCTCCAAACAACCCCACCGGCGCCATCTACGATGCGCAATCCCTGGCGGAGCTGGCGGCCCTGCTGGAGGAGAAGCGTCGGGAGCACGGTAGGCCCATTTTCCTGGTTGCAGACGAGCCCTACCGCTTCCTCACCTATGACGACGCCACGGCGCCCCCACTGCTGGCGGCTTCGCCCTACGCCGTGCTGGTGAGCTCCTTCTCCAAGAATCTCGGCCTGGCCGGGGAACGCATCGGGTATGTCGCGCCCAACCCGGCCATGCCCGAAAAACAGACGTTCCTTGATGGCGTCATTCTCGCCAACCGCATCCTCGGTTTCGTCAACGCCCCCGCCGTGGGACAACGTCTCGTCCATGCGAGCCTCGGCGCGCAGGTGGACACCTCCCGCTACGCGCGCCGCCGCGACGCCATGGCCGCCGTGCTGGATGGCGCAGGGCTGCGTTTCGTTTCCCCCAAGGGCGGCTTCTATTTCTTCCCGCAGGTCCCGGAAGCCTTCGCCGGGGACGATGTCGCCTTCTGCAAGCGGCTCGCGGAGGAACGCATCCTCGCAGTGCCGGGCCGCGGGTTCGGCATGCCGGGGTACATCCGGCTCACCTTCTGCGTGCCTACCGAGGTCATCGAGCGGTCCGCCGCCGGCTTCGTCCGCGCCGTCGCGCCCTGATAGACGTTTGCAGCGTTGCGCTGCGTTCAGTGCAAGAGAAATACGCGATGCTCCGTTTCGTCCACGCCGCCGACATCCACCTGGACAGCCCCCTGCGCGGTCTCGCCAATTATGACGGGGCCCCCGTGGAGGCCCTGCGCCACGCCACGCGGCGCGCTTTCGACAACCTCGTGCGCTTCGTCAAGCAGGAAGGCGTCCCCCTGCTGCTCATCAGCGGCGACCTTTACGACGGCGACTGGAAGGACTTCAACACCGGCCTCTACTTCCACCGCGCCATGGTGGAGCTGGGCGCAGCCGGCGTACGCGTGGCGGTGCTCCGCGGCAATCATGACGCGGCCAACGCCATGACCGCCTCCCTGCCGCCGGCGGAGAACGTCTTCGTGCTGGACCACCGCGCGCCCCAGACCATCCGCTTCGAAGACCTCGGCGTCGCCGTGCACGGCCAGAGTTTCACTGCGCCCCGGGAGGAACGCAACCTTGCCGCCGACTATCCGACCGCCGCAGTCGGACTCTTCAACATCGGCATGCTGCACACCGCCATGAACGGCGCCGCCGGCCACGAACGCTACGCTCCCTGTCGCCTGGACGACCTGCTGTCCAAGGGCTACGACTACTGGGCGCTGGGGCATGTCCATGCGCACGAAGTGGTCCACGCCAGCCCCCCGGTGCTCTGGGCCGGATGCCTGCAAGGCCGCCACATCCGTGAATCGGGCGTCAAGGGCTGCGTCCTCGTGGAGGTGGAGCCCGGCGGCGGGTCGCCACGCTGGAGCCACGTCCCCATGGACGTCGCGCGGTGGCTGGAACTTGAGGTTGACATCTCCGGCGCGCGGACCCTGGACGAAGCCGTGGGCCGCTTCGCGGAAGCGCTTCAGACGACCCTCGACGAGATGGCGACCCCCTTGCTCGCCACCCGCGTACGCTTTGTCGGCAGCGCTCACGCGCACGAGGAGTTGGCCACGGAGCCCACGGCCCTCGCTGCGTCCTTGCGCGCGGCGGCGCTCTCCACGGCCCGGGACTTCGCCGGCGAGGTCTGGGTGGAGAAAATTCGTGTGGACACCACGCCCGCCCTGGACTTGGAAGCCCTCGCCGCCAGCGCGACTCCCCGCGGGGACCTCCTCAGATTCATTGAGGAATGCATCGAAGACGAAGCGCAGTTCGAGGCGCTGGGGCTGGACCTCACCGCGTTGAAAGGCAAGCTCCGCGCCGCCGGCGTGACGCCTCCCGACCTCGATGACCCGGCAGTGCGGCGGGAGAGCCTGCGCCAAGCGCGAGACCTCATTCTGCCGCAACTCGCACCCCTCGACGAAGAGGACGAGGACTGAGCCCATGCGCATCCGTCGTTTCGAGCTGCGCGCTTACGGACCCTTCACCGGCGCGGAACTGGACTTCGGGCCCGGCCCCCACGGCTTCACTCTGGTCTACGGTCCCAACGAGGCCGGCAAAAGCACCGCCTTGCGCGCCATCCGTCGCTATTTCTACGGCATCCCCGTGCGCATCAACGAGGATATCCAGCGGCACCCCAAGCAACAGCTGGAGCTGGCGGCGGAACTGGAGCTCGGCGACGGCGGAAGGCTCCTCGCCAGCCGTCACAAACGCAAGAAGAACTACCTGCTCGACAGCGGGGGCGAGCCCATCGATGACGCGTGGTGGAACGTCAATGTTTTGAACCGACTGGATAAATCCGCTTTTCAACGCCTCTTCGGCATCGACCACGAGAGCCTCCGCGACGGCCGCGCCGCCTTGGAGAGCGGGCTGGGGCAAGCCCTCATGGCCGCCGCGGGGGGCGTGGCCGGATTGCGCAACGTCATGGCCTCGCTGGAGGAAGAAGCCGGCGAATTGTTCAAACCACGAGGCCGCAAGCTGGTCATCCCGGAACTCGTCGGCGAAATCGTTGCACTGAACAAGGAGGTGGACCGACTCGCCGCCAAGCCAGCCCACTACGAAGAACTGCGCGAGCACGCAGCTGAATGCGAACGCCGCAAGCGGCGCGCTGAAGCCCGGCAACGTGAGCTCGCCGCGGAAGAGAGCCTTCTGGATCGCAGGAAACAGGCGCGCCAGCGCGCTCGGGAGCGACTGGAGATTCGGGAACGCCTCGACGCTTTCGAGAACATTCCGAATCTGCCTGCCGCCTTCGACAGCGAATACGTCCAAGCCGCGGAGGGAGCGCGTCACGCCGAATCGACCTCAGCCAAGCTTCAGACACGGCTCGAATGGCTGCGTGCGGAGCTCGACCGCCTGCAGCCGGACCGGACCATCCTGGAGGCCGCGCCCCTGGTGGACGGCCTCGCCGAACGCCGTTTGGTGCGCGCCGCAAGGCAGGAGGAACAAGAGGAACTGGAGCAGGAACGCCGGGACCTGGAGGCCAGGCGATGCGCCATCCTCCAGACCCTGGACCGTGCGGACACCTTGGAGCAAAGCCTCGCGTGGACTCTCCCCCGCGCACGCAAGGACGCGGTCTGGGGACTCGTCAGCGAACGCCAGGCCGCCGAGGAAACCTTGCGGCAGACCCAGGCAGCGTGGCGCGAAGCCGAGGCTGAACATCGAGGGCTCGCTCGGCGGCTGGAGGAAACGCCCCTTGCAAGCGATGTGGAGACGCTGGACCGTCTGGAACTCGCCGTGCGCGCCGCCGCGGAAACTCCCGCACTGTGCGAACGCCTGGAGGAAGCCGCCGCCGAACACGCGAGACTGGCCCGTCACGTGGAGGCGGCGTTGCGCGGCCTTGCGCCGTGGCGAGGCGACGCCGCGACGCTGGAGGCCGTATCGTTTCCGCTGGAGTCCACCGTTTCCCGCACGGGGGAGGCCCTGCATCGCGCCGAAACGCGGCTCGACGCCGCCCGGGACGAGGTCCATCGCCTGCAGACGCACCTGGATGAACGACGGCGCGAGATCCATCAAATAGAAACAGAGGTCTCGGGAGTCCTCAAGAAAAGCGAGGCGGACGCAGACTCGAGCAGTCTGCCGGACGCCACAACCCTCCAGACGGCCCGTGCGCTCCGCGACGAAGGGTGGGGGCTTCTGCGTGACCAGTGGACCGGGGTCTCTGCAGCCGGGAACAAGGACGCCATCCATCGGTTTCTCCATCATTTTCCGGCGCACAGAACGCTGGAGGACGCCTACGCCGCGGCGGTGCGTCAAGCCGACGGCGTGGCAGACGCCATGTTCCATCACGCCGAACGCATCGCCAGACGGGAGCAAGCCCGCCGCGAAGCCCAGGCGCTGGAGACGGCGCTCGCCGACGCGGAGAGGCTCCGGGACGAAGCGCGCAGCGACCGCGAAACGGCTGCCGCCGCGTGGGGGGAGCTTTGGCGAGCGGTGCTGGAGGATCCGCCCTCGCCGGCGGAAATGCGCGAGTGGCGGAGCAACGCAGAACGCGCTCGGGAACAGATCCTCGCCCTGCGCGACGTGGAGGCGCGCCGCACCCGGATGCAGGAGCGCGCGGACTCGCTCTTCAAGGATCTCCGAGAGACCCTCTCCGCATATGCTGCCGTGCAGGCGGGTGCGAATCCCGACGCGCCGGAGCGCTTGGAGCCTTCGGAGTCGCCCGACGCCCTGCGGCGGTTGCGCGCGCATGCCGAGCAGGTGGCGGCGGAGGGACGCGAGCAGGCCAATCGGCGCGTCCGCCTTCGTGAACAGCTCGCCGCCGTCGCCCGACAGGTCCACACCGCGGAAGAGCGGCGCGTCGCCGCCGAAGCCCGCATGGCGACATGGCGCGAGGCGTGGTTGGCGCAGGTGACGCCGCTGGGGTTCACCCGGGAGAGCGCCGAAGCAGACGACGCGCCCCAACGCGTCACGGCTTTTCTGGGGGCCATGAGCGAGGCTGCTTCCCTGGCGCAGCGCGTGACGGAACTCGGTCGCAGGTTGGAGGATATTCGGACGGAACAGACGGTTTTCGCCCAGGAAACCCGGCGACTGGCGGCGCGTGTGGCCCCCGACCTGACGCCCGAAGACGGCGAGGGCATGCGGGCCGAGGACCTGGCTCGCGCCCTGGCCGAACGCCTGGATCGCGCCCGCAAGGACGAGACGACGCGCGAAGCAAGGCGGAAAGAGCTGGCCGAGGTCCGCGCCGAAGCCGCCGAAGCCGCCGCCGCCCTGGAAACGGCGCGAAACCGACTGCTGATCTTGGCCAAGCGCATGGGCGTGGAGCCGGAGCAGGCGCCGGAGCGTCTGGAGCGCATCGCCTTGAAGCGTGAACTCTTCAGCACGCTGGAAAATCTGGAGTCCGAGTTGCGCGGTTTCGCCCAGGGCGATCCCCTGGAGACCTTCGCCAATGATGCTCTGGCGCACGATCCTGACGAGCTGGCTGCGCGTCGCGCCGAGGTCCGCAGGGAGCTCGCCCTCTGTGAAGAGTCCCGCGATCGGCACCAGGCAGAGCTCACCACCGCCCGCAACGAGCTTGAGGCCATGGACGGCGAGTCCAGAGCGGCTCTTGTCCGGGAGCAGGCTGCGCAAAAGGCCTCCGCCCTCCAGGGGCATGTGGAGCGCTACGTCGTGCTTTCGCTGGCGGGCAGGCTCGTGGCTCGGGAGATAGAGCGCTACCGCAAGGCCAATCAGGACCCCGTGCTGCAGTCAGCCAGTCAGTATTTCGCCGCCATGACCGCAGGCCGGTATCTGCGTGTTGACGCGGATTACGACGAGAATGGCGACGCCGTGCTCGCAGCCGTGCGGCGGGAGGGCGAAACGGCGTCTCGGCTGGGCGTCTCCCAGCTGAGCGACGGGACGCGGGATCAGCTCTTCCTCGCCATGCGCTGCGGCGGTCTGGAGCGGTATCTTGAGAACAACGCGCCCCACCCCTTCATCGTCGACGACATCCTCGTGCATTTCGACGATGCGCGCAGCAAGGCCGCGTTGAAGGCCTTGGGCCAGCTGGCGTCGCGTACACAGGTTATTTTCTTCACCCACCACGAGCACCTCGTGGCGCTGGCCGAGGCCGCGGCGCCGACGTTCCTGCGTGTGGTGCGTCTGGAATAAAAAAACCGACAGGATGATCCTGTCGGCGGCGGGGGGGAAATCTTCACGCGGGCTGGGATAACCAGCTGTCTCGAAATCTGTATTCGAGCGGGGATGCGTGTATCAGCGTCTCCCGAAGCGCTTTTTCGCGCTGTTATGGGGAATCGGCTCCATATTTTTCCTGCATCCTCCGTTGCGTGGTTCTCGAAAACAGCCACTCATCGTCTGTTACTTCTATATTAAGCACGCTGCGGATGGTGTCCAGTCCCTCATGATGACTTTTTGCAGTTCTCTGCTTCCTGTGCGCAGTGCGAAGCAGGCTGCGTGCTTCGTCATTCAGACAAAAAAATACCGTGAGGGTTGCAACCTCACGGCCAGGGGAACTTGAACTGCGCGCGGTCTGGAATAACCAGCGCTCTCGTGTTGCTCATTACGAGCGGGGATGCGCGCCTTGTCTGTGTCCCATGCGCCTCGTCGCGCGTTGTATGGGGTCATGTCGCATTAGTAGGCTCGTCCCTCCGTCGCGGTTCAGATACCTTTCCTCTGCCTCACTCATGAAGTAACCATCACTGCGGCGTTGTCCAGAGGCGTCGGGCGAATTTGATGGAACCATGCGTCGGCGATGAAGGGGCGCGGCCCTGTGGCGCGCCCCTGTGGCTGCGTGTGGGCGCTTGTGGGGACTGCAGAGTGCGGGCGGCGACGGCGCTAGCCGCAGGATTTTGTCCCGGCGAAGGCTTTCCACAGCACCGAGCTGGAGAGGAAGGAAGACGCGTGGAAGGCCGCATCGAAGACGTCTGCGTCGGTCCAGCCGTGGCCGCGCAGTGTGTCAACATCCGCAGCGGAGACAGCTTCGGGGTCTTCCAGCATCGAGAGGATGAAGAGGAAGAGCGCTTTGCGAGCGTCGTCCATCTCCACGGCTTCGGGGGTTTCGCGCAAGGCGCGGAGGTCGTCTTCCGTCATCATGGCGGCGGCCTGCAGGATGGAGCCGTTGAAGTCGTAGCAGAACTGGTAGCCGTAGCGGTGGGCCAGCACGTAGCGGGTCATGGCGAGAAGCTCCATGTCCAGCCGCGGATGGGCCATGAAGTACTGCATCAGCGAGGCCTGTCGGGACAGGATTTCCGGGGAGGCGGAGAAGAGGACCATGGGGTCCGGCACGGGGACGGCCGGGGGGAGCACGGCGTAGGCGTCGGCGATCTTGCCTTCTGCTTCATCTGGCGGGGTGTGGTTCAAGAGCATGGGGGCTCCTTGTGAGGGTCGGTGTTGAAGGGCGATTTCCTTCCCTAGCCTCTCGTGAGGAGGGAGGCAAGAGCGGCGCCTGACCGATTTCTCCTCCCTGCGAAGACGCTGCGCGCCATGGCGTTGCGGATGGCGGACGTGGTAGAATGACCGATGCCGACACCGGCGTTTCCTGCAGACCATCAACCGCCACGACCGCCGCTCGCAGCGCTGTCGGGCGAGGGAGGAACCCCATGATCAAGGCGAGCATCAATGGTTTCGGTCGCATCGGCCGCACCGCCATGCGGGTCTATCTGAGCCGTCCGGACCTCCGGGAGGCCCTGGACATCGCAGCCATCAACACCTCCGGCAGCATGAATCTGGAAGGCTGGGCCATGTTGCTGAAGCACGACACAACCTATCGCGGCCTACCCAATGAATTCGCCTGGGAAGAAACGCGGCCCGCCAGCGAGGCCACGGACGCCGACCCCGAGATCGGCGTCTTCATCATCGACGGCAAGCGCATCCCCGTCACGGCGCAACGCGATCCCGCCAAACTCCCGTGGAAGGAGTACGGCGTGGAACTCGTGTTGGAGTGCACCGGCGTCTTCCTGAGCGAAGACAAGGCCAAAGCGCACCTGGAAGCCGGCGCCAGACGTGTGCTCCTCTCCGCGCCGGCCAAAGGCGGCGGCGTGGAAACCCACCTCCTCGGCGTCTCCAAGCACGCGCCTTCCGGGGCCATCGTCTCCAACGCCTCCTGCACCACCAACTGCGTGGCCCCTGTCATGGAAGTCCTGCACGAAGCCCTGGGCGTGAAGAAAGCAAGCCTCACCACCGTGCATGCCTACACCGACGGGCAGAACATCCAGGACGGCTCGCACAAGAAGGACATGTACCGCGCGCGCGCCGCCGCGGAGAACCTGGCGCCCACCTCCACCGGCGCAGCCAAGGCCGTGACCCAGGTCATCCCGGCGTTGGATGGGCTCTTCGACGGTCTGGCCATCCGCACGCCCACGGTCACCGGCTCCATCTCGGACATCGTGGCGCTCACGAGCCGGGAGACGACCATCGCCGAAGTCAACGAGATCTTCACCAGGGCCGCCGCTTCCAACGCCATGCGCGGCGTGCTCGGCGTGACCGAAGAACCCCTCGTCTCCAGCGACATCATCGGCTCCAGCTATTCGTGCATTGTGGCGCTGCCCTTCACCAACGTCATCGACGGCGACCTGGTGAAGGTGCTTGCTTGGTACGACAACGAATGGGGCTACTGCTCACGTCTGGTGGAGCTGGCCACGAAGCTCGACTGAACGGCGTCACCCGGGACTGTGCGCAAACGCCGGCGGGGTCATTCCGTCGGCGTTTGTCGTGTGCGCGCAGGGGAAGTGGGGCGAGGAAGGGAGACGGGAAACGCCCCCCGGCTGCGGCCGTGGCGCGTGCTTCGATATGGCGGCCATGGGCGCTCGGATCACGGATGACAGCTGAAATGTCGGCCCCAGTCGCCTGCGGCGGGGGCGGCGCCGCGGCGCACGTCGTCCAGAAAGGCGGTGTATTCGTCATAGGTCAATGCGCCGTCGCTGCCTGCGGCCGAGGTGAAGTAGCCCAGGCTGGAGAAACGGCAGACCACGCCGAATTCCTCGGCGGTGACGGCGCCGTCGCCATCGTGGTCCATGGCTCTGAAACGGCCGATGCGTTGCGCCGCGGCGTTGGGGGTCAGCGGGCCCAGGCTGTGCGCCAGCATGAGGACGCCGACAAGCGCCAGCGACGTCGCGAGGTGGAGTAGTGGAAACGGGGTGCGCATGCGTCATCCTACCACGACCATGCTGCGTTTCGATGACAGCGCGTACGAGGACGCCGCGTACGATGAAAACGCGTGCGGGGACGCCGCAGGCTGCTACACGTCCGCAGCGGCGGTCTCGTCCTGGTCTTCGGGCGCAGTTTCGGCGTGGCGCGCCTTGCGGGCCTCGCGCCATTCGCGCAGCTGCTCCAGGATGTCCCACTCCACGGGGACGATGAAGAGCGTCAGCGCCGTGGCGGTGAACAGCCCCGTGACGAAGGTGGAGGCCATGGCGCCCCAGACGAGGGAATAGTCCGGAAAACCGATGGCCATGGGCAGCAACCCCAGGGAGGTGGTGAGCGTCGTCAGCAGGATGGGCCGCAGCCGCACCTGAACGCCTCGTCGGATGGCTTCCGCGCGGGAAGCTCCCTCCGCGCGCACACGATTCATGAAATCCACCAGCACCAGGGAATCGTTCACCACCACGCCCGTGACACCCACCGTGGCGATGAAGCTGTTCACCGTGAAGAGCGACTGCGTCACCAGCTTGCCGAAGACCACGCCGATGAGCGAAAACACCACCGCCGAAAGGATGATGAGTGGTTGCAGATAGCTGCGGAACTGGTTCGCCAATATAAGATAGATGAGCAGCACCGCGATGACGAAAGCGTACGCCAGGGACGCATACGACCGCTGCGTGGACTCGAAGTCCCCGCCGAATGCCACTTGCGCGCCGGGGTGTTCCGCTTTGATGGTTTGGTAGAAGGCTTTGATCTCGTTGACGATGACCGGTACGGAGACGTGCGCCGGCGCGCCGGGAGCGACATTCGCGCTGATGGTGACGGAGCGTTCGCCGTCGTAGCGGATGAGGTAGGCCGGCTCCGTGTAGGCTTCCAGCCGCGCCAGATCCCCCAGCCGCACGGGGCCGCTGGGGTGCTCCACCAGGGGGATGTTCAGCGCCATGTCCGGCGAGGTAAGGTACGCTGGCGAGAACCGCAGCTTCAGGTCCACATCCTCGTCCGTCAGGCGGTATTCGCCCACGTAGGCGCCGTCCAACACGCTGGCCGCCAGCCGAGCCACGCGGTCCGGCCGGATGCCGTACTCGGCGGCGCGGGCTTCGTCGATACGCAGATGATAGACGCGGTTGGGCTGCGCCGTGTCCGCGTTCAGCTCCGTCAAATGGGGCGCATAGCGCTCCGCATCGCGAATCCACCCGAGCAGGGCGTCGGCCAGGCTCTCCACGCTCTGGGGGTTCTGGCCCAGCACCCGCACGGAGAGGTCCTTGCCGCCGGGCGGGCCGCTCTTCTCCGCGCGCAGACGGTACGTCCAGCCCTCCTTGGCGAAGGCCTCCTTGACCCGCGTGCGCATGTTTTCCAGGTGGATGAGGGGGTCGTTGCCGGGGGCGTTGCGGAAGTCCTGCAACTCCTTGGCGGGCAAGGTGACAACCACGTAGCCGTAGTTGTCGCCGAAGACCATCTCGTAGTCCTCGTTCAGATAGAATCCCGCAAAGGCCAGCGCGCTTTCAGCCATGGAGGGGCCATCCGCCATGACGAACTCCGAAATGTCGCGCAGCGTGGCGGCCACCTCGGTGTTGGGTGTGGAAGCCGGGCCCTCGGCGATGATGTAGTAGAGGTTGTAGTCGTCCGGGAAGAACTTGATGCGGATGAGCGGCGCCGCCCCCGTGATGGAAGCCGCCAGCATGCCGATGGCGGCCACGAACAGCACCAGCACCACCCCCAGGCTGAGGAACCGCCGGCGCAAGGTGAACCGCGTGATCCAGTTGGTGAACCGCCGGCACAAGGCGATGACGAAGTTGTCGCGGTCCTCGTCCGGGATCTTGCTGTGGCGGCGTGGACCGTGGGAGAGATAGTGGATGGGCAGGATGAAGAGGCATTCGAAGAGCGAGGCGATGAGCGCGAAGGTGATGGCGATGGGGATCTGCGCGAAGAACTCCCCTGTGGTCCCCGTCATGATGAGCATGGGAAGAAACGCTGCGCCCGTGGTGAGGGTGGCGCTCACCACGGGGAAGAACACCTCCGAAGCGCCGTTGACGATGGCTTCCCGCAGGGGCTCGCCTTCCTGCACGTGGCGGTAGATGTTCTCCACCACCACGATGGCGTCGTCCACGATGATCCCGGAGACGAGTACGAAGGAAAAGAGCGTGATTTCGTTGAGTGAATTCCCCGTGAAGTACATCAACGTCATGGTGACGAGGAAAGCGAAGGGGATGCCTACCGTGGTGAGCGCCGCATTGCGAAAGCCCATGAAATACCAGATGAGGAAAGCCACCAGCACGATGCCCACAAGCAGGTTCATGCCCAGAGTGGAGATGGCGTCCTTGATGTAGACGGTGGAGTCCTGGCTCAGCACCAGATCCACGCCTTCATCGGCGAGCCGGGGGCCGAAGCTCGCCGTCACCTCGGCCACGGCGTTCTTGATGTCCAGGGCGTTGCCGTTCTCCGTCTTGATGACTTGCAAGGAGACGGAAGGCCGACCGTTCACCGACGTGATGACAGAGGGGTCGCGGTAGTCCAGCACCGCCGCGCTGATGACGTCCTCCACCCGCACGAAGGAGCCGTCGCCGTCGCGCCGCACGATGGTCTCCACCACGTCCTGCCGGCTGCGGAAGCGTTCGTCCACCTTCACCACGAATTTGGCGGCTTGGGCGTCCCCCGTGGTGTAGTCCCCCGCAGGAATGGAGACGTTGGCGTGCGTCAGCGCGGAGACCACATCGTCGTAGGTCACGCCGAGGCGCGTCATCTTCTCCGGGTCCAGATAGACATGGAACTCGCGCTCGTACTCGCCTTGCAGCTTCACCTCCTGCACGCCGGGGATCTGCCGCAAGGCTATCTTCATCTCCTCCGCCATCAGGGAGAGCGCGCGGTTGGAGCGGTCCCCCGCCAGATTCACGGCCACCACGGGGAGCCAGTCCGAGGTCTCGATGTTGGTGAACTCGGGCGGATCGATGCCGTCAGGCAAGTCCTGCAGGATGGAGAGCACCTGGAAGCGCAGCTCGTCATAGAGGCGCTCGTACTCCGAGTCGTCCACGAATTTCACGAGGATGGAGCTGGACTCCTGATAGGAGGTGGAGCGGATGAACTCCACGTCCTCCACATCCTCCAGCGCATCCTCGATCTTGTTGGTGATGAGCGTCTCCACTTCTTCAGCGGAAGCGCCCGGATAGACCGTGGTGATGACCACCTTGCCGAAGTTGATGAGGGGGTAGCGCTCGATGGGCATGGCCACCAAGGCGTACGCTCCCACCACCATCAACAGCACGAAGACGAGATTGAACAGGACCTGTTGCTGCAGGGAGTATTCGACGACAGCTTTCACGCAAGGCCTCCGACGAGTCGCGGCTGGCGGTTCGGGCTCATGAGCTCAACCTCCAACTCCTACCCCATTCCTGCCGGAAAGGGAACTCGCATTCACGTGAACTGTCGCAGGAATCCGAAGCGAAGCCAGTCTGGCGCGCCACCACTCAGCGCAGCTGAAACGCCAGAAACGGCGTCACCGCCAGACGCCCCAGGGTCAGCCACCGCTGGTGCGGCGTCACCCGCGGGAGGAACTCCGGAACCGGCGCCCACGTCACGGCCAGCGCCATGACCCACGCCGCCGTGACGTCTCCCGCCAACACGCCGAAGAAGCTCCCCACGAACGCCAAGCCGCACCCGAACGCCAACAACAGCTTCGTCACCAGAAAGAGAATGGCCACGGCGTGACGCGTCTCCAGCGCCGAAGCGAGCAGGAAGAGGACCGCCAGCGTCACCCACACCCACCACTCCTCCTCCTGATACCCCGAGGTCGACAGCGGGATCAGCGTGATGAGCGCAAGCGCATACCATGTGGAGCGGTACGCCCATCGCTCCAGCAGGCTGAACACCAGATGCGTTTCCACCTGACGCGCCAGCCACGGGGCTTCCAGAAGCGCATGGAGACGATGAAACGGATGCATGGCGGCGCCAGACGAAAGAGCAGAGGGTTACATGACAGCGCCCAGGATATACCCAAGCGCATAGAGTGCAATCATCAGCGTCATCAACAGCATGTACCGCAGCTGGGCCCCCGCCGAATGCGCGATGTCTCCCAGCGTGAACACCATGGCGAGGAGCAGGGCGAGGCATCCCCCCTGGAAGGCCCCGGCCCACGGCCCCTGCCACGGGGTGAACAGCACGGAGCTGGACACCGCGCCGAACGCCAGGACAAGAGCCGTTCCTGCCGCAAAACGCACGCCGCCCATGGTGGCCACGGTGCGCTTGCCTGCGTCACGGTCTGCGGGGACATCCGGCAAGGAGGTGGCGATGCTGCTACAGGTGTGGAGGATCATGAAAGGAATGAGCAGAAGCCAGGGGAATTCGCCAAAGCCGTCGGCTTGGGCGTAATAGGCCATCACGGGGAGCAGGCCGCCGCAGCCCAGACCTTGCAAGAGTTCACCGCCGCCGCGATAGTTCAGCCGCCACGGCGGAGCGCTGTACAGCGCGATCAGCATGAGCCCCCCGAGGGCCATGGGAAGAAAGAGCGGTCGGCCAAGCCAAGTGACGACCCCGGCAAGGCACAGCACCCCCGCTGCAGCGTAGACGCCAGCGCGCTTCAGCTGTGCTGGCGTCAAGTCGCCGTCGGGCAGCACGCGGGAGCCCCCGGAAAACATGGTGTATCCTGTGTTGATGGCGTCGGCTTCGCGGTCGAAGTAGTCGTTCCAGAAGACGATGGCCAGCTGCTGCGCCCAGCCGTAGAGCATGACGAGCAGGAAGATATCCCACCGGATGGCGCCTGTGTCGGCATAGGCCAGCGCTTGGCCCAGCAGCAACGGCAGGACAAGATTGATGTTGGAAGGCGGACGGGACGCCTTCAGCCACACCCGCAGCTCGGAACGGGGGGTGACGCTCATGGGCTCTCCTGTGGGTTGGATGATCGCGACAGCCGACGCACTTCGCCGGACTGCCCGTCCACGCGGAGGATGTCGCCGTTGGTGAAGCGGGTCACGGCGTCGGGAACGCCGGTGACGCAAGGGACGCCGTACTCACGCGCGATGATGGCGCCGTGCACCAGCATGCCGCCGCGTCGCTCCACGATGGCCGCAGCCAGCGGCGCCACGAAGGTCATGGCGGGGTCCACGGAGTCGCAGACCAGCACCTCCCCTTCGCGCAAGTCGAAGAGATCGCCGCGGCGGCGCACCACGCGAGCCGGCCCCTCGGCCACGCCAGCGCTGGCCGGCTGACCGTGGACGACATCGCCCCCGGCGGTGGACATGCCGTTGCGGGCGCGCGCTTCCCGGCGGCGCGTCTCCAGCCGTTCCCGCAGGGCGGCGCGGCCCCGCAGCACGGCGGCCACGTCCTCAGGGGTGAGCAGCGCCAAGGCGCGTTGTGTGTTGCGTTTTGCATCAAGCATGTCTGCTGCATGGCGGAAAGCCATGGCGCCTTCGGAGGAAGCACGGGTGTCACGGATGGTAAACGAGTCGCCTGACTGTGTTTTCTTGTTCTCGATGATGGCGCTTGATGTGGTGCGATGTGCATCAGCGTGGTTCCGCAGACGCCGTCTTCCCTCACTCACGGCGTCCAGCAGTGCGGCCTCCACACGACCGAGAGCGAAGTTGTCGTCATCGCGGAGACGGAACGCCGCGCGCGCCAGATCCAGCAGTTCATGAGCGAAGGGCTGTTCCTCCTCGGAGAAAGCGGAGAAATAGCGAGATTCCAGGGATTCCCGGGAAAGGGAGCGGGACGGACGTGTGACGCGGTCGCTGGCGGCCATCCGGGCAAGCAGTTGCAACAGGGCGTGCTCGCCCTCCTCACACCACGCCTCATGACATGTCAGCGCCCCGAAATCATCCATGAAGTCGTCAAGTTCCCTGGTGAAGTCCATGTCTGCGGCGGGGCGTTCGCCCGCTGCGGCCCGTTCTCTGGCGGTGGGGTTTTCCCGCAGGTGTTCGGCCAGCGCATGGAGCGCATTGTTGCGGCGTACGCCTTCCAGCTGCTGGCCTGCAAGAAGATCCCTGAAGGCGAATGGGTCCTCGGGCTGCACGCGGTCGTTGTAGATCTGTCCGAAAAGCCGCACAGCGTGCGCAAGGGGCACACATTCCTCATAATAACGAGTCTTCCAGTGCTCGAAGGCGGCGCGGCGGTGGTCTATCTCTTCGGCCAACTCCTGGTCATCCAGGTCGGCGGGATGCAGCTCCACGAGTTCGGCTGCGGCGTCCTCCATGGCGGGCATCAATTCCTCCTCCACAGTGGCGCGGAGGCGTTTGAGTTGCGTGAAGCCGCGACGCAGGGAGAGCTCCCAGGGACGGCGGTCCTTGCGTTCCCAGGGGGCGCGCGGGTCTTCGTCGCCATTGCCGGCAGTGGTCTTGGAGGCGTCGCCCAGGGTGGTGATGGGTCGCGCCTGGAGCATGATGAAGTCGTCGCGCAGAAGCCACTCGATATCCGCGGGGCGCCCCAGGGCTTCCTCCCCCGTGAGGCACAGCCGGGCGAGCCGGCGGCGTTCATCCTCGGAGAGCGGGGGCGAGGCGTCCGAGGCCGGCGCGGCATGGTCGAGAAGGGCGAAGTCCTCACGGTCCAGCACCCAGCGCTCCGGCTCGACCTCCCCGGAAACCAGCGCCTCCCCTGCGCCGGCGTGCGCTTCAATGACGAGGCCTTGCGGCGCCGAGGCGTCTCCCATGGGATTGCGCGTGAAGCAGACGCCGGCGGCGCGGCCTTCGAGCATGGGGTGCACGAGACCGGCCATGGCGCTCGATTCCTGGTTGAGGCCCAACTCTCGGCGGTAGAGCAGCGCGCGGTCCGACCAGAGCGAGGCGAAGAGCGCCGGCAGCGTCGCCAGGAAATCGTCCGCATCGCGCACGTTCAAAAAGGAGTCGTGGAGGCCGGCGAAGGAGCCCCCGGCTGCGTCCTCGGCGGTGCTGGAGGATCGCAGCGCCAGTGGGTACAGTTCGGTGAAGCGCGTCCCGGCGTGGTCCAGGGCGCGGCGCAAGGCTGTGGCCACGTCCTCCGGCAGGGGGGCGCGCATGAAGCGGTTGCGGAGATCCAGGCTCAGGTCCCAGACGGCTTCCCACCGCATGGCGCGCAGGTCTTGCGCCAAGGCGTTGGCGATCACCTCGTCGAGGGTGTTGGCGGTGACAAAACGGCGGTAAGCCGCCGTGGTGACGACGAAGCCGTGATGGACCGGCAACCCGGCTGTCGCCAGCGCGACGAGGCCGACGGCCTTGCCGCCCACGCGTTGCGCCAGGTCCTCTTCGAGTGAGAGGTCATCGGTCCAGAGCGTATAGGCTTCCATGGCTCAGTCCTGGAGGCGGAACCGGTCGCCAGCCCGGACGTTCGGCGCCGTGACGCGCACAAGACCGTCGGGGCCTTCACCGAGGAGAACCACCTTGAATTCCTCGCCGTCCTCGCGCGTTGCCCAGTATTCATCGTAGCGGCGTTGGAGCGTTTCGGGCGGCAGAAGGACGGTGTCGCGTGCGTCGGGAATCCGCATGGCGAGGGTGACGCGGCGTCCGCCCCGACGAACGGCGTCCTGCGCGGGGATCTCCAGTTCCACATGAATCTTGCGGGTTTCGGGGTTGAACCCGGGGGAGATGCGGCCCACGCTGGCGGTCACTTGTCCGGGTGGTTCCGTGGCGTCCGGCATGGTGAGGGCGATGGGGCCACGCTGGTTCATGAGCCACTCGTATTCTTCCGGGGTGAGGGCGAACGGGACCACCAGGGTCCGGAAATCGCCGAGTTCACCCAGGGGTTCGCCCACGTTCACCCACTCGCCGGGTTCGATGCGCCGTTCCATCACGGTCCAGCCGGGAGGGGCGTTGATGACGAAGCGCGCGCGCTGTTCCTCCAGGCGTTCCTGTTCCACCTGGAGCGCGTCCAGCTGGTGTCGGGCTTCTTCCAGTTGGAGCTGCAGCTCGTCAAGCTGCGCCTGGGCGGCGCTGTCCCGGGTGACGAGCTCCTGATAGCGACGGGTTTCCTTGGTGAAGTAGGCGATGTTGGAGCGGAGCCGCGCTTGTTCCACCAGCACTTTTTCCAGGTCGAGGCGGGTGAAGGTGTCGTCCAGCACAGCGTAGACGCCCGTCCGACTGATGACGTCGCCGACGTCTGCGCGCACCTCCAGCACCTTGCCGGCGAGTTCGCTGACCAGTGTCATGACGGCGCCGGCGCGGGTGAAGCCCACCAGGGTGACGCTGCGGGTGGAGGGCTGGGCCGTCGCCACTGGGTGTGGTTCTGCTGCGGCGGCGTGGGGAGTTGGCGCCACGAAGCAGCTCAAGCAAAGGAGCAGCGTGGATCCAAGCACGGTCAGGCGAAGTGGTGTGGTCGTGGGCATGGGCGCCTCGCACGGTGGCGTTGGGAAATGCGTGGGAGCGATGCGAAAAAAGGGGAACGGCCGGGTGGGCCGCTCCCCCTTGGGATGCGCAGGGTGCGATCAGTCGTTGCGGTCGCCGCGGCCGCCGCCTCCGCCGCTGCGAGGTGGTCTGCGGTCGCCGCCGCGGTCGCCGCCGCGTGGGCCCCTGTCATCACGCCGCGGGCCACGGGGTCCGCCGCGTCCACCCCCGCCACGGGGCGGCGAGTCTTTGAACTCGATGCCTTGTTCTTCGGCAAGGACAGCTGCGCGGGAGAGGCGCATCTTTCCGTTATCCAGCACTTCCAGACACTTGACCTTCAGATTCTCGCCCAGCTTGGCCACGTCGGAGACTTTCTCCACACGCTCCAGGTCGAGTTGGGAGATGTGGACAAGCCCCTCGACGCCGGGAAGGATCTCCACGATGGCGCCGATCTCCAGCAGCTTCTTCACGGGGCCTTCATAGATCTTGCCGACTTCAGGCCTCTGGTCGTAGTGGAGGACCATGGCCTTGGCTTGCTCCATGGCTTCCTTGGAAGGCGCGAAGATGGAGACTTTGCCGGAGTCCTCGATGTCCACGTCAGCGCCGGTTTCCGCAGTGATCTGCTTGATGTGCTTGCCGCCGGGTCCAATGACCATGCGGATGACATCCGGGTTGACGTGCACGATCTCCAGCTGGGGCGCGTTGTCGGAGAGTTCCGGTCGCGGCGCGTCGAGGACCTTGGCCATTTCGCCGAGGATGTGCAGCCGTGCGTCGCGTGCTTGGGAAAGCGCGCGGGCCATGACTTCTGGCGGAATGCCGGCGATCTTGATGTCCATCTGGAACGCGGTGACGCCTTCCGCAGTGCCGGCGATCTTGAAGTCCATGTCGCCGAGGGCGTCCTCGTCGCCGAGGATGTCGGTCAACACGAAGTAATCATCGTCTTCCTTGATGAGCCCCATGGCGATGCCCGCCACCGGCGCGGAGACCGGCACGCCGGCGTCCATGAGCGCCAAGGAAGCGCCACAGACCGTGGCCATGGAGGAGGAGCCGTTGGACTCCATGATTTCCGAGACCACGCGCATGGTGAAGGGAAAGCTCTCGGCGTCTGGCAAGGTGGGGGTGATGGCCCGTTCCGCCAGGTTGCCGTGGCCGATTTCCCGCCGGGAGACGCGCAGCATCTTGATCTCGCCCACACAATAGGGCGGGAAGTTGTAGTGCAGCATGAAGCGCTTGTTCTCATCGCCCATCAGGGTCTCCACACGCTGTTCGTCGCGTCCGGAGCCCAAGGTGGCCACGCAGAGCGTCTTGGTCTCGCCGCGGGCGAAGATGGTGGAGCCATGGGTGCGGGGCAGGGGGCTCACGTCGATGGTGATGCCGCGCACGGTGGTGAGATCGCGGCCGTCGATGCGGATCTGCTCTTCCTTGATGCGCTTGCGGACGATCTCCTTTTCAAGCGCGCCCAGCATGTCGCCCACGGTTTTCAGCCGCTCGGGGGCTTCGGCGAAACGCGGGTCCGCTTCGATGGCTTCCTTCATTTTGGCTTTCACGGCGCTGCGGGCTTCCTTGCGGGCCATCTTGTCGCGCACGGCCAGGGCTTGGATGAGCTCCTCCGTGGCGAGGGCCGCCACGGCTTCCTTGAGCTCCGTGTCCTCAGGCGGAGGGACGAACTCCATCTTCTCCTTGCCCAGCAGATCGCGCAGCTCTTCCTGCTTGTCCAACATGGGCTGGATGGCTTTGTGGCCCCAGTCGATGGCTGCCGCCATGATGTCGTGGGGGATGAACTCCGCGGAACCCTCCACCATCACCACGGCGTCGCGGGAGGCGGCCAGCACCATGTTCAGGTCGGCTTTCTCCAATTCTTCGTTGAGGGGGTTGAGCACGAAGTCGCCGTCGATGCGCGCCACACGCGCTGCAGCGATGGGACCGTAGAAAGGGATCTTGGAGAGGTGCAGCGCAGCCGAAGCCCCCGTGACGGCGAGCACGTCCGGGTCGTTCTCCTGATCGGCGGAGAGCACGGTGGCGATGACCTGGACTTCGTCGCGGAAACCCTTGGGGAAGAGGGGCCGGATGGGCCGGTCGATGAGGCGGGAGCAGAGCGTCTCCCGTTCGCTGGGGCGGCCCATCTCGCGGCGGAAGAAGGAGCCGGGCACACGGCCGGCGGCGTACATCTTCTCCTGGTAGTCCACCACCAGAGGGAAGAAGCTGATGTCGCGCTCCAGCTTCTGCGTGACCACGGTGACAAGGACGACAGTGCCGCCGGACTGAATCCAGACAGCGCCGTCAGCTTGGTTGGCGAGTCGGCCTGTCTCCAGGATGATCTCGCGGCCTTCGGCGTTGATGACGAGTTGGGTGCGTTCGAAGTTGGATTCCATGGAATCTCCGGGGTGTGCGCGTTTCCGCGCCTGTTCCCGCAATCTGAAGCTGTCCCGATGTGGGGGGGTGGGTCGGGCCAGAGCCAGATTGCGCGAGAGGCGCGCGGACGCAGGGTGGGTGGAAGAACGCGGCCGCAGCCAGCCGGCCCGGCTGCGGCGCGTTTTCGGCAAGGGGGTTGACGCTACTTGCGCAGTTTGAGCCGCTGAATGAGGTCGCGGTAGCGCTGGACGTCCTTTTTCTGAAGGTATTTCAAGAGTTTGCGGCGTTGGCCCACAAGTTTCAGCAGTCCCGTGCGGGAGTGGAAATCCTTCTTGTGTTCCTTGAAGTGGTCGGTGAGGTAGGTGATGCGCGCGGTAAGCAGCGCCACTTGCACCTCGGGGGAGCCGGTGTCCCCGTCCTTGGTCTTGTACTCCTCGATGATACGCGCCTTGTCTTCAGGCGTCATGACCACAGCGATACCCTCCTGGTTGGGCCCGTGGCGGCCGGTTCGCAACAGGGCGCGGACCGGGCCGGGGCGGTGCATGGATGAGGCTGTCGCATCAGGACCAGAGGCCCCGCAACAGCGCCCAGACCGGTTGGCCGTCCTTCACCGCGTGCTGCGCCAAGGCCACGGCGTCGCCGTGCTGGTCCACGAAGAGCGCGCGTTGCGTCACGGCGGCGGGGGCGCATGGCGCTTCCTCCTCCGTGAGAGCCGCCGCCGCACGCGTCGCCGCCGGGGGCGGGGCGTAGGGCAGCTGCGCGCCGTTCTTGACCAGCTTGGTCTCCTGCGCATCCAATGTCACGCGGGGCCAGTGCGGCAGCGCCTGCGCCAGGGGGATGACCCGGCTGGGCAGCGCTTCGGGGGCGTCCAGGACGGCATCCAGAGGATGCGCCTGCGCCAGAGTGAAGGGTCGGCTCTCCTCCCGGGTGAGCGCGGTAAGGTGGGCGCCGCAACCAAGCCGCATCCCCAGGCTGTGGACCAGGGACCGGATGTAGACGCCCGCGCCGCACTGCACGCGGAAAGCAACGTGGGGCAGGTCCATATGGAGGACTGACGCCCCGAAAATGGTGACAGGTTTCGTCTTGACAGGCACGTCCTTGCCTGCGCGCGCCAAGGCGTAGAGCGCTTTGCCCTTGTGCTTGGCGGCGGAGTAGGGCGGGACGGTCTGGGTGGTGTCTTCGCGCCAGGCGAGCACGGCTGCGTGGACATCGTCTGTGGTCAGGCCGCGCCAGTCCGCTTCCTCCACCACGGCGCCTTCGGCGTCGTAGGTGTCCGTGGTCACCCCCAGGGTCATTTCGCCGCGGTAGGTCTTGAACCCTTCGGTGAGGTACGGCGCGAGCTTGGTGGCTTGCCCCAGCATGACGAGGAGCACGCCGCTGGCCATGGGATCCAGCGTGCCGGCGTGGCCGATTTTCTTCTGACCCAGCGTGCGTTTGATGCGCTCCAGACAAGCGGTGGAGGTAGGGCCTTTGGGTTTGTCCAGCACCAACACGCCGTGCTGTTGCGCGGGCCGGGTGTGGGCTGAGTGCTCCTGTGGAGGGTGCGTGGCGGCGTTCATGCGGCGGGTCCTTTGGGTGCGGACCCGATGGCCGGGGGCAAGTCGTGGGCTTTCACTTGGCAGCCCAAGCCCAGCATTTCGCTGCAGTGACTCACGAGCAGGGCTTCCACGTCGCGCAAGGGGCCGGCCACGGAGGCTCCCGCAGCGTTCTTGTGACCGCCGCCGCCAAGGCGCTTGGCGAGGAGTTGGACGTCATCCTCCCCGTGGGAGCGCAAGCTGATGCGTACGGATCCCTCGGCGTCTTCGCGCAGGGAGGCGGCCACGCGCACGCCCCGTACGCGGCGCATGATCTCCACGAGGCCGTCGCAGTCGTAGCGGGTGGCGCCGGTGTCGTCGAGGATGGCTGCGTCGATGCGCACCACCCCCACCAGCCCCCCGCAGTGCAGGGCGGTGTTCTGCAGCGCGCTGGCCCAGAGCTTGAGCCGTGTGGGCGACCAATTTTTCTCGAAACGCGCGTTGAATTCACCCACGTCCAGACCGGCGCGCAGGATCTCCGCCGCCAGCTCCAGGGTCTCCGGCTTCGTGTTGGAGTAGCTGAAGTGCCCGGTGTCGCTGATGATCGCGAGGTAGACGGCCTCGCCCAGGGCGCCGCCGAGCGTCATGCCGAATGCCTTGGCGATTTCCGCCACCATGACGCCAACGGCTGGCTGGTTCGTATCCACCCAGTTCACGGCGGCGAAGCGGGTGTTGCCCACATGGTGGTCGATGTTGAGCATGCGTTCCGGGGCAGCGAGTTTGAGCACGGCTTCGTCGAGTCGGTCGGCGGCGCCGCAGTCCAGGGTGACGACCCATCGCGGCGTGAAGTTCCCCAGCTCCTCCGCAGAGCCGAGAACGGGGCCGGCGGTTTCCACCCAATCCAGGGAAAGGGGCACGCCGCCCGCGGCGAAGTGGCGGTAGCGTTTGCCCAGCTTGCGCAACACGCAGCACAAGGCCACGCCGGAACCGAGGGCGTCGCCGTCCGGGCTGGAGTGACCCGCCACAAGGAAATCGTCTTCCCGGCGCAAGATGTCGAGCACGGCCTGTGGGGGCCCTGTGGGGGAGGGCGTGGTCGTCTCGGCGGCGTTGAGGGCGCTGTGCTGGAACTTCATGACCCGATCGTTTCGCGACGTCTCTGGAATGCGGTAAAAGCGCAGCGCGTTCCGGGGACGCATGCTGACTGCGAGGCGTCCCGGGTTGCGGAGCTATTCGGGAACGAACAGCTCCATGCTGCTGTCCGTGATCTCTTCCGGGGCGGCAGCTTCCACCATGTTGAGGCACTTCGTCAAACGGCTCTCCGCGTGTTTCCATTCGTTGCTCACCGTGACCGCGGCGAGCACCAGCCGGACGTGGTTGTCCAGGCTTTCAACTTCCGCCACGGAGACGTTGAACTTGTTGCGCATCTTGCGCTTGAGGGAGTTGGCGACGGAGCGTTTGCCCTTGAGCGAATCGTTACCGTGCAAGGTAAGCTCCACGCGTAGAACGCCAATGACCATAGTGTAATGGGAAAACGGCCCGGCGTCTATGCGCGGGGCGTGGTTTGACGCGCCGAGGCGCGGGATGATCCCAGGGAGCCGAGGGAGCCGGAGCAGCGCAGTGCGTGGCTCCCTCGGCTCCTCCGGCTCCAGCAGCGCGTCGGGGTGACGTCGCGTGATGCGAACGCGATGGCGGCGACGCTAGTCGAGGCTGCGGGCCTCCTCGACCTCTTCGAAGGCTTCGATGATGTCGCCCACTTTGATGTCGTTGTAGTTTTCCAGACCGATGCCGCATTCGTAGCCCTTGGCCACTTCCTTGACGTCGTCCTTGAAACGCTTCAGGGACGAAACGCCGCCGGTGTAGGTGACCACGCCGTCGCGCAGCAGGCGGATGCCAGCGTGGCGGGTGATCTTGCCGTCCACCACGGCGCACCCGGCGATGACGCCCACCTTGGGCACCGAGAAGGTGTCGCGGACCTCGGCCTGACCCAGGTAGACTTCCTTGATCTCCGGCGAGAGCATGCCGGAGAGCGCGTCCTTGATCTCGCCCACGAGCTTGTAGATGATGTCGTAGAAGCGGATCTCCACGCTTTCCTGTTCGGCGACGTCCTTCACCTTGGCGGAAGGCCGCACGTTGAAGCCGATGATGATGGCGTCCGACGCGGAAGCCAGCATGATGTCCGATTCCGTGATGGCGCCGGCGCCGGCGTGGATGATGCGCACCTTGACTTCGTCGGTGGAGAGTTTGCCCAGCGCCTCGCTGACGGCTTCCAGCGAGCCTTGCACGTCCGCTTTGAGCACGAGGTTGAGGATGGCGGCTTCTTCCTCGGCGGTCTTGGCCAGGAAGGTCTCCAGGGTGATCTTGGACTCCTTGGCCAGTTCCTTTTCGCGTTGCTTCAGCTGTCGGGCTTCCGCAATGCGCCGCGCGACCTTGTCGTCCTCCACGCCCACGAACTCGTCACCCGCTTCGGGAACGCCTTCAAAGCCCTGCACTTCCAGAGGAATGGCGGGACCGGCGTACTCGATCTTCTGACCCTGGTCGTTGAACATGGCGCGCACCCGACCGGAGTAGAGACCGCAGACGAAGGCGTCCCCCTGGCGCAGCGCGCCTTCCTGGATGAGCACCGTGGCCACGGCGCCGCGACCCTTGTCCAGCCGGGCCTCCACGATGTGGCCGCGCGCTGGCTTGTCCGGGTTGGCTTTCAGCTCCAGCACCTCGGCTTGCAGCAGCACCAGTTCCAACAGGTTGTCGATGCCGTCCCGGTTCTTGGCGGAAACGTGGGCGTAGATGGTCTCGCCGCCCCAGTCCTCGGGCAGAAGGCCGAGCTCGGCGAGCTCGCGCTTCACCCGGTCGGGCTCCGCGCCTTCCTTGTCCATCTTGTTGACAGCCACGACGATGGGCACGCCGGCGGCGCGGGAGTGGTTGATGGCTTCGCGGGTCTGATCCATGACGCCGTCGTCGGCAGCGACCACGAGGATGACGATATCCGTCACCTGGGCGCCCCGCGCACGCATGGCGGTGAAGGCTTCGTGGCCCGGGGTGTCCAGGAAGACGATTTCGCCGCGCGGCGTCTGCACGTGGTACGCGCCGATATGCTGGGTGATGCCGCCGGCTTCGCCCGAGGTGATGTTGGAGGCGCGGATGGCGTCCAGCAGCGAGGTCTTGCCGTGGTCGACGTGGCCCATGATGGTGACAACGGGAGGCCGCGGCTTGAGGGCTTCGGGCGCGTCCGCTTCCTGCGGCACGATGTAGACGTCCTCGGAGAAGCCTGTTTTTTCGGCTTCATAGCCGAATTCGGCGGCGACGAGGGAGGCCGTGTCGAAATCCAGGGACTGGTTGATGGTGGCCATCACGCCGAGTCCGAGCAGGACTTTGATGAGCGCTTGGGACTTGACGCCCATCTGGTGGGCCATGTCCGCCACCCGAATGGCTTCGTCGATACGAATCTTGCGCTTTGCCTGCTTCAGCGGATGCGCCGCCTGTTCGGCCATGGTGGCGCTGGCGGCGTGTTCCGTGTCGAACTGCTGGTGGCGTTTGCGCTTGCCGCGCATCTTGCCGCCGGTCTTGTCGCGCAGGGGCTGGCCTTTCTTGGTTTTGGCCTGCAGGGAGGCGCGGCGGCGATCTTCTTCCTCCGAGAGGTTCTGGGAGAAGTCCACCACGCGGCGGTCTTTCTTGCGGCCTTTGCGACCGGCGTCGTCGCGTGTGGGCGCGCCGCCGGGGGCGCCGGGACCACCGGGGCCGGCTGGACCAGCCGGACCAGCCGGACCGGCCGGGCCGGGAGCGGGACCGCCAGGGCCTCGCCGGGGGCCGGCGGGGGCTTCCTGCTTGGCAAGCTGGGCTTCCGCTTGTTGCCGCGCCACTTCCGCGGGATCCGGCATGGAGATGACGCGCACTTGCGGCCCGGCTGCGGGCTCCTCGCGTTTCTTCTTCTTTTTCTTTGGCTTGGCTTCCTGCGAGGGTTCGGTTTCGGCGTCCGCCGCGGTGTCTTCCCCCTCTTTCCCGGCAGCGACTTCCGGCGCTTCCGTGGCTTCGGGTTGGGGCTCGTGCGCTGTCGCAGGCGTTTCCACGGTGGGGGAGACTTCGGGGGCTTCGTCGGCATCAGCAGCGCTCAAGGTCTCGGCGGCTTGGGCCGGCGCTGCCGTGGGGGGAGCTGCATCGGGCGCGGGGGCGGCGTCCGGCTCGGCGGTCTCGACGGCTTCGGCGGTCTCGACGGCTTCGGCGACTTCGGCGATGGGCGCAGCCGTTTCTTCAGCGGAGCCGGATGCGGGTTCCGCCGGAGGAGTCGACGCAGGCGTCTCGGCGGCGGGTTGGGGCTCCGGCGCGTCCGGATGACTGATGATGCGCGCGCCGGCGGGGGCGGCTTCTTCCGCAGCGGGTTCGGCGGCCTGCGGCGTGGGCGCTTCTTTCGTCACCGGGGGCGCCGGTTGCGCTTCCGCTGGGGCGGGCTGACTGGCCGGCGCGGCTGGCGCCGGCGTTTCCGCGGCGGGCGCCGGGGCTTCCGATTCGCCTTTGCCTTTGCGACGGCGACGGACGATGACGCCTGGCTGGACTTCCTTGCGCACCACGTCGCGACCGCCGTCTGTGGTGGCGCGGAACTTGGCGCGCATCTCGGCGGCTTCCTCGTCGGAGACGGCGCTCATGTGGCTTTTCACCTGGACGCCGAGTTCCCGCAGCGCGTGGATCAACTCTTTCTTGTTGACGCCGAGTTCGTTGGAGAGGTCATGTACTGTTGTGGTCATGCGTCACCCCCTAGGCTTCCGCCGGCTCCGACGCTGTCGGAACCGCTCCCGGCACTGCTCGTCGTGCAGACATGTGTAGCAGCCGCGACCGTGCATGCGTTGGCGCGGGTCCGGGGTGTATTCCCCATGGACCAGCACGTGCCGCAGGAGTTGGTCTTTGGGCAGTTTCTTTCGGCAGACCACGCAGGTGCGCAGCGGCGCGCGGGGTCGGTCTGCGTGGGAGTCTTCATGTGGCATTGCGCGGTGCGTGATGGCATTACGTTCTTGATTCGCTATTCGTTCTCGTCGTTGGGACGGGTCGTCTGTGCGTCGGCGTCGAGGGCTTCGGGGTCGATGGGTTGCTCCACGCGCTTGGCGTCGTCCGGCTGCGCCAAGGGCTCGTCGGGCGTGGCCACGGCGTCGGGGCTGGGCGATGCGTCAGCGTCGTCTGTCGTCTCGGGCGTTGGAGCAGCGTCTTCCTGCACATTGGTCGGCTCGTCTGCGTGCGCGTCGTCCCCGGCTTCTGTTTCATCAAGGTCTTCTTCAGGCGTCGGTTTGGGCGCAAGACCGAGGAAGTTGATGGCGGCGCGGATCTGGTCCACTTTTTCCTGCGGCAGGGAGAGTTTCTCCATGAGCTCTTCGTCATCGGTGATGGCGATCTGCTCGGGGTTCTCCAAGTTGGCGCGGAAGAAGCGGTCCATGGGAATTTCCGCCACGCTGGCGAGCTGCTCCAGCTGTTCGCGGCCAAGGTTGAGCTCGCTGTAGCGGCTTTCCGTGTAGATGTCGATCTTCCAGCCAAGCAACTTGGAGGCGAGCTTGACGTTTTGCCCCTTGCGACCGATGGCGAGGGTGAGCTGATCGTCAGGCACCACCACTTCCAGCAGCTTGTCCTCGTCATCCACGGTGATGCGGCTGATGAGCGCGGGGGCCAGCGCATGGGCTGCATAAGTGGCTATTTCGGGGCTCCACACCACGATGTCGATGCGTTCCCCGCGCAGCTCCTGCACCACGTTCTGGATGCGCGAGCCGCGGATGCCCACACAGGCGCCCACGGGGTCCACGTCCCGGTCGCGGGAGTAGACAGCCACTTTGGCGCGGCTGCCGGGATCGCGGGCGATGCCCATGATCTGCACGGTCTGGTCGTCCACTTCGGGTACTTCGCGTTTGAACAGAGCAGCCATGTAGTCCGGGTGGGAGCGCGAGACGATGACTTGGGGCCCGCGGCCTTCCTTGCGCACTTCGATGAGGTAGGCTTGCACGCGGTCGCCGCGCTTGAAGCGTTCCTTGGGGATCTGTTCTTCCTTGGGCAGCAGGGCTTCTGTGCGGCCGAGGTTGATGATCCAGCCCATGCGGTCGCGGCGTTGGATGATGCCGCTGATGATTTCGCCTTGGCGTTCCTTGAATTCCTCGTAGATGATTTCCTGCTCGGCGTCGCGCATGCGCTGGATGATGACCTGCTTGGCGGACTGTGCAGCGATGCGGCCCAGGTCCTCCACCTTGAGCTTGAAGCCGATTTCGTCTTCCAGCACCACGCCGGGGTCGTGCAGGACAGCTTCTTCCAGGGAGATCTCTGTGTCCGGGTCGCCCACGTCGTCCGTGACGATCTTGAACTGGTAGACATCGATTTCGCCGGTTTCCTCGTTGAAGCTCACTTCGATGTCACGGTGTTCGCCGTACTTGCGCACCACGGAGGAGCGCACTGCTTCTTCGAGGGTGTCGACGAGGAGGTCGCGGTCGATGCCGCGGTCCTTGCTGATCTGGTCGATGGCTTTTTTCAGTTCACTGCTCATGTCGTTCTCCGCAGGGTCGAGGGGGCGTTGGCCTTGTCGACCGTGCTCGTCCGGCTGTTCACTTGCCGCGTTTTTCGCGGGGGGGGCGTTTGCCGGGGCTTTCGAAATGGTGGACGAGATGGACCGAGGCGAGCTGGCCCCAGTCGAGCGTCAGAGTCGCAGCGTCGACGGAGCTGTCGTCGTCGGACAGGTCGTCGAGCGCGGCGCCCTCGGGGTGCGCCAGCGTGATGGTCAGGCGGTCGTCTTCCACGGCGCGCAGCTTCCCTTGGAAGCGCTTGCGACCGGGAAAACGCGTTTCGTCCGGGGGCGTCTTGGCGGTGAGGTTCAGTTCGCGACCACTATATGGAATGAGCTGCGACGGTTCGAAGAAGCGGCGTTCCAGACCTGGCGAGGAGACTTCCAGCACGTACTGCCCCGGCACCACGTCTTCCGCGTCCAGCGCCACGGAAAGCGCGCGGGAGACCTCAGCACACTGGTCGATGGTCACTTCACCTTCGTCGGGCGTATCCAGAAAAACGCGCACGATGCTTTTTCGCTCCGAGCCCCTGACGTCCACACCCCAGAGCGTGAGCCCGGAGGCTTCGGCCATGGCGCGCGCGAGGCGCGCGATGTGTTTCTGGACGGCGGTCAATGTCATGGAAGCGGAGTCCTCGCCGGGGTGTCAGTTAAAGGGTGAAGGGTTGCGCCTTCCTTGCCGGAGCGCAGGGGGCGTTCGCCAACAAAAAAGGGGGGACCCGAAAGGCCCACCCGCGAATCGAAGACGCTGCAGCGCCTGAGACAACGCCTGTTCCGCAGCGTCTTGCGGAGTGGCGGCGTCTTGCGACATCCGCCGCGCGTTTCCGCGACCTCTCCTGCCGGCCGTGTCCTTCCGGGAGCGTGCACGGACGACGGAGGACGGGGGCTGCAAGACCTTGAGACCACGAGACCACGAGGCCTTGAAACAGGGCCGCTGGCGGAGCCGTGCGCCGTCGCCTGCGAGGTCCGTGGCGCTGGTCGTGCGCCGCCGCTCTGTGTCGCGCTGCGATCTGGAGCCTTGGCCTGGCGCTTCGGGGAAAAGCGCTGCGGGCCGACTGTTCGGGAAGCAGACGGCGCCGTCCTGATGTCGCACGATGGCGCAGAGCGACCCTGGAGCGGGCGACGGGATTCGAACCCGCGACCCCAAGCTTGGGAAGCTTGTACTCTACCAGCTGAGTTACACCCGCCCTCGGGAACAAGCACAGATACACAGGGCGGGGTGGGGTGTCAAGCCTTTTCCCCCCTTGCTGCGAACCCTTTCCGCATGGCCCGACGCGCGATCCGGACCACGCCCGACGCGCACATTGGAACGCAATCTGCATCCCATTCCGCAAGACACGGCCACAAAGGAGGTCGCAACCATGCAAGACAGCATGATTTCAGCACTTTTTGGCGCGATGACCTGTGAGCACAGGCTCAACATCACCGCCAACAATCTGGCGAACGCCAACACCACAGGCTACAAGCGCGACACGCTCGCTTTCAAGGATGTCTTCGTGCCGTACGCGCATGACAAGATCATGGAGCCGGTGCTCGCCGTGCGGGACAAGAAGCTCTTCCCGCCGCCTGTGCACATCGCCAAGACCCGCATCGCCGAAGAGCAGATCCAGTTCGAGCAAGGCGGCCTCAAGCAGACGGGCTCCCCCTTGGATGTCGCCATCCGCGGCGACGGCTTCTTCAAGATCCAGACCGAGGACGGAACCCAGTTCTACAGCAGAAACGGCAACTTCCACCGAAACGCCGATGGGCAACTCGTCAACGCCCGCGGCGACGCCGTTCTTGCCGGCGGCGCCGCCGTGGAGATTCCCCCCAATGCGGAGCAAGTGGAATTCGGCCCTTCCGGGCAGGTGTATGCAGACGGCGTCAACCTCGGCCAGCTCGATCTCGTCTCCTTCGAGGATCTCCAGAGTCTGGAGAAGGTGGGACGCAACTACTACCAGCTCAAGGAGGGCGTGAACGCTGCGGAGATTCAGCCGCAGGACGCCGAGCTCGCCCAGGGGTATCTGGAGAGCTCCAACGTCAATGTGGTGACAGCCATGGTGGACATGATCGAAACCCAGCGCGCTTTCGAAGCGTACGGCAAAGTCATCACCACCACCAACGAGACCGACAAGAACGCCATCACGCGCGTCGGCAGAGCCACTTAACCCCTAGCAGTACGGAGGCGACACCGCCATGATGCGTTCTCTCTGGACGGCGGCCACGGGCATGATCGCGCAGCAGCTCAACATCGACGTGATCTCCAACAACCTGGCCAACGTCAACACCATCGGTTTCAAGAAGAACCGCGCCGAGTTCGAGGACTTGCTCTACCAGAACCAGCGTATCGCCGGCACGGAGACAGAATCCGGGCAGCGGCTGCCCACGGGCATCCAGGTCGGCATGGGCGTGCGGCCCACCACGGTTCACAAGTTCTTCAGCCAAGGCGACTATCAGAACACCGAGAACCCACTGGACCTCGCCATCGAAGGCGACGGCTTTTTCCAGGTGGACGTCAATGGCGAGCAGGCCTACACCCGCGCCGGCGCGTTCAAGCTCAACGACGAAGGAACCGTGGTCACGGCCAACGGCTACCCCTTGCAGCCGGAGTTCACCGTGCCGGCGGACACCGTCAACGTGGTGGTCACCTCGGACGGCCGCATCTCCGCTCTGGACTCCGGCGGGGAAGAGCTGGCCGGGGCGGACATCCCCATCTACTCCTTCATCAACCCCCCGGGTCTCACTGCGGCGGGCCGGAACCTCTACTATCCCACGGAAGCCTCGGGCGATCCTGTGGAGGGCGTGCCCGGCACGGAGAATTTCGGCACCATCACCCAAGGCTATCTGGAGATGTCCAATGTGGAGATCGTGGACGAGATGGTTCAGATGATCGTGGGTCAGCGCGCTTACGAGATCAACTCCAAAGCCATCCAGACCTCGGACGCCATGCTCCAGACCGCCACCAACCTGAAACGCTAGCCCCACGCTGCATGCAGAACGCTTCAGGAGGCCTCATGCCACACGTTGCGCCCCCCCACACCGAGCCCGAGCTTGCGGCCCGCATCGCCGCTCCCGCTCCTCCCGCAATCGCCGACCCCGTGGAGACCCGATGGTCCCTGCGGCTGCCCCTGGGGCTGGCGCTGGCCACGGGGCTGCTCGCGGTCTGTCTGGCTGTCGCGCCCACGCTCATCGCCTTCGCCAATGCTTCGCCAGCATGGCGCATCGCCGTGCAGGAAGCTGCGGTGACGAGCGGCGAAAAAGTGACGCTCGGGGAGATCGCTCGCCCCTTGGGTCCCATGCCCGAAGCGCACTGGAAGGCCCTGGCCGCCACCGAGTTGTGGCCCGCCCCCCCGGCGGACGGCAAACCCATGGCCGTGAATCGCGACAAGCTGGAAAAGGCCCTGAAGCACTACCTGGGTGAGAACGCCGACTACTGCCTGCTGCCGGACCGGCTGGTGCTGCGTCGCGGGGGCAAGTTGCTGGGCGAAGACGACTTGGCGCAGCTGGTGGTCAAGAATCTGACGCCGCAGATCAAAGCCCTGGGACGGGAGGCTTCCTTCCGGGACTACCGCCTCCCAGAGAGCTATTTCATGGACGACCCCACCAACGAACTCGCCGTGGACGTGGTGGGCCGGCTGGAGCCGGGGCGACTCTCCCTGCGCTTCGTGGAGCGCGACCTGCGCGGACAAGAGGTGCGCAAGGTGTCCGGCAGCGTTTTTCTTGACTGCTACAAGGATGTGATGGCCGCCGCAGAGCCCCTGGACCGCGATCAGGCCTTGACTCCCGAAGCGGTGACCACCAAGCGCGTGAACCTCGCCTACATGCGCGGCGACCCCTGGGACGGCCGTGGCGGTCCTTGGCGGCTGACGCGTCCCGTGGGCGCCGGCGAACCCATCTACCAGGACGATCTGGAACCCCTGCCCATGGTGCGCCGGGGCGAAGCCGTCACCCTGAAATACGAAGGCCGCCACGTCACCCTGCAGGTCATGGCTGAAGCCTTGGAAGACGCCGGCCCCGGGCAGACGGTGCGAGTGCGCAACACCCAGTCCAGCCGCGAAGTGGTGGCCCGTGTGCGCGACGCGCATACCGTGGTGGTCCGATAGCTGCATAGCCCCCCGCAGGAGCAAGACATGAACGCCTACAGCCAACGCATCCTCACCATCCTTCAGGGTCTGCGACCCGCCGCCGGCGAAGCCGCGGCCGAGCGCCACGCCAACCACCCCCAGCCGGAGCCCACGCTCCGCCAGGAGCCGCGCCCCATGCGCCACGCCGACGCTTCTTCCCGGTCCGCCCGCAGCGGATGGCGACGTTTCGCTGCGTTGCTGGTCCTCTGCATGGCCCTCACCGCTTGCAACCAGACCAAGCAGAACGTGCAGACCACCCCCGTGCTGAACCCGCCCCCCGTGGAGGACCTGGAACCCTCCATCGCGGAGAATCCGGGCTCCATCTACAATCCCGGCCATTCCGAATTTCTTTTCGAGGACAACCGCGCCCGTCGCGTGGGCGATGTGGTGCTCATCAACGTGGTGGAGAACACCACCAGCACGTTGGAAACGGAGACCACCTCGGAGCGGCAGTCCACCACGAACTTGCAGGTGCAAGCCGCTTTCGGCCAACAGACGGTTGGCCTGGGCACGCTGATGGGCTTGGCCCCCTACGCCCTGGACGGCGAAACGGGCGCGGACCCCATCCTCCAGTTCAACACGCAGAACGAGTTCGAAGGCGAAGGCGAGACGAGCCGCGAAGCGCAGATCTCCGCCACCATCGGCGCGCGGGTGGTCAAGGTGTTGCCTGGCGGTCTCTTGCAGATCCAGGGCTCCCGCGAAGTCCGCGTCAACGACGAGATCCAGATGCTGCTGGTGCAGGGGCTGGTGCGTCCCCGCGACATCGGGCCGGACAACTCCATCCTCTCCACCCAACTGGCGGACGCCCGCGTGGAATACTACGGCCGCGGCGTGCTGACAGACCGTCAGTCCCCTGGTTGGGGCGCCCGCGTCATCGACAACATCTGGCCGTTCTAAGCCGTCGGGAACCGTCCAGTCAGCATGCACAGCCTCAGGAGCCACGCCATGTCCCGCCACTGCAGTCCCATCCGCCAAAGCATCCGCCCCCCTCATCGCCATCGCGCCTTGCTGCGCCGTGTTCTTTGCATCGCGCTGGTGGGGATGAGCCTCCTCGCCTTCGCGGAACGCGCCGAGGCGGTCCGCCTGAAGGACATCGCCACCTTCGGCGGGGTGCGCAACAACCAGCTCGTGGGCTACGGTCTGGTGGTGGGCCTCGCCGGGACGGGGGACTCCAACCGCAGCGAGTTCACCATCCAGTCCATGGTCAACATGCTGGAGGTCCTCGGCGTGGCGGTGGACAGACGCAACCTCCGGCCCCGCAACGTGGCTGCGGTGATGATCACCTGTCCCATGCCCGTCTCCTCCAAGCCGGGCGCGCGGCTGGACGTCACTGTCTCCTCACTGGGCGACGCCGACAGCCTGCTCGGCGGGGTGTTGCTCATGGCGCCCCTCAAAGGCGTGGACGGCAAAGTCTACGCGCTGGCGCAAGGGCCGCTCACCGTGGGCGGGTTCTCTGCGCAAGGCGAGGCCGCCGGGGTGAGCCAGAACATCGCCACCGTGGCCATGATTCCCAACGGCGCCACCGTGGAACGCGCCGTGCCCTTCGAATACAACGAGCAGGAATCACTCACCATCCATATGAGCCAGGCGGACTTCACCACCACCATGGAAGTGGTGACGAAGATCAACGAGACCCTCGGCGGACAATACGCCAAAGCCCGGGACATCTCCACCATTTCGCTGGATGTGCCTGAAGGCTTCCAAGGCGACCTGGTGCCTTTCATCGCCGGGCTGGAAACGCTTGAAGTAACCCCGGACGTGAAAGCCAAGGTGGTGGTGGACGAAAAAACCGGCACCGTGGTGCTGGGCCGTCACGTGCGGCTCTCCAAAGCAGCGGTGGCGCACGGCAACCTGCAGATCGTCATCCGCGAAGGCGCCAACGTGGTCCAGCCGGGGCCTTTCAGCCAAGGCCAGACCGTGGTGGTGCCGGAGACGGACGTGGCCGTCACAGAGGAGAACCGCCGTCTCGTGATGGTGGAGGGCGCCACGCTCCAGGAACTGGTGGACGGCTTGAACGCCATCGGCGCCACCCCCCGGGACCTCATCTCCATTCTCCGCACCCTCAAGACCGCAGGCGCTCTGCACGCGGAGCTGGAGGTGATGTAGATGCTCCCCAAGCCCACGGCCATGGACATCGATCTGACCGGGCGGCCGCAAGAGGACGCCCTGCGCAGGAAACTGGAAGCGGACCGGCTGCAGCAACGTCTGCAACACACGCCGGACAAGGACGCTGAACTGCGCGAGGCGTGTGAAGGGTTCGAGTCCATCTTCCTGAACAAGCTCTGGTCGCAGATGCGCAAGTCCGTGCCCAAGGAAGGCTTCCTCCACAGCAAGGAGGAGGAGTTCTACCAGTCCATGTTCGATCAGGAGATGGCCAAGAAGATGTCGCAAGGCGGCGGCATCGGCCTGGCGGACATGCTCCACCGGCAGCTGCGGGAACAGGCGGAGCTCGTGAGTCGCGCCACCTCGCCGCCGCGTCATGAAGATCCCTTGCCCATCGACCTCGCTTCAGGCAAAGGGCCCGCCACAGGCGGCGAGCTGCCCGCGAGCGACGTCGCCCCCCTGCGGGAGGCCTCGGCGGCGGTTCCGGCCGCTGCAACCGCGCCCGCTTCCAAGCAACCTTTGGCCGCCAGCGACTTCGCTGCTTCCGGCGAGGCCTCCCGCGCCGGGAACGACCCCTTGGCGGACCTCTATTCCCCTGTGGAGCAGAGCGCCGGTGGTCTGGCGGCCGACGCCATGTACGAGCCGCTGGCGGATGGGACGGACGGGGAGGACGGAGTATACGCCGGCGCGGCTTCGCAAGACGTGCGGCTGGCGGCCGGTCCCCCTGCGACCACAGCCAACGCCGCCGCCGGCGGGGACCTGGAGCCTGCGCTGTCGGCAGCCGCCGGCGAACCACTGACCAAGCCCCAGCCCCTGGCGGACAAGAGTCGTGCAGCGCCCCAAGGCGAATACGCCCCCGGCGCGCTGGTGCCGCCCCGGTTGTTGAGCGGCGCGCCCATGACTCTCATGGCCGGGCAAACTGCTGCAGCACCCGCCCAGACCGCGTTCATGAAGAACCTGGATGCGGACACCCGCCAGCAGGTGGCGAGCCTGCCGTTGATGACAGACCCCACGAACGGCCCTGTGAGCTCGTCCTTCGGGTGGCGCAACGATCCCTTCACGGGCAAGCGCGCGTGGCACGCCGGGGTGGACTACGCTGCGCCGGCTGGCGCGCCCATCAAGGCGTGTTGGGACGGGGAGGTCGTTTTTTCCGGGGAGAAGCCGGGCTATGGCGCCATCGTGGTGCTGGAGCATGCCGGGGGATGGCGGAGTTTCTATGGTCATGCCGGTGGGTTGCAGGTGAATGTGGGCGATGCGGTGCGCGCTGGCCAGGAAATTGCAGAAGTCGGGTCGAGCGGTCGCGCCACTGGCCCCCATCTCCATTTCGAGATCCGTCGCGAGGGCCGCGCCTTCGACCCCGAAGGCCTGCGACAGACCCTGCTGGCGATGGCGCAGTAAGCCGCTCCCACCGTTACCCGAGGGCACGCCATGTACAGAATCCTCATCGAAAATCTCCTCCGCCAGGACAAAGCCTACATGCTTCTGGAGTTGCTGCTGAAGGAAGAATTTTCCCTGCTCTCCAAGCGCGACCCGGAAGCGGTCACCAGCCTGGAGTGGAAGGTCCACGAGCTCACGCGGCAGATCATCGCTGAACGCGAAGTGGTGCGCGCCATGGCGCCGGGCCGGCTGGCGGGGCTCATCCGGGAGTTGCCGGCGGAGCTCGTCGCGGCGGACATGGTTCCGGATCTGCAGATGATTCCCGGCCTCCCCGAGGGCGCGGCGAAACGCAGCCTGGCCGAGCTGCTGGCGCAATTGCTGAAAAACGTGGACAGCCGAGAGCAGCGCGCCGTGCGTCAGGCGGAGAAGAACTCCAAGCTGGCGCTGGCGCTGATGGACCAGAGCCAAGGCATGCTCCAGTTCCTCTATGACAAGGCGGCGCCCAAGGAGAAGCAGCAGACCTATTCGAAGCAGGGCGCGTTCAAGCAGGCGCGTGGCGAGGCCTCGCTGCTGCGCGGGAGGCTCTGATGGGCGTCGGCATCAATTCCCTGCTGGACATGGGCAAGTGGGCTCTCTTCGGGACCCAGGCCGCCATCCAGACCACGGGTAACAACATCGCCAACGTGCACACGGAGGGGTATTCCCGCCGCTCCGTGCGTTTCGAGGAGAATTTCTCCATCGACACGCGGCCGGGCCAGATAGGCACGGGCGTGCGCGCCGCCGAGGTGTTGCGGCACTTCGATGAGTTCATCGAGACCCAGTATCTGGAAAAGCATGCGGACGAGTCCCGCTACGAAGCGCTGTCGAGCAACCTCTCCAGCATCAACAGTCTCATCAGCGAAGCCAACACGGACGGTTTGCACGACTCCATCGATCAGTTCTTCCGCGACTGGCAGGACATGACCCAGCGGCCCGAGGACTATTCCTCCCGCGAGACCCTGCTGGCGGACACGGAAAAGCTCGTGAGCCTCTTCCGCAACATGGACGAGGACTTCCAGCTTTTGCAGGATCAGGCTGGCGACGTCATCCGTCAGCAAGTGGAGGACGTCAACGACATCCTGTACAAAATCGCGGATGTCAACAAGCGCATCAACGCGCACGACAATCCCGGCGTGAACAACGCCAACGCTCTCTACGACGAGCGCGACCAGCTGTTGCGCGACCTCTCCGGCTACATGGACATCAACATCGCCAACCGCGGCGGCGAGTTCAACGACCCCACCCGTGTGGAGTTCGGCACAGGCGCGGACTACGCCATCACCACCAAAGCCGGGCATCTGCTCGTGCAAGGGGTAGAGTTCAACGAGATCACCTACGAGGGCCCCCAGTCCGACGCCAAGCTCATCCCTTCTTCCAACTTCGATGGGGAGATCCAGTTCTCCGGCAGCGACGACTTCGAATACACCGTGGAAGTGATCCGCGGCGGCCAGGTCTCCAACGCTTCCGGGCCCGGCACGGCGCAGTTCCGCGTCTCCCTGGACGGCGGCTTCACGTGGCTGAAGGACACCAACGGCGAGGAGCAGGTCTTTTTCGCCGGGCCGCAGCAATCGCGCATCGGCGCAGGCGATCTGGAGATATGGTTCGAAGGCGCCACCCAGAACCTCGAAGTGGGCGACACCTTTTCCATCATGCCCCGCGATGGCATCTACTGGTACCAGAACACCTCCAGCAAGCTCAACATCACCCCCCAGATCCGCGGCGACGGCTCCGACGATCCCAAGCGTCTGGTGGGCGGCTCCCTGACGGCGCTTTCCAACTTCTCCGGTCCTGTGGTGGGGACCTACCGCGACCAGATGGACGCCATGGTCAAGAGCATGGTCTGGGCTGTGAACCGCCAGCACAGCCAGGGCGCGGGCTTGAGCTTCCAGTCTCAGGCGCAGGGGTCCTACCAGGTCAACGACCCCACCATCGCCTTGGGGGACGATGCTTCCGGCTTGCCCATGAGCACGTTTCTGGAAGACGGCGCCGGCAACATGAGCCTCTATTTCTTCGATGAAGACACCGGCGACGCCGTGCTGGATGGCGGCGGGCAGCCCGTGGGCGGGCCGCTCACCTTCCCTGGCGGCAACTTCGATCCCGCCACGGATTCCTTGCAGGATGTGGTGGACGCCATCAACACCACCTACAGCCCGGCGTACATGACAGCGGACATCGTCAACAATCGGATTCGTCTCACTGCTGCGGACGGCGTGGAGTTCGCGTTCGGCTCGGACTCCACAGGCGTGTGGGCCGCGCTGGGTGTGAACACGTATTTCACCGGCAGCAAGATGAACGATATCGCCATCAAAGACGACATCGTGGCCAACACGGACCGCATCAACGCAAGCCATGTCAACGGCGCCTACGAAGTGAACCGTGGAGACAACACCACGGCCTTGGCCATTGCAGCCATCGCGGACACGGACCTCACCATCGTCAGCGCGTTCGGCGTCTCCAACAAGCAGACCATTGGTGAATACTACGCCACCACCATGGCGCGCGTGGGCGCAGACGCCGCCACCGCGGAGTTCAACTACACCTACAACAAGACCCTTGCGGACGACCTCGCCGAACGCCAGAACCAGGTGGCTGGCGTGAACCTGGACGAGGAGATGTCCAACCTCATCAAATTCCAGAATTCCTACCGCGCAGCAGCCAAGCTCATCACCACGGCGGACCAGATGCTGCAAACCGTGCTCGGACTCAAGCAATAGGCCCAGAAGCCTGAAGGAGGCCCGCCATGACGTTCATGCGCGTGTCCCAGAACATTCTCTTCGACAATTTCATCCGCAACATGAACAGCTCCCTTTCGGAGCTCATGGAGCTGAATATTCAGGCTTCCAGCCAGAAGCGGATCAACAAGCCTTCCGACGACCCCTCCGGCACGGCCATCGTCATGGACTACCGTCGGGAGCTCTCCGAGATCGACCAGTTCCAGGAGAACATCTCCACGGCGCGCGGCTGGCTGAGCCAGCAAGACGAGACCCTCATCCAGGTCAACACCGTCATCACCCGCTGCAAGGAGCTCGCCGAGCAAGCTGCATCCGGCACGTACGACAAGGACAACCGCGAGCAGATTTCCTTCGAGATGCGTCAGCTCTTCCAGCAGCTCGTGTCGCTCTCCAATACCGAATACGAGGGCAAGCACGTCTTCGCCGGTCACAAGACCGAGCAAACCGCCTTCGTGCAAGGCCTCGCCGCCACCACGGCGGGCGTCACCCCCCCGGACGCGGAGTTCTACGTGGAAGGCGACCTGGGTCGCACGGCGCTCGTCCAGTTCCTCGACGACGGCAGCCTGCCCAGCCCCGGCGTCCCCTTGGACTACCGCTTCTCCTTCGACGGCGGCGAGACTTGGTCCACAGGCCAGACCAGCAACACCGCCTTCGACGTGGGGGGCGCGCGCGTCACCCTCGTCTCCAGCGGCGCGACCTTCTCCGCCGTGGATCCCGACAACCAGAGCTCTTCCGTGAGCAATGGCACATGGATGTGGATTCGACCCACAGCCATCTATCAAGGCGACGATGAAGACACCATCCAGGTGGACTCCTACGGCGCCACCACCGCCACTGCAGACGGCGTCTTCAAGGAAAACATCTACGTCCGTATCGACCAGGACGCGCCCAACCTGGAGTATTCCTTCAGCCAGGACCGCGGCTTGACCTGGGTGACAGGCAACACCACCACCGCGCCGCCCAACGTGCTGGCTGTGCCCGGGGGCGTGCTCACGGCCAGCGCCGTGCCCTCCGCTGGGGAGCAGTTCGTCATCCGGCCCAACCGCGCTTCCCTGGAGCTGGACATCGCCCCCAACGAACGCATCGGCATCAACTCCGTGGGCAAGGACATCTTCGGCGGCATCTACTACGAACCCTTCGCGAACTCGCCCACCACGGTCTTCGACGGCGCCGGCAAGAACCTCTTCGAGACCGTGGGCAAGCTCGTGGGGTACATGGAGACGAACAACCAAAGCGGCATCCAGGAAGGTCTGGAAGACCTGCGCGAAGCCAGCGAACACATGCTGACCCAAGCCGCCCGGGTGGGCGGCAAGGAAAATCGTCTGGATGTGGCGGAGCATATCCTCCAAGGGTTGGAGCTCAACCGCAAGGAACGGGTGAGCGACATCGAGGACGTGGACGTGAGCGAACTCATGACCAAGCTCGCTCAGCAGCAGATCGTCTACGAGAGCGTGCTCAAGAGCTCCTCCACCATCATGCGCATGAGCCTCGTCAACTACATCTGAGGCGGCGGCTTGTCCGTGGCGGCGTGAGCCCTGTGCGCGCAACCCGGACCGATGCGTGGAATATCCCTTTACGCCGCGCTCGTGTTGTGGAATGTAGACTCTCTACGCGGCGCAGGGGCGGCCCCTGCGCGCTGGCGTCACCGTTCGGCAAGGATCGTGGAGTAGGCATGCTCATCCTCACCCGCCGCCCCGGCGAAAGTCTCTACCTCGGCGACGACATCAAGGTCACCGTCCTCGGCGTCCAAGGCAAGCAGATCAAGCTGGGCCTGGAAGTCCCCCGGGAGATGACGGTCTATCGCGAGGAAGTCTACAGGCGGGTGCAAGAGCAGAACGCGGACGCCTTGGACACCAACCAGGAAGACGTGCAGGCGGTGGCGGCCCTATGGCGCGGCAAGGCACACAAGTCATAGAGACACGGCTTGGCGAACGGGAGGTGCGGCTGGACAAGGTGCTCACCTTCCCGCGCGGCCTCATCGGATTCGAACGCATCCACGAGTTCATCCTGCTCCAACTGGAGGAGGACTCGCCGTTCCTCATGCTGCAAGCCTTCCAGCAACCCACCGTGGGCCTGCTTGTGGCGGATCCCTTCAGCTTCACCACGGACTACGACGTGAAGCTGACCCAGGCGGAAAAGGCGCTCATCCAGCTGGAGAACCTCGCGGACGCCGCCATCCTCGTCACTGTCTCCATCCCGCCGGGACAGCCGGAGCGCACGGCGCTGAACCTCATGGGCCCCATCTGCGTGAACAACGCCTCCCAGCTCGGCGTGCAGGCGCCGCAGGTGGACGCCGCCTATCCCTCCAAGGTCTACATCCAGGACCTCTTCGCCCAAGACGCCCAGAGCGAGCAGAAGGCCCCGGGGACGCAGCCCGACGGGGACGCTCCGGACACGCCCGACGCTCCGTAAGCGCCAGGGGCTGGAGACGGCTTCTCCTGAATCCCTTGAATTCCGAGATTTTCCGGACTACGGGGATGACACGGCAGCTTCAACGCCTGTCTGCACACATCGCCGTGGCCTGTCCCGGGCCCCCTCGATCGGGGCGTCTTCACCATACAGTCAAGACGAACCGCAGAGCCCCCGTCCATCAAAAAAAACGCCGCAGGCGCGAACCCTGCGGCGTTGTGGCGTCAGCTGTCGGGAGGGGCGTCCCCTCACGGCGCGGCGGCCATGTGCTCGCTCACCTTGCGCGTGAGGCGGGGGATGAACGTCCCGGCCTGACGAGGCACGCCCTTGCCCGTGAGCAGAGTGACCAGCGCGAAGGTCTCGCCGGTGGGCAGTACGATGATCCCAGCGTCGTGGAACGTGTCGCTGGTGGTGCCCGTCTTGGAGTAGACCGAGGCGCCCGGAGGCGCTCCCCCGGCGATGCGGCGTTTCTGATACGCCTGCTGGTTCACGTCGCGCGCCATGAGGCGGCGCATGGCTTGGCAGCTTTCGGGTGTGGCCAGCTTGTCCTGCGCGAGCAGTTGGAGGAACCGCGCCGCGGCAAGGGCTGTCATGGCGTTGCGGTTGGTCCAGGGGCCGCCGAAGGCGCCGTCGCTGAGGAACTGGCGTTCGCCGTGGGGGATGGTTCCGCCCCAGGTCTTCTGGTTGGCGTTCACGTCCTCGATGGCGAGGGGGCCTTGCAGCCACCGGTTGCAGGCGTTGCGTTTCTGCGCGAACTCCTGGAACTTCTGGTCGTCCATGAGGGCGTCGTGCCGCACGCCGCTCCAGAGGTCAACAATCTTGCCGGTGGCCACGTTGGAGGAAGGTCGGATCATCTGCAGCAGCAGGTCTTCGATGGCGGGGGTCAGGGTCAGCTCGCCTTGTTCGGCGAGGTGATAGACGTAAGCCATGTAGTACATCTTGATGACGCTGGCGGGGTAGACGGAGATGTCGCCGCGGAAGTGCGCGCTGGAAGGATGGGCCTTGTCGCGCAGGTCCAGAAGCGCGATGTGGATCTGGGATTCTTCCAGACCGCCGCGTTCTTCGGCCAGGGTCTCGCGCACCATGCGGGTGAGCGCGGCTTGCAGCTCCGGGTCGGGGCGGGGCTCCGGCGCCAGGGCCAAGGCCTGCGCCGGGTCGGCGAGCGCCTTGGCGTCAACGGAATCATCGGAAGCCGTGGCGTCCGCAGACTGCGATGGCGCAGTGGGTGGAACCGTGGCCGGCGCGGCGCGCAGGGGCTGGGGGGCAAGCCAGCAGGCGGCCAGGAGCACAGCCGCAGCCAGAACGCAGAGGGTGGGGCGTGAGATGGAATGCTTCATGGGTCGGGAGAATAAGCACCCTTCCGGAAAAGGGAAGGGGCAGTCGGCTGGAATGCCGTGAACGGCTGCGTCCCGGCGTGCAGCAGGGATGTGTCGGTTCCTCTAGACCCGACGCGCAGGGGCCCTTCCGGGAGGGCTCATCCCTTGCCCAGCAGCCGCGCCATGATGCTGAAGATGGAGGGCCGGTGGGTCTGAGCCGTGCTGGCGCTGGTCGTCGTCGCGTGCGGGTCCGGCTCGATGGCGACATCCAGGATGACGAGGCAGATATTGTCTTCTCCGCCGCGTTCGTTGGCCAAGGCCACCAGTTTTTCGCAGGCGGTCTTGGGGTCGTGGGTGGCCAGGTAGGGTGCGAGTTCTTCGGGGTCCACCTTGTTGGAGAGCCCGTCCGTGCAAAGAAGGAGCGCGTCGCCGTGTCGCAAGGCGAACTCGTCCATGTGCACTTTGATCCTGGGGGCCACGCCCACGGCGCGGGTCAGCACGTGGCGGTAGCGGCGGTCCAGCGGGGGGGAATTGATGTCCAGTTCCCCGGAAGCGATGCGTTGCGCATGCTCGGCTTCCACGGTGTGGGTCACGGAGAGCTGGGTGATGTCGCCTTCGCGCATGAGATAGATGGGGCTGTCGCCCACGTTGGCGATGGAGGCGATGCCCTCATGCACCAGCACGGCGGCCACGGTGGAGCCCATGCCTTTGAGTTTGCGGTGCTTGACGGCGCGGTCGTAGACGGCTCGGTTGGCGAGCCGGACGCCGCCTTGGAGGATGGCGCCGTAGCGGGAGAGCTTGAGGCCCTCGCCCTCCGGGCCATCCGCAGCTGTGGTGAGGGGGGGCTCATTGGGGTCGGGGGCGGGAGCGTCCTTGGCGAGGTAGCGCGCCAGGGTGTTCTTCAGCGATTCCACCACGAGTGTGCTGGCGACGCCGCCGCCTTGGCGGCCGCCCATGCCGTCGGCGACGACGAAGAGCCCCATGTCCTCGGCGATGCCGTAGGAGTCCTGGTTCGTGTCGCGGCGCATGCCGATATGGGTGAGGCCTGCGGCGTTGATGTGCACGACGTCAGCCAATGGTGGTGTCCTTGAAACGGTTGCGGATTCGCGGGATCGGCGAGACGCCGCCGCCATGGTCGCATCAGCAATTCCATAAATGGTTGAAAATCCCTACACCAATTAAGAATTCATGACAAGGTGGGGCGTTTGTGAAGACACAGGCCGCCTTAGGCCTTTTTCCTGATCCCATGGCATGCTATGTAGGGGGAGCGAAGGCGTTTTCGCCGGGTCATTTCTCTTCCCATCACCGACGCAGGAGTCCAGGCGCCATGGCTCAAAAGAACCAGACGAAGCAGGCGGAAGGCCGCACCAAAAAGCAGGAACGCGATCACGAGCAGCTCGTGGAGTACCTCTCAGAGCAGCTCAAGGTGGAGAAATACGACCCCGCCAAACACAAGCGGGACGCGGACGCGCAGGCTTTCGCCCCGGGGGACCTGGCGCAGGAGCTGCGCTTCGTGCCCCTCTTCAAGCGCGACAACCTGCTCTACATCGCCTCTGCGGACCCCAGCGACATCACTGCGCTGGACACCATCCAGGCCAAGACCGGCATGGACATCGAGCCCCTCATCTGCTCGGACCAAGCGCTCAACTCCCTGGCGCAGGAAGTCTACGGCATGAACTTCGACATCAAAGAGATGTTGACGGACATGGAAGGCGAGGACTTCGCCCAGAGCGACGAAGAGGAGCGCGAGACGGACATCAACCTCGGCTCCGTGGCGGACATGGCGCAGGAAGCGCCGGTCATCCGCATGGTCAACTCCATCCTCAAGCAAGCCGTGCGCGATGGCGCAAGCGACATCCACATCAGTCCGGAGAAGGACCGCATCCAGCTGCGTTTCCGCGTGGACGGCGAACTGCAAGAAATCCCCGCGCCGCCCAAGTCCTACTTCTTTCCGCTCATTTCACGGCTCAAGCTGTTGGGAAACATGGATATCTCCGTGACGCGCGCCCCCCAGGACGGCCGCTTCACCTTCCGCTCCGAAGGCCAGGAGGTGAGCGTGCGGGCTTCCAGCTTGCCCACCATCTACGGGGAGAACATGGTCCTGCGGCTGCTCAAGCAATCCAAGAAACCGCTGGAGCTTGCCGACCTGGGCTTGAGTGAAATGCAGGAGAAGCTCTTCCGGGAAGCGTCCAAGAAACCATACGGCATGGTGCTCGCCACCGGCCCCACAGGCAGCGGTAAATCCACGCTGCTGTATGCGCTTCTGCGACACGTGAACAAGCCCAACATCAACATCATCACGCTTGAGGACCCGGTGGAGTACCGCCAGGCAGGCATCCGCCAGGTGCAGCTCAACCGGAAAGCCGGCATGACTTTCGCCTCGGGCTTGCGCGCCATCCTGCGGCAGGACCCCAACGTCATCATGGTGGGTGAGATTCGTGACGGCGAGACAGCCGCCATCGCCGTGGAAAGCGCGCTCACAGGGCACTTGGTGCTTTCCACGTTACACACCAACACGGCGGCGGGCGCTGTCTCCCGTTTCGTGGAGATGGGGGTGGAGCCCTTCCTCATCGCCTCCACGCTGCTGGTGGTGGGCGCGCAGCGGCTGGTGCGGCGCATCTGTCGCCATTGCATGGAATCCTACGAAGCGCCGGTGGAAGCCATGGAAGCGCTGGGGCTGGAGCCCATCGAAGGAGCGCGTTTCCTGCGGGGCAAAGGCTGCTACCAGTGCAACAACTCGGGCTTCAGCGGTCGTGTGGGCTTGTACGAAGCGCTTTCCATCACGGACGACGTGAAGGATTTGATCGTCAAGGGGGCCTCCACCCACGAGATCGAGAACGAAGCCGTGAAGCGGGGCATTCTGCGCACTTTGAAGATGGACGCAGCGGACAAAGTGCTCAAGGGGTACACCACGCTGGAGGAAGCAGCCTCCGCTGTGCTGGTGTAAGAAACGGAGGAAGCCGCCGACCGGGGTGTCCGGCGGCGGCTTCACGATCGAACGTACGAAATTCGCAGCTTACCAGACGGCTTTGAACTCGCAACGGCGGTTCTGAGCCCACGCGTTCTCATTGCTGCCGAGCACGGCGGGGCGCTCTTCACCGTAGCTCACGGTCTCCAGCTGGGTGGGGCCCACCCCGAGCATGGCGAGATACTTGGCTGCCGCCATGGCCCGGCGTTCACCCAAGGCCAGGTTGTACTCCTGCGTGCCGCGCTCATCACAGTGGCCTTCCACCAGCACTTTCAGCTCCGGCTTGGAGCGGATGAGCTGCGCCTTGCGGTCCAGCACGGCCCGCGCTTCGGGGGAGAGGTCGTAGCGGTCGAAGCCGAAGTAGATCTTTTCGCCCAGCACGATACGCTCGGATTCGGTGAGCTCCCCGGCCACGATCTGGCTGGGGTTCATGCCGTCCATGCCGGAGCCGGGGCCATCGGCTCCCACATTCTTCTTGGCGCAGCCGAATGCTGCCGCCAGGCACACCAACAGCGCCAGCAGGGTCAGTTGCTTGATGCGCATGTCCATCCTCCTCACACAGTTGTTGCGTGTGTTGGTTGCGGTCGGCGAGATGACCGACCGCGGGTTGTTGCTCTATCGCCGTTCCTGGAAGAGGTCAAGCCTCTCCTGGGGTAGCGCCAACTATTCCAGCGGTTTAGTCCGTCGTTACGGAGCGTCGGTCAAGCCCCAGGCCGGGAAGCCGGCAGGGCCGCCCGTGGGCACGGGCACAGGCTCGTCGCCGTTGCGGGTGGTCATGAAAACCTGACGTCCTCCGCTGCGGGTGGAGGAGAACGCCACGAAGTAGTTGTCCGGCGCGAAGGCGGGTTGTTCGTCGCTGCCGGGTCCGAAGGTAATCTGCCGTTCCTGGCTGGTCTTGCGGTCGTGGATGAAGATGCGGTGCCCACCGCCGGTCATGCGGGTGAACGCCACCATGGAGCCGTCCGGACTGATGGAGGGGTCCGTGTTGTAGCCCGTGGTGGTGATGCGCATGTCCTGACCGGAGGCGAGGTCGCGCACGAAAATGTGCGGGTTGCCGAAGCGGCTGGAGACGTACGCCATGAGCCGGCCCGAGGCGTCGAAACTGGGCGAGACGTTGATGGAGTCGCCTTGCACGAGGGGTCGTTCCGGCTGCAGGGAGGCGTTCAGCAGGTAGATGTCCGGGTTCTCCTTGGTGGTCAGGCTCACGGCGATGCGGCCCTGGGGCGTGAACTCCGGCGCGATGACGGTGTTGCCTTTGTAACGCTCCCGGGTGATGGAGCCGCCCCGCCACAACCCAAGGTAGTGGTAGCGTTCCGCCACGATGCTGAAGACGATGGCCGAGGCGTCCTTGGACCACGCCGGGGAAAGGCACGCGCCTTCCACGTCCGTGATGCGGCGCAGATTCCTGCCTGTGGGACGCACCGTGAAGACGTTGCGATTGGTCCCGGGCCCGGAAGCGCGCACGAACGCCAGGGTGGAGCGGAAGAAGTCCCCCGAGCCGGTGAGCACCTCCAGAAGCGCCGCGCAGAAGCGGTCCGCCACGGTGGGCACGGTCTCCTGAGTGACCTGGGAATAGGCTTTGCCCACCACCAGGTTGGAGCCGTACGCGGTGTAGACGCGCAGCTCCACGCTGGAATCGGAGGTCCATCCGGCAGTGAGCACATAGTCCGCGCCGGCGAGCTGGAAGCGGCGGAAGTCGATCTGGTCGCGCTCCACGCCTTGCAGCCGAGAACCGCCGAGCACGGCGTTTTCCGAGGTGACGCCCAAAAACGGCAGCACGGCCAGGTTCTCGCGCAGGGTGTTGTCCAGAGGCTGACCAAGCGCCGGCGCGCCGCCGCCGTTGGCAGCCATGGGCGACGCCAAAGCGATGTACTGCTTGGCCTGTCCCGCCTGGGTGATGCGCAGATCCAGCACGGTTTGCGCCGACGCTGCGCCAGCCAGGGCGTGCGTCAAGAGCGCGCCACACGCGAGCATCGCTGCGGCGAAACGCAGGAGGGTGAGAGGGACTCGCTTCACGGGTGGTCTCCTTTAGAATTCTGCGGAGTCGAACTCGATGCGGAGCACGAGCTGGTTGTTCACGGGGGGGGGCTCCAAGGCGCCGAGGCGTTTCGTCTGGTCCACGGCCTTGATGGCGGAGAGGTCGAAGTCCTGCCTGCCGGAGGTCTGATCCACATAGACGTTGGTGATCTGCCCTGTTGGCTCCACCGTGACCACCAGCCGCGCGGAGTAGCGCAAGGAGCGGTCGATGATGGGCGGCAGCGACCAGAACTGCTTGATGGTGTTCTCGATGTACTTGCCGTAGGCGCTCAAGGGGTCGGCGCCGCCGCCCCCCCCGGTCCCGCCGCTACGGCGTGGGGCTGCGCCTTGGCCTTGCCCGGTCCCGGCGCCTTCGCCGGCGCCGCCGTAGGAGCTCTTCAGGGCTTGCAGCTCGGCGTCCAGCACGGCTTGCTGTTCCTCGCGTTCGATGGCGGCTTCGCGCTGCATCTCCTGGAGGGCGCTCGCCAACAGCTCCTGCTGAGTGGGTTGGCGGGGCTTCTCGGGCGTTTTGGGCGCCGGCGGCTTTTGGGCCGTCTGAGGTTTGGGCGGCTCGGGTTTCTTCTCGGGCTGTTTGGGTGGCTCGGGCTTTTTCTCGGCGACTTCCGGTTTGGGCGGCTCGGGTTTGGGCTCGGGCTTGGGGGGCTCCGGCTGTTTTTGCGCGCTGATGGCTTTGCCTTTCTCCGTGGGCTGGGCTTCGGGGGTGGGCGTTGGCTTGGGCGGCTCGGGTTTGGGCTCGGGCTCCGGCGCAGCAGCAATCTCTTTGGGCGCAGGCTTGGGCGCAGGTTCGGGTTCGGGCGCAGGGGGCGCCACCTCTTCGATTTCAGCAGGACGCGCCTTGGGGCCGCCGCCGGGGTCGCCGGCGTCTTCAGGCAGGTCGGGGTCGCCTTTGGGCCCCAGGGGGAGAGTCGGGTCGCCCACGATATCCACCGTATAGACCTGCTGGGTGAGGTCGATGCGTTGCTCCGAACCCAGGCCGCCCATGGTGACGGCGAGGGCGACCAGCGCGTGGAGCGAAATGGAGAGCAGCCAGCTGATGCGCATGAGCGTGGGGGAAGGCTACTGAGCGGCCTCGGGTTGGGGTTGGGCGTCGTCCTCGGCGGGAGCGCTGATGTCCTGCTCCGCCACCACGCCGATTTTCTCCTGCCCGGCAGCTTTTATCTCGCCCATGGCGCGCACCACCACGCCGTACGGCACGGCTTGGTCCGCTTTCAGAAAGAGCAGCTTGTTCTGCTTGACCACGTTGTTCTCCACCAGGGGCCGGAGGGTCGTCATGGTGGCGTTGTACTCATCCAGCATCATGGAGCCGTCGGCGTCAATGGTGAGAACAAGGTGGTCCGAGTCCGTGGGCAAGGCGGCCACGCTGCGGGTCTGCGGCAAGTCCACCTCCATGCCTTGGGTGAGCATGGGCGCGGTGACCATGAAGATGATGAGCAGCACGAGCATCACGTCCACGAAGGGGGTGACGTTGATCTCGGACATGAAGCCGCCGGGACGCAAGTTCATGGCCATGGCGGGCTCCTAGACGCGGGGCGCGGGTTCGTCCGCGAGCAAGGTGGGCAGCTCGCGCTGGACGCGGTTCATGAAAACGCTGGCGAAGCTGCCCAGCTCCGCTTCCACGCTGCCCACCACGCCCATGAAATAGTTGTAAGCCACTGTGGCGGGGATGGCCACGCCCAAGCCGATGGCTGTGGCGATGAGCGCTTCGGAGATGCCTGGCGCCACCACGGCGAGCGCCGCCGTCTGCATCTGCCCGATCTGGTGGAAAGCGTGCATGATGCCCCACACCGTGCCGAAGAGGCCGATGAATGGCGCGGCGTTGGCGCAGGTGGCCAGAAAGGAGAGGGACCCCGTCATGCGGGTGGCCTCGCTGGAGACGCCCCGGGTGAGGGACCGGCCCAGATTCTCCTTGAGCGCTTCGAGGGGCGCGTCGCCATCCGCTTCGCCGAAACGGTTCAGCTCGGTCACGCCTTCCACGGCCACGCGGTAGGCTGGCGAATTCTGGTCCATACCCAGGATGGAAATGGCGCCGTGCAGGTCCGGCGCCTCCATGAAGGCTTCCGAGTCCTTGTAGACGCGTTTGCGCGCGCCCACCAGAGTGAGCGCTTTGGTGAAAATGATGGCCCAGCTGGTGAGGGACATGAGCGCCAACAGCACGAGCACCCCCTTCACCACCGGCGTCGCTTGACCCATGAGTTCCCAGAAACCCATTTCCATGGCTGTCGTCACTCCCGGGGCCGTCCCGCAAGGGACGGGTTGTTCGCCGCCGGCATCATAGCGCGGGGCTCATTGCAACAGCGCGGCGATGGCGGGCAAGGCGCGTTCCGCGCTTGTCCGGACCACCACGTCGGCCATGTCGCCGAAAGCGCTCTGGCCGAGGTTGATTTCGATCATGGTCCCGCCGTGCGCTTTGATGCGACCCGGCAGGGTGTTCGCCGGGGCCACTTCCCCGGAGGAACCCACCACCACGACGAGGTCCGCCGTCTCCGCAAGCCGCAGACTCTCGGACAAGGCGTGCGGCGGGATGTGTTCGCCGAAGAAGACGATGTCCGGCCGCACCACGCCCCCGCACTCGCACAACCAAGGCAATTCGTGACGCTGCAACGTTCTGGCGTGGGCGGCGTCGTGGTCAGTCTTGCAGCGCATGCAGTAGAAACGCATGCCGTTGCCGTGGAATTCCACCACGTTGCGGGACCCTGCCGCTTGGTGCAACCCATCGATATTCTGGGTGATGACCCCCTCCAGCCGACCAGCCTCCTCCAGCTGCGCCAAGGCCGTGTGCGCCGGGTTCGGCGTAGCGGCGCCAAAGATGGCCATGGCGTCGTAGAGGAACTCCCAGACGCGGTCCGGACGCGACCGCAACGCCGCGAGAGTGGCCACCTCGCCGGGGGCGTGCGTCTCCCAGAGACCCCCGGGGCTGCGGAAATCCGGGATGCCGCTGGGAACGCTGATCCCTGCGCCGGTGATGGCCACGGCGTGCGAGGCCTCGCGCCACAGCGCAGCAGCGCGCTTCACGGCGGTGTCTGGTGCGGGAGTCGTCATGAATGGCTCGTGGGTGGCTCGGCGCGTTTCCGCAAAAGGTGTTTGTTCGGGCGATCCAGCGTGGATGCGCTGTGTGGGCGTCGGTGCGTGGTTGTGTGGTGCAAGGCGCCGAGGCGCGCCGGATGCGTTCCGCAAAAGCGGAGTCGATCCCGGTTCGGAGCGTTCAATGTCGAGTCGCGCGATGCGGGTGCGCTTTCCGCGTCTCCTCCGGTCCTCGCCGTGGCGTCTATGAGCAAACCCTTCAGTTCTTTAAAGGGATCGCCAGGGTCTCTTCAAGGCTTCGTCGCATTACAAATATTTTAGACACTCTCTACAGTTTCTTTAACATGATTTCAAACACTTCTGCAAGGGGGCGTCAGGGTGGACGCGCATCCCCCCGACGCCCCTCCCGCACGGCTCGCTGTGCGCCTATGGCGCGGGCTGCTCCTTGGCGCGGCGGCTCTGATATCCCTCGTATTGCAGCGTTTTGCTGGTCTGCTTGCGGAGGACTTCAGCTTCGGCGGCCGGCGCTGGCGCAAATGCCGCTCCCAAGGCGTCCTCAAGCTCCGTCACGTCCTCCTCCAGATTTCTGTTGACTGCAGCCGATCCCACAGCTTGGTTCTGCGCCGCAGTCTGCTGACGGTATGCTTCAATCTTGGCGCGGGCCGCGCCCTCGTCGCCGGCGGCCACGGCCTCGGCCACGTCCTCGCGCAGTCGGCCGTAGTCCTCCTGGAGGACCTTGCGTTCCCAGGCGTCGCGTTTGATGGAAGCCGTGGCCTCGGCGGCGTCCTTCACCACGGCCATGGCCAGCGGCGTGGTCAGGTTCTGGGTCCGGACAGCGCCGTCATGGTCGTAACGCACGGCGAGCTTGTCCAGCGCGAACCGGGCTTCCTCGGCCGTGGAGGCCTCCAGAGCGAGGTGCAGGGTGCGCTTCTCCCCGGCGGCCAGTTCCCCGGCAAGGAACGAGTAGGTCGAGCCCTCTTGTCGGATGGTGTAGCCAGCGGCGTCACGGAGGGTGACGCGCGGCGGCAGCGTGAGCTCGATGGTCACTCCATGCGCCGCGATGCGCCGGGTCCGCTGCAGCTCGTGGAGGAAGAGGTCCGCAAAGGCCTGGGGTTCCTGGATGAAGTAGTAGCCGCCACCGCCGGCGTCTGCGAGGCGGGTCATGAGGCGTTCGTCGAAGTCGAGCCCCACGCCCACCGCCGTCACGGCGACGCCCGAGGCTGCTGCGGATTGCGCCATGGCCGCCAGCATGTGCGGGTCGGTGACGCCACGGTTGGCCAAGCCGTCCGAGACGAGGAGCAACTTCGCGCTCCGGCGCGGCGAGGGGAAGGACTCGGGGCAGTCGCCATGGCAGGGGGGCGCTTCTCCGGGCGTGAACCGGCCGAGCAATTGCAACCCCACATCCAGACCGGCGCCCAGGTTCGTGTTGCCGCCGGCGACCACGCCGTGCACCATCCGGGTCAACAGCCGCTTGTTCGAGGGGGTGGCGTGCAGGGGGATGGAGTGCGAAGCGACGCCATCCGCATAGGAGACGAGGCCCAAGCGATCGTGTGGCGCGAGGTGGCGGATGAGCAGCCCCAGGGCGGCTTGCGCATCCTGGAGTTTGAGGCCGCGCATGGAGCCGCTGCGGTCCAGCACGACCATGAAATCCACGCCGTGGGGCGGTGTGGGGAGCAATTCGGCTGTGTCGTCCGTGATGGGGGAGGCGACATCCGTGGGCGCAGCCGGCGCCGTGAGGGTGAGGGCGAGGACGAAGCCGCCGTCCCCGCCGGCGGCGAGTTTGCTGCGCGTCAGCTCGGCGGAAAGCTCCAGCGGGCCGCGCTCGAAGCGCGCGTGGACGGCGGCGGGTGACGCCGCGATGAGCATGGCGGTCGCAAGCAAACCGAACAACGACGTGGCGAGAACAAGGCGGCGAGTGGCGATGGGCATGAAAGCCTCCTGGTCGCGCCTCCCGAGAGCCGGGAGGGATGGCGGTGCGTGATGGGGGCCATCCTATCGTGTGGCCTGCCTCGCTCAAGACATCGGCATGTAAAAGAAAACGCGTCGTTTTTTACACAGACTTCACACAAGGCGAGTCGACGCCCCGTGGCGGATGCGCTAGGGTGCGCCCATGGAGGTGTCGCCATGGCGCAAACCAAGCCGAGCATTCTCGTGGTGGAGGACGACCACGCCATCCTCAGCGGCCTGCTGGACCTGCTCGTCTTCCACGGCTTTACCGTGGAGGGCGTCAGCGACGGCGAAACAGGCTTGGAGCGCGCTTTGGCCGGCGCATTCGATCTGGTCATTCTGGACGTCATGCTTCCGGGTATGGACGGCTTCGCCCTCTGCAAGACGTTGAAATCCCGTCGGCCGGCGCAAGCCGTGCTCATGCTCACGGCCAAAGGCGCGGAGGACGACGTGGTCCACGGCCTGGGCGTGGGCGCGGACGACTACGTCACCAAGCCCTTCTCCCTGAAGGAACTGCTGGCGCGGGTGGAGGCGGTGCTGCGCCGTGTGGGACGTGACCGCGGCGACGGCGTGTTGCGGTTGGGCGGCGTGGCCTTCGATTTCGCGAGCCTCACCGCCGCGCGGGAAGAAGCCGACGCACACGGGGGCGTTACACCCCCAGCCGTCGCCATGACGCGTCGGGAGCTGGACCTGGTGCGCTGCCTCCACCGCCACGCGCCGGGCGTCGTTTCCCGCGGCGCATTGCTGGCGGAGGTCTGGGGCTACCCCGAAACGGACATCGAGACCCGCACCGTGGACGCTCACGTGGCCAAATTGCGTCGGAAACTGGAGACCCTGGTGGGAGACAGACCATTCATCGCGGCGGTGCGTGGCGAAGGCTATCGACTGCATCCCGACCTGCTCGAGGACGCTTCCTGAATGCGCAATCCCATGCGGAAACTCGGCTGGCGCATGGCGGCCCTGTGCGTGATGCTGGCGCCGTTGCTGGCGGCCGTCTTCTGGTGGAGCTATGTCAGTCAAGCCCGCGACGAAGCCGCTGCGCTGCGCTATTTCGGTGAAGCGCTCTTCGAGGACATGGAGGAGGAACTGCGCCGCTTCGTGGAGGCGGAGGAAACCCGCGCCGTGGACGAGTACGCTCCGGTGTTGGCGGCGGATCGCGGAGCTGACGAGGGCGAAGCCTCCCCGCTGGCGGAACAACCCGCGGCGGCCTTCGTTGTCGGTTACTTCCAGGTGCTGGGCGGCGGCGTCTTCCAGACCCCGCACGTCACGCCTTCGCCAACACGGCTGGCCGTGCTGGAGCGTGCTCGCGATCGCGTCTTGGCCATGCGGGACAAAGCGGCGCGCGCCGAGACTATTCAGCCTCCGCGCGGGGGAACTCGCGAGAGGGAGGAGCAGGCAGGGACGAAGGCCGCGCCTCCTTCCCCTCACCCCGAGGCGCAACCACTCGATGCGGCGGAACGCAAACAAACCGCGCAGGAACTCGTCGTGAAGTCGCCGGTAGCCGCGCCCAAGGCGAAGCCCGTTCCGCCTACCCTTCGGGACCGCTACCTGCGACCCGCCGAGGAACCCCAGCGCGAAGCCTTGGGACAGCTCGCGGAGGAGACCCGCCGCATCACCCCGGGCCAGGCGCTCAACCTGAGCGCACGGGCGCCCATCCAGGCGCAGTCCCCCATCCCACCGCAACCGGAAGCGGCTTCCCCTCTGGCGCAGCAGCGGGCGTCCGCGCAGCCGGAGGGAGCCGGCGCCGTGACTGAGCCTGCCACCCCCGAAGCAGAGCCCACAGCGCCCACACCGGATACGTCCTCTGGGTCGAGGGCCAGGGGATTCTTTTTGTTCGAGAGAGACCCCGGTTCCCGGCAGGATGCGAACATGACAACGCCGCCGGGGCCTCCACCGTTTGCCGCGCCCTCACCGGAAACCGCCGGCCAGGAAAGTCCGCCGCGGGCGGTGCGCGCCGAGGTGGCCCCCTTGACATCCGCACTGCTGGACGAAAACCACGCCGTGCTCTACCGGCGGGTGGTGGTGGACGGCGCCGTGGCGCGGCAGGGGTTCGTGGTGAATCTGCCGGCGTTTCTGGCGCATCTTGAACGTCGTCATTACCGGGATCAGCCCTTGGAGGCCGTCACCCGCCTGACGCTGACAGCCGCCGCCGACGGTCTCGGCGTCTCTCGAACGGGGGGGCTTGGCGGCGATCCGGGCTTCGCGCCCGCCGTGGACCTGTTCCGCACTTTCCCCCGGCCCTTCGCGTTTCTCTCGGCGCGGCTGACCGCGCAGCACATCCCCATGGGGACGGGACGTTACGCGGTGCTCGCAGCTGCAGCGGCCACTGCCTTGGTGCTGTTTCTGGGGTTGACCGCCGTCTGGTTGGCGGCGCGGGCCGCCGTGGAACTGGCGCAACGCCGCGCGGGGTTCGTCTCTTCCGTGACCCATGAGCTGAAGACGCCGCTGACTTCCATCCGCATGTATTCCGAGATGTTGGAAGAGGGGATGGCGTCGGACGAGTCGACCCGCCGGCGCTACCTCGGGGTCATCCGCTCGGAGGCGGCGCGGCTCTCCCGGCTCATCGGCAATGTGCTGGAATTCTCGCGTCTGGAGCGGCGGGAGCGACCGCTGGTCATGGAGCTCGGCCGACTGGACGACGTTTTCGCCGAGACGCGCGCGACGCTTGCCCCCGCGTTGGAGCACGCCGGTTTCAACCTCGCCGTCGAGAACGCCTTGGAGACGCCCTTCCCCTACGACCGCGAGGCCATGACGCAGGTGCTCATCAACCTCGTGGAGAACAGCGTGAAGTTCGGCGCAGCCGCCCCGCCCGAGGCGCGCCGCGTGGTGGCGCAGGTCCGCCGTGACGCCGCCGGCGCCGTGCGGCTTACCGTGCGTGACTTCGGCCCCGGCGCGCCGGCCCACGCCCTGCCGCGCCTCTTCGAGGACTTCTACCGCGCTGACGACTCCCTCACCCGCCAGACCGCGGGCGCCGGCCTGGGGCTCGCCCTGGTCAAAGGGCTCGTGGAGGCCATGGGGGGGAGCATCACCGCGCGCAATGCCGAATACGGCGGATTTCTTGTCGAAATGGTGTTCGCCCCGCCGGGTCGCTAGCGGCCCGCAGGCGGTCTTGACGTCCGCTTCCCCGGCGGGAGGGGGTCGTTTCAGGCGTCTTCTTGCAAGAGTGAGCAGGGGATCACGAGGTGGGGATTGCAGCAAGGCAGTGTGGAAGGAGGGGGGGACATCGCGCTTTCTCTTGAGATTCCATGGTGCTGTCGGAATGCGCTGCATATTGACAGGGCGTGGTTCGAAACGCGTGCGCCATCACCGCATGCTCACGCCCGCAGCCGCGTCAAGGCGCGCTGGAGCACCCGTTCCGCGTTCACCTGGGTCGCCTGGACTTCCGCGGCGGAGAGCCCCGCGCCAAGAGCCACGGCCTTGCGGAAGGCCGCGGGGTAGTAGTGGTCGTGGGTGTGGGCGTCCGTGTTGACCACGAGACGCGCGCCATGGGCTTGCGCCAACCGCGCCACGAGACCGTTGGTGAGGGAGTGCAGGGGTTTGGTGGAAAGCTCCAGGCAGACGTCGCGTTCGGCGGCGAGGGCGGCTTCCTGCGGGGTGAGCAGACCCGGGTGGGCCAGCACGTCCACGCCAGCTTCGATGGCGGCGAGGTTCACCCCGCGTGGGATGGGCTCCATGAGCGTCTCCCCGTGGACCACGACGACCACGGCGCCCAGTTCACGCGCGCGGGCCACGGTCTCCGCCATCAAGGCGGGGGGGACGTGGGTGAGCTCCACGCCTGGGTAGACGTCGATTTCCGCGTGCAAGGCGTCTCGGGCGGCGGCTTTGGTGGCGGCCACCACTGTGGGCAGGGATGTTTGGTCCGCGTGGTCGGCGAGGACGATGGCGCGGCAGCCGGCGGCTTTGGCGCGCTGTGCTGCTTCCGCCGGGAGACAGCAGCCGTCGGAGATGGTGGTGTGGACGTGGAGATCGATCACCGCGGGCTCCTGCGGGGGGGGTGGAGGCGTTCGGAAAAGGCGGGGCTGGGCCGCGAGGGGGCGCCGGCCGGACCATGGGAAAGACGCCCCGAGCGCTTCACGAGCGAAGGCGGCGCCGTCCGGGGGGGTGCTCCGGACGGATCATAAGCGATCGCCGCGGCGGTTCCGGGGCGCATCGATTACATCTTGTACTTCGTCTCGTCGACGTTGAGTTTTTCCAGGAGCTCGTTCCACTCCTTGGCGTCTTCGGTCTGCAGCACGGGTTTGCCTTCCAGCAGACTGTCCGTGGAGGCTTTCTCCAGGACGGCTTCGTGGACGGTGATGGGCGCGGCGGCGCGCAAGGCCAACGCGATGCCGTCCGAGGGCCGACAGTCGATGGTCTTCACCGAGCCGCTCTGATCCACGGCGATCTCCGCGTAGAAGGTGCCTTCCTCCAGCGAAGTGACGTTGACCGAGACGACTTTGCCGCCCATGGTCTCCAATGCGGAGAGGAGGAGGTCGTGCGTCATGGGTCGGGGCAGCTCCACGCCGTTCAAGGCAAGGGAGATGGCCATGGCTTCCATGGCGCCGATCCAGATGGGCAGAGCCGTTTTCTCCTCCAGGTCCTTGAGGACCAGCACGGGGACTTGGGAGTCTTCGTCCAGAGCCAAGCCGAATACTTTCATTTCTACCATGGCTCACCTACCAGTTCTCCCGTCAGGGAGTGTTTCTTGGCTGCGTCGATGCGCACCGTGGCCAGCGAGCCCGGCGGGGGCGCCGGGAGGGTTGCGGGGCGTGGCATGTTGACGACGAAGCCGTAGGGATCCCGACCGCGGAGGGTTTCCTCGCCGGTTCGGGCGTCTGTTTTCTTACTCGCGCCTTCAATGAGCACTGTCAACTCGCGGCGCACCAATCGCGCCAGCGCGTCGGTCGTCAGCGTCTCCTGCAGGGCTTGCAGGCGTTGCAGGCGTTGGCCTGCGACCTCACGCGGGGTTTTCATGGGCATGGCCGCCGCGCGGGTGTTGGGTCGATCCGAATAGATGAAGGAGAAGCTCTGCGCGAAACGCACCTGCTCCATGGCGCGCAGGGTCTCCTCGAAATCCGCGTCTGTTTCGCCGGGGAATCCCACCATCAAGTCGGTGGTGATGTGGATATCCGGCCGGGCGCGACGCAGGCGGGCCGCCACATCCAGATACCGCGCCATGTCGTACTTGCGGCCCATGGCGGCGAGCATGCGGTCCGAGCCGGTCTGCAGGGGCAGGTGCAGCTGTGGACAAAGGACGTCCAGCTCGCCGAAGGCTTCAACCACTTCGGGTGCGATGTCCTTGGGGTGCGAGGTGGTGAAGCGCAGCCGCTGAAGTCCGGGAATGGCCGCCACCATACGCAACAACGTGGCGAATGCAGGCTGACCGGGCGCGTCGTGGCCGTAGCTGTTGACGTTCTGGCCGAGCAGGGTCAGCTCGCGAGCGCCGCGTTCGACCCACGCCCGACAGTCCGCAAGGATGGCCTCCGCCGGACGGGATTTCTGCCGACCGCGCACGTACGGCACGATGCAGTAGGCGCAGTAGTTGTCGCACCCCTGCATGATGTTCACGAAGGCGGATGGCGGCGCGGGCGTGTCCTCCTCCAGATGGAGTTGGCGCTCCGCGTAGGTTTCGGTGAAGTCCGTCAGCCGCATGCGCAGGGCGGTGTCTTGCATGCACCGCGCGATGGCTTGGGGCGCCATGGCTGCGCCGTCTGCGCCGAAGACAACGCGCACGGCCGGGTGGCGCGTCATGAGCGCTTCGCCCAGCTGCTGCGCCACGCACCCGCCCACAGCTGCGAAGGCTTCGGGGTTGGCGTCAAAGAGCGGCTGCAGCCTGCCGAGGGTGCTGTACACCTTCTGTTCGGGTTTGTCGCGAACGCTGCATGTGTTGATGATGACGACGAGGCCGCCTGTCACGCCCTCGGGATCCGCTGTGTGGACGAATCCCCGGGCCTGCAGGGCGCGCGCCAACCATTGCGAATCGCTGACGTTCATCTGGCACCCGAAAGTGATGATATGGAAATGTGGGGAGGCCATCCTGTGGATGGTAATCACTTCTGGGGAAAAGGAAAGGCCTTTTCCTGGGGAGGCTGTGGACTGCTGGCGCCGCCAAGCATGGGACGTGGGCGCGCCGGTCCCTGCCGGTCCCTGCCGGTCTGCGCGAGGCTGCGCCGGTCTGCGGGAGTCCCGTGCGGGAGAGACGGCTCGCCTGTCAGCGCGCAGCTTCGAGACGTCGGATGAGCTCGAGCACGGCGTCGCGGGAATCCTCCACTTCGCGCTCCTCCACGGCAAGGTGGAGTTCCGCAGCCGGGTTTTCCTCGTAGGGGATGTCCACGCCGATGACCTCGCCGAGGCCTTCCACGTCCTGTCCAGTTTCCCGGCGTTCCAGGGCTTTTTCGTAGAGTCCGGCCATGACGATGCCGTCCGGTCGGTTGCTCTCGCGTTCGATGGCCGTCTGCAGGGAGCATTGCAGATGGATTTCCCCGAAGCAGGGGATGAGGCTTCTCGCGTAGTCGCGCATGGCTTTGCGGTGGCCGGTGGCGTCCATGACGACGAGGCTGCCCTCGCGGGTCATGGCGGCGGCTTCCTCCGCGAACAGGCGATAGGCCGTGGCGCGGTCATCCGGGGTGTAGGTGGGGCGTGGCACGTAGGTGCGCCGGCGTTCATCCATGGAGAGCAGGTGCGCATCCGTCCGGCCGAGGGCATGGAGCGCCTTGACCACGGCGCAGGCGATGGTGGACTTGCCGCACCCGGGGAGTCCGGTAAGCCAGACGGCGCAGCCGGCCATCAGCCTTGCTCCCGCAGGTAGCCGTTGACGCGTGTATAGTCGAACCGCGGTTCTTCGAGCACCCGTTCCATGAAGGTGAAGAGCGCTTGGCGGACCTGGGGCGGGTGGTCCGGGTACCACTCCGGGCTGGCCACCACCAGACACCGGAAGACGAAGAACGGCGCGATGACGTCCAGCAGCTCGGCGTCCTTGGTCAAGTCCAGATATTCCTGGAAGAGCGCTTTGAAGAGCTCGAGGAAGGCGCCGTCCAACCGGGGGGGCTTTCCCGGCGCGGCGGCGCAGCTTTCCAGCACGCCGAAGAGCAGGTAGTTGACGGCCATGGCGGCGAGGTCGCCGGCGGGTTCGCCCCATTCGCCACGACTGCGGTCCAGCACGCGGAAGTCGCCGCTTTCCAGGATGAGTACGTTCCAGGGGTGGAAGTCGCCGTGCACAGCAGCCAGCCGGTGGGCGTAGGCTTCCAGCTTCCAGCGCCAGGCCACCAGCTGTTGCTCCAGGGCGATGAAGCGCGCCTGGGGATATTCCGGGTCGTCGCGGGGGTAAGCCTCGTCGATGAGGCCCATGATGCACTCGTCCGCGCCGATCAGGTTTCTGATGCGGCGGTAGTAGAGGTGGGGGTCGTCGTTCTTGACGGCATGCACCTCGCTGAGCCAGTGGGCGAAGGCGCGGACTTGGTCCGTGTCCGCCGGGCGGGCGCCCTTTTTCTGGATGCGTACGAGATCCTTGAAGTATTCCATCCCGGGAACTTTTTCGACAAGGAGGAAGAATTCCCGTACGTCGCGTACGTGGACCAGTCGGTCGTCCGCATTCACGTAGCCCAGGGCCATGGGCTTGGCGTGTTTGGGCAGACGACCGCTGGTTTCGTGCTGGAACATGAGCACAGCGGCGCGGTCCCAGTAGAACTGATGTCCGTACTTGTCGCCTCGCATGGTGGAGAGCACCGCGTGTTGCGGATCGCCGCCCACTTCATAGCTGATGAGCACGGGTTTGCCGAAGCCGAACTGCTTGACGCCTTGCTGGTCGGGCGCGCCTATGTCGCCCATGCCCAGCAGGCGCGCTTCCGGACCGAAGGCTTCCTGCAGGAAGTGTTCTACTGCGTCGCGCTTGAGCTCTACCATGCGGGGTCTCCCTACCAGGTGCTGCCGTAGTAGACGCCGTAGCGGTCTTTGACGATGGGAAGGCTCAGGTCGTGCTCCTGGGTGCCGTGTTGGGCCACGCAGGCGGCGGCGCAGACGGAGCCGATGCGCGCAGCGGTGGCCATGTCTTCGCCCTCGGTGAGGCCGTAGAGGAGCCCGGCGCGGTAGGCGTCGCCGGCGCCGGTGGGGTCGCAGACCACGTCGGCAGGCACGGCCTGGATGTCCTCTTCGCCGTCGGCGTTGTGGATGCGCGAGCCTTTTTCACCGAGGGTGATGATGACAGTCTCCACTTTTTCGCGGATTTCAGCAAGGGTGAGGCCGGTTTTCTGCTGAATCATCTCCATTTCGTAGTCGTTGGCGATGAGGATGGCGGCGCCGGTGAAGGCTTTGGTCATCTGGTCGCCGGAGAGCGCGGTGATCTGCTGGCCCGGATCGAAGATGTAGGGGATGCCCACTTCCTTGTAGGTTTCAGGCAAGCGCAGCATGTCGTCCATGTTGCCGGGGGAGCAGATGGCCCAGGTCTCTGCGATGTGGGTCTTGTCGATGGCGTAGGGGGAGGGCTGTTTCATGGCCCCGGGGTTGAACCCGGTGATCTGGTTGTCGTTGCGGTCCGTGGTGATGTAGGCGCCGGCGGTGAGCTCTTCATCGATGACGCGCACGCCGTCCAGATCCAGACCCAGCTTGCGCAAGTGGCTCTCGTAGGGACCGAAGTCGCGCCCGCACGTGGCGATGATCTGCGACTGCTTGCCAAGCTTCGCCAAGGTGTAGGCGATGTTGCCAGCCGTGCCGCCGAACTTTTCCGTCACTTCTTCCAGCAGGAAGCAGACGTTGAGGATGTGCAGTTTGTCCGGCAGGATGTGATCCTGAAACTTGCCGGGAAAGGTCATGATGCGGTCGAAGGCCAGAGAGCCGGAGATGTACAGAGCCATACGTTCTTCCAGTGCGGTTGTGGGTTGTGGATGGGGCTTCACTGCGTCAGCGCGGTCATTTCGTCGATCCACGACAGGAATTCCGGGTCCCCCCCGATGATGGGCAGCGCCACGATGCATGGGGTTTCGTAGCTGTGCAGCTCCCGGACGGCGTCGCACAAGGAGTCGAACCGCGCGGCGGTGGTCTTGGCGATGAACGCCGTCTCCCCTTCCTTCTGCACGGCGCCTTCCCACCAGAAGACGGCATTGATGGCGCCCAACACGTTGCAGCACGCCGCCAGGCGTTTTTCCACCAGCGCGGCGGCGATGCGTTGCGCTTCTTCCGGGGACTGCGCCGTCATGTAGACGATGAGATGGCTGAGATCCGCCATGGGAAACCTCGCTGGGGTTGGCGGCGCCGGGGGCGGTGGCGCGGTTAGGGGCAGACGGGGCCGGCGCCGGGCTCAAGGCCGTGCAGATACGCGACGAGGCCATCTTTCTGGTCGCCGTCGATGCGCGCGCCTTTCGCCATCATGCGGCCGATGGTGTCGTCCCACCAGTCGGCGTCCCGGCCGAGATACTCGCAGATGCGGTCCGTGGCGTGACATTCCGTGCAACGCGTCATGACGAGGGCGGTGGCATCGTCTGCACGGGCGCTGGCGCCATGGGGGGAAAAGACGCCGGGCAAGGCCAGCGCCGTCACCATTCCCGAAAGCGCAAGGGCTGCGATCAAATATCTGGATGTAAGCATATACGGAACTCCTGGACTTGGCAAATGAGGGATTTTGAGGGTATGCGCTGCCGAGGGCGCGGGTGTCGTCCTGCGCAATATTCCTTATACATGATCACTTCGTCGCTGTCTCGTGTTGCGGCCTCGAACGCGGACGGAGGCGCCGCCGCCAAGCCCTCAGCCCGCCAGCCCGACAACTCAGGAGCCGCCGCCATGACCGATATCGCACGCCGCGCCGAGACGATCCTCCACCGCCTCGAAGCGCGCTACCCCAACGCCAAGCCCGCGTTGGACCACACCAACCCCTGGGAGTTGCTCGTGGCCACCGTGCTTTCCGCGCAGTGCACGGACGAACGCGTGAACAAGGTGACCCCGGCTTTCTTCCAGCGCTGGCCCACTCCGGAAGCACTGGCGGAAGCGGACCTCGCCGAGATCGAAGAGGTGGTGCGCTCCACGGGGTTCTTCCGCAACAAGGCCAAGAACCTGCAGCAAGCCGCCGTGCTCCTGCGGGACCACCACCACGGCGCGTTGCCCCGTGACATGGAAGGCATGCTCGCCTTGCCCGGCGTGGCGCGCAAGACCGCCAACATCGTGCTGAGCAACGCTTTCGGCGTGCACGAAGGCGTCGCCGTGGACACCCATGTGAAGCGCTTGAGCTTCCGTCTGGGCCTCACCGGGTCCGAGGATGTCAAGAAGATCGAGCGGGATCTCATGGCGCTCTTTCCCCGTGACCGATGGGGAGACATCAACCATTATCTCGTCTTCTTCGGGCGGGACACCTGCGTCGCCAGAACGCCCCTGTGCAGCCGGTGCGTGTTGGCGGACCTCTGCCCCCGTCACGGCGTCACCGCCAGCAAATAGCTTCAGCGCCGGCGTGCGTCGCCCCATCATGCCGTCATGCTGCGGATGGGGCGGGGGGCTTTCTCGGGAAGGGGCGCCGCGCACATGAAAACGCCCGCCGGCGCGTGTGCGCAGGCGGGCGGGTGTCGGCAAGGCGCCTCGGCATATGGGGTGGGCGCGGACCTCACGGAGAAGTCGACGCCCTGTCGGAGGTGTTCAGCCTAGCGGTTGGCTGCGCCGGGCTCGCAGGGGATGTCCATCCAGCACTGGGTCACGTCGTCGGCGCCGA
>CAYVWB010000011.1:0-2900 GCA_964455395.1 uncultured Desulfovibrionaceae bacterium
GCGCCCGGCCATCTGCCGGGGGCCGCAGGCCGCGTCCTCCAGCGCGTTCCACGCCTCCTGAAGGAGCAGCCGTTGCCGGGGGTCCATGGTCTCCGCTTCCTTGGGGGAAATCTCGAAGAAGGCGGCGTCGAACTCGGCGGCTCCGGGCGCGGCGCCGTACCACGCGTAGGGCGGCGTCTCCAGGGCCCAGCCGGCGAGTCGCTCCCGGGGATACGGCTGAACCGCATGGCGACCGGCGACGAGGTCTTCCCACATGGCGTCCACGGTGCGCGCCCGGGGAAAGCGGCCACTTGCGCCGATGACGGCGATGGGCGCAGCCCCGGCCTTGTCCCGCACGGAATGCGCCATTACGCGTGCCGGCGTGGGGCGCGCTGGCGCTCCCATGGAAAAAGTGGCCGGCTTCGTGACTACGCACGTCGTCTCGGACGACCCCGTTTTGCGGGTGGGATCTGTCGTCTCCAGAGACGCCTCCTGCCGACGGAGCGTTTCGCCGTGCGTTTGCAGGAGGTGATCCACGAGCTTCTCCAGCGTGGTGTAGCTGAAGAAAATGGAGGGGGTGATGGCCACGCCATACCGTGCGGAGAGCGCCCGCGCGAACTCGGCGAGGTGGAGGGAGTCGAAACCCAGGTCCGCCAGGTCGCCAGGGCCGTCCTGCTGCTCGAAATCCTCCAGGGTCTCCCGGGAGATCATCAGAGTCTCGCAGACGAGCCGCCGCACGTCCCGGTTGACGCGACCGCGCCACGCCGTGTCCTCGCCGGCATCCGGACATGACGCGTGGGATGCGCCCGAAGCCGAGTCCGAAGCCGGGACCGAAGGCGTTCCCTCGTCCTGTGCAGTCGGGGGGGGCGCTGCGGGGGCGTTCTCGTTCACCCCCAGGAAACGACGCAGCCGCGCCGGTTCCCCCTTGAGGACGAGGCGTTGTGCTCCGCCCTCGGCGAGCAGGGCCTCGAACAAGGCCACGCCTTCCTCCACCTCCAGCAGCGCCTGCCCGCTGCTCTTGAGATAGAACGCGGCTTGGGCGTCCTCCTCGAAGCGCATGCCGCCATCGCGCCACAGGGGCCAGTTGATGACGACGGCGCGCCCCGGGACCCCTTCGCCTCGCGCCTTTATGGCGTTGCGGCGGCGCGCATGCGCCATCTGGAACCGGTTGGCCACGGCGTAGTCGCACGAGCCGATATCGCCCAAAAGCGCCGCGCTGGAGGCGAAGTAGCAGACGAATTCCAGGCCGTGGGCGTCCGCGTTCATGGCCGAGCGCGCGTCGTCCCAGTCAGAGAGCGCGTCGTCCAGGGCGAGGGTTCCCGCCACCTTGGGCGCGAGCACCGTCTCGAAGGTCTGCAGATCCTTGTCGAAGAGTACGCCCCGGCCTTGGACGCCGGCCGCATGGATGACCCCGCGCAGCCCGGAGCGCATGGCCCCGGAGTCGCGCAGCGCCCGCAGGCCACGACGCAACGCGGGGGCGTCGGTCACGTCCGCCTGCAGACAGGTCACGCGGCCGCCGTGGGATTCCAGCTCCCGGAGGAATTTCCGGGTCTCCAGGGGAAACTCGTTTTCCGGCGTTCTGCCCACGAGGATGAGGTCCACGCGCCACGTCTTCGCCAGATGGGCGGCGAACACCTTGCCCAGGCCGCCAAGCCCTCCCGTGATGAGCACCGTCCCGCCCTGCCGGTCCGGCGCGCAGTCGAGAACGGGCTTCGACGGCAGCGGACGTTCCACCAGGCGCAGGCCGTACCTGCGGCCCCCGCGATGGAGCAGACTCTCCGGAGCCGGCCCGACAAGCGCCGGCCAGACCGCATCGAGCCACCGCGTCATGCGCGCGGACTCGACCAGGGAAGCCTCGCCTGCGGAGCCCCCCGAACTCTCGGCGAGGTCCTGCTCCCACAGCGCCACGACCGTCGTCGTCGCCGGCTGGACAAGGGGCAGCGAGCGTTCGAACCCTATCCACGACTCCAGGTGACACTGCGCCAGGTCGTCGGCGAAGGATCCCGCCAGCACCACGCGCGCGGCCCCGCCCGCGGCTGCGATCCCCTGAATGCAGCGCACGGGGTGGCCGTAGTCCTTGACGTCAACGGTCCCGTCCGCCGCCCACAAGGAGAGCACGGCGATGAGGGGGGTCTCGTCCTCCTCCTGCACGGCGCGCAAGACGCGGGGGTAATCCGCCGTCTCGCCGGGACGGATGGTGTACCGACCGGGTTCCTGCCTGGCGAAGGTCTCACCCGCCGCGACGAAGACCACCCTGGCGTGGGGACAGCGTTCCGCCAAGGCGACGGCGAACGCCGTCTGTCGCGCCGGATCCGTCAGGAAGCAGACCACCCGCCCCGCGGCGAGATTTACTCCGTCCGCGCCGGAGGGCTCGTTTTGCGCGTCCAGCCCCCGAGGCGCGTCCAGCGGCTCCCATCGCTCCTCGAAGCAGGAGAGCGGCGCGCTCGAAGTGACGACGGACCCCACGGCCGGTGCCGAGCTCGATACCGGCGTGTATGCCCCCTCCGCCGGCGGACCTTCGTCGATCTCCACCGCGCATGACGGGCCGGCGGGCTTCCAATAATGATCCCGGGCGAAGGGATACGTCGGCGCGTGGATGCGCCGTGGCGGCGTCCCGTCGTAGAGCCTCGCCCATGGCGCGTCGCCGCCGCTTGTCCAGTGTGCAGCCGCCTTTTCCAGCAAGCGCCTGTCGCCGGACTCCAGCCAACCCGCCACGGCGGCCGCGTCGGCCCGCGCATCGGCCCGCGCATCGTTGGTGGGGGTCGCACACACGCAGCCCGGGACGTGGGGCTCCTCTTGGTGGAACGCCTTCAGCGCCGCACAGAGGGCGTCCATATCCTCGACCACGAAGGCGACTCGCGCGGCCAAGGCCTCCCGCGCCGTCTGGAGAGTGAAGGCGAGCTCCCGAAGGGTGGGGGCGT
>CAYVWB010000011.1:2910-15569 GCA_964455395.1 uncultured Desulfovibrionaceae bacterium
GTCTTCGCCGAAGGCTTCCCGTTCCCTATGGATGAAGGTCAGCAGGGACGCGGCGTAGTCGTTGAGGCGGTCCTTGTCCCGGGCGGCCAAGGGGACGATGCAGGGCCCTGCGGCATGCGCCGCGACACGGCGACGCGGCGGCGCTTCCTTGATGACGAAATGCGCATTGGCGCCGCTGTGGCCGAAGGAGTTGAGCGCAGCCATGCGGGGTCCGCTTCCGGGGACGGCCCATGGTCTGCGACGTGTGTTGATGAAGAATGGCGAGACGTCGAAGTCCACGAGAGGATTGGGGGCGGTGAAGCGCGGCATTCCCGGCAGCTCGCCGTGACGCATGCCGAGCAGGATCTTGATGAGTCCGACGACCCCGGAGCTGGCTGCGGTGTGGCCGATGTTCCCTTTCACGCTGCCCAGAGCGCAACGCTGTGGCGAGTTCGTCGTGCTCTGGAATGCGCGGATGAGGGCGTTGGCCTCCACGGGGTCGCCCAGCGTGGTGCCGGTGCCGTGGGCTTCCACGTAGGTTATCTGTGCGGGATCCACGCCGAAAGCGCGGTGTGTCCGCGTCAGGAGCGCTTCCTGCGCGGAGCCGTTGGGCGCGGTGAGGCCGTTGCTGGCGCCGTCCTGGTTGACGCCGTGCGCGACGATGACGCCATGGATGGGATCCTCGTCGGCAAGGGCGTCCTCCAGGCGTTTCAAGGCGACCACCGCAACGGCCTCGCCGAGCACGGTCCCGTCGCTGTCAGCGTCGAAAGGCAGGCAACGCCCTGTGGGGGAGAGCATGCCCGCATCGGCCAGGGGCGCGAGGTCGTCCTCATGGAGCATGGCGAAGACGCCGCCGGCCAACGCAATGCGGCATTCGCCCAACGTCAGGGACTGACACGCCAGATGCAGCGCCGTGCCCGAGGAGGAGCACCCCGTGTTCACCACCAGGGTGGGTCCCTTGAAATTCAACAGATAGGCGAGCCGTGAGGCGATGATGGCGTCCGAGGCGCCGGTGAATGTCTGGTGGAAATAGCCGCAGGGCTCCGCGCCGATGAAGACGCCCACCGCCTCGCCAGCGAGGCCTCTGGGGTTGTAGCCCGCGTCCTCCAGGCATTTCCAGCTTTCCTGCAGGACAAGGCGTTGGTGCGGGCTCATGGAGAGCGCCTCGCGCGGGGAGATGCTGAAGAAGAGGGGATCGAAGCAGGCCCTGTCCTCCAGCACGCCGCCCCATATGCAGGGCGTCCTGGCTGCAGGGGCCTTCCGGGCGGAGCGGCGCGTCGACGGCAGCTCGCCCACGGCCACCTCCCCTGCCACGAGATTGCGCCACAACGCGGCGGCGTCCCTGGCCCCGGGGAACTGACCCGCCAACCCCACCACGGCCAGTGCGCCGTGCTGCGCGGCGTCGGCGGGTTTCGAGGACGCCACGGCCGCCGAACAGAACCCGACCACGGGGGTCGGCGTCGTGCTCCGCAGCTCCGGGGACGCCTCGGCCGCGCGGCGTCGCCACGCCTCCACCTGCTCCGGAAAGGCGGCCGCCACGTGGTCCGCCAACGCCGCCGTGGTGGCATGGTCGTAGATGACGGGTGTGCGCAAGGCCACACCGAGACGCTCGTTGAGGGTTTCCACGAAGCTGACGCCGAGGATGGAGTCGAGGCCGTATTCCGCAAAGGGCGTCTGCGGATTGATGGACGCCGGCTCGGCCTTGAGCGCTGCGGCGAGGCCTTCGCCCACCGCGGCGACGAGCGCCTCCCGCACGCCCCGCGCGCCTGTGTCCTCCATGGGAGCCTCCGCAGGCTGTCCATCCGGGATGACACGCTCCCGCGCCCCGAGCCGGGAGTCGGGACGCCCGGTCTCTGCAGTCGCCGGTTGGCGTATGACGCCGTCACTGCAGGCGCAGGTCACGCGTTGGCCCAGCGCTTCGGCTTGCGGGGTGACGTTTCGGATGGCGTAGAAGCCCTCTTCCGCCAACACGGTCCGCCACGTTTCCCCGGCGAGCAACGGCGAACCCGGCAGACGCAGCGATGCGTCATCGAAACGCCACCACCCGTCCGTAAGGCCCAGGGTGAGGGTGGCCAGCAGTTCCTTGCGGATCACCTCGTTGAGCAGCAGCAGCCCGTCGGCCTTGAGCGCGGCCTTCACGTTGCAGACGGCGCGACGCGCGTCCCGGGTGGTGTGCAGGGCGTTGGCGGCGATGACGACGTCGAATCCACCGGACGCCCAGCCTTGCGACGCCAGGGAGCGCTCCGCATCGAACCGCGCGAACGTCAAGAAGGGTCGCCCGGCGGCGAACCGCGTCTTGCCGTGGTCCAGAAACGCCTGGGAAACATCCGTATAGCAATAGGTCTCGATGCGGTCGGCGTATGCGTCCAGCACGGGGAGGACCATGGCCGTGGCCCCGCCGGTGCCTGCGCCCACTTCAAGGATGCGGAGCCGCGCCGTGGGGTTCGTCGCGTGCAGCATTTCCAGGACGTCTTCGAGAACGGCGGCCGCGGCGGCGTTGAAATAGTCGAAGACGGCGTTGCGGTAGAGCCGCTCCACCCCCTCCAGCGACGAACCGGGGAAAAGCGCGTCCGTGGCGAGGATGTCTCCCCGCAGGACCGCCGGCAGGTGCTGCAGACAACGTTGCGCCATGGCCGTCTGCGCGGCCGTTTCCGGGTCACGCGTCAAGGGCGCGGCGAAGGCCTCCCACGCGGCCCAGACTTCCGCTGTCGTCATGGCGTCCGTCAACTCCCGTGGCGCGTTCGCCGTGGCGAACCCTCCGAGGGCGCGAAGCTGCTCGGCCTCCACGGTCACATAGCCGAACGTCTCCAGAACCCCCAGACAGCATTCCCGCCACCAGCGATCGTACGCATCCCGCACGCCCGCCCGGCGGCGCAGGACCGTGATGTCGCCAGAGACGGCGGATGTGGTGAAGACGCCCATCTCCCGCAGCTGAACGTGGAGCAGCGCGGCCAGCCAGGCATCGAAGGCCGCTCCGAGCAGTCCAGACGGCGGCGTCTCGATGCGTTGCGCCCCCGAGAACACGGCTGCGGCCGGATCGTGAAAGACGGCGCGTTCCGGGGCAAGCCTCGCGAATTCCGGGTCTGACGAATGCGTCTCGGCAAGCAGGCGGCGCGCCAGCGACGCCGACGGTTTGAACGCAGCCGCCTGCAGACAGCCGCCCCGCCCCCGCCGCCCGAGCGCGGCGACGAACCGCTCCACGAAGTCGAATCCTTCCTCGTCCTCGATGAGGCCGAAGCGTTCCTCCAACCGCGTCGCCATGGGGTGGTCGCCCACGGTGGTCCGCCAGTAGCCCCAGTTGATGACGCCCACGGGAAAGGCCGCCTGCGCAGCAAGGCCGCGGGCCATGGCGTCCGCCGCCGTCACGCCGGCGGCGTAGCAGACGCTCTCACGCGCGGAGAGAAACGAGAACGCCTGGATGGACGAGAAGAAACAGAGGAAATCCAGCGGCTCCCGACGGAAGGCTTCGAACATGGACACGCACCCGGCGGCCTTCACCGCCAGGGATTCCAGCAACGTGTGCTCGCTCGTGGTCGCCAGCGTGTCCTCGAGTTGCAGGACCACGGCGGCGACGAACACGCCATGAATGGCCGCCGCCTCGCCACGAGCTTCGAGGTCGTGCTTGAGCGCGGCCACAGCCTCCGCCAAGGCCGACGCGTCGGCGACGTCGGCCTGCGCGACCAGAGGCCGCCTCGCCCGAGGGAACTCGTCCAGCTTCGCGTGCAGGGAGGCGTCGTCGGCAGGGGTGCGGCCGATCCACGCCACCCGGGCCTCGTAATCCCGGATGAGACGCCGCGTGAGCGCGCGCCCCAGCGCGCCGCTTCCGCCCACGATGACGTAGACCCCGCCCCGGCGCAGACCGCCTGCTCCGTCGGGAGCCCCCAGTTCCAATGGCGTGAAGCGTTGCGTGAAACGCGCTCCTCCCTGGAGTTTCACCACGGCGCCCGGCTCGGGATCGGCGGGCGGCTCCATGGCGATGGCTTCGGTCAACCCCTGCAGGGTCGCCGGATCCACCGTCTCGTCCCGGGCGATATCGATGACGCGCACACGGAAGCGCCGGTCCTCCTGCGCCAGGGCGCAGGCCATACCGACCACGCCCCCTCCAGGGGACAGCGCCGAGGCGATCGTCGGGGGGTGCGGCGCATGCCTCTCCCCGACGGCTGACGCGGCTGCCGGGTCGGGAATCATGCGAACCCCATGCGCAGGCGACGTGGATTCTGGCGATGTGGATTCTGGAGACGCCCCCGCCGGGGACCAGGTCATCGGAAAGGCCTCCCGGGTCACCACGAAGCAGTCCACCACGGCGTCCGCAGCCAGCCGACGCTGTAACGCCCGCACGCACCGCAGGAACTGGACTTCGTCGTCGCCGACCACAGAACCTGTCGACGACGCGGATTCCCCGGCGACAACATAGAGACGCCGTGTCGCGCCGATCTCCTCGAAAGCGCGCGCGAAGGCCTCGGGGTCAAGCCGATCGCAAGGGATTCCGGGCAAGGCCAAAGCCTCGTCCCCATGACGCGGCGTCACCAGAACCGCGTCCGCATGCAGCCGCTGCAGCGCGGCCCCGAGCCGTGAGCCCGCCGCCGCGACAATGACCGTCGCGCCTTCATGCGGGGCGTGGCGCACCCCCGTGTCCCCGGACGGCGCCGAGGGGTCATGACGCGTCCATACGGGAAGAAACGCCGGGAGTCCTTGCGCCGCGACCGTGGTGGTTGGAGGCGCGTCATGCGGAGGCGTCGGGCGCGTTTTCGGAATGCCCGGCCGTTCGCCGGCGTCTCCGACGGCTGCCGTCCCGACTTCCGACTCGGCGGCGTCTCCGGCGGTCGATTCCGCATGGACCGCGTAAGGCAGGCTCAGGCGGGTGGGCGTCATCCAGAAGCGATCCTTGGCGAATGGATATGTGGGCAGGCTGATCCGCCGGGGCCGCGCTCTGTCGAAGTCGTACAGCCGCCTCCAGTCCACGGCGGCGCCTGCCGTCCAAAGCCGCGCCAGCCCGGCCACGTCGTTACGAGCCGCTTGCGCCTCGGCGCTTCGGTCCGCCGTCTCCGCCTTCTCTCGTGCAGTGGCGTCCCGCTCCCAGGTCGGGGTCGCCCGCCCCCGGTACGCATGCGCCGCGGCCGCGTCGTCGCGGAGGAAAGCCCTCAGGCGCGTCACGAGCGTTTCCACGGTGTCCACCACGAAGGCCAGCCGCTCCTCCATGGCCCGGCGGCCCACCTGCAGCGTGTAGGCGATGTCCCGAAGGTCCAGATCCTCACGAAGCCGCGGAGCCGTCGTTGGGGCGGGACGCAGCGCCAAGGCGACGTCTTTTGCGGACTGTAGCTCCATGAACGCTTGCGCATCCATTGCGACATCCAGATCATGCTGCAGACGCTCCCACAGCGCCAGACGCCGTACGGGGTCCATGGCGTATTCCTCGAAGGGCTCCTCGAGCCGCACCTCCTCGGGATGCACATGGAGGAGTTCCCCCAGCCGCGCGCAGACGAGTTTCTCCATGGCGCGCTCGGCTTCCGGGCTCGATGTCGAGCCGTCTTCCTGCAGGTACGAAAGCAGTCTGGCGGCGTACTCCCGCAGCCTGGCCTCGTCCTTTGCAGAGAGGACGACCGCGAACGGTCCGGCGGCGGCCTCACGCGGGGCGGGGTCTTCCTCATGCTCGGCGAGAATCATGTGGGCGTTGGCCCCGCCGGCCCCGAAGGAGGAGACCCCGGCGAGACGCGGCCCCTGTTCGGGACGTGGCCACGGCGTCAGCGCGCGCTGGAGAATGAACGGCGTGCCGGCGAAATCGATCTCCGGGTTGACGACCTCTGCGTGGAGCGTGGGAGCGAGCTGGCCATGCCGCATCTGCAGCAGGACCTTGAGGACGCCGGCGACGCCCGCCGCGCTCTCGCAGTGACCGATGGTGGACTTGACCGAGCCGATGGCGCACCACGCCGTGCGAGGCGGGGTTGCGGGGTCGTCGGGAGTGAAGGCCCGGGTCAGGCCGGCGATCTCGATGGGGTCGCCCAGGGCGGTGCCCGTGCCGTGGGCTTCCACGTAACTCACCTGCTCGGGGCGCGCGCCGGCGCGTTCGAACGCATCCCGGATGCACTGCGCCTGGGCGGCGGGGTTGGGCACGGTGAAGCCGTGGGTCTTGCCGCCGGCGTTGAGCATGCCGCCCATGATGACGCCGTGGATGTGGTCGCCGTCTTGGAGCGCTTGCCGCAGGGGTTTGAGCAGCACCACACCCACGCCCTCACTGGCCACGAAGCCGTCAGCGCCCGCGCCGAAAGCCTTGCACGCCGGTCCGGGGCTGAGCATGGTCATTTCGCAGAGGCCCGCCATGTGCACGGGGTGAAGATTCAGGTTCACGCCGCCGGCGAGGGCGCATGCGCTGGTCCCGCTGGCGAGGCTTTCCACGGCGAGGTGGATGGCCGTGAGCGAGGACGAACAGGCCGTGTCCACGGCCAGGCTGGGGCCTCGGAAATCCATTTGATGGGAGATGCGGTTCGCACTGAAGGCGAAGCTGGGCTGCGGTCCGTACGTGTTGTTCATGACGCCGACGAAAACACCCACCCGAGCCGCGGCGTCCAACGTCTCCGGGGTGTAGCCCGCGTCCTCCACACAGGCCCAGGCGGCCTGCAGCATGAGTCGCTCCTGCGGGTCCATGCGCTCGGCTTCCCGGGGCGCGATGTGGAAAAACCGGGCGTCGAAGGCGTCGGCGTCGTCCAGGAAGCCTCCCCATCGGGTGTAGGCGGTCCCGGGGGTGCGCCTCTCGGGATCGAAATACCGCCGCCAGTCCCACCGCGAGGCGGGAACCTCCGTGATGCACCGGGCGCCGTCCCGGAGCCGCCCCCAGAAGGTTTCCAGATCCTTCGCGCCGGGGAACCGCCCGCTCATGCCGATGACGGCGATGGCTGTCTCCGGGGCTGTCGCCAGGACGTCCTCGGCAGCGTCCTCGGCAGCGTCTTCGGCAGCGTCCTCGGTGACGGCGTGCTTGTGCGTCTCGACGCCAGACGCGCCGGCTCCGAGCGCGCGCGACGTGTTCTGCCGCGCGGCGCCGCCTCCGCGCCACACCCGACCCATGGCGGCGCGTCTCGAGACGACAGGCTGAGCCGGCTGGACTTCGGACGGGGCCGCCGGTTCCTCCTCCCCGGACGCCATGGGCTCGACATCGGCCGAAGACGCCGCCACGGCGGGGAATGCCGCCGCCACGGCTTCGGGAAAGTCCCGCAGAAGGCGCGCGGTCAGCTCGTTCACCGTCTGCGTCTCGAAGAGCAGGGTCGTCTTGACGGCCTTGAAGTGACGGCGCAGATCGTTGGTGAGCCGGACCACAAGGATGGAGTCCATGCCGTAGGCGGCGAAGGCTTCGTCGGGGTCCAGTCGCTCGATGGGCAGTTTGAGGCTTGCAGCGATGCGTTCCGTGAGGAACCGCCGGAGCTGCACGGCGGGCTCCTCCGACGGCGTTCCGGCGCCGCCGCGCAGCGACCCGACGGGAACCATGGAAGACGGGGCCTCCGGACGGGCCAGCGTGGCGGAGACGCTCTCCCCATGAGGGGAGCGGTTCGCCCTCGACCCGGGCGACGTGTGTGGCTGCGCGATCCAGCGGGCGTCTGCACGAGGGTCGGCGATTTGCGCCGGCGTGCGCACCACGCCGTCCGACAACGCGGTGAGAACCTGCTGTCCGAGAGGATGGGCCGTCCTGGCCGGCAGGCGGACATGGCCGAACCCCTCGGCCGAGAGCGCCTCGCGCCAGCCCTCGGACGACAAGCCGGGGCACCCCGGAATGCGCAGCGCCGCGTCTTCGTAGCGCCACCATCCGTCCAGCAGTCCGAACGTGCAGTGTGCGAAGAGTGTGTTCGCCGTGATCTCGTTCAGGACGAGGACGCCGCCGCGGCGCATGGTGGCCTTGACGTGGCGCAAGGCGCGGCGCACATCCCTGGTGGCGTGGAGCACATTGGCGCCGAGCACGAGATCGAAATGATCCAGTGGAAGCGCTTGCGACGCAGGCGGCGTTTCCACGTCGAAGACGTCCGTCCGCAGGAAGGGGTGGCGCGTGGCGAAACGTTCCTCCGCATGGTGGAGAAACGCACGGGAGACATCGGTGTAGCGATATTCCGCAAGGTGCGTCGCAAAAGGCGCGAGCCGCGGCAACAGCCCCGTGGTGGCGCTGCCGGCGCCGGCGCCCACTTCCAGAATACGCACGGGCGCGTCCGGCGCTGCATCCAGACGGCGGCGCAGCCAGCCGAGCACGGCGTCGCTGGTCAGCTCGTTGAAGAGATCGGCGACCTTGTTGCCTCTGTAGACGCCTTCCACCAACGTCATGGAGGACTCCGGAAACATGACGTTGGTGGCTGTCGTCGCGCCGGCGAGGATATCCGGCAATGCGCGCAGACAGACCTCCGCCAACCGGGCGTGCGCCTCCAGACCGGGATCTTCGCGCCATGCGGGTTTGGCGGCGTCCCAGGCGGCCCACGCCATCGGGCCGGACACGGCGTCCGCCATCGTCGTTGTCGTCATCGTTGTCGTCGTGGGGGCGGCGTCTTCCAGAAACGCGCGGCTCGTTGCCAGCCAACGCCGGAGATGCGCCGGCGCGCTTTCCCCCACGGTGAAGCCCGCCTGCTGCAACTGCACACGCAGGAGGCGGCGCAGAAGCGGCTCCATGGCCCCGAAGGCCGCATCACGCCATGCGGTCGCCTCCCGGATGGCGGCTCGCCGTCGAGCGAGCGTCTGCACGGACTCCGGCGAGGGCTCAGGGGTGGGCGTCGCCACGTGGGACGCCGGCCCCTCCGGCAGGACCACGGTCCACTCCTCGGGATCCATGCCTTCCACAAGCAGCGGACTGGTGGTCTGCATGAAGCCGATCTGGTCGAGCGGCCCCGCGAGCAGGCGCTCCACGGCGCGCATGGCGTCCGCCGGCTCGATGAGACCCACCCCGACTTCCTGCAACCGTGCGAAGGCCTCCCGCGCCTCCGGGGCCACGTCGTCCTCCTCCTGGAGGTGAGCCCAGTAGCCCCAGTTGATGGTCTTCACCGTCCAGGGCCGCCGTCGCGTCAACCACGGTCCGAAGGCGTCCTTGAAGGCGCAGCCCGCGGCGTACGCGCTCTGCCCCGGATTTCTGGCGAAGGAGATGATGGAGGAGAAAAGCAGCACGAAGTCCAGGGGCTCGTGCGCGAAGGCCTCGGCCACGGCTGCGCAGATCTCCACCTTGGCGGCGAGACCCGCGCGGAAGCGCGCTTCATCCAGGGCGACGACGGGGACATTGTCGAAGACCATGGCCGAATGGACAACACCGTGCGTTCGGGGATGGACACGACGTATACGCTCCAGGACGCTGCGCAAGGCGTCCGGGTCCGTGGCGTCCGCAGCGATGTACGTGGGCGCCGGACCGAGTCGGCCGAGGGCTTCCACTTTCGCCGTGATGGTTGCGTCCAGGGGCCGCCGCCCTACCCAGTAGACATGGGCCTGGTGCTGGCGAATCAGGTGTTCCGTCCAGGCCGCGCCCACCCCGCCGGCCCCGCCGATGACCACGTAGACCCCGCCGTGTCTGTATGGAGACGGCGCCTCGCCTTGCGTCCTTCCGGGGGCGAACCGCGTGGCCAGCAACCGCCGCGCGAGCCATTCCCCTGCACGCAGGCGCAGGGGCTGCGCTTGACGGTCGAACGGCAGGGTGAACCAGTCGGCCGCGAAGGGCGTCTCGTCCACATCCAGAATGCGCATGCTCCAGCGGGGTTGTTCCTTGGCCACGGCGCCCAGAAAGCCATGCACGGCGGCGTGCGCCGGCGAAACGGACTCTCCGGCGCATGCGGCGTCGGAATCCGTCTGGTAGACGCCCCGGGTGCGCACGGTCCAGCGCAGGGGCTGTTCGCCGTAGCCCTGTCGCAGCAGGCTCCTGACGACCCGATAACACGCGATCACGCCGCCGTGTCGGATCGTCGCCACAAGGCGGCTTGGGGCGTCAGCAAGGGTTTCGGGACCGGCCTCGGAAGGCATGGCCGGGATCGGCGGCTCGGGAGGCGTCAGCCAGACCACATGGTCCGGACGAGGCGCGCCTTCCAGGATGGGCTCCATGGCCTTGGCGACGGCCTTTCCAGCAGACCGGCTCTCGTCGCCTGTCACCATGTGGAGATCCAGCAGGCGCGCTCGAGGCAGGAGCGACAGGAGGCGCGCGGCGTCCGGATCATCGCTCGCCGCCACGAGGAGGACGGCGTCTTCCGGCGCAGGCCGGCCAGGCGCCGGCAGCCGTTCCGGCTGGACGGGCTCCCAGACGGGCCGCAGGGTGAGTTCGCCCACATGCTCGGCCGGCGACGCCGTGGGCGCGAGGGGCTCCGGACGATTCGCCGCGCTCCGGCGGATGAACCCCCGCATGGCCGCGCAGAGCCGACCCTGGTCATCCAGCAGGTCGATATCCATGGCGCCGTCGGCGGCCGTCTCCCCGGCGCGACGCCGCGCACGAACCCACATCGTATGCGTGCAAGGGCGGTGGATCGTCACCTCCTCCATGGCGAAGGGCATGGAGGGACCCGCTGCGGCAGCTTCCGTGACAGCCAGGGTCAACCCCAGAGTGACCTGCAACGCGCCGTCCGCCAGGGCCGGATGGAGGACGCTCCCCCCCTCGGTCGGGTCCAACGAGTCAGCACACTGCAGCTTGCCGAGGGCCTGACCGTCTCCCACCGCGATGAACGCTACGGGTCGGTGCGCGGGGCCGTAGTCCACGCCGCCGGCCGCGAAGGCCTCATAGCACGCGGCGTGGCTCAAATACGTGGCGGCGTCAGCGCGCTCCATGGCCGCCTGGAGCAAAGCGGGGTCCTGAACGGGCGGCGCCGCCTCGCAGGCGCGCACGCCGACGACCCCCTCGTGGTGGAGCAGGGTTTCGCCCGCATCGGTCCGGGTCCAGAGGCTGTACCGGACATCGTCCCCGTGTGCGTCGTGCGCTGCGTCTTCTCCGTCCTCCACGAGGGGTGTGAGGCTGATGAAGACCTGGAGCGGCGCGTCTTCCACTTCGATGGGCCGCAGCCACACGACATCGCGGAGGCGCACGTTTTCGCCGGGTTGCAGGGGCGTCTCCAGGCTCTGTTCGAACGCGGCGCGCGCCATCTCCAGACAGGCGACGCCCGGCAGCACCTTGCGGCCGGCCACCACGTGATCCTCCAGAAAGAACTCCCGGCCGGTGAACCATGCGCTGAACCGCTGCGCCGCCAGGGTGGAGACGTTTTCGTGAACCAGCAGATGGAGGCGTTCCCGACCCTTTGCGGCCGCAGGGCGGACCGGCAGCGGGGGCGTCCAGTACCGTTCCCTGGCGAAAGGATAGGTGGGCGCGCTGACGCGTCGGGGTGGCGGCGACGGCGCAAGCGCGGCCCAGTCGATCTCCATGCCCTGCGTCCAGAGCCGCGCCAGAGGCTCCAGCGCGCCCTTGCGCATCCAGGCGGCCAGGGTCCGGGCCATGTCGTCATCCTTGCCCAGCCCGCTGAGCGGCGCCGCCTTGCCCGCAGCGTGCGCAAGGCCCGTGTACAGACCGGGACCGGCCGCCTCGCCGCTCCCTTCCAGACAGGCGCGCAAGGCGTCCTGCAGTCCGTCGAATGATTCGGCGACCACGGCCAGCCGCGCGGCCATGGCTTCCCGGCCCACCTGGAGCGTATGGGCTATCGCCTGCAACGAGGGCGCGCGGACCCCGCTCTTGCGCCGTTCGCAGAAAGCCAGCAGTCGGGCGGCGTATTCCCGCAATCGCACTTCGTCCTTGGCGGAGAGGAGGATGAGGGCCGGCCCCGGGGCCGGTTCAGGCTGCGCCGAAGCAGGCGCGTATTCCTGCACGACGAGGTGCGCATTGGCGCCGCCTGCGCCGAAAGACGAGACGCCGCCGATGCGGGGCGACTGGCGTCCCTCGATGACAGGGGGATCCCAGGCGCGCAGGGTGGTGTTGACCACGAAGGGGGTGGTCGTGAAGTCGATGTGGGGATTGGGCGGCTCGGCGTGCAACGAAGGGACAAGCTCCCGGTGTTGGAGCTGCAACAGGAGCTTGGTGAGACCGGAAACCCCGGCCGCGGCCTCGCAGTGGCCGATGTTCGACTTGACCGAGCCCAAGGCGCAGTATTGCACGGCTTGCGTGTGTGCGCGGAAGGCGTGGGTGAGCCCGGCGATCTCGATGGGATCGCCGAGCCTGGTGCCCGCGCCGTGGGCTTCCATGCAGGAGACGGCGCGGGCGTTCACGCCGGCCTCGTCCAGAGCCTTGGCGATGACCCGATGTTGCGCCGCGGGGTTGGGCACGGTGTAGCCGTTGGTCTTGCCGCCATGGTTGATGGCGCTGCCCTTGATGACGCCGTAGATGTGGTCGCCGTCGCGTTCGGCGTCCTCCAGGCGCTTGAGGACAAGCACGCCGACACCCTCGCCGGGGACATAGCCCTCGCCGCCTTCGCCGAAGCTCTCGCAGCGGCCTGCAGCGGCGATGAACTGGCTCACGGAGAGCTCCAGATATTTGTTGGGATGGAGGCTCAGGTTCACGCCGCCAGCCAGGGCCATGTCCGTTTCGCCGCGCCTGAGGTCCTGACAGGCGAGATGGACGGCCGTGAGTGAGGAGGAACAGGCGGTGTCCACGGTCATGCTGGGTCCGCTGGCGTTCAGAAAGTAGGAAACACGGTTGGCGATGGTGGCGCGGCTCCCCCCCGTGACGCGCGGTTCGCCAAGCAGTGTGGCTTCCACGCCGAGGAACT
>CAYVWB010000011.1:15579-62967 GCA_964455395.1 uncultured Desulfovibrionaceae bacterium
AACTGGTATTCGCCGAACATCACCCCGGCATAGACGCCCACGCGGCGTTCGCCGGCCCGTTCGCCGGGGCTCCGGGCGTCTCCATGACCGAGATCGTCCAGCGCGGCCCGGGTGTAGCCGGCGTCCTCCAGAGCCATCCAGCAATGCTCCAGGAAAAGCCGTTCCTGGGGATCCATGAACTCGGCGTCCCGAGGCGCGATATTGAAGAAGAGGGGGTCGAAGGCGTCCACGTCCGCAATGAAGCCGCCCCATTTGCTGCGGTGCGCGTCCAGACGGGCGGCGTCTTGCGTGTAGTGCTCGCGCCAGTCCCATCGCTCCCGGGGGATCTCCGTGATGCAATCGCGGCCGGCGCGGAGGTTCTCCCAGAACGCCTCCAGGTCCGGTGAACGGGGATACCGTCCGGCCAACCCCACCACGGCGATGTCCAACGCGCCACCGCGCGCCGACGGCCGCGGTTCGCGAGAGGGCCGTGCGTCCAACGACGCTGTCGACAACGACAAGGGCGGCGACAACGGCAAGGGCGGCGCATCGTCCACGCCTTGACCGGCCGCCATGTCGGCGGGCCTTTCCTCCTCCCCCAGCAGCGCGCGGAACCGCGGCCCGTGGTGCTCCAGCAGATGCCGGGCGAGGGCGCGCAGGGTCTGGTGTTCATAGAACAAGGTGATGGAGAGCGCTCCGAAGCGGGCTTGCAGTGTGCCGGCGAGCTCGGTGACGCGCAGGGAATCCACGCCGTAGGTCTCCAGGGGTTCGTCGGCGTCCAGGGCGTGGGCGGGGCGTTCGAGGATCGGTGCGAAAAGCGCCTTGAGATGACCGAGGGCGCGGCCTTCCCACGTCGCGCTCGCCGGGTCTCCCACCGGATCTCCCACCGGGTCTCCCACCGAGTCTCCCACCGGGTCTCCATGATAGACGTCCTCGCACCAGGCGCCCAGGGCGGCCAGGGCTTCGGGATCGTCCAGCACCATGAGATGGTTGTCCGCCGCCACCTCCTGGAAGACGACCCCCGGCAAGGCGTCCCGCCAGCCGGACCAGTAGTCCACCCCCGCCAGGGGATCCTTCGTGTTGGCGTTCATGTGAGCGGCGGCGCGGCCGAAGAAGCGTCCTGTCGCATTCCTGAAATACCGGACATACGGGATGGGCTCCGGGAGGGGCGTCGTGGCCACGGCGGCGGCCTGGTAGCCCGCCTGAATACGCAGCATCTTCTCGAAATAGCGACTGATCCATCCTACGGACTGGTGTGCGCCGGCTTGGACGCACCACGCCGCGAAGGCCGAGGTCATCGCCTCCGGCGCAAGGCCGTCCCGGGGTGGCTTCACATGCTCGGCGAGCCGCGCCGCGGCATGGCCCGGACGCTGCCGATGCGTCATGGAGACGAGCCCCGCCGCCAGGAGGTGCAGCTGTTCGTAGCGGTCGAAGGCGATGGCGTCGTGGACCGGCGGGGCGAAGGCGTCCACCAGCGTCAGGGAGCGAACCTGGTGGCCCTCTGCCTGCAGCCGACGCGCCAAGGCGAAGGCGAAGACGCCGCCCAGGGAGTACCCCCCGAGATCGTAGGGACCCTCCGGCTGCGCCGCCAGCGTCAACGAGGCGTGGAGCGCCGTGATGGCCTCCGCCCCCACGAGGGGTTCGGCGTCGTCAAAAAGCCCACGCGCCTGCAGTCCATAAAAGGGTCGTCGGATGCGCCGCGCCAGGGGGAGGTAGACGCTGGCGTCGCCAAAGGCCCCGTGGATCCAGAAGACCGGGCGCCCCTCGGTCACGTCGTTCAGGCGCTGTCGCTCGGGGACGAACGCCACGGAGGCGGCCTGCGCGGCGGCGGCGTGGCGTTCCGGCTGCGGAGGTCCCGCAGCGGCTGCAACCCGCCGGGAGGCCACGGCGGTGGCGGCCTCCTCTTGCCTGCGCAATGCGGCCACCCTGTCGCGCACCGCCGCTGTGGAAAGAACGCCCGCCTTGTACGCCTCGTAGAGCTGATCGAGATTGTCAGCACTCATGCGTCCACCCCTTGCGTCGTTGCGCGCTCCAAGGCCTTCGTCAACTCGTCCTCCAGTTCCTCGAGGGTGATCGCGCCGCGCCGGCTCCGGTCCAACGCGTCCAGCACCTGCGGATCCCGCTCCTCGGCGATGCGCGCCGGCTCCGTCTCCGGACAGGCCGTCTGCGACGTCCAGGCCTCCAAAGGCGCAAAAGCCTCCTCCAGCATGCGCAGACCGCGCCGCCCCTGCGACGCCGGCGACTGCTGTTCGTGGGCCTCCCGGGTTTCCAGGGCATGCCGCGTGAGCGCCGACGCCGACGCGACAAGGGCCGTGGCGAGCGCCGCCGCCGCGTCCTCCTCCAGCCGCGTCTTGGCGTACACGGTGACCAGATGGATGCGGCCCTCCACCTTCAGCACCTGGAAAGAAAGCGTGGCGAACGTGGCGCCGGTGAGGGCTGCAGCGTCCTCCTCGAGGATGGTGTCCGCATAGAGCGAGCGACCATGGAGCGTCCCGGCGGCCGGGACTGCGGCCAGGGCGGCGCCGTCGAGGTCGGCGCTGTCCACCACCACGCCGCCCCCATGCGTGAAGTAGCCGGGCAGCCCCTCCATCCCCACCCAATGCAGCAGCGGCTCCAAAGGAACCTTCTGATGCGCGAGCCCTTCAAGAATCCGCGCCTTGATCGCTTTCAGGAAGGCCAGGGCGCCGCCCTCCCCTGACGCGGCGGGTCCCTCGAGTGGCAGAAAGAGCAGGTTCGTGAACTCCCCGGCGGTTTGCGCCAACTCCGGGCGGTCCCGGTGGCTGGTCATGACCTGGAGGACGGCGTCGGGGTTGCCCAGCCCCTGCGTGAGCAGCGCGGCCGTCGCGGCCATGAAGAGCTGTGTCAGGGTGATGTCGTACTCGAGTTGAAGCCGCCGGGCCTGCGCCGCGAACGTTTCCGACAGGGTGAGCACTCGCCGACCGGCTGCATCGGCAGCTTCGGACGCATGCGCCGGGTCGGGGAGCCGCCGAGGCGGAAGGCGCATGGCCGCCGACCGCCCCGCCAGGCGTTCGCGCCAGAAGGCCATGGTCGCCGCGGCGTTGTGTGTCAGCTCATGACGCTGCGCCAGCGCGTAAGCCCAGTAGGGCGAGGGAGCGCGCGCCTGGGTTTGGGATGACGTGTCGAGGGCGGCGTAGGCGTTCATGATGTCCGCATGCAGAATCCCCGGGGTGAAGGCGTCGGCGAGCGCATGGTGGGCGACCATCCCCAGCAGGGTCGTTTCCCCGCAATGACAGAGCCAGAAGCGAAAGAGCGGTCCCGCGGCGACATCGAACCGCTTGGCGCGCTCCGTGGCGATGAACCGCTGGAAGGCGGCGGGGTCCGCCATGGTCATCTCCTTCAGGAGCCCTGCCGAGACTGCCGAGACCGCCGAGACCGCAGCCGGCGGCGCCGTGACCATGGCCCAGTCCTCACCCACCCACCGGAAGGCGGCGCGCAACACGTCCTGCCGCGCGGCTGTCATGGCCAGGGCGTGACGCAGGCGATCGCAGTCGAGGCGGTCGGGGCGGTCGGGGCGGTCGGGGCGGTCGGGGCGGTCTGATCCGGGCGGCGCCTCCATCGCAAAGACATGCTGGAGATTGCGCGAGGCCTTCCCCATGGCCTCCGAATGGTGGAGATTGAGACGCTGTTCCTGGGTGACGGGGGTCAGCAGCGCACCGGGCGGCAGCGTGGCCGCACACGTCCGCGCCAGCGCCGCGAGGGCTCCCTCCGCCTGGAGCGCTGCGTCCAGTGTCGTCTCCAGGGTCTCGCGGGGGCTCGTCCGCATACCCTCGGGATGTCGGGATGAATGCGCCACGAACAGCATTCGCGCGCCGTCCCGCAGAACGCCGACGCCCTCCGCGAGCAGCCGCTCCAGCACGAGGGCGCCGCTTTCGTCCGTCTCGGAAGGCTCGTCCGCCTGGACCGTTTCCCGCGACGACCACGCCACTCCCCCCGCTGTAGAGGACTCCGCCGTCAGGCGCTCCAGCCGGGTGAAGAACCACGCCGCCTCTGGGGTCCGCGCCCCTTCGATGACGCTGTCGGCGGGGGGCCTCAGGGTTGAGGACTGGCGGCTCCCTGGTGAAGCGTGCGCCTTCACCAGGTCCGCCAGGCCGGCGGCGGTCCGGGCCTTGTCCAGGTCTGCAAGCTGGAGGTTGACCCCGCGTCGCGTATTGATCATGGCGAGAAGCCGCATGCGCATGAGGGAATCCAGGCCATACCGGCGCAGGGGCGCGTCTGGATCCATATCCTCGCGCGGGTGCCCCGTGACGGCCATCACGGCCGCCAGGACTTCCTCCATCCCGTCGTCACGAGGTGTGTCCGTGGCGTCGTCCCCGGCCCCGGTCCGGACCTCGGCCGGGGCGTCGTCCATTGATGTCGGCGCGGCGCCTTCGTCCCCTGGGCTGTTGTCGCCCGACCACTCGCGCGTGTGGTCCGCACGAGTGTGGATTCCGACAAGGCTTTCGATTCGGGCGAGACGTGGATCAAGCGGCAATTCCGGAACATCGGCGGCATGGAGTTCTGCGGTTTCGCCAGAGGGCGCGGCCATCACCCAGCAACGCCGCCTCCGGAAGGGGGGGCTCGGCTGGTCCAAGGGGGGAAAAGCCCTGCGCGCGGCGTCCTTCCCGTCTTGTGACGCTGCGATGACGGCGTCTTCCGGCGAGGTGGCGGACGCCTCTGCCGGCGCTTGGGCGAGCACGAGATGGACGTTCGTCCCCGCGGCTCCGAAGGAGTTCACCGCCCCGCGACGAGGTTTGTGGGAAACGCCGGGCCACGGCGCGGGCGTTTCGTTCAGGTAGAACGCCGGAGCGTCTTCGCCAAGCGTCCCCCCCTGCCCGTAACTCCCGGGAATGCTTTGCGCCTTCATGGCCAGCACGAGGTGCAGGACGTGGGCCGCGCCCGAGGCGTGGAAGGCGTGGCCGATGGCGTTCTCCACGGTGATCAGCGCGCGGGGCCGGACCTCCTGACGCCCCCCGAAGAACGCCTGCAGCGCCTGCAGCTCGATGGCGTCGCCAAGGGGCGTCCCCGTGGCGTTGGCTTCCACCACGTCCACGGTCGCCGGGTTCACCCCGAAGCGCTCGTAGACTTGCGCCAGAAGCGCCTGCTGGGCCCTGCCGCTCGGCGCATTCAGGCCGTTGGACTTGCCGTTGTGATTCACGCCCCACCCCTCGATGACGGCGTGGACGCGGTCGCCGGCGTCCAGGGCCGCCTGCAGGGGTTTGAGCACAAGGACGCCCACACCCTCGGCCGGCGCCATGCCCTCGGCGTGGGGGGTCAGAATGCGGCCGCCGTGTGGGGAGAAGAACCCCATGCGGCCGAGATGCGTCAACAGATTCATGGTGCTGTGAATCCAGACGCCCCCGGCGATGGCCGCCTCGCAACGACCGCTGTCCAACGCCTCGCACGCCTGCGCAATGGCCGCCAGAGAGGAGGCGCACCCGGCTTCGATGGCGAGACAGGGCCCCGTCACCCCCAGCGTGAATGCGACACGACCCGGTATGGTGGCCGCCGTGGCGTGGGGGGAGACGCCCGTGACCGCCTTGACGAGCAAGGTGTAGTCCCCGCCGCCGCCGCAGAAGACGCCCCATGGCGTGGTCTCCAGCGCAGTGGGGTCCACGCCGGCGTCCTCCACGGCGCGCCATGCTTCCTCCAGAAAGAGTCGCTCGGCCGGGTCCATGGTCACGGCGTCGTGGTAGGCGATGTTGAAGAAGAGTGGGTCGAAATGATCCACACCCGTCAGGAATCCCCCGCGACGCACGTCCACCCCGGCGGCCCTGAGCGCGTCCAGGTCCCAGCCACGGTCTCGAGGCAACGGTCCCAGCACGGAGTCGCCGCGCGCCATCAGCGTCCCGAGCCCAGCCAACGAGTCCGCTCCGGGGAGCCTGCAGGAAGCCCCCACGATGGCGATGGCCTTTTCTCCGTAGACGGCGCCCCGCGGCGTCGCCCCGACCTGGGGCCCGCCGGCTGCATGGATTCCGATGGAGCCGTCACCACGGAGGCGCGTCCCGTCGGGAGAGGCGGTGGCCGTGGAAGCGCTCCCCGTGGCGGCAAGGGTTTCCGTGACGATCTCCGCCAGCCGCGCCGTGGCCGCCTCGCCGCCAAGCGCGTCGAAGTGGCTTGTTCCCGGGAGTCGCTCCTGGCGCATGCCGGGCAACAGCGTCTCCCAGCCCGCGAAAGACGACGCCAGGGAGCCTTGCGCCCGATCGATGCGCCGCAGATACTCGGGATTGTAGACGCCATCGCCCACGGCGGTGGCGGACTCGGTGCGCGCGAAGACCGTTCGCATGGCGGCAAGCGCCTCCTCCCTGCTCGCCGTGGGAACGCCGTACCGCCGCAATGCGCGGAGATTGGCGTCGTGGACGCGCGCCATGGAGCGCAAGCGCTGAGTCAGGAGCGCATGGTCGGGGGCTGCGCCACGGTCCCGGATGCGTTGCGCGAGATGGTCCGGCAGAGTCTCCTCGGGGATGTCGCGGACCTCCGCCGCGGTTATCTCGAGGTCCGACCAATGGACGTCGCCCCGTCGCTTGCGCTCTCGAAACGCCGGATCCAGGTGGAGCATGGTCACGAGCAGGAAGTTCGCGTTCATCAGGAGATTTTCACGGACCGTGGCCCGCCAGAGCCACGCATCCGTCGCGGTCTGAACCAGAGGCGCTTCGACCAGCGTCAGACTCTGCGGGGCGCCGCCGAGCCGGGCCAACCGTCGCGCGGTCTCGTACGCCGCCGCGCCTCCCATGGAGGCCCCCAGCAGGTGGCGGGGGCCCCGGGGCTCCAGGGTGTTGACGATGTCCGCGTAGAGCCGCCCCATGGCTTCCATATCGTCCAGGGGGTCGGCCTCGGTCAGGAATCCTCGCGCGCGCAAACCCACGACGCGGAAGCGGTTCCGCCCGGCCTCGGCGAGGGCCTGGTAGACGCCCACGTCCCCGGACATGGGGTGGATGCAGAAGAGCGTGGGCAGGACGTCGCTCTCTCGGACCGCATCTTTCGGCGTCAACAGCACGGCTTCCGGAAAACGCCGACGCGCCGCCTGCATGCGCGCCATGAAGGACGCGTCGCAGGACCTATCGGAGGACGCAGAGCCCCCCGTCGCCCGCGTCTCTTCACAGTCGCCAGCAAAATCGCTTCCCGCCGGCCCCTCCCTGCCGACCCGAGTCGACTGGCGGAATCTTTGCAGGACTGCGGGCAGGGTCGCCAGATGCGCCGCCAGAGCGGGGATGGTGGGGTGGTCGAAGACGAGGGTCTCCCGGAGGGACGCGCCCACGACCGCGGAGAGCCGCGCCATGAACCGCGTCACATGGATGGAATCCAACCCCAGCGCCGTGAACGTCGCGGCCGCATCCAGCGTCTCCGTCGTCGGCAGATGGAGGACCTCGCGGATGAGCGATTCCAGTTGCGCCAGGAGCGAGGCCTCCTCACTTACCGCGTCGCTGCGGGGGGAAGTCGACGCCCCGGCGTCCACGGCCCCCTGGCTTACCCGAGGCGTCCGGGCCTCATGGGACGCCTCCTTTTCCGGGTGGCGGGAGACCGGTCGGAGCGCGGCGACGTCCCCGCTCCGGACCGCAGCCGATCCGTCGGCCGCTGTCGGCGCTGTCGAGGGATCAAGCCACAGCCGCATGCGCGCGAAGGGATGCGTGGGCAGACTCACTTTAGGCGGGGCGAGGTCGCGCAGCGCGCTCCATTCGATGTCGTCCACGCCGCGCGTCCAGAATTCGGCCAAGACGTCGAGATCGCGCTCGGCGAGGGCTTGGGCGGTCTCGCGGGCCTGGCGTTCCGGGGCGAGGTCGTCCCCGCGGGCGAGGGCCTCCATGGCGTCGCCCACGCGGCAATGCGGCAGGAGTTCGCCGTGCAGGAATGCGTCCAAGGCCGCGCAGAGACTCGCGCTGTCCTCCGCGATGACGGCCAGTCGACGGCGCAAGGGCGTCCGACCCTCCTGGAGGGTGCGCGCCACGCTGGCCAGGGGGAGCGGGTCCGCGCGGAGCCTGTCCCGCAAGGCCTCGGCCGCGCTGCGCAATTGACGTTCCGTGTTTGCTGACAGGGGAATGAGCTGCGGCCATGCGCCCGCCCTATTCGCGGAATCCCCCGTCTCTTTCGAGGTCACCGTCTTCGGGACGTCGCGAACCGAAGGGGGCGCTCCCGCGGTGGGCGAGCTGGAGTGGTGGTCCCGCACCACCATGGCCGCGCAGACGCCGCCGGCGCCGGCGGCGGTGATGAGCGCCCGTCGCGGCGTGGCTGCTGAAGCGGGCCAGGGTTCCGCCCTCCGGACCAGCCGCAACGAACTCGCTGCCCAAGGGAGGGAGGCGTCCAACCGTGTCGGCTCGACGAGGGTGGGCGCCAACGTTTCATGGCGGAACTGCTCCAGCACCTTGACCAGCTGGGAGAGGCCAGCCGCCGCCTCCAGGTGTCCGATGTTCGGTTTGACCGTACCCACGGGACACCGCCCGTTCCCGCCGCCCGCTTCGTCAGCACGGCCCTGCAGCGCCTGCCGCAAGGCCTCGAACTCCACGGCGTCGCCCAGCGCGGAGCCATTGGCTGCGCATTCCACATACCCGATGTCTGAGGGACGCACGCCGGCGCGCTCCAGAGCCGCCGCCGCCACACGGGCTTGCGCTGCGGGGTCGGGCGCGGTGAACCCGGCTGTGGCCCCGGTGTGGCCCATCTCCACGGCCTCGATGACGCCGAGGATGACGTCGCCGTCGGCCTCGGCGTGACGCAGAGGCTTGAGCGCCACCGCGCCTGCGCCTTCGCCGGGGAGGAAGCCGGCGCCGTCCGTCGCAAAGCAGTGGACGGCAGATTCCGGAGTGGCGAGCCCCGCCACGCAGAGATCGATGAATTCGCGAGGGTGCAGGTAACAGTTGACGGCGCCGGCCAGGGCGAGGCGGCTCCGCCCGCTTCGGAGGCTTTCGCACGCGTGGTGGATGGCGACGAGGGCGGAGGCGCACATGGCGTCCACGGTGAGGCTGGGGCCATGCAGATCCAGATGGTGAGAGACGCGGTTGGCCATGGCGCTCAGGGAGGCGACAGGGAGCCGGCTCTCGCCCAGTGTCGGCGCGAGGTGCGTATGGAGAGCGAAGCCCGTCCTGGAAGCGCCCACGAAGACGCCCACGGCGCCGTCCTCGCCCTGCTTGCGGGTCTTGGGAGCGCACCCCGCGGACTCCATGGCTTCCCAGCAGACGGTGAGCATGAGCCGCAGCTGCGGGTCCATCTCCAGCGCCTCGCTTGGCGGGATGTTGAAAAACTGCGGGTCGAAATCCGCGAAACCCGCCAGATGGCCGCCGTGACCTATATAGCTTCTGGCGCGGCGAACGGCCTCGGCGGGGGTCGGTTCGAACCAGTCCGCATGGGGCCAGCGGTCCCCTGGCCAGGGAACGATGCGCGATCGACCGGCGACGAGGTCGCGCCAGAACTCGTCCGGAGTGTCCGCGTGGGGCAAACGCACGGCCGCGCCGATGATGGCGATGGGGCTGTCCGGGCTGTCCGGGCTTTCCGGGCGGGAGCGTACGGACGCCGCCGTGGAGCGGAGTTCAACGAAAGCCGCCCCCGGCGTGTGGTGGGGAGCCGCGTGGTGGGGCGCCGCGTCGGCCCAGCGGGCGCACGCCTCCGGCGCCGTACGCACACAGTGGCGCGCCACGCCTTCCAGCGTCTTGTGTTGATGGAACAATGTCCTGGGCAGCTCCCCCAGGGCGCGCTCCAGCTCGCGGCGCATCTGCGCGATGAGAATGGAGTCCAGCCCGTACCGCTCCAACGGGGCGCGTGCGTCGATGTGTTCCGGCGGCAGATGCACTGCGCGGCCCAGCACTTCCTTGACCCGTTGCGTCACCCCCTGGGCGAGGGCGGCGGCGTGCGGCGTGCGTTGCGTTTTCTCGAAAGGGCGCTCCCGGCGCGGCGCCGTCTCTGCCTCCTGCAGCTGTCGGCCTGCGGCCACGTAACGTCGGATGGTCGCGCGCTCTCCCGTGATGACCATCAGCTGACACGCCGTCTCCCCTGCCCGGACGGCGGCCACTCCCGAATGGAGCGCCTGCAGACCTGTGGTCGTGTCCATGGCCTCCATCCCGGCGCGTTGTCGCAGTCGCGCCGCGGTCCGTTCATCCACCCGCATGCCGCCCTCGCGCCACAGGGGCCAGTTGATGCAGAGGGTCGCGCCCCGGCGTTCCCCGGCCAGCGTCAGCGCGTGGCGGTGTCGCGCAAACGCCTCCAGAAAGGCGTTGGCCGCGGCGTAGTCCCCCTGCCCTGCGTTGCCCTGGCTCGCGCCGGACCCGTAGAGCACGAAGCAGTCCAGCTTCATGTCCCGGGTGGCCGCGTCCAGGTGGACGACCCCGGCCGTCTTCGGCGCCAGGGCCGCCGCGCAGTCCGCCGCCGTCTTGTTGACGAGGAGCCCGTCCCGCAGCGCTCCCGCCGCATGGATGACGCCTGTGATGTGGCCATGCTCCCGGCTGACGGCCCCCACCAGGGCCTCCACGGCGCGTCTGTCCGTCACGTCCGCCTGTCGGTACTCCACCTTGTGGGCGGCGGACTGCATCGCCGCCATCCGCCCTTGAATGGAGGCGCCCAGAGCCGAGGCCGGGGTGCGCCCCACCAGCACCACCGTGACGGGGTCGACGCGGCGGACGATGTCCTCCGCCGTGAGGAGCCCCAATCCGCCGGCTCCGCCCGTAATGAGGTAGACGCCCCGCCGCGCCTTCTCCGTGCGGGGGCGCCAGGCGCAAGACGGCTCGCTGACAAGGCTGCCTTCATCCCGCGCATGCTCGCGGGGTGAGAACTCCTCCCAGCCGGGCAAAACGCGCAGGAGAGACGCCGCTCGGACGTCCGCCGGCCGAAGGCCGCTTGGCGGGATGTGGCGGATGAACGCGTCATCCGGCTGGCGGGCGTCCTCCTCCAGCAGGACGTCGAGCATTGCCGTCTCCACTCCCGGCGGGACAGCCACGAGCTGGCCATGGAGGCGCGGATGTTCCAGAGACGCCGTGCGCAGCAGGCCCGCCAGCCCGGTCAGCAGGTGCGAAGCCGCCGCGTCGCCCTCCTCCGCCGTCACGACCTGCAGCAACACGGGGGCCTTGTCCGCTGTCGCATGCAGTTCCCGAAGCCTGGCCAACACGGCCAACGCCGCCGTCTCGTACTGATGCGCCGCGTCCGACTCCTCCCAGTGGGGCGCGGCCACGGCGTGGATCGAAGGCCTTGAAGCTTCCAGAGCGGCGTCCACCCCGGCCAGCGCGGCGGCGTGGGCCTCCCACGGCGGCAACAGCAACACGACCCGCCGTGGACACGCCGGAGAAGCGCCCTCCCCCGGCGCCGCCGGACGCCACGCCGGCCGGAAGAAAAGCGGCGCCGGGGGTCGCTTCGCCATGCCATCTGACGCTAGCGGTTCGGGGCGCATGGAAGGACGAGTGGTGTCCGCAAAAGGAGGCGGCGCCACCCGGGTTTTCTCGAACGCATGACCAGGCAAGGGCGCACGGCGCGGCCGACGGCCGATATGCAAGCCGGCCCATGCCACGACCCCTCCGGCGACCCAACGCCGCGCCGCCGCTTCGGCGCCATCCACAAGGTCGGCAGCATCCATCAAGTCCCGTGAATTCGATGTCTTGTCGAGCTGCGAGACGGCGAGGGCCCGATCGCTCCACTGGTCGTCCCCCTGGTCCACCATCCCCCACACGAAGGCGCCCTCCGCACGCTCCTCCAGAAACGCCGTGAGCGCCGCATCAAGCTCGTCAGGAGAGTCGGCGACCACGGCCAGTCGCGCCTCCATGGCGTCACGCCCCACCTGCAGGGTGTAGGCGACGTCTCCCAGATCAAACGCCTCGGCCGCCGACCGGTCCGTGTCCTCGTCCCGGAGATGCGCCGCCAGCTGCGCCAGGGTCTCGCACTCGGCGCAGCATGCGACCGTGGCGCGGGTCAGGCCTGCCTGCTGCAGCGCTTCGGCGAGCCGACGCTGCAGGACATGGTCCACACCGAGGTCCTCGAAGGCGTCTTCCATGCCGAGATCCGCAGGCTCCACCGCCAGCAACGCCGCCAGGGCTTCGCGGCAGGTCGCCTGCAGGTCGCGCTTATGAGCCGCCTTGTCCTCACCCTTCTTTTGCTGCGGGAGGTCCGAAGCGCGGAGCCATCCCCGAAACCTTTCGGCCGCCGCGCGCAGGCCCGCTTCGTCCCTGGCGGAGAGGGGAAACACCCAGGGCCCTGTGGACGATCTTGCTTCGGCGTGGGTCTCCTGCTGTCGGGGGGGCTCCTCCACGAGCAGATGGACGTTGGTCCCGCTGAACCCGAAGGAGCTCACCGCAGCGAGCCGGGGGCCCTCTGCGCCGGCAGGCCAGGGCGCGCGCCGGGCGTTCACGTAGACGGGACTTTCATCGAACCGTATATGCCTGTTTTCATTTATATAATGGATACTGGGCGGGAGCTCGCCATGGTGCAGGGCGAGGAGCGTCTTGATGAGTCCGAGCACACCGGCCGCAGCGGCCGTGTGGCCGATGTTCGCCTTGAGGGAGCCCGTGGCGCAGAACGACTTCCTGGTCGTGAATTTCCGGAAACTCTCGGTGAGCGCGTGAATTTCCACGGGGTCGCCCAGGGTGGTGCCTGTGCCGTGGGCTTCGAGGTACTGGATGCGGGTCGGAGAGATCCCGGCCTCGCGGTAGACCGCGGCTTGCAGTCGACTCTGCGCCAGGTAGCTGGGCTGGGTGAGGCCGGCGGTACGGCCGTCCTGGTTGACGCCGCTGGCGAGGATGACGCCGTGGATGTGGTCGCCGTCTCGCTGGGCGTCGCCGAGGCGCTTGAGGATGACGACGCCCACGCCGTCACCCACCAGAATGCCGTCCGCCGCGTCGTCAAACGGTCGGCACGTCCGGCTGGGCGAGAGCATGCCGGCGTTCTCCATGGTGACGAAATCCGCGGGGTGGTCCCAGATGGAGACGCCGCCGGCGAGGGCCATGTCGACCTCGCCAAGCTGGAGAGCCTGCCGCGCCATGTCCACCGCCGCCAGGGAGGAAGAACAGGCGGTGTTCACCGCCACGGCCGGGCCGTGGAGGTCGAGGAAATGCGCCAGCCGCGCCGCGAGGATGCTCGGTTCGCCGCCCAGCAACGCGAAGTGCGAGCAGTCGTGCGCCTTGGGGCTGAACCCCATGACCCCGGCGTATATCCCCACACGACCCCCGGCCAGGGAGCCAGGCGCGTAACCAGCGTGTTCCAGAGCGCCATAGCCTGTTTCCAGAAAATGTCGCGTGTTGAGGTCCATGGCCGCCGCCTCTCGGGGGGAGATGCGGAAGAAAGCGTGGTCGAAGCAGTCGACGTCCGCCATGGCCCCGTAGCGCATGGGTGGACCATGCATCCCGTGGGTGCGGAAATGCGCCAACCATTGCGGGTCCGTCACCTCGCGCAGACAGTCCTTGCCATGCCGGACTACCTCCCAGAGCGCCTCCGGCGAGTCGGCTCCGGCGCACCGGCACCCCATACCCACCACGGCCACGGCTTCCCGCACAACCTTGGCCCACGGCCCGTGCCCGCAGGGGGAGGCTGGGAGGCGCATTCTCTCGTCCTGGCGTCCCCATGACGCGACCGCCTGGAGTTGTGGATGCGTCCTGGCGTGGACATCGGCGCCGTGCTGCGAAAGCTCACCGGACGTCGGTTCATCGCAAGACGTCGTGAGCGACTCTTGGCAAGACGCCGTGGTCGGCTGGCGGGTAGACGCGGAAGTGCGTGTGGACTGCGCCTGCGCCACATGCTCGGCCAACGCCCGCACCGTGCCGCAAGCGAATAGCGCGCTGGTGGGCAACCGTAGATCGAAGGCCGTGTTGACAGCCTCCAGCACCTCCACCGCATTGAGCGAGGTGATCCCCAGCGCCCTGAACCCCTCGTCGCCCAATAGCCGCTCGCGAGCCAATCCGGTGGCCCCTTCGAGGATCTCGAGCAAGCCCTCCCTGATGACTCCGAGCGAAGACGGGGGTGGCGGCGAAGACGTGGCCGCACCCGACGTGGCCGCACCGGACGCGGACACCTCGCAGCCAGGGTACTGGCGTCCCTCGCAACCAGCGTTCGGGCGTCCTTCGCGCGGCCGCGCGCCGCCCTCCTGGAACGACTCGCGCGCCGCACCGCACAAGGGCTCCGGCTCACGCGGGTACGCCGCACCACCCCGGGCCTCCATGGCGGCCACTGCGTCCGGATAAGGCGTCTGCCGACGCAGCCCCCTGGTGTTGCGTTCGCGCCGGGCGGCAGCGTCCTGGCGCGTGGCCTTGCGCAGCTTGAGCAGCGAGTAGGTTATCCACCTCTTTTCCAACGCCACGGCCTGGTTGGCGAAGTTGCGCCACATGGCGCGCGGGGCTTCCTCCAGATGCGCGATGTTCGCTTCGAACCCCGGGTCGTGGACGAAATGTGCGATCTGCGGGGAGACATCCACGGCCTCGTCCAGAACAAACCCATGCCGCGTCAACATCTCCACCCACTCGGGCGCGGTGGGGATGAAGACACTCAAGGCCTCGTCCTCGATGGCGCCGCGGCGGTTGGCGATATAATCCACCAGCAGGAGCCGCCCGTCCTCCTTGAGCGCGGCGGCGAGGTTGGCGAAAAGGCCGTCCTTGTCTTTGATATGGAAGGTGACCTCAACGCCGAGGGCGAGGTCCATATCCGTCGGGAAGGGGTCTGTGGCGCTGTCCTTGTGGTGGACTTCGGCGCGCGGGCGCAGGCCCAACCGGCGGATGCGTTCGTTGGCGAGGGCCGCCTGCGCTTCGGTTATGGTGTAGCCGCACGTCCGGAGATGGGGGAAGGCGCGCGCGAGCTGGATGACGTCCGTGCCGTAGCCGCAGCCGATGTCCAGGACGCGGTGGAGCCTGTCGAAGTCCACGCCGTCGAAGAGCGTGCGGCGCATCTCCCGTTGTCGGGCCTTGACCATGGCCACGGCTTCCGGGTGGGCTGCAGGATCGGTCAGGGCGCGCGTCATGGAGAACCACGGGACGCGCTCCGGGAACGGCGCAAACGTGAGGAATTCGTCCTGAAAGACGTCCGGGAATGCGTCTGGGATGACGTCCGGGAATGCGTCTGGGATGACGTCTGGGATGTCATCGTTGCGGCGCGTCGCCTCGGGAGTGGCTTGGCGAGTGGCTTGGCGCGTGAATTCGGGCGCATCGCTCAAAGCGCGCTGCAGCACGTGGGCTTCGTGGGTGTAGAACGCGGCGGCGGGGTTCTCGCCGGGGCGGGTCGCCTGCGGAGGTGCGGAAGCGTTCGCCGCAGCCGGGCGGCACGGCGTTGTTTCGAAGGGATACGTGGGCAGGCCGGCCATGCGTCGCGGCGGCGTGGTGTGGAGGACGTCCCAATCCACCGCGTTGCCCAACGTCCAGAGCGCGGCGAGCTCCCGCAGCACGCGTCCTTGCAGCGCGGCGTCCACGCTTGCCGGCAAGCGCGTCCGGGACCCCTCGCAATTTCCCTGGTGGAGGGTTTCCGTGACTGCGCCGTCTTCTCGCCACGACCGCAGCTGACGCACGAGGTCTTCGGCGTCCTCGCAGATGACGGCCAGTCGGCAGGCCATGGGCTCACGGCCGGTCTGCAGGGTGTAGCACGCTGCAGCCAGAGCGCCCTTGCCCTTCGCGCGCAAGGCTGGTCCGACCGCAGCCGGGTCGTTCTCCTCTGCCGTCAGAAACTCCAGCCACCTGTCCACATAGACCGCGAGCCGCGAGCGCGTGCGGGCGGAGAGGAGGAAGACCAGCGGCCCTTCGGGAGCAGGGAGGCCGCCCGACGGGAGGCCGTGCTCGCCCACATGCTCTTCAAGAATGCAATGCGCGTTCACCCCGCCGGCGCCGATGCTGGTGACGCCGGCGCGCAGAGGAAGCGGAGCTTCGTCGGATGGGGCGTCTGGACGTGGAAACGGCGTCCATGGCGCGCGTGTTCGCTGGAGGACGAAAGGAAGCTTCTCGAAAGGGATGTCCGGATGGGGGGGGCCTTCCAGCCGCGAGGGCGCGAGGGTGCGCGTTCGGAGGCTGCAGATGACCTTGACGAGCTGCGCCGCCCCGGAGGCCGCCTCGGCGTGCCCCATGTTGGGCTTCAGCGTGCCCATGCGATAGGGACTCGAACCGTCCTCGTTGCGGGAGGCGGGCGCCCGTGTTCCATAGGCCGCGCGCAGCGCCGCCATTTCGCTGGCGTCGCCCTGGGGGGAGCCGCTGGCCGCCGTCTCGATGTAGCCGATGGTCTCGGGTGCGAAGCCGCTCGTATCAAGAACGTCCTTGAAGAGCGCAGCCTGTTGCGTCGGGTTGGGGATGGCGTAGCCGGCGCTTGCGCCGTCGTGGTTCACCCCGGATCCGCGGATGACGGCGTGAATGGGGTCGCCCTCGCGTTCAGCGAGCGCAAGCGGTTTGAGGACGAAGGCTCCCACGCATTCGCCGGGGACGAAGCCGGCGGCGTTTTCGCTCAAGGCGGCGCAGCTGTCTCCGGGGGCGATGAGCTGGGCCCTGGAGAGCTGCGCGTACGTGGAAGGATGGAGGTAGAGGTTCACACCGCCGGCGATGGCCAGTTCCCCTTCCCCTTTGACCAGGTACATGCACGCTTGGTGGACCGCCGCCAGGGTGGAGGCGCACATGGCGTCCACGGGTTGGCTGGGCCCCTGGAGATTCAAAAAGTGCGAGACGCGGTTCGTCAACGAGGCGAAGGAGGTGCGGGGCCCCACGCCTTCCGGGGCGAAATGCGAATAGCCCAACTTGGTGACGCCGCCGAACACGCCTGTCCGCTTGCGACGATCCGCGCTCAACCGTGAGGGCGCGCAGCCGGCGTCCTCCAGAGCCTTCCACGCTTCCATGAGGAAGAGCCGTTCCTGCGGGTCCACCTCCGCGGCGTCTTTGGGCGTCATCCGGAAGAAGGAGGGATCGAAGGCGTAGACGTCCTCCAGAAACCCGCCCCAGCGGGAACAGCTCTTGCCGTGGGCTCCGGCCTGGAGCGGATCCGCCATGTAGGTCTCGCGCCAGTCCCAGCGCTCGGCCGGCGTCTCCACGATGCAGTGACGTCCTTCCAACAGATGTTTCCAGAAGTCGCGCGTCGTGGAGGCCTGCGGGAAGCGACCGCTCATGCCGATGATGGCCACGGCCAACGCGTCGTGCGGGATGACGGCGGCCCGTGGCGTGGTTGCCGCGTCCTCTGCCGCATGAACATGCTGCGGCCCCCGGGGCTCCTCCCTCGTGACGGTCGAAGAGGCGGCCGACGCGGTGGTGTCCACATTCGTCGACGTCTCCGGCAGCTTAACGACGCCGGGGTCCGCCTCCTGGAGAAAGTGGTCCGCCAGGGCCTCTATCGTCGTTTCACCGAAAAGGAGCGTGGCGTCCACGTGCTTATAGGTTTCACGAAGACGGTTGGTGAGCTGCGTGATGAGGATGGAGTCCACGCCGTAGCTGTGCAGGGGAACATCGGGGGCCAGACTGGATGGTCGCGCGCGCAAGGTTTCAGCCATGACGGACGTGAGATGGGCGATGAGCCGCGCCTTGACGTTCTCCCTGCTGCAAGCGGGCGCGGCGGAGCGGGTCGCCTCTGGTGGATCAAGGCCAGGCGGGGGTGTTTCGCCTGAGAGCGGGCGAGGCGCCGCCCGCGCCGCCGGGGCCTCCGCGACTAGGGAGGCGGCTGTTTCGTCCGTTTGCCGAACGAGGCCGTCGCTTACCGCAAGAATGATCTGCTGACCGAGCTCCTGCGCTGCCGCCACGGGGAAAGAAACGTCAAGAAATCCTTGCGTTTCCAGAAGCCTGCGCCACGCGTCTGGGTAGAGTCCCGGCGCGCCGGGAATGCGCAGCTCGGGGTCCTCCGCAAGCCACCACCCCTCCAGTAACCCAAAGGTGCAATGCGCGTGAAGATGGGCCGCAGTAAGCTCGTTCAGCAGCAGCATGCCGTGCTTGCAGAGCGCCGCCTTGGCGTTTTGCAACGTGCGGCGCAGATTGCGCGTGGCGTGGAGCACGTTGACTGCGATGACGAAATCGAAGTGGCCCAGGGGCATGTCTTGGGGCGCCAGGGGGCGCTCCACGTCGAAACGCTGGGTGACGAACCACGGCCGGCCTTCCCCGAAGGCGTCTTCGCCATGGTGCAGGAATGCGCGGGAGAGATCGGTGAATCGATACTCTGCGACATGCCCTGTGTAAGGCGTCAGTTTTTCCAGGACGAATCCGGTGGCGCTGCCCGTGCCGGCGCCGATCTCCAGAATACGCAGGGACGCGGAGGGATCGAGTCGCAGGCGTTCGCGAACGGCGGCGACAAGGGCCTCGGCCAATCGTTCGTTGAAGCAGTCCGCAACCCGGTTGCCTTTGAAGACGCCTTCCACCAGCGCGACCGAGGCGTTTGGGTAAAGGATCTCCGTGGGGTTTCGGCGTCCAGCAAGCACGTCCGGAAGGACCCGCAGACACGCCTCTGCGGTCAGGGCGTCAGCCTTGTGATCCGGGTTGGCGAGCCACGCTTCTCGGCGCTCGTCCCAAAGGCGCCAGAGCGTCTCCGTCTGGGGAGGATGCCGCGGGTCGAGTACGCCTCCATCTTCCAGGAATCGTATACTTTGTTCAACCCATCGGGCGTACAGTGGTGTGACGCGGGACGCCTCGGGAGAAAAGCCGTCAAGCGTCGCCAGCGCAGCATGCAAAAACTGCAGCAACAGCTTCCGCATGGTAGGGCACTGCACTTTTTTCAACGACTCCACGGCATTATTCGTGAAGCCGACGCCCTGCAGCGCCGCCGCGACCGCCCCGCCCACATTGGGGGCGGCCCGCGCGACTTCGAAAAGTTGCTCGCTCTCCAGCGTTTGCGGTAGAGGTGGCCGTCGACTGGTGCGCAGAAACGCCGCCTGGGAGAGCGGCCCGCCCAGGAGCTGCTCCAGCGCTGTGAACGCCGCCTCGGGATCAATGGGTTCCGCGCCGTTGAGTCGGATTCTGGCCTTGAAGGATTCCGGTATGGCGTCGCCTGCGCCTCTGTCCCAGTACCCCCAGTTGATGACCGCCGCCTTGCCGGCCATACGGGTGTTCAGCCACTGAGCGAAGGCGTCCTTGAAGGCGCAACCGGCAGCGTAGCCGCTCATGCCGGCATGGTGCTCGAACGCTGCGACCGACGAAAAAAACAGGAAGAAATCGAGCGCGTCTTTTTCAAAGGCCTGAGCGATATTGACGGAAGCGTCCACCTTGACGGCGAGGATCTCACGAAACTCTGCTGCAGTCATGGCCGCCACGCTGCGGTCAAACGCTCCGACAGCCGAATGGATCACGCCATGGATTCTGGGGTGAATCTGCCTGATGGCTGCAGCCACCTGATCCAGTGCAGAAAAATCACACGCGTCCACCTGAAAATACTGAGGTTTGTGACGCAAGAACTGAGGCCAGTCGACAGCATCCGGCGGGCGTCGACCGAGCCAGATGACATTCGCGTCGAATTGTTGCTGCAGATGATGCGTCCAGAGCGCGCCGAGGCCGCCCGCGCCTCCCAGGATGACGTAGACCCCGCCTCGTCGAATCGGCATGGTGCGAGGCGCCTGTAATTCCGCGGGAATGAGCGCCTGCTCGAACCACTCGCCTCGGCTCAAGGCGTACGTGCGCGCCGGATTGGAACACGGAAGCTGGAATAGTTGCTCCGCGGCCCAAGGCTCGTCATCCGGCAGTTCGAGAATGCGCGCGCGCCATTGCGGGTGCTCCTGAACCGCTACGCCCACAAGCCCTCGAACAGGGGCGTGCATTGGTACGGAAAACTCGTTGGAACCCAATGCGCGGGTGTGAGGAAGAATGATGGTCAAACAAAGCGGACGCTCGGCATATCCCAATGACAACAGCGCCTTGAGTAGCTCAAAAAGTTGCATGACGCCTGTCCGCTGCGCTTGAGCGAAATGTTCGGAAGCGCTTGCCGAGGCCGAATGCGCAGGCTCTTCAGGCGCGATCCAGATAAAGTGTTCGAATGGATCGTGCGCCTTGCACTTTTCAACAAAGGCGGCCCCCTCCTTCCCGACTTCAACCTTAAATTCTATAATACCCTGGAAATACCTGGAGAAAGAATCGACAAAGCTCGAAGCTCCATTACACAGCAAAGCGCGAGCCTGTTGCAAGGGCGTCGGAGTAAAGTCCGGCCGCAACACATCCCAAACAGGCGTCAACAGCACATGAGGCGCACCAGAAAAGGCCTGATCCGTGCGCCGGGATGGCAGGTTCGCCTTGGCGTGGACTTGAGGGTTCTCATGTGTCGTCTCGGAGCCATCCTCCAGCCAATACTTTTCTCGTGCAAATGGATATCCAGGCAGAGGGATACGCTTCGGCAACTGTTCCCCATACAAGCTGTACCAGTCGACATCGTTTCCTTGAAGCCACTGTTCAGCCAGAAGAATTGCTTCCTGAACACATTCATCAGCCTTGAGTAACTCGGGACATGCAACTCGCGGCTGAGATAAACTGTTATGATCCATGAAAGAGCGCATCTCGTGCAAAAGCTCTGAAATAGTAGAAGCGACAAATATCTTACGCGAAGAAAAAGAATCACGCGCAACCTGAAGTGTGAATGCGACATCATCCAAATGTAGAAAATGTGCATGCTCTTCAAGATGCAGAATTAATGACTCAACGGCGGCATACAACCGTTCATCGTTGGAAGCAGAGAGAGGTATGAGGCGCCACGCGCTGGGTCGAGATACTCCAGCTGGATTATCACTGATGAATTCCTCAAGAACAACATGGGCATTCCCACCACCAAATCCAAAAGAGCTCACCCCGGCCCTTCGCGGCGCCTCCACATTGTTCGCCATCACAGGCCTGGGCCAAGGCCTGTTGTTTCTTGGCGTAGAAAGTGGGGTATTTTCCAAGCAATAATATGGATTCATATCGCCTAGGCGTTTCTGCCCCGGGATAGTTCCATTGCGGATCGCCAGAAGCGCATTGAAAAGCCCACCAAGTCCAGCTGCAGATTCCATATGACCCAAAACCGACTTCACGGAGCCCAGAGAGACTTCAAAGGGCGCCTTGGTTTCCTTCGTCTCTTCAATGGCTTCTGCAATGGCTTGCAATTCGATTGGATCACCCAGGGCGGTTCCCGTTCCATGAGCCTCGATATATCCGATGGTTTCTGGCGGTGTATTGGCGCGCTTCCATGCTTCACTCAACAGGCGCTTCTGCCCATGCATATTGGGAGCGCGGAGCGAGTTGGAACGCCCATCATGATTTGTAAATGCACCCTTGATGAGACAAGAAATGTAATCGTGATCCTTTTGTGCGTCTATTGTATTCTTCAGCAACAACGCAGCACATCCTTCACTCCTTACAAAACCATCAGCTGTCGCATCAAAAGGCTTGCATTGACCATCCTTTGCAAGCATACCAGCTTGTTGCGCTGAAACATGCAAACGCATTGACAGGATTAGATTGATGCCTAATACAAGCGCCATCGAACACTCACCGTGTTGAAGAGCTGTTACGGCGCGAGCAACTGCAGTCAGTGAGCTGGAACAAGCCGTATTCACGACCTCACTGGGACCCTGCAAGTCAAAGTATCTGGATATTCTGTGGGGCAAGATACTCAGGTGCGATCCCGAGTCCAGAAAAGCACCATAGGAACGCACCATGTCATGTCTTTTGGCGATGAGCTCTGCATAATCAACATTGTGCGCTCCCACGAAGACGCCAATCTTGCTTCCTGCAAGAGCACCAGGAGCGTACCCACTTCGCTCAAATGTTTCCCATGCAATTTCGAGCAGAATTCTTTGTTGAGGATCCATACATTGGGCTTCAAGAGGCGACACTCCAAAGAAACTGGCGTCGAAACAGTCGATATCTTCAAGAAACCCACCAAAGCACGGTATCGACGACTGGAATTCATGAGGATACGGGGAGAGATCCTGCAACAACCATGGACGTGTAGCGTGGATGGGCGCGATGACTTCGCGATTTTCCAATACTGTTTTCCATAATTCCTCGAGGTTATTTATTCCACCAGGAAATCGACAACTACACCCGAGTATGGCGATGTCGGCTCTTTGAGGAAGAGCCGCCTGCGCATGCAATTCTTTTCTGTAGCAACTTGATGGCTTTTTAATCTTCTGTAATTTTGTAGAGATCAACTCAGCCAAAGAGCCGATTGTAGATGTCTCATACAACGCTACTGGGCTCAGTTTAATCTCAAATACTTGTTCGATTTCAGCAGCGATTCGAATAGCATCAACGGAACTAATACTTAATACTGAGACACTCGTTTGAGCATTCAACATTCTGCAATCGCACTTCAAAACATTCGGCAGAATGTTTCTCACAAGACATTCAACGGCTTGATCAACCGAGGCATCAATCATGCAAGAATTTTGCGACATTGACGCATCATAAAAACAATGTATCGACAACTCACCTTTAAGATATTTTTCTTTACTGAGGCGTCTTTGTATCTTTCCGCTATCCGTCTTTACCAGTGCGCCCAGTGCAACAATTGAAAGGACATCTACACCAAGACCATGTTGCATAGAAATCGCCTGGACCATGGAGCCCATGCATCTTCGAAGAGACGCATCATCAAGCCCTTCTTTTCGCTCGACAAGAACATGCAACCATTCGCGATCGTCCTTTTCAACAGTGAAAGCTGCAACAGACACGTCAGACCAAAGAGCCGTTTCACGTATAGTTGATTCGATATCTTCGGGATAAAAGTTCCGCCCGGAGACTATAAACGCCTCTTTTGCGCGACCTACAAGAAAAAGCTTACCCCCTCGGGTGAACCCCAGGTCTCCTGTCCTGAAAAACTGTTCATGGCAGGAATCGTTGCCCCGTGAAAACGCCTCCTGCGTTGCAACGTCCCCCTTCCAATAACCTCGCATCACACTCGGCCCCTTGACCCAAAGCTCGCCGATTTCGTCATCACCACACGCGCCCACTGTATCCTGGCGAACGAGCCGAACATCCAGTTCTTCAGCAACGTTGCCTAGTTCGACAACTTGACGAAAACGCTTTCCGGTCCTCGAAATTTCGACGACGTTACGCTCCAACGCGTTCCGCTCCAGCGTCAGGAACTCAGGCGCCTTTCCGATTGGTTTGAATGATATTGAGCCTGTCTCCGACAGTCCGTAATTCGGACAAAAAACATCCCTGGTTATACCTAATTCTCCAAAAATTCGTACAAACTTACTCCAGACAGCCTGCCTTATCGGCTCGCCCCCGCAAATAATCGCTTTCAAAGTCCGCAGAGAATATTGCCTGACTGTATTGCTGTTCAACTCTCCACAGCAAAGCTCCAATGCAAAGTTGGGCGCACCGGTGTGCGTGGCTGCATGCTGGTGCACACTTTCGAACCATAATCCGGGAGATCTGACAAAATCGCCTGGCGAAAACAGGAGCGATGAGGCGCCGCTGAACAGCGGAGCAAACAGGCCTACGATAAGTCCAAAGCTATGATACAGCGGGGCCCAGGAAACGACGCGACTCGTTTTGTCCATTTCCCACTGGCGCGAAGCCACGGAGGCCTGTGCGAGCAGGTTGCCATGGCTCAGCATGACGCCCTTGGGGGACCCAGTCGAACCGGATGTGTACAGGAGCAGCCCCAGATCTTGAGAAGTACAAGGGCGATTGGGCAGTACGATCGACGGCTGCGAGCCGACATCAGGGACTGTGATAGAAGGAACTGTTGGTCGAAGACGCGCCCCCAGGATCGAGGCCGATGTCTGGTCCAGCAAAACACCCGAGACATCAGCGTGATCGCAAATTACTTCAAGCTTTTGGACAAGGGCTTCCACCGGCGTGTGCAGACTGAACGCCGTTGGAGTGGGGACGAGGTTGGCGCGCCAGCATGCGAGTATCGCCGTTACGAAATCGAGACCGTTCAGGGAGGCGATAGCGATGCGCGATTGCGGTTCGAAGTGGTGCTGGAGGGTTGTGCTCAAAAAGGCCGTTCGCTCGGCTACCGCCCCAGCCGACATGAAAACTGCAGGTTCGCGCCCCTCCCGCCAGCCGAACCATAGCGCATCCGGAGCCGAGTCTGCCAGCGCCTGCATTGCATCCAGCAGAGTGGCGCCGCCCTGCGCGCTGAACAGCCTCGAACCATATCGCATAGCATCCATCCAGGCTTCACAAAATTATGACACCTCAGCAGTCGAGCTAAAAAACTGCAGTCTCGCAATTTTGTTGAAACCTAGCACGCCTGTATCTGCCGTCAACACATAATATTTTGCTGAAAATTCATCATGACACGCAATGAGTTCACATATTTTGCTTGAGTATTTTTCTTGCACAAAAACAGCTTGTTACAGAATATTAGCATTAACAATCAGGCAAGTACTGTTGAAATCAATGCTGAATCATCATACAGTTTTATTCCCTGTATTTTTCTTGCCAGCCACGCTCGAGTGACAGCCGGTTTCGGCGCGTAGCTGGCTTCATGCGCTAGCAATCAAGCACACTTCAACTCACAAAGCGGCATGCATGATCAGCTTGCACGTAATTCAATCGTTAACCTCAGCGAGAGGTGGCTTTCGTGGCGACGAAACAACACGGATCGTGGACTCGCCATCGGGGAAGTGCAAAAGATGCCGGGCATGCGGCGCAAAAAAGAGGCGCGCCATGGCGACGCCCTGCCATGCCTGCCGCCATATCGATATAGCGATACTATCGTGTCATTGCGGTCGAAGCCGCTTGCAGCGAATTTCGACAATCTGACGACTTTTCGTTGAGAGCGTCGAGCGTTCGTAACGGCTTTTTCGGTATGAGGGGGTGTCGGGTTTTCGCCAAGCTGCAGACTCGGCTTTTTCACGGACGGCGTTCTTCGTGTCTCCATTGCAGCCCGCCCCGGGTTGTTCTACTCTGACTGCAGGTTTCCTCTCATGAAGCCCTCCAGATCCTTTTCGACAATATTCAAGGCCTCTCACCACCTTCTTTGCACTATGAGACTACCAACAATGCATTTGATCATGCATCCATGGAAACTGCAGAGAGCACCCTTGTGTGCAGTTTTGTGATTTTATTTCCGCCGGAACGCTTCGCTCTTCTCGTTTAGTTGCGTCAAGCTCAATACTCATGTCGAGGTTCCCATGGCTTCAGACTATCGCATAATAAATGACACACTTTTTCAGTACATCGAAAGTGTTTCTCCTGTCGAACCGGACTTGCTGAACCGGTTGCGTCAAGAGACATCGGAGTTGCCGCGGGGCGTCATGCAGATACATCCCCTCCAGGGACAGTTCATGACCCTCCTCATCAAGTCCATCAATGCCGTCAAAGCAATCGAAATTGGTGTATTCACAGGCTACAGCAGTCTCTGCATTGCGGAGGCGCTCCCCGAGCACGGAATGCTTGTGGCATGCGACATCAGCAAGGAGTGGACAACCATTGCACAGCGTTACTGGGAAGCAGCCAAGATTGAACACAAGGTCGATCTCAAGATCGCCCCAGCCGTAGACAGCCTCGATGCGTTACTTGCAGATGGCCATGCGGACACGTTCGACTTCGTGTTCATCGATGCCGACAAAGAGTCTTATGAACACTATTACGAACGTTCGTTGAGACTCTTGCGCCCTGGTGGCGTCATCATGGTGGACAATGTGCTCTGGAAAGGACTTGTCCTTGACCCCTCTCACAACGACATCGAGACGCAATGCATTCGTGAATTCAACACAAAGAGAAAACACGACAGTCGCGTGGATGTAAGCCTGCTGCCCGTGGGTGATGGCGTAACGTTGCTGAGGAAACGAGAGAACGGCCATGCGACGCAAGGAGACGCCCAAGACGGGTGACAACAGGCGTTTCAACAGAACCCGCCACGCGGGTCGCAGGTTGTCACATGGCGCTGGGGAGGCGGCTAGCTCGGTGAAACGGCGGCGCTGGACGCCTGAACACAAGCGTCATACTCCTGACGAAGCGTCTCGATGAGCTCCTTGACGGAGAGTAGCTTCGTGATGCGATGGACGTTCTGGCCGGCGAAGGCAAGGCCTTTGGCAAGGTTGCCCAGCCTGGCGTTGATGAGCGCCAAGGCGATGCAGAAGGGGCTGCTCTCGTAGTCGCACGTTTTGATGCAGTGGTAGGGGCAGCTGAACGGGACCTTGCCCCCTTGCTCCATGGCAGCCACGAAACTGTTGCGCAGGGCCCGACCCGGCATGCCCACAGGGCTCTTGATGATGGTGAGATCCTCTTCCCGGGCGTCCACATACGCCTGCTTGAAGGCGGGGTCCGCATCACACTCATGGGTGGCCACGAAACGCGTGCCCAGCTGCGCGCCTGCAGCGCCGAGCTCCATGAAGCGGTAGATGTCCGCGCCGGTGTACACCCCTCCGGCAGCGATGACCGGGATGGCCCGACCAGCCTTGCCCTCATAAGGACGCACGGCATCCACCACGGCTGGCGCCAGATTTTCCAGACGATATGCAGGATCTTCGAGTTGCGCTTCGGTGAAGCCCAGATGCCCGCCGGCCAGAGGGCCTTCCACCACGAACGCGTCCGGCAGCCGGCTGAATTTTTGCAGCCACCCCTTGCAGAGCAACGCCGCGGCTCGCGCCGAGGAGACGATGGGAACGAGCTTCGGACCGGGGCCGTCGTCCGTCTTGACGAATTTGGGAAGAGTCAAGGGCAGCCCGGCGCCGGAAAAGATGATGTCGACCCCTTCGTCCACGGCCGCAGCGATGGACTCGGCGTAGTTGGTCAACGCGACCATGATGTTCACGCCCAACACGCCTTTGGTCATTGCACGGGCCTTGCGGATTTCACGACGCAGAGCGCGCGTGTTCGCCGCCACATAATCGGTCTTGAAGTCGGGCTCGGGATACCCGAGACCCACGGCGGCGATGACGCCCACGCCGCCCTCTTCCGCAACGGCCGAGGCCAGGTTCGCACCGGAGACGCCGACCCCCATGCCGCCTTGGACAATGGGCGTCGGAGCGACGAGGTCGCCTATCACGAGGGAGGGGAATGACACGGATCGCTTCCTTGGAAAAAAGTGTGGGGCGTCGGGAAGGACGGCTGGAGACCTGCCGGCGCGCTACCGCCCACTCTGGGGCGCAACTGCCCGCAACCGCTCTCGAATGCGAAAATGCTGAGCGTTGACGGCGGCCTGCTGGAGTAATGCAGGCCCGTTGCGGAGGATGGCGACAGCAAGGGGAACGTGGCGTACGCCCCCCCCCAGCCTTCATCATCAAGGATCACCGGGTATCCGAAGACTGGAAAAGGCAGTCCGCGGAATGCTGCGGATGCTCAACGCTGTCTTTGAATTCGGAGACGGTACACTATCCCCACGGCGGACGCAAAGCATTTCATGATCGAAGCTTTTTTTCGTGATGTCATATGGTTACGATAACGCCCTCGCACACACGTCGGCTTTTGCCACTGTTCCGCGGAACCCGCGGTGGACCCTCCACTTCACGAGACGTGACGCCGGCCGGCGCCGCCGCCGAAGCGTCGTCCACGGTTCGACGCCCCCCCGCTTCGTGAGGCGCTACAATTGCTCCGGGTGCGCCATAAGCGTCACCTTGCCCTCGACCTTGGCAGAGATAGCTTGACACACAAAATATTCCATCCTAAAAATTCTTTTCATCAAAATCATTTTTGGAGCAGGATCATCATGATAGGTCGTTTTTCCAATCTTGGCGCATACAAAGAGCTTGTCACCGCTCGTGAGTTCGTGCTGTGCCTCGGTGGCGGCGCGCTCGCGCTGGCTGGCTACCTTTGGAGCTGGGCCGGGATATCCCCCGCCTGGATAGGCGCCGCCATGGCGCTGGCCGCAGTGGCCGTCAACGGACTGCCCATCATCCGCGGCGCCATCGAAGGCCTCTTGCAGCGTCAGGTCAACGTGGACGAACTGGTCAGCCTGGCCATTGCGGCGTCGTTGATCCAAGGGGAATTCGTCACCGCCGCCGTGGTCAGCTTCATCATGACCCTCGGGGCTCTGGTGGAGGAAGCCGTCAGCGAGTCGGCTCGGCGCTCCATCCAGGCTCTGGCCAAGATGACGCCCGACAAGGCGACGCTGGTGACGGACGAGGGCGAACGCGTGGTCCCCGTGGCGGACATCCGAGAGGGCGATCGCTTGCTCGTCAAGCCGGGCGAGCGCATCCCCGTGGATGGCGTCATCCTCGCCGGCGCCGCCGCCATGGACGAGTCCTCCGTCACCGGCGAGTCCATCCCCAGAACGCGCAAGGAAGGCGACCAGGCCTTGGCCGGGACGCTGGACTACAACGGCGTCATCGAGATTCGCGCCACCCACGTGGGCGACGACACCACCCTCGGCAAAGTGGTGCAGCTCGTGACCGAAGCCGAAGCGCAGAAACCCGACGCCGTGCGTTTCGTGGACCGCTACGCCCGGTGGTTCACCCCCGTGGTGCTGGCGTGCGCCGCCCTGGCGTGGGCCCTCTCCGGCGAGGCGAGCCGCGCCGTGGCCGTCTTGGTGGCGGGCTGTCCGTGCGCGCTGCTCATGGCTGCGCCCACAGCCACGGTGGCGGCTGTGGCCCGCGCTGCCCGCTCCGGCGTGCTGGTGAAAGGCGGCGGCCATCTGGAGGAAATCGCCCGCGTGGACACGGTCCTCTTCGACAAGACAGGCACCCTCACCCTGGGCGAGCCCCGCGTGGAGGAAGTCGTCACCGAGGACGGCGTCGCCACGGTGGAAGTCATCGCCTGCGCAGCCGGCGCGGAGCAGCACTGCACGCACCCCCTGGCCCGCGCCGTGATGAAAGCCGCGCACTACGCCAAGATTACCGTGACCAAGGCCGAGAACGTCCTCAGCGAAATCGGCATCGGCGTACGGGCCGTGCTCGACGGCCGCGTCATCGAGGTGGGCAGCGCGTACCTGGGCAGCGGCGAGGCCTCGCTGCCTGCGCCCCTCAAGTCGAGGCTTGCGGTCATGAAGGAACAGGGCGCGACGCCGCTGGTGGTCTACCGAGACCAGCAGGCCATCGGCCTCCTCGCAGTGACGGACACGATCCGGGAGACGGCGCGTACGACAGTGGATGCGCTCCGCGAGTTGGGCGTGACCCGCATGGGCGTGCTTTCCGGGGACCATGAGCAGTCCGTGGCGCGCATCGCCTCGGCGACAGGCATCCGGGAGACGTGGCACGGGCTGAAGCCGCAGGACAAGCAGGAGGTCATCAAAACGTTCCAGGAGGAGGGCCGCCGGGTGCTGTTCGTGGGCGACGGCGTGAACGACGCTCCGGCCCTGGCGCAGGCCGACATCGGCGTAGCCATGGGCGCTGCGGGCACGGATGTGGCGCTGGAGACTGCGGGCGTCGCCCTCACTCACGACGAAGTGGCCCGGCTGCCTTTCCTCGTGCGGCTGGCCCGGCGTATGCTCACGCTCATCAAGGTCAACATCGGGCTGGGGCTGCTCTTCAACGTCGTCGCCATCCTGGGCGGTTCCTACGGCGTACTGAGCCCCATCGCTGCGGCGGTCTTCCACAACGCGGGCTCCATCATCGTGGTCGCTTCCTCGGCGAGTCTCTACTTCTTTCGCGACCCAAACGCAGCCGTCAAGTAGTCGACGCAGTGCAAGAGCCATGGACAACTCGAATCATATCGAAGCGTTGACGCAGCTCCTCGTGGAGTTCTACGAGCGCTTTTCCTCCTGGGAGCAAGGGGTCGTGAAGGGTTCGCCCATCACCCTGCCACAGATGCACACCCTGGAGGTGCTGGGCTCCATGGGGCAGATGCGGATGAAGGAGCTGGCGGAGACCATGGGCGTGACCACCGGTTCGCTCACCGTGCTGGTGGATCGTCTCGTCAAGAGCGGACTGGTGGCGCGGGAGCCCAACGAGCACGACCGGCGCTCCATCATGGTCCGCCTGACGGCTGATGGAGAAGCGCTCTTTCAGGAGCATCACGACCTCCACAACCAGCTCACCCACGAGTTGGTGAACGCCCTGGAGCCCGAGGAAACCGAAGCGCTCATGCGTATCCTCAAGAAGATCAACAGCCACATCTGAGACGTCCCCTCACCCCCCCCCTCCTCCCGCACCACAGGGTCGGCGGCGTGACGCGACTTTCCCCCGAAAAGAGCCCTGCAGCCTGACGCAGAACGGACGGCGGCATTGACCGGTTGCGCCAAGTCGCTTCCCTTCTCGCCTGCGTGAATCGCCGTATCGCGTTTGCGGTCTGCGGGCCTCGGCGGCTGGTCTGCTTGTGGAACATGGCGTGGCTTCGAGAATCGCACAGCTTCCGAGTACTCCCTGAAATGTCCCGCTATCCCAAGCAGTCGTGGGTATGCATGATGAATTGGTCATGAAAAACCACGAATCGCGACCCATGGGAGGACTCATGTCGTCATCCTTCGAACGTCCGCAACTGCGGCGGTTCCTCGTCTGTTGCGCATTGACCGCCGCCGCCCTCGCGCTCAGCTGCTTCGCGCCGCATGGCTTGGGCCTTCTGCACGCCAAGGCCGAAGCCACGCCGGAGCAATGCGTGCAGTGCCACCAGGGGGTTTCGCCCAGAATCGTGCAGGACTGGGAGCACAGCGCCCACAGCGAGGCGGGCGTGAACTGCGTCTCCTGCCACGGCGACAGCCACGATTCCCCCAAGAACCCGGAGCTGGCCAAGCTCGCCACGCCGGAGACCTGTCGCGAATGCCACCCCGAGCGCGTCGAACAGTTCGAAGCAGGCAAGCACGCCCTGGCGTGGGATTCTTTCCAGGCCATGCCCACCACCCATTGGCAGCCCATGACCCTGCGCACGGGATTGCAGGGCTGCGCCGGCTGCCACAAGATCGGCATGAAGTCCGAAGAAGAGATCCGCAAACTCCGTGAGCAAGGCGCGGACTACGGCGCCGGCGCCTGCGATTCCTGCCACACGCGCCACCTCTTCTCGAAAAAGGAAGCCCAGTCGCCCCAAGCCTGCCGTACTTGCCACATGGGCATGGACCACCCCCAGTGGGAGATGTACGAATCCTCCAAACACGGTGTGCGGCATCAGCTCAAAACCTCCGGCGCCCTGCCCGAGGACGCCGCCGCCCCCACCTGCCAGACCTGCCACATGAACGAAGGCGACCACGCCGTGATGACTGGGTGGGGCTTCCTGGCCGTGCGGTTGCCCATGCCCGAGGATGAACAGTGGGCCAAGGACCGCGCCACCGTGCTGAAGGGCCTTGGCGTACTGGACCCCGACGGCGACCCCACGGATCGCCTGGACGTGGTGAAGCAGGCCAAAGTGGCCCGGCTGACCGAGGAAGCCTTCCAGAAACAGCGCGACGAAATGGTCGCCATCTGCAGCGACTGCCACACCGAGACCTACGCCCGCGACGAACTCGCCAAAGGCGACGACATGATCCGCATTGCAGACAGCCTCATGGCCGAGTCCATCCGCACCGTGGCCGCCCTCTATCAAGAGGGAATCCTTGAAAAGCCGGAGAGCTACGCGTTTCCATACCCGGACCTGCTCACCTTCCACGACGCGCCCAGCGAAATAGAAACGCGGCTCTGGCTCATGTTCCTGAAACATCGCATGCGGATGTTCCAGGGGTCCTTCCACATGAACCCTGATTACGCCCTCTGGTACGGCTACAGCGAGATGATCCGCGACCGCAACTGGATCAACGAGCGCGCCGAAGAGCTGCGACGCCGCCGGGCAGTGGCTGACAAATTGGACCTCAACGACAAGGAGTAGGCGCCATGGAGCCCATCGGACCGTTGATGCATGAACATAGACTCATTGAACGTATGATCGCCGTGCTGGACAAGGAAGCCCAGCGCCTGGAGGACGGCGGTTCACCGGATCTTCCACTCGTCTTCCAAGGCGTTGAATTCATTCGCATGTACGCGGACCAGCTCCACCACGGCAAAGAGGAGGACATCCTCTTCAAGGAGCTGGCCCGCAAGGAGCTCGGTGGAGAGCACGAGGCCATGCGTCTGGAGCTCATCGAAGACCACAAGTACGGCCGCAGGCTGGTGAACGAACTGGAAGACCGCGCCGGCGCCTTCGCCCAAGGCGGCGACGTCACGGCTCTGGCCGAGACCCTGCGCAAGCTCACGGCCTTCTATCCCGACCATATCGAGAAGGAGGACAAGCGTTTCTTCTTCCCCGTACTGGAATACTTCAGCACGGAGGAACGCCAAGCCATGCTGGACGAATACGGCGAACTGGAACGCCGGCTGCTCGACGAACGCTACGGCCAGATGGTGGACACGCTGGAAACACGCTACGGCGTCGCCTGAGACGCCGGCAATCGGCCTCCCTACACGTCCAACGCGGCGGATTCGTCCCTCGACAGGAGAGGCGGACCGCCGCGTTCTTCATGTGAGACGGGCCCTTCAAGGCGTATGGGGATGGGCAAGCGTTGCCCCATCTCGACAAGCCGCCTGGCGTAGCTGGCGGCCCCCCATTGGACAAAGTGACGGGGTCGAAACCCTCGGGGGGTGGGTGCTGGCGGCCCTCCCCTGCCGGCGCATCACCGCGAAGAGTCAGCCAAGACCGTTGTGGGGATAGCATTCGGCCAGCGTGCGCAGCGTTTCGATAACCGGCGAGTCATCGCGCGACGACGGACGATATCCCCTAACGGTCCGACCCAGACGCGCCGCGGCGCATGACGGCCTGACGCCCAGACCATGCTCGTGGCGCCTATGATCGACGAACAGCTCGGACGAAGCGACCTCCACCCTGCGCCCCTACCGCAAACGCCTCGCCCAAAACACTGCCGCCTCGACACGAATTGCCGACGCATGGTATGATGCAAGAAATCGCCTCTTTCTTCCGCACACCGCCCAGGAGGTACGCATGGCGGCCCGCTTCCTCACTCACTCCCCCGACACCCCGTCCCACACGGCGCCCCACACGGCGCATATGTCCCTGCGCCATCGGCGGATGACGTCCCCGCGCCCCCACGCGACGCACGCCGCCGAGACCTCGCCGACAACGCCAAAGCGTTCCGCATCGTGCGCGACTTTCCCGGCGCTGGCGCTTGCGGGGATTTTCATGATGACACTCGCGGGAGGGCTCCTGGCGCAGCCGCACACGGCTCATGCCGAGAACGCTTCCCGGCAGGGCGCTTCCGCCGCAGTGGAGGCTGCGCCCCCTGCGACACAGACGCCACATGTTCCCGAGTCGGCGCCCTTGACCATGGATGATCCACAAGCCGTCATCGCCAAAGCCTTGGCGCTTCAGGCGGCGCGTCACTCCGAGGAGGCGCTGCGTCTCATGCGGCCGGCGGTGGAGGCGTTGCGCGCCCAGGGCGCGCCGGACCGACTCGCCATGGCTACTCCCCTCTACGAATTGGCGGAAATCTACAAATTCACCGGTCGGTACAATGCCTCCGAGCGTATCCACCGCGAAGCCCTCGCCATCCGTGAAGCATTGCTGCCGCCGGACCATCCGGATATCGCCCAGAGCCTCAGCGCGCTGGCGCACCTCATCCGCCAACTCTCGCGCTACGACGAAGCCGCCGCGCTCTTCGAACGCAGCATCAGCCTCTACGAGAAAAGCCTTGGCCCGGACCACCCCGACACGGCCTTGGCGCTCACCCGCCTGGGGGTGCTCCATGAACGCATTGCCGATTACGACCGCGCGGAATCCCTCTACCGCCGCGCCCTCGCCATCCAGGAAGCAGCCTTGGGGCAGCCCCACCCCGAACTCGCCATCACCCTGAGCTACCTGGCGGAGCTCCACCGCGCCACGGCCCGCTACGAAGAGTCCGAAGCGCTCCACGAACGCGCCTTGGCCATGCGGCGCGAACTGTACGGCGAAGAACACATCGACATCGCCACCACGTTGAACAACCTCGCCGGACTGCACCGCGCCATCAAAGCGTATCCCGAGGCGGAAGCGCTCTACATGCAAGCCCTCGCCATGCGCGAGAAGCTGCACGGCCCATCGCACCCCAACGTGGCCTCCAGCCTCAATGGACTGGCGAAGCTGTACGAGCGTCGCAAGGAATACGACACCGCCCTGGACTACTACCTGCGATGCCTCGAAATTCGGGAGCAAGGGTTCGGACTCAACCACCCCAAGGTCTCCAAGACGCTGAACAATCTCGCCCAGCTCCACGTGAAGCGCCAGGAGCTGGACAAGGCGCTGGAGGCGTTTCTGCGCGCTCAGAACATTCAAGGCGACACCGCCGAAATGATCATGGGCTTCGCCTCCAAGGAGCTCAAGCAGAGCTATCTGGAAGCGCACCAGAAGTCGCTCTTCCGCTACCTGAGCTTTCTTGTGGAGTTCTTCCCGGACGACGCCGGAGCAGTGCGACAAGGCATGGAAGTCTGGCTCCAGCGCAAGGGGTTGCTTCTGGACAGTGAGCGGTTGCTGCAAGAAGCGCTGGTGCGCATGGAGACTCCGGAAGCGCGCGCACTGTTCGACCGGTTGGAAGAAATCCGCAAGGAATACACCGCCAAAGTGCTGGCTGGCCCGGACGAAGGCGCCTTGGAGGCCCACCAACGCGTGCTCGCCGAGCTGGAAGCCGCCCGAGCCCGCGCCATCGAGGAGCTCTCGAAGCTGAGCCTCAAGTTCGCTCGCGACCTGAACCGCCGCCGCGCGGACTTGGCGGCCATCGCCGCGGCGCTGCCTCCCGAGGCCGTGCTGGTGGACTTCGCTTTATACGAGCGCCGGCGTTATGCGACGCGTCAATGGGACGGACCCCACTACCTCGCCTTCGTGTTGGCGGGCGACGAGACGACCGGGAAAGACGGGGGCGTCGATCGTCCTGCGCCGTCCCCCGTGCTGGTGGACCTCGGCCCGGCTGCGCCCATCGAGAACGCGGCGACCTCCATGCGCAAAGCCATCCAGGCGGGAGACGCCACCCAGGCCACGGCGCAGGCGCGCGTCCTCCACGATCTGCTCTGGGCCCCCCTGACGGCCAAGGTCCCGGCGCTGCGCGCGACCTCTTCCGTCTATCTGTCGCCCGACGGCGCCTTGAGCTTCGTGCCCTTCGAGGTATTCCGCACACCTCGGGAACGCTGGCTCATCGAGGACCTGGTCTTCCACTACCTCGCCGCGCCCCGCGACCTGTTGGCGTACGACGCCGAAGAGGACGACATCGCGCCAGAGTCCATGGGACCCGCCCTGTTGCTCGGCGCGCCCGATTTCGACGCAGACCCGACAGCCCATGGCGGCGACGCCCCCGCCACGCCTGCGGGGGAGGCCCTCTCGAGCCGCGAACCGCACACCCCGTCAAGCGCCGCCATGCGCGCGCTCGTCACCCGTGCGCCGGACCTCCGGGAGATGCGTTTTGCGCCATTGCCCGCCACCCGCGAGGAGGTGCACACCATCGCGCGCTTGCTGGAGTCTGAGCATGTGCGTGTCTATACCAATGGCAAGGCCGTGGAGGAGGTGCTGTATGGCGACCAGCCGCCGCTTCTCATTCACCTCGCCACACACGGCTTTTTCCTGAGGGACGACGCGACGTCCGCCGCCGGCGATCCCGACGAAACGGAGGAACCGCCAGCCACCCCGGCGCCGCTGCTGATGTCGCCCACTTCGCCCATGTCGCCGCTGTTGCGCTCGGGGCTGGCGCTGGCCGGCGCCAATCACGCCCTGGACCAGGACGCCGGGGGCCGCGGGCTTCTGGTGGCCGAAAAGGTCCTCAGCCTGCCCATCTATGGCACGGAGATCGTGGTGCTTTCCGCCTGCAGTACGGGGATGGGGGAAGTGCACGCCGGCCAAGGCGTCTATGGGTTGCGACGGGCCTTTCAGCAGGCCGGCGCGCGCAGCCTCGTCATGAGCCTGTGGAACGTGGCCGATCATGAAACCATGGAGCTGATGGTGGAGTTCTACACCAATGTGTTCACCAAAGAGATGCCCCGCGCCGACGCCTTGCGGCAGGCGGCGCTCACGGTGCGACAACGCGTCATGAAGCGCACGGGGATGGACAACCCGGCCCTCTGGGGCGCCTTCGTCTTTCTGGGGAAATCCTAGAAGTCCCTCCTCCGCCCCCCTTGACCGCGCCACGAGGGTCCCTCATGGTGGACCCATGTCCCGCACCACGCCACGGCTGAACCTCGGGCAGGCGCGCGACGCCCGCGCACGCCATGACATCGACACGCTGCAGGCCATCCATGAGGACGTCCGGGGGCTGCGCGACGAGGTGCGTCTCCTCCGACGGTGGTTCGCCTGGGGAGTGGCCGCGGCGATCCTCGCGGTGACCGCGGCCATGATCGTGTTCGCGCTCTGGCAGGGCGTGTGGTTCGAACGCATGACGCAGGATTCCGGATCAACGTCCCTCGACGCGCCGCTTCGCTCTCCCCAGTCGTCGCTGCCGGAGAGCGTGACCCGCTGCTTGGGGTGATCCGGCTGGATTTCGCCGCCCCGGCGTTCGCCCCCCTGCCCGCCTCCGTGTCGCCCACTGCGCCGGTCCACACCGCCGCGAGGCGCATGTTTTCCATTCCGGAAGCGGAATCCCACCGCCACGCTCCTTCTGGCGCCTCCCGCCGCGACGTGGTACAGCAAGGACAGGACGTTTGCATGGATACCCGCACCATCTGCCGCAACTGCCACGGCGGCTGCGCCGTCGAATGCTCCCTCGAGCACGCTGCCGGGCGTTCCTCCGGGGTGAGTCGCCTGACGCGCGTCCAACCGTGGGGAGACTCGCCATTCAACCGGGCGCAGATGTGCGTCAAGGGCTTCGCCACGCCCGAGATGGTCCACCACCCCGACCGGCTGACCCGGCCCCTCAAACGCGTGGGCGACCGCGGCGCCGGGCGATGGCAAGCCGTGGACTGGGACACCGCCCTGGACGGCGTCGCTCACGCCATCCGCCGCCTGCAGGACCGCCATGGGCCAGAAGCGCTCGCCTTGGGCCAGGGCACTGGCCGGCACTACTATCTCCACGTCCTGCGCTTCGCGCATCAGCTTGGCGCGCCCAACTGGTACGAACCAGGCTTGGCCAACTGCTTCATCCCCCGCATCACTGTCAGCAACTTGACGTACGGCGGCTTCGTCTGTGCGGATTACTACGGCGAAGTCGCGCCCAAGACGATCCTCTTCTGGGGGCACAACCCTCTGGTCTCGGGACCGGACGGCGAGCTCTCCTTCCCCGCCAGCGCGGCCCTGCGCCACGGCGCCTCCGGCATCTGCGTGGACCCGCGCCGCAGCGAGACGGCCAAACAGTGCAGCCTCTGGCTGCCCATTCGGCCAGGGACAGACGCCGCCCTCGCCTTGGCCATGGCGCACGTCATCGTATACGACGAACTCTACGACAAGGAATTCGTGACGCAATGGACGTCCGGCTTCGAGGGGCTGAAGGCGCACCTCGAACCGTACACGCCGGGTTGGGCAGAGACCGTGACCCGGGTGGACGCCGGGATGATCGTGGAGGCGGCGCGGCGCTATGCGCTGGACCGGCCAGCCGTGCTGGAGTGGGGCGTCGCCATAGAGCAGACGCCCAACAGCCTCCAGACCACACGGGCCCTCGCCTTGCTGCGCGGCTTGACCGGCAATATCGACGTTCCCGGCGCGGACATCCTGGGCATGCGCCACCTCAAGCCCTACCCCGTGCTCAAGCAGGCGCTCCCCCCGGCGATGCTGAAGAAACGCATTGGCGCGCAGGAGTTCAAACTGCTCGGGGGGATGCACGCCTTCATGCCCTCGGCGCACATCCCCGGCCTCTTCAACGCCATGCTGACCGGCGACCCCTACCCCGTCCGGGGGCTTTTGCTCTTCGGCAACAATCCCCTGGCGACGGTGGCGAACGCCCGGAAGGTGCGCCGCGCGCTCCTCGGCCTGGACCTGCTGGTGGCCACGGAGCTTTTCATGACGCCCTCGGCGGCTTTGGCGGACTGGGTGCTGCCGTCCGCCATGTGGCCGGAAATCGAGCAGATCTTCGAGGCGCCCTTCGTGGCGGGCGAAGCCGTCTTCGCCAACCGCAAACTGATGCAAGTGGGCGAATGTCGACAGTGCGAGGAGATCATGATCGACTTGGCGCGACGACTCGACCTGCCCGGCGCCGACGCCGACCTCCACGACCTCCTCGACGAGCAGCTCAAACCCCTTGGCGTGCATTTCAAGGAACTGCAGGAGCGCTTCGTCATCCACCCGCCCCACGAGTATCGCAAATTCGAACAACGCGGTTTCCGCACCCGCTCCCGCAAAGTGGAGCTCTACAGCAAAACCCTGGAGCGCTTGGGCTACGCGCCTTTTCCCGAATACCGCGAGCCTCCCGAAAGTCCCCTCGCCACGCCGGAGCTGGCCCGCGACTTCCCCTGCACGCTCGTCACCGGGCCCCGCCGAAGGGAATTCTTCTGCAGCGAACACAGGCAGATACCAAGCCTCCGCGCACGCCGTCCCGATCCTCTGGCGGAAATGCACCCCACCTCAGCCGCGCGCTTCGGCGTGCAGGACGGCGCCTGGGTCGACGTGGTCTCACCACGCGGGCGCGCCACTTTCCGCGCGCGCGTCACCGAGGACATTCTGGAGGACGTGGTGAGCGTGGACCACGGCTGGTGGTTCCCCGAACGCGAAGGCCCCGAGCACGGCGTCTTCGACTCCAACGCCAACGTGCTGACCAACGACGGCCCACCCTACGACCCCGCCTTCGGCTCCTACCAGTTGCGTGCGCTGCTCTGCCGGGTGGAGCCCGCCGAATCGCAGGCCTGACGGCGCCGCCGGCTCCTCCGTCATCCGTATTCTCCCCTGGTCCGCCTGGATCGCGAACCAGCCTTGCGCCCCCCCGATTCTACCCAATACACCCCAGCAAATTGTTTCCTGCGTGACGGCTCAACGCTCGATCGCAGTGAGCGTATTGCTTCGAGATGCTGGCGCGACCGCATGCACGGCGTCATCGCGACTCTTCATTTTCAACTCCTGTTTGAAGCAGTCCATGACGCCGCGGGGGCTAGCTTCCTCACCCGACAATTTCACAGATGCAGCGACTTTTCGTTCGAATGAAGAATACCTGTTGACCTTCTGCGAAAGCTCCTGCATAAGAAAACTCCAAACCAACCTGCCACTCATCACTGGAGTACGAATGCCAGCTCGCAGCAGCTTTGATCCGGACCTTCTCAGAAAACTCATCAAGGAAGGCAATACTTCCAAGGACATTCAAGACGCGCTTGGAGTCACCTCCATCACCCTCAAAAACCACCTCCTGAAGCTCATACAGATGGATGGAAAAGTTTACGAAATTGCCGGCATTGGCACGCGCAACGTCTCCCCCAAGGTGACCAAGAACGGCCTCAAGCTCAGCGCCGCCAAGATGCGCCAGTACGGTTTCGAAGAAGGCAAGAAGGTCGCCATCGAGAAACACGGCGAAGGCAAGATCACCATCACCCAGAAGGACTGATCACCCTTCCCCCGCGAGTGACGCCGCCGCTGCGCCGCTTCCATGCGCACGCGGCGGTTCTGTTTGCTGCGCCGGAGCGTACGGCGCTTGACGCGAAGCCACGGACGCCGGATGACCGGAGCCGATACCGAATGCCCGCAAGAGCCCGGGACGCCAAGCGATGGTTGCGGCTGATCGCGACTGCCGGCGGCTGACCAGGGAATGTCGCGGGACGCCAGGGGCTGGCGGCCGACGCATGCGGGCAAGGGGCCCCGCAGTCAGCGCGTTCACTGTCGGGGGGGATCCTCGCCGTTGCGGATCAGGTCGCGGGCAAGCCGCTGTCGCTGCGTGATGTCCTGGATGAAGCCCACCACGCGCTCCACTTGGCCGTGGCCGTCCAGCAGCCGGAAGTGGCGCGCTTCCAGCCAGCGATCCTCGTCGTGGTCCAGTCGGAAGATCGTCACCGTGGGCTCGTTGGCGTCCCACGCGTCATGGAACATGCGCCGCAAGGTTTCGCGGTCCTCCTCGTGCGCCGCCTGGAGCAAGGCGTCGATGTCATCGAGGGCGGTTTTCCCGGCGCTGGCCGAACCGTCAAAAAGGACATGGCGGTTGGGGCTGACGTAGGAATAGCGGCCATCCTTCTCCAGCACGTAGAAGACGCCGTCCACCGTCTCCACGAGCTGACGGAAGAGCGCCTCGCGTTGCTCCAGGGCGCGCTGCGAACGCCGCCGTTGGCGGATTTCCTCGGACAGCTTGGTGACCGCGATGTCCAGGCGCTTGGTGCGGTCCGTGACCACGGACTCCAGCCGCCCCTGCAACGCGCGCATGGTCTCCACCATGTGCACGGTTTCGGTGATGTCCCCCAGCACGCCGATGACGCGCACGATGGCGTCCTCGGCGTCACTCCTCACGGCGTGGATGGCCTCCATCATGGCCACGACGACGCGCTCGCCGCCATCCTTCTGGCGCAGACGGTAGACGGCGGGCTCCACGTTTTCGCCCTGCAGCACGGCCTCCCACCGGGCCTCGTCCTTGCGGCGGTCGTTTTCGCTCAGCATGTGCAGCAGCACGTCGCGGCTGGCTGGTTTGCGCTCGCGCACGCCCAGCAGCTGACTGAACCCCCTGCTGAAGAGGAAGCGGTCTTCCGCGGGCGTATACTCCCAGACGCCGAGTCCGGCCACGAAGTGCTCGCAGGCGGCGTCCAGCTTGTCCTCGCGGTTGTGGAACAGGAACATGGTGGCGGGGTCGACGCGCAACGCCGCCGCCAGACGCTCAATAAGTTCGAAGGAGGGCGCCGCGCCCCCCCTCTCTATATTGCCAAGATGTTCGGCTGTGACGCCGACCTTCTCCGCGAGCTGCTCCTGTGTCCACTTCTCCAGTGTCCGTAGAAAGCGCACCCGCTGCCCGAACTGCTTTTTCACGAGGTGGTCCCCTCCTTGGGCATGTATAGTTAGCGCCATACCCGCCCCAAGACCACAAACTACAAGTTTGGAAAGATAAAACCTAACTGTTTGTGCATCTTTACAATCCTATTACACCAGGGCGCTCAAACCCGAGGGAAACCCTGTCACGGATGGCGAGCCAATCGCCGTCCCCCGGTTGCCAAAGTCCGCCGAAGCAGGTAGCCGCAGGGAGGAAACCCGAAGGAGCATAGAGTATGGATATGGCCCTCCACTGCCCGGCGTGCCAACGCGACTACTCCATCATGGAGCGGCGTTTCGCCTGCCCGGCGCGCCCGCCCTTGGGCGAAGGCGGCGCGGAGCACGTGCTCCGGCAGCTGTTTCGTGAGACGCCTTCCCCCGAAGGCGCCCCCCCGAACGACCAGACCGCCCCAATGGGCCAAGACCCGGGCGTCGCGCTCTGGCGGGCCGCCTGGGACGATGGCGAACGCGGCTCCTTCCGCGTCTTCCGCAGCGCCATGTCGAGCCACCTCCTTGCCGGAGAGCAAGGCTATCTGGCCATGCTGGAGTCCCTCAACGAGAACCTCCTCGCCTATACGGACCTCACCTTCGAAGCCACGCCGACGTTGCGCGCCCGCACCCTGGAACACGCGCTGGGCCGCGCCGGCGCCGTCTTCCTCAAGGACGAGACCGTCAACGTCGCAGGGTCCCACAAGGCACGTCACCTGATGGGAACGCTGCTCTATCTGGAAGCGCACCGCCGCCTCGCGCAGGAGACCATGAAGACGCCCCTGGCGGTCTACGGCTGCGGCGACGCCGCCGTGGCGGCGGCAGTGATGGCCCGCGTGGGCGAGTATCCCCTGCACTGTTTCGTGCCCAACGAGGTGAGCCCCGAGGTGGAGGACGCCTTGCGCGCCAACGGCGCCTTCGTGAACAAGGTGGCGCGCACGGCGGGGAGCCTCGGCGACCCCTGCCATGCGGCTTATCGTCAAGCCGTGGCCGAGCGGGAATTCCTGCCCTTCGCGTGCGCCGGACCCGAAAACTGGTCCGCCATCGAAGGGGGCCGCACCCTTGGCTACGAGCTGGCCATGCAGTTGACCAGCCAACCGGGCGACGCGACGCTCCGCCTGGACCACATGGTGCTGCAGGTGGGCGGCGGAGCCTTTGCGCGCGCCGTGGTGGAGGCCCTGGAAAGCTGCGTGGAATGGGGCCTGCTCCCGAGCCTGCCGCGGATTCATGCGGCCCAGCCGGCCGGGGGGTTCCCCTTCGTGCGGGCGTACGCTCTCCTGCTGGCGGCCGTGGCCGACGCCGCCGGCCTGGAGTGCGATCTGGAATATGACCCCGACGGCGACCCCGAGGAGGAAACGACCACCCTGCGGGAGTGGCTGGCCGAGGATCCGGAACAAGCCGGAGCCATCGCCGCCCATGCGCGGGAGCACTTCACGAGCCGGCCGGTGCAGGAGGTGTTGACGCGCGCCGTGCTACGCCCGTGGGAGTACATGTGGCCGTGGGATGTCGGCGCGCCTGCGAGCCTGGCGCATGGCATTCTGGACGACGTGACGTACGACTGGTTCTACCTCGCCGCAGGCATGCTGCGCACAGGCGGACTCCCCGTGGCGCTGGAAGAGGACGTGCTGGCGCAGGCCCGGGAGCTGGCCTGGACACAGACCACCGCGCGGCCCACGGCCACCGGCGCAGCCGGTCTCGCCGGGCTGATGACCCTTTCCGCGCACGGCCACATCGCGGCGACGGAGCCGGTCGGCCTTGTGTTCACCGGCAGCGGCGGCCAACGTTGACGCCGTCGCCTGCCTTGGACGCCCCCGGCTCGTCGGCTGAGCCGGTTTCGCCAGCCGCGCCAGCTCCACGCACGCGCCCGGACGCAACCGCCCATCCCGACCGTCCCGACCGTCCCGCCCATCCCGACTGTCGTGACTGTCGTGACAATCCAGACTATCGTGACAAGGCGGCGCCCCATATGCACGAAGACGCACCACAATGTGAGCATCCTACCATGAGAGCGAATCTTCGCAATGGTTTTCCGCATTTTCCTCTTGAAGGGAGCGACTCGGGGCGGCCCGGCGCTTTCCCCTCGACATTGCCGCGCCCCTCGCGGCGCCCCGCACTATCCACCAGTCAATACATGGGCCATGACCCATGGGGAGCGTCCCATGCCTGAGCTCGACGGAAAACGCGCCGTGATCCTCGTGGCGGAACAGCACAACGACTACGAATACAGTTACCCCTATTATAGACTACAGGAAGCCGGTTGCGCCGTGGACCTCGCCGGAGCGGAGCAAGGCGTCGTCTACACAGGCAAATACGGCATGCCCGCCACGGCCGATGTCGCCTTCGACGCCCTGCGCGCCGAAGACTACCAGGCCGTGGTCATTCCCGGCGGGTTCGCGCCGGACTTCATCCGCCGTTCCACAGCCGCCACGGATTTCGTGCGCGCCATGCACCACGCCGGCAAGACCACGGCCTCCATCTGCCATGGCGGCTGGGTGGCCGTCTCGGCGGGCATCCTCCGCGGCAAGCGCTGCACCTCCTTCTTCGCCATCCGCGACGACATGGCAAACGCCGGCGGACTCTGGGAAGACGCCGAGACCGTGGTGGACGGCAACCTCATCACCGCGCGCAAACCCGACGATCTCCCCGCGTTCATGCGCGCCATCATCAAGCACATGCAGGGCGAGCGGTAGCCGGCCGTCCAGCCAGTCCGGCCAGCCAGTCCGGGCAATCCGACCAGGGGGTTTCGGCTGTCATCCGGGGCCAAGCGCTGCGGTCCTGGAGGTCGTGTCTGTCGGGGGCGTCGACTCGCGCTCCGCCCGGACTGAGGAGCCGGGTGGAGACAGCGCGCTGCGGGGTGGGCGCGCGGGAGGCAGCCGCTATTCGGCCAGTTCGTCGTAGGGTGTGTCGGAGGGGTCTTGGGGCGAGGATGCGTCGGGGTCCGCGTTGGATTCGACGTCGGCGTCGTTCTCTCCCTCGCTCGGCGCTTCCTCTTCGAATTCCAGGTCGGGCAGGTAGGTCTGGAGGATGCGCTGCGCCTTCTTCTTGCCGGAGACGATCCCCCGGTGTTCGTAGACGTAGTGCGCCCATGTCTCAAGCAGCTGGTAGAGCCGCGCCTCCGTGAAGGCGTCTTCCAGGTCCTCGTCTATCTCGGTCAGCTCGTTCTGGATCACCTGCATGAACGCCATGCGCTTGTGCTCCGGCTCCAGAACTTGCAGGATATGGAGGATATACGCGAGGATATACTGCTTGACGTGCTCTTCCTCGAAGTACCGGGAGAGCTTCTCGCGCTGGAACTTTTCCTCGGCTGCGCAGAACTTGTAGATGCTCTTGAGCATCTTGCGGTTGGTCACCTCGTATTTCTCGGTTCCCAGAATGTAGGACTTCAGCGCGGCCAAAGTGGGGCCGCAATAGAGTCGGGGGTAGTGTTCGAAGTCGTCGAGCGCGGAGTTCTCGATGCCCAGCTTCACCTCGATGGGGTGCAGAAGGCCCCGACCGAAGGCGTCCAGGATGCGCCGCACGGTATTGGGGTCTTCATCCTCACACTCCTTGCAGCGGTAGTCTTCCATGCTGCGGTGCATGAGGCTGTAGAGATCGACGATGTCCACGTTCAGCCGGTCCACGCGAGGCCGCATGTCGTCGCGGAACCGGACGGCCAGGGAATTCAGCGCGTCCACCCGCACTTTGACGTAGCGGTCCACGCACGCCGAAGCGTTGCGGACGAAGGTGACCATGATGGCGTCCATGAAGTCCGCCGCGATGGAGCGCGCCCGCTCCCCGGGGAAGAAACCCAGCTCGGGGTCCTTGGCGGATTCATCCAGAATCAGCTTGATGTCTCTCAACATCTTGCTGATGTATTCGATGTGGAAAAGCTCTTGCACGTCCACCTTGAAGGCGGCGGCGCTCTTGCGGATGACTTCGGGCTCCAGCACCACCTCTGAAATGGTGAGGAACTTGCCCAGATAGAAGATGTAGCGCTTGGAGGAGGTGTCCGTGAAGGACTGCTTGCGGGAAAGGATGTTGGCGAGCAGCTCCTCCCGATACGCATGCAGACCGGACTTTTCTTCTATGACCGGCGCTTCGAGGGCTTGCGCCCATTGCTCGCTGACGCGTTCGTCTTTGCCGTTGTGCACCCGTCGTCCGCTCCCTGTCCGTGCTTTCCAGACTGTCGTCAAGTACAGCAGAATGCCTTGTATCGACAAAATGTTGCATGACAACAGCCCGACAAGACAGCGACAAATGGGCGCCAATCGCGTGACAACATGCGCCGCCCACGCCCGGGGACGAGGCTACGTCATGCTCGCCATCCCGGAGAAGAACGTCTCGGCGTCCCACGAGTCGCCCACCATCGACGCCGCCTCGGCGTGGAACGCTTCCCATCCCTCCAGTTCCCCGAGCTTCTTCCCCTCCCGAAACACCTTGAAGCGCGTCCCGGCCGGGCATTTGGTCATGTTGATCTCCACGCTCACGCCGTCCGGCATGGGCTCCGTCCAGTGCGCGGACCAGGAGGTCCGGTCGCCTTCGGTTTTCTTGTACTTCTCGAAAAAGGCTTCGAAGATTCGTTCCATCTCGGCGCGATCCATGGCGACTCTCTCTGGTTGGGGGTGATGGGCTGCACGCAAGGCCGCGGGGGCTGCGGTCTCGCCAGAACGGTCACGGTGTTTCGGTTGACGACAAGGCCTCCCGCAGTGCCGACTCCACCGCACGGGCGTGCGCTGGTGGGAGCGCGCCGCCCTCCACGGTCTCCACCATGAAGGCCATGGTGAACGCTGCGCCGTGCGCTGCGATCTTGGCGTGCGCCACGTCGACGCCGGCGTCGCGCAGGGCGCAGAGCGCATCGAAGGTTACGCCGAGGCGCGCCGGCGCCTCCACTTCCACCAGGGTGTGGAAATCCGAACAGTCATTGCGCGCAGCGACGGTCAGCGCCACGTCCAGCGCCTCGCTGGTGGGCGTTGGCGCAAGCGGCGAGGCGCGTTTCTTCGCCAGCTGATGCGCCAGGTCCAGCCGCCCCCGCAAGGCCTCCTGCACGTGCAGCGAAATACGGGTGAAGAGCTCGTCCGGGTAGAGCGCATCGGGCAGCCCCCCCACGGTGAACACGTCCATGGCGACGCCCTCTTCGCCGGCGCAGCTGCCGCCATGGGCTTCCGCAGTGGCGGCGTCCACGGCGAGAATCTCCAGCCCTTGCAAGGTCATGGCTCCCACCACGGTGGCAAGGAACCCAGGCGCGCCCCGTCCCACCACGAAGACGCGCCACAGGCCCGCGCCCGCCGGCTCCGCAGCCAAGCGGTTCACGCCAAGACCGCCTCGACCCGCGGGCTTGCGCCGGACATCCTCGGCGCAGGCAGCCTCGTATTCCAGCACCATGCGCAGATGGCGCGCCACCTCCGCCGGTTCACGCGCCAACAGGTAGCGCGGAGGCACGCTGGCCAGCCGTCGCTCCAGTCCGGCGGCGTCAGGCCATGGCGCTGTGTCCTCCCCTGTTCCAACAACGTCGAGGGGCGCTTCCCGGAGCCAAAGCTGACGCACCTTGTCGCGCGTCTGCATGAGGGCCTGGGCGGCGTGGGGCGAAGCCAGCATGCCGAAGGCGAGCATCCTGTCCGCCTTGCTCGTCAGCTCGTCCAACAGCATGGCGAGCCATTCGCTCCAGGCTTTGGGGCCCGTGGCCTGGGCGTCCGCCGTCACGAAGAGCAGCATGGCGGCCAGTCTTTCGCGGGTCTCCATACGGCTCGCCACCGCGGCCACGGCGGCTTCATCGTGCAAGTCCGCCTTGATGGCCGTCAGGGGCAGCAGCAGGTGGTGGCGGATGAAGAATTCGATGCGCTCCACCCGTCTTTGCTCCACGCCGGCGCGTTCCAGTCGACGACGCGCCAGGACCGCTCCCATGGCTTCGTGCTCTGGGTGTGGTTTGCCTGCGTCGTGCAGGGCCATGGCGAGGACGAGATCGCGGCGCATGTCGTCGTCCCGGCTGGCCTCTACACGCCGCACGGCGTCGTCGCGCATCGTCGAAGCGGGGACGCTCCCCCCGGCGTGCGCTTCCCCGTGGAGCATGGCCACGAGTCGACGCAAGGCTTCTCCGGTATGGCGGCCGAGGGGGTGCGTGTGGAAGCCGTCGAACTGGATGAGGTCGGTTTGCTCTCCCAGCTCCGGCAGCAGCGCGCCGAGGAACCCCGTTTCCAGCATGGCGACGAAGGCGCTTCCCGAGCGGTCGAGAAGCAACAGATCGACAAGGCGGTCCAGCGCAGCGGCGTCCCTGGTGGAATCGTCCAACTCCCCGGCGCGCGTCCGGAGCAGTGCGCGCACGGCGCGGCGCTCGGCAAGACGCAGGGGAGCGCCAGACCACGCCGCCTGTTCGAACAGCGCCCAACAGGCCGCCATGTCGTCGGGAAGCTGGGGCGGCGCAGGCGTCCGCCATGCGGCTGTCAACTCGTGGAGCCCGTCGCGAACGGTCGCCGCAGCGTCATGGAGCCGCGCCATGAAGGCGGCGGCAGGAGGTTTGTTCTCTTCGAAGCCGCACGCCGCGGCGTAGTCGGGCAGTTCTTCCAGGGCGAGACGGTCGCGCTTGCGCCGTCCCTTCTGATGGAGGGCGAAACGCGTCTGCAGCAGCACATCCCCCGCGTCCAGCAGTTCCTTCCAGGCGGCTTCGTCCAGCAGACCCGAGGCGGCGAGCGGCTCCGGCGCAAGGCCTTTGTGTTGCTGGGCCGAGGCGTCGTGGCCGACAACGCCGGCAGTCATCCTCGCCGTCCAGAGGAGTGCATGGAGGTCGCGCAGCCCGCCGCGGCCGAGCTTGAGCTCCGGCTCCAGCAGCGCCGCGACCTCGCCGTACGAGGCGCCGCGGCGTTCCGCATCTTCCAGCAAGCGGGCTCCCAGGTCGGTGGTCCGACTGGCGAGCCAGCGCCGGGTGGCGTTCAGAAGCGTGGTGAAGAGCGCTTCATCGCCAGCG
>CAYVWB010000011.1:62977-67823 GCA_964455395.1 uncultured Desulfovibrionaceae bacterium
CGCCGCGCCTCGAGCAGCGCCATGGCCGCGGGGAAATCCTTATCCGCCAGCTCCAGGCATTGCGCGACGGTGCGCACGCCGTGGCCCACCTCGAAGCCGGCGTCCCACAAAGGGTGGAGCGCTGCGGCCGCCACGGCGCCGGTATGGGCGTGGACTTCGCCATCCAGGGCGCGTTCATCCACAAGAATGAGCAGGTCGATGTCCGAGTGGGGACAGAGTTCGCTGCGGCCGTAGCCGCCCAAGGCGACGAAGCAGACGCCGGGTTGGCGCTCCTTGCGAGGGTGGTGCGGCGCTGTTGCGGGGGTGATCGCGGCGTGTGCGAGAGAGCGCTCGAGTGTGGCGGCGAGGAAGCGGTCCATGCACGCGGCGGCGCGCCGCCAGGGACGAGGCTCACCCTCCGCCAGGAACTGCGCCGGCGGGGTCTGGAGGATGGTCCGCACGGCTGGCAGAAGTCGGCGTTCGTCTTCTTCGAGGCGGGGTGCGCCCGGCGCCGGGTCGTCCATGATCGGCATGAACGTGCGGCAATCGGCTGCGGTGGGGCGCCGCTCCTGGCGACGCCCCCTTGCGCAGCGTTGTGATCAGATGGCGGTGTCGCCGGTTTCGCCCGTGCGGATGCGCACCACTTCATCGACAGTGGAGACGAAGATCTTGCCGTCGCCGACTTTGCCGGTGTGCGCGGCCTTCTGTACGGCGTCGAGGGCTTCGGCAAGCAAGGCGTCCTCCACCACCACGTCGATGCGGATCTTGGGGACGAAGTCCACCTGGTATTCCGCGCCGCGGTAGATTTCCTTGTGTCCGCGCTGGCGTCCGAAGCCTTTGATCTCGGACACGGCCATGCCTTTGACGCCTTTGGCCACCAGCGCTTCCTTGACGTCGTCCAGCTTGTGGGGCCGGATGATGATCTCGATCTTTTTCATGCGTTCGCTCTCCTTGGGCTTACCACTGGTATCCTGTCTCGCTGTGCTCGCTCACGTCAAGCCCTTGTTCTTCCTTGTCGGCGTCCACCCGCAGGCCAATGATGGCGTCGATGATCTTGAAGAGGATGTAGCTGGCGAGGAAGCAGAAGAGCCAGGTGGCGACGACGGAGACGAACTGAATCCACAGTTGGACAGGGTTGCCGTAAAGCAGCCCCTCCGCGCCGATGCTGGCGAAAATCCCCGTGGCCAGAGCTCCCCAGGTGCCTCCGAGGCCGTGGATGCCCACCACGTCCAGGGAGTCGTCATAGCCCAGCTTGCTCTTGAGCAGTACGCCAAGATAGCAGATGGGGCCGGCGATGAGCCCGATGACGATGCCGCTGACGGGGGTGACGAAACCGGCTGCCGGGGTGATGGCCACCAGACCGGCCAACAACCCGGACGCCGCGCCCAGGGTGGTGGGCTTGCCGTGATGCAGCCACTCGATGGCGACCCAGCCCAGCAGACCAGCCGCCGCAGCCATGTGCGTGGCCGCGAAGGCGTTGGCTGCCAATCCGTCGGCCGCCAGCGCGCTGCCCGCATTGAAGCCGAACCAGCCGAACCAGAGAATGCCCGCGCCCAGCAACGTCATGGGCAGGTTGTGCGGCAGCAGAGGCTCCCGACCGTAGCCTTTGCGCGGTCCTAGCACCACGGCCGCAGCCAGCGCCGCCGCGCCCGAGCTCATGTGCACCACCGCGCCGCCGGCGAAGTCCAGCGCGCCCATGGCGCCCATCCAACCGCCGCCCCACACCCAGTGCGCCATCGGCGCATACACCACGAGCAGCCACAACGCGGAGAAGACGACGAACGCGCCGAACTTCATGCGTTCGGCGAACGCCCCCGTGATGAGCGCCGGCGTGATGACGGCGAACATGCACTGGAAAATCATGAAGGTGAGGTGCGGCAGATTGCCTGCCGGCGAGTTCGTCGTGTCCATGCCCACGCCGTTCAGGAACATGAAGTCCAGCCCGCCGATGACGCCCCCGTAGTCCGTCCCGAACGCCAGCGAGTATCCCACCACCGCCCACAGCACGGAGATGAGCCCCAGCATAGTGAAGGACTGCATGGCCGTCCCCAGCACGTTCTTGCTGCGGGTGAGGCCGGCGTAGAAGAGCGCCAGCCCCGGGGTCATGAACATCACCAACGCTGCGCTGACCAGAATGAATGCGTTGTCCACCGCGTTCATACCAACAATCCTCCCGTGTTGAACCGCTTGAAGCCGAATAGAAAGGTTCCGCGCCGAAAAAAGATGTGCTCGACTTACATATTTGAATGAAAATGTCTACATTATTGCAATCTTTTTGTGATCAAACCACCCGAACACCGTGCGTATTCTTCAAAATCGTATACTTCCAGGGCGACCAGATCCATGACAGGCTTGACCCCTGCCGCACTCTGCTCCACCGTAGCGTCCGGCGCACAACCCCGCGCGACCATGAGGCCCCCACCTCCTTGAGTCCGGCGGCCACGGCTGCGCCAGCCCGCGCGACCCGCTCCAAAGGATCGTTTCGACGCACGCCATGCGCCACACCTCACGACCCAGACACCATACGCCACAAAACACCCTCGCGCCCACAGGAAAAACCGGTTCCGCCATGCACGCACCCTCCACCCCAGCCGACCCCTTCCGCTCCCCGTGGACGACCACACCATGGACGCGCGCGCCACGACAGGCCGCCGTCATGGCGATCTGCCTCGTACTGGGAATGTTCCTGATCGCCAGCCCGCCTCGACCGGCGCGCGCCGAGCCGCTCCCGGACCCCGCCGCCGTGGAGCGTTCGCTGTTGCCCGGGACGCTGCCCCCAGGCGCTCGCGTGGAGGACGCCGCCATGTCCCTGACAGAGCGCATGCGGCGCTACCGCGTGCCCGGCGCGGCCGTGGCGTTCTTTCATGATGGACGAGTGACGTGGGCGCGCGGCTACGGAGTCACGCACACAGGGGGTCCGGACGTCACCCCAAGCACGCGGTTCCAGGCGGCTTCCATCAGCAAATTCGTGGCCTCGCTCTGCGCTGTCCACGCCGCTGCGCGCAACGCGCCCCCCCTGGACGCGCCAGCCCGAGACTTCCTGCGCAGATGGGCCCCGCCGCCCTACCCCGCCGAGTCGGCGACCGTGTTCGTCACCTTGCGCATGCTGCTCTCGCACACCGGCGGGGTGAACGTCCCGGGCTTTCCGGGATACCCCGCAGCGGTCCCGTCCCCACCCTGGCCGAGGTCCTGCGGGGAATCCCGCCCGCCACGACGCCCCCCGTGCGCATCACTTTGCCGCCGGGCGCGGCTTTCCGGTACTCCGGTGGCGGCCTCCTCATGGCGCAACAGCTTGTCGAGGACGTCTCCGGGGAGCCGCTGGAGCGCCTCGCCCAACGAGTCGTCTTCACCCCTTGCGGCATGACCCGCAGCGGCTTCGCCGCGCCTGACGGGGACAAGGACGACGACGTCGCCCTGGCGCACGACTCCCAGGGACGCGTCCTGCCCGGCGGGTGGCGGGTCTATCCGGAGCTCGCCGCAGCGGGGATGTGGTCCACCGCGGAGGACCTCGCCAGGCTCGGCGCGGCTTTCACGGCGGCGCTCGCCGGCAGGGCCGCCCCGGAGTCCCCGACGCCGCTCATGCCGGCGCCGTGGGCGCAGGCCATGGCCTCTCCCCAGGCCCGCGACCGCGATCTCGCCATGGGGCTTGGACTGTTCATGACGCGCCGCACCGAACTTGCGCTTTTCCACGAGGGCTCCAACGCCGGCTACAAGAGCGTGCTCGTCATGCTGCCTGGGCGACGCCAAGGGGTCGCCATCATGACCAACGGCGAAAACGGCCGCGCGCTCATCGCCGAGCTGCTGCGCGCCGTGGCCCACGTCCATGCCTGGCCGGGATTCGGCCCTGCGCCGGGCGCGTCCCCACCGGACGCAAGCCTCGTGGCTGCGGCGGTCGGTCGGTATCGGACGGCGGACGGCGGCGTGCTGGAGCTTCTGCAGGAGAAACGGTTGTGGGGCGTGGGCCTGTCGCTTCGCCTTGCGCCGGGACTCGCGCCTTTGCCGCTGGCGTGGGCCGCCGGGAATGCGCGCGAAGATGGCGCCGAACAGACCTGGGCCCTGTCGGACCCCCTGGAGCCTGCCTTGGTGCGCGTACGCGGGGAGTCGCTGACCCTGGAGCGGCGGCTCTTCCATGATGTCCACGCCGTCCGCATGGACGAATCCGGCGCATCCGGCGCATCCGACGAAGCAGGCGAATCCGGCGAAGCAGGCGAAGCAGGCGAATCTTCCGGCTGAACGGTGACGGACGAGGCGCCCGGGGGCGCGGCTTCTTCGCAACCGCCGGGCGACCCCCACCCATGGCGTCTGCGCCTGCTGAAGATATGGGCGCGCTGGAGGGCTGGGCCGGGCTTCAGCCCTTGCGCCTGGGCCGGAAGCGCAGGGGAGACCGCGGTCCCGGTGTGACAGGACGGCGCCGCCGCGGCCTGACCGTGGTGGAGACGTCCAGTTCAAGGGCGTTCTGCGCCTCCGGCCTGTTCTGATCAACCGGCCCGTTCAGTTCGTCAGACCTGTCCGACGCATTGTGCGAGGCCTGCGCGGTCCGTCGAAGCTCCATACCTGCCGCCAGCTCCATGGTCACGGCGTTCACGGTCACGTCCACCGTCGGGGCGGCTTCCTCGGCCGTGCGCCGGTTCATGAACTGCGTGTGGTGGCTCGGCGGCTCGGGCATGGGGATGGCGTACTGATATTTGTCCAAGGGCTCCACGGACGCGCCGTCGCCCAGACGGAACGCTCCGCCGCACGCTTTACAGCGCACCTTCCGACCCAGCAACCGCGGCGGCGCGCTACGCAGGTACAGTCCGCAGTGCGGGCACCGCACGCGGTAGCGCCGGGCGTCCACGCGGCTGCCCTGGCTCATGTAGCGGCGAGA
>CAYVWB010000011.1:67833-77847 GCA_964455395.1 uncultured Desulfovibrionaceae bacterium
CTCGTCGTCCTCCGCTGAGGTGCTAGCATCGATGTGGCCGCAGCGGTCGCAGTCCTGGCGTTCGCCCACGCGCGACTCCGCAAACACGCCCTGCAACAGTGCGCAGGCAGGGCAGTAGACGACCACCGCCATCTCAACGCGCTCCGCTCCGCGCACGCCAGCGCTTCCACGGTTTGAGTGTGGAGAGCAGCACGGCGACGATGAGCGTGCCCACCTGCACCGGCCCCCAGATGGCGTTCATGGCGAGGTTGTGGCGAAAGACGGCGTCCTCCACCGCGAGCAGCCCCTGCGCGCTAGCGATGGGTCCGAGACTGTTGATCCACGGGCCCAGAAAGAACGACCCGAAAAGAATGCCGCCCACATTCACCACCCACTTCGCCGCCACCCAGCCGTGCCGGATGAAGCCCCATTTCGTCCACAGGGAATAGATAAGCCCCGTGAGCAGGCAACCGAACGCGCCGGGAATGATGACCCAGTCGTCCACGAAACGCATGGCGCGGGTGAGCCCCACGACCTCGCCCCCAGAGACCGCGGTTTCCGGACGCAGCAGATGGACCATGAGCACCAGCGCCACGCCGCCCCCCACCCAGAGGGCGACGAACAGCAGGTGGACGGCCTTGAGCCAGCGCTCTGCAGCGGGGGAGAGGGTGGGCATGGCGGCGGGATCCCGATTTGGAGCAGCGCGGAAGACTTGCTGGATGCGGTTCTCGACGGGGACGGATGGCGGCCTGGACCGATCCGCTAGACCATTGCGAGGCTCAGCATACCAGGGGACCCCACCGCCGTCCATGGCCGCCACAGCCTTGCCGCGCCGGACCTCAAGTCGCCGTGTTCATTGCTGCCGACGGGACCGGAGCGCCGCCTCGATCTTCGCCGGCAGGATGTTCGGCGTCCCACGACAAAACCGACCGGGACGTCCTCGCCCCGGCCGGTTCATGCGTCTCGGTTCGTGTACATGGGCGCGCCGCCGCGACTGTGCGCCTCCGCATGGGCGCATGGGGTCGCAGACGTCGCGCGTCCGGCAGTTCCAGCGGCTATTCCAGCCAGCTCGCCACCAGGTCCGGATTCTCTTCGATGAACTTCCTCGCGGCGTCGGCAGGCTCCATGCCTTCGCGGATCCAGACCATCACCGTGGCCATGTCGTCCGCGGACCACTGGAACTTATCCAGGAAGGCGTAGACTTCGGGCATGTCCTGCTCCAGACCTTTGCGCACCAGGGTGAGGATTGTTCCGTCCTCTGCTTTGCCGTAGACGTTCTTGGGGTCCTCCAGATATTTGAGATCCCAGGTTCCCCACATCCAGTGCGGCGTCCAGCCGGTGATGACGATCCACTCCTCGCGGCGGATGGCGTCGGCCAAGGCGGCGGTCATCATGGCGCCGGTGGAGTCCACCAGCTCGAAGTCCTCGAGCTGATAAGTCTCCAGGGCTTTCTCTGTCTGCTGCATGATGCCGGCGCCGGGGTCGATGCCGATGATTTCTTCATTGAACTTTTCAGCTTGCGCGTTGAGCTGGTCGATGGAGTCCACCGTCACGAACGCAGGGACCACCAAGCCGCTCTGCACGCCCACCATGTTGGGACCGAGGTTCACCACATCAGCTTCGACGGTCTTGAGGTTTTCGGCCTGCAGGGGCTGCCAGGAAGCCACCATGCCGTCCACGTCGCCAGCGGCCACGGCGGCGTACATGGGTCCCACGGAGACCGGGGTGATCTCGCACTCCATGCCGAGCTTGTCCTCGATGACAGCCTTCACCACGTTGGTGCTGGCCACTTCGGAGGACCACTCCACATAGGCGAGCTCCACTTCAGCCCAGGCCACGGACGCTGTCAGCAGGACGAGCGCAGCTGTGAGGACCAGCGTCTTGATGCGGACTCCAATGTTCGTACGCATGGCTTGCTCCTTGTCGTAAGGGTGTGGGAACGCGCGCGGCGGCAAGGTCGGGTCGGGGGCGTCAGGCCTTGGCCCGGCCGCCCACGCGCTGCAGAATGCGGTCCAGGATGATGGCCACGATGACAATGCCGATGCCGGCCTCGAAGCCGTCGCCCATCTTCATGCGCTGAATGGCTTTCCAGACCTCGCCGCCCAGCCCCCGCGCGCCGATCATGGCTGCGATGACCACCATGGAAAGCGCCAGCATGACCGTCTGGTTCACCCCGGCCATGATGGTGGGCGTGGCCAGCGGCAGCTCCAGCTTGGTGAGCCGTTGCCAGCGGTTGCTGCCGAAAGCCTCGGCGCACTCCACCAGCTCGCCGGGCACCTGCTTGATGCCAAGCGCCGTGAGCCGAATGGCTGGCGGCATGGCGAAAATGACCGTGGAGAAGATGGCCGCCACCTTGCCCAGCCCGAAAAAGGGAATGGCTGGGATGAGATAGACGAAAGCCGGCATGGTCTGCATGACATCCAGGACGGGCATGACGATGCGGTTCACCGTGTTGCTCACGGCGGCGGCGATGCCCAGGGGCACCCCGATCATGATGGCGACCCCCGTGGCGATGAGCACCAGCGCGATGGTGGAGATGGTGGCGTCCCACAGCTCGATGTTCCAGATGAGCAGCAGCCCCAGCGCCGTGAAGACAGCGATGCCCCGATTGCCGCGGGTGACCCGAAAGGCGAAGAACGTGATGAGCGCGATGAGAATCCAGGGGGGGACGAAGAGCAGTCCGTCCTCAATCCATTCGAGCAGCAGCTCGGCGACGGCGGAGAGGGCCTTGGTGAGGCCTGCGAGGTTGTTGACGAGGAAATCGATGAACGCCTCGATGCCTTCGCCGAGCGGCAGACTGGGAATCTTCATCGTGGGGGCTCCTTCGTGGGGACGTTGGCGCGCTTCGGGGAGCGCGGCGGCGGGCTGCAGCAGCGCAGCGCGAAACAGTGACAGGCCAAGGAACGAGACTTCGCGCCCGACCTGCGTGATTGCATGCCGTCACGGCTTCGCGTTCGTTCGTCTCATGCTGCGTCCCGTAACACGCACAAGACAACGCAACACGACTGCAACAGCATTGCAATAAGATTCAACATGCGCCACATGACGATGCATCAACAGGCAATGAAGACGCCTTTGATCTTCATATATGGCGACCCTCCACCACCAGAGACAACGCGGGCGCACGTAGATGATGAGATACATGGATCGCCGAACGATGTCAAACGCCATCCGCAATGTCCCGATTTTACCCGTGACGTATCAAGGACTTGAGGCGTCGCCCACCCGACATACCCCCGAACGGGACGTCGACAATGGCGTGGGTGTTGCGCGTCGAGCCGACCCCCACCGCCGACGAAAGGAGTCTTTGGCGGGCCACCGACTCCGCCTGGCTCCTCCCGACTCCGCCCGACTCTGCCCGACTCTGCTTGACGCCACGCGTTGATCCAGCCGTGAGCCGGCCTTCGACCGATCACACTGCTGCGACAGCGTCACGACAACGGTCGTGCGCGCGACTCCATGACTCGACGACTGCAAGACGGCTCGACTGCACGATTGCTCGACTGCACGACTGCGAGACTGCGAGACTGCGAGACTGCGAGCCTATGCTGCGTTCCGAAGCTTGAAGAGAAGGCGGCTGCGCGCCGCCGTCATGGAGTGGGCGGGAAGAATTTCACACCGCGCTCTGGCGGTCCAGACTGCGATAGTTGATGGCTTCGGCGAGGCGGCCTGTGGTGATGGCGTCTTCCCCCTCCAGATCCGCAATGGAGCGCGCGATACGCAACACGCGGGTGTACGCCCGCGCCGAAAGTCCCAGGCGACGCACCGCCTCCCCCAGAAAGGTCTGCTCCGCGTCGCCCAGGCGGCAGTGTTGCTCCAGCAGCCGCCCCCCCAGGTCGGCGTTGGTGCGCGCGGGGCTGCCGGCGTAGCGTTCGGCTTGACGTGCGCGCGCCGCTTCGATGCGCAGTCGCATGGAGCCGGAGTCCGCGCCGACGCCGCCGGGCCGCAGGTCGTCGTAATCCACGGCCGGGGCTTCCACGTGGAGGTCGATGCGGTCCAGCAGAGGTCCGGAGAGCCGGCTGCGGTATCGTTGCGTCTGGGTGGGCGAACAGACGCACGGGTGCTTGCCATGCCCCAGATAGCCGCAAGGGCAGGGATTCATGGCCGCCACGAGCATGAGATCCGCCGGGTAGGTGAGCGAGAGCGCAGCGCGGCTGATGGTCACCCGACCGTCCTCCAGGGGTTGACGCAGCACCTCCAGCACCTGCTTCTTGAACTCGGGCAATTCGTCAAGAAAGAGCACCCCGCGGTGCGCCAGGGAGACCTCGCCGGGCCGGGGGTACGCGCCGCCGCCCACGAGACCCGCGTCCGAAATGGTGTGGTGCGGACTGCGGAACGGCCGTGAAACCACCAGCGCCTTGCCCGACTCCAGCAAGCCGGCCACGCTGTAGATCTTCGTCACCTCCAAGGCCTCGTCGAAGGAGAGTGGCGGCAACACGGATGGAATGCGCTGGGCGAGCATGGTCTTGCCCGAGCCCGGCGGCCCCATGAAGAGGAGGTTGTGACCGCCGGCGGCAGCGATCTCGATGGCGCGCTTGGCGTGCTCCTGCCCTTTGACTTCGGCGAAGTCCGCAGCAAAGGCGGCGCGTTCGTTGAAAAGCGTTTCCAGGTCCGTCCGGGCCTGGGGGATGAACCGCTTCCCGGTCACGTGGGCCACGGCGTCGCTCAGCCGCGCCACGGGATGCACCGCCAGCCCCTCCACCACGGCGGCTTCCCCGGCGTTCTCGTGGGGAACGAGCACACCCTTGGCGCCGTCCGCGCGCGCCCTCAGCGCCAGAGGTAGCACGCCGGGCACCGGCTGCACCTCCCCCGCCAGGGAGAGCTCCCCCACGGCGTACCAGCCCTGCAGCGCCTCCATGGGCAACGCTTCCGCCGCAGCAAGCAGCGCCAAGGCCAGCGGCAGGTCGTAGCCGCTGCCCTCCTTGCGGCGGTCCGCCGGCGCGAGGTTCACCGTGATGCGCGCCGGGGGCAACCGCAGTCCGGTGTTGCGCAAGGCTGCGAAGACACGCTCCTTGGCTTCGCGGACAGCGCCCTCGGCAAGCCCCACCATGGAGAAAGCGGGCATGCCTTGCCGTGCGAAATCGACTTCAAGACGGACGGTGTAGGCGTCTATACCGAGCAAGGCGGCTGTGTGCACCACGGCGATCATGGAGACGTCATACCCGATAGCCTTCACAAAATGAACCCTCGTCGTGGGCGTTCACGTTACGGAAATGACTTCTTTCGCCGGAATGTGGACCCCCTTTCGCGCCGTGTGCTATCGTCGTGTGTGACGTCGTGCTGCAACCGGCGTTCGTGGCTTCCTCTCACCCTCAGTAAGGACGCTCCCCCATGCGCGAAGAATTCGCCCGCCTCGTGGACGCCGTCGGCGCCGTGGTGCTCGGCAAGGAAAGTCAGGTGCGGTTGGCCCTGGCGTGCCTGCTGGCGCGCGGCCATCTGCTCATCGAGGACATCCCCGGCATCGGCAAGACCACGTTGGCCCAAGCCCTCGCCACGGTCATGGGGCTTTCCTTCCAGCGGGTGCAGTTCACTTCGGACCTGCTGCCGGGCGACCTGCTCGGCGTCTCCGTTTTCGAGCAGCGCGCCGGCGGTCCCGGTGAATTCGTCTTCCACCAGGGCCCGGTCTTCACCCAGGTGCTCCTCTCCGACGAGATCAACCGCGCCACCCCCAAAACGCAGAGCGCTCTCCTGGAGGCCATGGAGGAGCGGCAAGTCTCCAGCGAAGGTCAGACCCGGCCTCTGCCGGCTCCGTTCTTCGTCATCGCCACGCAGAATCCCATCGAGCAATCCGGCGCCTTCCCCTTGCCGGACTCGCAGCTGGACCGTTTTCTGATGCGCATCCACCTGGGGTATCCCCACCGCGAAGCCGAACGGCGGCTGCTGGAACACGGCGGCCGCAACGGCATGCGCTCCCGGCTGGAGGCGCTGGCCCCCATGCTCTCCCCGGCGGAGGTCCTCGCCCGGCAGGAAGAAGTCGCCAGCGTACACGCCGCGGATCCTTTGCTGGAGTATGTGCTGGACCTCATCACCTTCACGCGGGAAACGCCGGAACTGGCCGTGGGCCTCTCCCCCCGCGCGGGACTGGGTCTCTTGGCCGCAGCCAAGGCGTGGGCCTACCTGGAGGGTCGGGAACTGGTCGCGCCGGACGATGTCCAGGCGGTGCTGCTTCCCATGGCGCGCCATCGGCTGCGCAGCGCCCGGGAGCACCGGGAGTTTACCGCACACGAGCTGGAGACCCTTTTCTCCCGCGTGCCCATTCCCTGATCGCTTTCCGTCACGCCAACCGGCTTCCTCAGGCTCCCCATGGTCCGCGACCAGACACCCCCCAACTCCCGACGCGAGCTCCCCCGCGTGCGGCTGCGCCTTACCCGGCTCGGCTTCTTCTTCTTTCTGGCGATATTCGGCATGCTCGTAGGCTCCGTGAACTACGTCAACAACGTCGGCTTTTTCTTCACGTTTCTGCTCGGCGGCGCCGGCGCGGCCTCGGCCGTTGTCGCCCTGCGCAACCTCCAGGGCGTGACGCTCGTCGCCGCCACGGCGGACCCCGTCTTTGCAGGCGGTCAAGCCCTGTTCCACGCCACGGCCAACGCCTCCGACATGTGCAGGAGCGTCTCCCTGCTCGCCGGCGACATGACGCTCCATGACGACATTCCCCTCTACGACCTCGCTTCGGGCGGCCGCATGACCGTGGCCGTGCCGGCGCCGCGACGGGGCCTGTTGCAGCCGGGGCCCTTGACGTTGGTCACGGAGCATCCCCTGAGCCTGTTTCTCGCCAGCAGCGAACACGACGTGGCGACGCCTTGCCTCGTCTATCCGCAACCCCTGCCGGGCCCCCTCGTCTTCGGACGCGGCGGCCCCGGACATGGCGAAGGCGAGGGCGAAGGCCCCGGCGTGGACGACTTCCGGGAACTGCGCGCCTACCAGCCCGGGGATGTCATGCAGCGCATCGCATGGAAAGCCTCCACCCGAGGACAAGGCCTCTTCACCAAGGAATTCCAGGGCAGCGCCGGGGCTTCGTTCTATCTGGACTACGCGCGTCTGCCCGAGCTGGCGCCAGAGGTCGGCCACGACGTGGAAACGCGGCTCTCCCGGTTGACAGCCATGGCGATGGAAGCCCACAACCGCGGCTTGGACTTCGGGCTGCGGTTGCCCACCGTGGAGATTCCTCCACCCTCGACCACGGGCGGAGACCCGGCAGGCCACCTGAAGCGCTGCCTGGAGGCGTTGGCGCTGTTCAACCTCGCTGACGGCGCGCCGGAAGCCGGCCAAGGACTCGCGCGTGGCGACGTCGTCCACCACCCAGCCGACGCAGCGGGGTCCACAGCCGCCGCCGGCGGAAAAGCCCCACCACCAGGAGGACGCCGTGCTGCGTCGTGAGTTGCGGCTGTTCCTGTTGACGCTGGCGGCGCTGGCGGGGTCGCTGGGGCCGCACCTGGGGATCTTGCCCTTGTGGATCATCCTCTGGTGCGTCGGCTTCTGGAGTCTCGCCGCCTTGCAGGCCCGCGGCGCGACCATTCCGTTGAAACAGCTGGCGCTCCCCCTTGTGACGCTTGCGGGGGTGGGGCTCGCGGCTGTCAGCCAGTGGGATGAGCCGCCGATCACACTCGGGGCTGCATGCCTGGCTGTGCTGCTGGGCCTCAAGCCTCTGGAAATGCGCTCCCATCGCGACAGGATGGTGGCGGTCTTTCTCTCCCTGTTTCTCACCATCAGCGGCGTGTTCCGCTCCGAGAGCCTCTTCAACACACTCTACCTGGCGGCCATGGCGGTTCTGTATCTGGGGGTGATGATGCAGCTCACGCGGCGCCGCGGGGTGCGTCGGCTCGCCGCCGGTTCAGCGGAAGCCGCCGTCACCGCGCAACGCGTCACCTTGCGCGCAAGTCTGGGGCTCTCCGCTCGGCTCGTGCTGGCTGCTTTGCCCTTGGCCGTGGCGTTGTTTCTGGTGTTCCCGCGCATCCCGTACGGCTTGCTGGGCTTCGCGGCCGGCAGCGGCGGCATCGGCTTTGACGATGCGATGGCGCCCGGCGACATCACGGAGCTGGCGCTTTCCGAAACCCTGGCCTTCCGGGTGCGGTTTGAGGACCAAACGCCTGCGCAGATGCTCTTGTATTGGCGCACGCAGACCCTGGAACGCGCCGAGGGCATGGCGTGGCGACGCAGCACGCCCAGGCGCGGCGACTTGCCCAATCTCGAAGGCGAGGGCGCTTCGTATGACGTCATGCTGGAACCTCGCATGGACAAGGCGCTGCCCTTGCTGGAGACGCCGGTGTCCCTGCGCGGGGTGGTCGGCTTCCGGCTCGAGAGACTGACGGACGCCACGGCGCAGCTGCGGGAGGCGACTGCGGACGTGCTGACTTACACGGGGACGTCGCGTTTCGAACCCTTCCGCGCGCTGACCTCCCTGGAACTGAGGACAAACCTTGCCCTGCCCGGCGCGGACAACCCACGCGCCAGGGCCTTGGGCGCTTCCTGGCGTGATGCGCCCCTGCTCGAGCGGGTCCGCAACGCCTTGACCTACATCCGCGAAGAGCCCTTCTTCTACACCCTCACCCCGACGGCGCTGCCCGCCGCCGACGATGTGGACGCCTTCCTCTTCGAGACGCGGGAAGGCTTCTGCGAACACTACGCTGCGGCCTTCGCGTTTCTGATGCGCGCAGCAGGGACGCCGGCTCGGGTGGTGCGCGGCTACCAAGGCGGCGACCTCAACCGCTTCGACGACTACATCATGGTGCGTCAGCTGCACGCGCACGCCTGGACGGAGGTCTACAATCCCAGTGTCGGTTGGGTGCGGGTGGACCCCATCGCCGCTGTGGCGCCGGAGCGCATCGAGCGCGGCGCCCGCGCCTTTCTGGATGCGCGGGAGCAAACCGTGGGCGGCTTGGGCGCGCTCCTCGGACGGTACGAGGGGCTCCGGGAACTGTACACATCCGTGACTCTCTACCTCGACATGATCCAGTTCCGGTGGCAAGCCTGGGTGGTGAGCTACGATTACTCCGCGCAGCTGCGCTTCTTCCAGCAGCTGGGGGTGAACTTCGGCTCCGTGTGGGGCCGCTTGGTGACGCTCTTCGGCGTGGCGGCCCTCGTCGCGGCGCTGCTGGTTCTCTCCAAATGGTGGATGCGGCGCAGGCCCCGCAGACCAGACAAGGCCCGCCGCTGCTACGCCCGCATGGAACGCGTCCTCCAGGCCATCGGGGCGCCGCGTAGCCCGGCGGAAGCGCCACTCGCCTATGCCGAACGCGTCGCAGCCATGCGTCCGGACCTTGCGGACTCCGTCCGCGAGATAACAGAACTCTACCTCCAGGCGCGCTACGGCCCGTCCACTGCCCGCACCGGCGACAATCACGACTCGGCCCTCGACAGGCTGGAGGCGCGCACCAGAACCTTCACCACGCGCCGAGCCAGCGACCCCACGCCCTCTCTTCCCCAAGGATGATGACGAATGGACTGGTGGAGCGACGACTTGCCAGCCTTGTTCGCACTGGGCCTGGGCGTGCTTTGCTTCTACGCCGGCTACCGACAGTTCGCGCAAGGCGAAGCCTCCCGAGAATGGCCCCACGTCATGGGAACCATCACCGCCGCGAAATTGCGCAAGGCCCCGAACGACCCGGACAGCTCCACCGAGTATTACGGCGAAATCACCTACGAATACGCCCTCGGCGACGTCGTCTTCACCGGCACGACCATCAGCGCCGGCCGTGAACGCCTGGAGCTCACCGCCGAGGAGTCGTTCGCCCTGGCGGACCACTACCCGCTCCATCAACCCGTCGCCGTCTACTACGATCCCACAGACCCGAGACGAGCCGTGCTCGAACCCGGGCGCAGCGGACGGGGCGCGTTGCTCATGGCGGTGGGCGGCGGCATGGGCGCCTTGGGCGCGGCGCTGCTCTTTTGAACCGCACGGCGCGCCTGCAGCGTCACCCGGAACAGCGTCGTCACGGCCGGGCTGCGGCTTTCCATGGCGCGCCCCTTTTCTCCGGCCACGACTCCGGCCACGACTCCGGCCACGACTCCGGCCACGACTCCGGCCACGACTCCGGC
>CAYVWB010000011.1:77947-80598 GCA_964455395.1 uncultured Desulfovibrionaceae bacterium
CACGATGGCCGGCGTCGCCAGCGCCGACAACGCTTCGGACCATACCCTGGCGACGAGGTCAATTCATGAGCATGCGCTCTGTATTATCATGTCGAACGCCGCGCGCTCCCCGAAGCCTCCCCGACCACTGCGTCCCGCATGCCCGGGAATCTCCTTTGGCCTCGCGACACGGTTTCGCGTAGGATGATGCTTCACGAACAGGACGCGCCGGCACGATCACCAGTCGTCGTAGTCGCCGTTCCGCCACGGCGGGTCCCACCCGCCGCACGTTCAGCCCAGGAGGAAGCATGCCTTTCCGCCTCAAGAACCTCATCGTACTATTGATTTTCATGACCCTCGCGCCGTGCGCCGCCCACGCCTCCTGCCTGGAGACCGTCCGGGAGGACGCCGTGTTCCGGACGACGCTGCGCGACAGCGACGGTGTCGTGGTCGGTCAGGGCGCGCTGGAGATTACCCAACGACGACGCGAATCCGCCGACGCCGAGAGCGCCTTCGTGCGCGCACGGTTCACCCCCGACGCCGCATCCACGACCGAGACCAACGCAGAGGCCTCGCCCTGGGGGACGGAGCCCTTCACCCTGGAGGGCCTCGTCGACGCCGCCGGGCTATCCCTGGCGCCCTCGGCCCGGACGCTGCCGGAGTCCACGGATTACCCGGCATGGCTGGCTTCCTGTCCTGACGCGCAGCTCCTGCGAGGCCGCGTCGGCGGGGACTACGTCTTCGAAGCGCGCAGCCTCGACGGTGACGCCGTGGCCTCGCAGCAGGCGCAACCCGGCCAATCGCAACGCCAAACAGCGCCCCAAACGCCCGAAGTCGCCGTGACTCCTTCCCCGGCGCAGACCCAGCCGGCTCAGCAACCCCAGACTTCGCAAACGGCGCAATCGCCACAGCAGCAGCAATCGCCACAGCAGCAGCAAACGACGCAGCAGCAGCAAACGACGCAGCAGCAGCAAACGACGCAGCCGCAGCAACAACAGCCGTCGCAGACCAGCGCCGCGCCTCCTGCGCCCGCCACGACTCCAGCGCCCGCAGCTCCTCCCACGCAACAGCATGTCACAAGCTGGTCCCTGGCGTCTGACCACGGCCGCTGCCGCATGATGCCCCGCCACATCTACGCCGGCGCCTTTCCACAAGGGCGTCTGGAGGCTTCGCAGAGCTTTCAGTTGAACCTGCCGGGTCTGGGCGCCGTCTGTCTGGTGACGATGACAACGCCCGGCGGCCACGACTTCGGCGTCTTCCACGAAGGGCGTCTGCTTTCGCGCCTGGAGGGCGGCGCCGGCGTGCAGGCGCATGCGCTGGGCTTTGCGGAGATGAGCGGCGACGGCTACCCCGAGATCATCGCCATCCTGCGGGCGCCGGGCGGCGGCTACGCCAACCGCGTCTACTGGTCACAGCAAACCGGGAGCGGGCTCACCTGGGTGACCGATCCGGCGGTGAACCGCCACATCGCATCCTTGCCCTCGGTGGCCGCCGTGCGCGAGTCCATCCACCGCGGGACGCCCCCGGCAGGCGGCGCGCCCACCCCCGGGGCAGGCGGTCCAGGCGCCGGGCAGGTCGTGGAGTTGCAGGGTCGGCTCACCCGTCCCGGCCCCCACTTCGTCATCGTCCCGGAGCGCCAAGAGCGGCGGTACGTGGCCACGGCCCTTTCGCCGCAGGCGCAACGAGACGCGCCGCTGCTGTTGAACCGACCCGTGCGGGCGCGGGTGGAGGTCCTTCGGGGCGACATGGCCAGCCCCGGCCAGGAAGTTCACGTCCGACTCATCGAGTTGCAGCCGCGGTAGCGTTCGCTCCATCCAGGCCGACCCGCACCCCGGGGGAAGGCGCCGCCGGCGCTGTCTTCCCCTGCATGAGCCATGGCAGGCCCGGGATTCCGGGCTGGGAGTCTGATTCAGCCACTGTGCGGATCGTCTGCGGTCCCGGCTTTCCTCGCCGGAAGCGCGTCGGGCGCAGGTCCCGGCTCATGGCTCGAAATTGCACGGTGTCCTGTGGGATGCGTCATGGCTTGTCAGGCTGAATCGGGGGCGCGGGCGTCGTCTCGCAGGGCCATGGCCGTTCCCACCCATCCTTCACAGGGAGCGTCCGGGCGCGCATGGCTGAGCCGTGTCCCTCATCCCCTGTCGGAGTGTCGGCGGCGCAGATGACGCCGCGCTAGATGAAGCAGGAGCCGCGGAAATAGAGCACGGCGTCCCCGGAGAGACGCAAGCGTTCGCCGTTGGCGGCGCCGTTGTGCAGCGCCTCGTCCTCCATCTCGCTGCGGGTGGCGTCCATGGAGCAGTAGAGCTCTCCGCCGCGCGGCGAGACCTGTCTGGCTTGCATGCGAACCTTGCCCAGCCGGGCGGCCCAGTACGGCGCGAGCTGACAATGCGCCGATCCCGTGACGGGGTCTTCAGGCACGCCCATGGAGGGCGCGAAGAACCGGGAGACGAAGTCGATGTCCGCATCCTCGTTGTTGTCCGGTCCCGGCGCGGTGACAATGACGCCCATACGGTCGGCGAGGGTCTTCGGATCGGCCAAGGCGTCCAGGTTCGGCGTGAGCGCTCGGACGGCGGCTTCGTCCTCGTAGACGATGAGCCAGTCGCGGTGAGCCAGCACTTCCGCGGGGGTGGGGCCGCCCAAGGTTTCCATGAGGGCAGCGGTGGGCGCTGTGGGTT